>JBNKKC010000100.1:0-1980 GCA_050291625.1 Desulfobacteraceae bacterium
GGGAAAAAAGATGGCCTGAAATAGACCCGATCCTCAAGTTCACCATGGGTTTATTCCTCGCAAAGTGCTTCAACACGGTATAGCTTTAACACCCATATGGGTTTGCCAACCTTTTGCCATCTTTTTTATGCAACATTGGGGATAAGCGGAGCAAGAAACCGTAGCACTGCGCTGTTGCGACCGCCGGTCTCGATAGTGTCCTTGTCCAGCCTGAATAGTCACCAAACACGCGTCCTTCCGCGCTGGAATTAATTTCTTAGCTGCACCCGCTTGCCGTAGGCCGTCTAAATCGGTAAATTTTCTTTGCCCAATTTTTGGACCACGTCTAATAGTTCGAAAACCATTCATAACGGGCATTTTGATCAATTTTGCCAGGGTCAAAAATTGGGCAAAAAATAATGCATCAAAACGGCATTTTTAGACACCCCACGCTTTGCCGTATCGCATCAGACAGCGATCTTGCCAACACATCGATTTGAGGCGCTAACATCATCGACTGGTGCGTGCCCGGTACCGGAATCACACGGATCTGCTCCTCCGGCAATACCTGTGCCCAGCTTAGGTGAGCGTCTCTGGCAAATGTTGTATCCTTTTGATCCATCGCTCTGAAAAGATAAATTGGGATCGGTATAGGCAGCGGATGATAGTCATACAGGGCATGGGAATAGACCGTCGTGCGAATCTGGTAATTTTTAATATCTTCCAAGCTAAAGTTATGCCGAAGAAGTTTCTTTTCTTCACATGTTCTTGTAAACGCCTCGAAGTCAGCAGTCTTGGCTATCGTCTCCAGTTCAGCTCTCAAAGAAGCATCGGTTTCATCCATGGCCTGCAGCACGTAGTCCAGAAAAACCAGGTTGTAATCAACAATCGGTCGCTCTTGCAGGCCGATTCCTGCGAAATTGATCGAATCGATCAAACCGACAAACTCGACGGTCTCATCTTCGCCAAGCAGCTGAGTTACGATTTCATAGGCGAGAGTGCCCCCAAAGGACCACCCGGCGATTCGATACGGGCCGCAAGGCTGCACGGCTCGGATGATTCGAACGAGCCGCTTGGCCATGGCATACATCGTGCGGAACGATGTTTCGCCAAGTCTGGAACCCACAAGCCCGTATACAGGGATGTCCGCATCGATGTGACGCGTCAGCGGCGGGGCATAGTCAACCTCACCCGATACTTCGTGAACAAAAAACAGGGGTGTGTCACCCCCGGTGCGCCGAATGGGAATTACGCCATACGGCAACATTGAGTTTTCTTCTCCTTCAATATAGGTTGCCAAGCGTTCAAGGCTCGGATGGGTAAACAACGCCGCAACTTGGACTTCGATTCCTGCCTGCTTGAGCATGCTCACCATCTGAATCGACAGCAACGAATGCCCGCCCAGCTCAAAAAAGTTGTCATAACGGCCGACCCGCTCCACTTTGAGCAGCTCCGCCCATATCTGTGAAAGGGTCTGTTCCGTCTGTCCTACGGGAGCTGTGTACTCTCTGGCGCTGAAGGCGTCGCCTTCCGGGGCCGGCAAGGCCTTGCGGTCGATCTTGCCGTTGGGGGTCAGCGGCAGGTTTTCGAGCCGGACAAAGGCGGCCGGCACCATGTACCCGGGCAGAGCGCTGGAAAGATGCGCGCGCAGCGATTCGGCGCCAAGCTCTTCGCCGCTGGTGTAATAGGCGATCAGGCGCTTGTCGCCGGAGGGATCTTGTGCGGCAAGAACAACGGCTTCATTGACGCCTTCCAGATCGGCCAGCCGGGCCTCGATCTCTCCCGGTTCGATGCGAAAGCCCCGGATCTTGACCTGAAAGTCGTTTCTTCCCAGAAACTCGATATTGCCGTCGGGCAGCCAGCGCCCCAGATCACCGGTCTTGTACATGCGCGCGGCCGGTTCATCAGCCGGCGCAAACGGGTCGGGTAAAAAGCGCTCTGCCGTCAGTTCCGGACGGTTCAAGTAGCCTCGCGCTACTCCGGCACCCCCGATATAAAGCT
>JBNKKC010000101.1:0-8411 GCA_050291625.1 Desulfobacteraceae bacterium
TTTCATGGCCGTGTCATTGCCCGACACCCATGGAGGCATCGACTTCAAGGGAGGTCTTGACATGGGCAGCGGATATATCTCGATGAAATCGTCATCCGGCGGATATGACCGTAACCCGGACCTCGGCCTGCCCACGGGCATGAACGTTGTGCTGCTTTATGAGGCAGCCACCAGTGCATTAAAGTGCATCATGGACGGTACCTGGATTACCGGATGCCGTACAGGTGCTGCTGGCGCCATTTCGGTGAAATATCTGGCCCGCACCGATGCCGAAAAGCTGAGCGTCATCGGAGCAGGAAGCCAGGCGCGGAGACAATTGTGCGCCATCATGCGGGTTCGCAGGCTAACGGAAGTACGGGTATGGGATACCTTGCCCGAGTTTCAGGAGGCTTACGTCAAGGAGATGTCGAAAGAGACTGGTCTCCCGGTCCATAGCTGTTCAACGGCGGAAGAGGCGGTACGGGGCGCCGATATCGTGGTGACCACTACCCGAGCCCGTAACGGTGTGCATGTAAAGAGGGATTGGCTGCAACCTGGTGTCCATATTGCCGCGATCGGCGCCGATTTGCCGGGTAAACAGGAACTAAACGCCGATGTTTTTGAAGGGGCAAAGGTCGTTACCGACTCCACCGATCTGTGCGTGAAATGCGGAGAGACCCGCAATGCCGTGGAGGTGGGCATCGTCCGGCCGGAAAACATACATGCTGAGATAGGTGAGATCATCTTGGGTAAAAAGCCCGGGCGTGAAAGCCGGGACGAGGTTACCATCTTTGATACCGTCGGCATGTCCATACAGGATAATGTAACCGGGGTGATGTTATTCAATGCGGCCCTAGAGAAGGGCATTGGAACATGGTATGAATTTTTCTAAATCAGGATTACGAAACCACCGATTGAAAACGACACCCAGCCCTCCTGATGGTATGGATCAACCGCCGGAAGAACAGTCTTCTGACTACTTGTAAGAATCGGGAACGGACCCGCCGCTGTAACGCTCACATTTTTAAAAAGCAACCCATCTGTATAGCCTTACCATTATTCATAATTTACTGTTTGAAAACGCTGGACCAGGCCCTCTTTCATCCCATAGCTTGTGCATTCGTCAGACCGAAGGCTCGATATGTTGATTTAAATGAGGTGCGGAACCGATTATTCATTTTTTTCGGATAGGGTCAATCTTAGTTGGCCTAACCCGAGAAGAAATGCACCATGGAGGTGATCTAAAAATGCAGGTAAGCATCGATGAACTGAGGCAAGAAGTTGAGCGCTACGTAGACGAGTACCCACAAAAATATAACGAAACGCACGGGTGGCGCAAGCCGTTGCTTTGCACCGCTACAGTCGATGCCCGTTTTAAGAAGTTGCCTGAAATGGCCGCTAAAAACCACTGGGTGCCCGAGGATCTGATGCCCACGGCCAAAACAGTGGTCGTTCTCTTTATTCCCTCCAAGGAATCGTTGGTAAGAGAGAACCATCCGGGCAAGTTTTCCTGTCCCAATTGGGGCATCGCCTACGAGGTGACGAACGATCTCATCGATATCCTAATTTCCAATTCCTGACAATCTGAATTCGCAAAAAATGGGTAACACCCCGGCAACTAGAAACCTTGGAGAAAGCAGTGTTGTTCATGGGAACCTATCACAAAAGAAAACCGAAGAAAAAGGGAAAGTTACTATGACAAAATCCATCACAAACAAGGGAATTGCCGATCGAAGAGGTAGATGTTTTTCATCCTGCTACGCCAGCGCATTCGGCTGCTATGTGGACAAGGCCAAGGGAGCGCTGCTGTGGGATGTGGAGGGAAAAGAGTATATTGATTTTGCGGGCGGTATCGGCGGGATGAATGTTGGCCATTCGCATCCAAAAGTAGTCAAGGCCATTCAGGATCAGGCGGAACGCTTTACCCACACCTGTTTGATGGTGGCACCTTATGAACCGGCGGTTCAGTTGGCGGAAAAGCTCTGCAAGGCGGCACCGGGAAGAAATCCGAAAGCTGTCGCCTATGTGACCAGCGGCGCAGAAGCGGTTGAAAACGCAATAAAAATCGCCCGGGTCTACACCAAACGGACAGGTGTTGTGGCGCTGGGAAACGCCTACCATGGCCGCACCATGATGACCATGGCGATGACGGGCCGGGTGATGCCCTTTAAAGCCGGGTTCGGCCCCTTCGCACCGGAAGTGTACACCATTGGATCTCCCTACTGTTATCGCTGCCCCATCGGAAAAAAGTATCCTTCTTGTGACGCAGCCTGTGCAGACCTGCTATCCGAACTATTTGTAAAAGAGGTAGCGGCCGCATCCATCGCCTGTATGGTGATGGAACCGGTGTTGGGCGAAGGGGGCTTTATCGTGCCGCCCAAGGCGTATGTCCAAAAAGTAAAGGCCATCTGTGAAGAGAACGGCATCCTTTTCGTTACCGATGAAATTCAGGCGGGGATGGCGCGAACCGGCAAGATGTTTGCCATTGAGCATTTTGACGTGGTTCCCGATCTGATTACCACCGCCAAAAGCCTGGCGGCAGGAATGCCAATTGCCGCTGTTGTGGGAACCCGAAAGATCATGGACAGCGTTCACCCCGGAGGTGTCGGCGGCACTTACAGCGGCAATCCCTTGGCCTGCGCGGCGGGTGTCGCTGTTTTCGATATTTTGAAATCTGAAGATCTCTTCAAACGCGCCGATACCATCGGGAAAAAAACCAAAGCCCGTTTCAAAGCACTCCAGAAACGCTTTAAAATTATTGGTGATGTTCGGGGAATCGGGGCTATGGTCGCCATGGAGTTGGTGCACGACAAAAAAACGAAAGCACCGGCGCCGGATCTGGCAAAAGTACTGACCTCCTATTGTTTTAAAAAGGGGTTGCTGCTGCTGGCCACTGGTACCTATGGGAATGTCATACGAATTTTGTCGCCCCTGGTGATTACCAATGATCAGCTGGAAAAAGGACTTGAAATTATTGAGGGCGGATTCGCCTCCATCTGCAAATAGCATAGAGGAATCAACCATGAACGAATCGGAGAAAAAAAAAGGGTTTCACAATAAAATCTTATCCATTGACCTGACAAACCAATCTTTTTCCACCTCAGACCTGAGCGATATCCCGCTGGAGAAGACTCTGGGAGGAAAAGGATTGGCGACACACCTGCTGCTTAAACTGAACCCGGTGGGTTGTGATCCGCTCTCTCCGGAAAATCACTTGATTATCGCCACCGGGCCCATTACCCAAAGCCCGATTCACGGCGGCAGTCGCTATGGAGTTTTCACCAAAAGTCCCCAGACTGGCTTGTATTCGGAATCATACTCCGGCGGTCATGCGCCGGAAGCGATCAGTCGAACCGGCTATGATGTGGTAATCCTGCAGGGTGCTTCCGAAAAACCGGTGGCATTGGAAATCTCAGAGACAGGTGTGGTGTTCCACGATGCGACTGATCTTTGGGGAAAAGACACCTATGAAACTGAAGAGATGGTGCTTGAAAGGTGGGGAACCGTGGCCAAAGGGGCCAATAAGTCAGGAGCCATCGTTATCGGCCCTGCGGGTGAGAACCAGGTTCGATTTGCTGTTATCGAAAACGATAAATGGCGTTCCGCTGGCCGAACCGGCGTAGGCACTGTGATGGGTGCAAAAAAGGTAAAAGCGATGGTTTTCAACGGTGAGGTACAGCGGAAGTATGCCGATGCTGACGGCCTGAAAGCCTTTGTTAAAGAGTGTTCCAAACGCATCAAGGACACTCCGATTTTTGGCAACTATCGCAAATTCGGCACACCCATGCTGGTGGATCTGGTGAATGAAGTGGGGGCTTTTCCCAACCGGTACTGGAGCAAAGGGAAGTCAGCGCTTCAGGATAAAATCAACGCGCCGGCCATGCAGGAGGTAATGGATGTCAAGCCCAAGGCGTGCGCACACTGTTCGGTGGCGTGCGGAAAACTCTCCACCATTAAAAGTGGACCCCACGAGGGTTTGACCGTTGAAGGGCCAGAGTATGAGACCATTTACGCCTTTGGCGGGCTGTGTGAAATCGGCTCTATCGAAGAAATTACCTATCTGAATGACCTGTGCGATCGGTTGGGAATGGACACCATTAGCGCGGGAAATTTGTGCGCTTTCACCATGGAGGCGAGCGTCCGGGGCAAAATTGATGAAAAGATCTGCTATGGAGATGCCGAAGCGGCCGCTGATCTGTTGAAAAAAATGGCCGCCAAGGAAGGGATCGGCAAGGTTCTGGCTGAAGGAATTGTCTCCGCTGCCAAGAGGTGGGAAATGGAGGATGTCGCCATTCATGTGAAAGGGCTGGAGCCCGCCGGTTTCGATCCGCGCACCCTGAAAGGAATGGGCCTGGGCTACGCGGTCAGTCCGCGGGGAGCCTGTCACATGCGCGCCACTTTTTATAAACCGGAACTATTCGGCCAGATCCCTCCGGAACAGATCAAAGGCAAAGCGGAGCTGTTCAAGGATTATGAAGATCGGCTAACCCTGATGGACTGCCTCATCGTCTGCCGTTTTTACCGTGATCTCTATATGTGGGACGAAATGGCCAAAATTGTGAAACTAACCACGGGGATGCAATTGGATCAAAAGGGAATGGAAAAGGCGGCGGATCATGTGGTGTCCATTGTCCGTGAGTTCAATTTGCGGGAAGGAATGACCTTGACAGAGGAGTCGTTGCCTGAACGTTTTTCCAAGGAGCCGTTGGAAAACGGAGATGTGATCACTCCTGAGGAATTGGAAACCATGCGTTCGGAATACTATGAATTAAGAGGACTAGATACCCAAGGCAGGATAAACACCTAATTTCAGGCGACGCATTTATCAGTACCGCGGGGCAGTGGCCAAGCAATCAGGAAAAAAACGGAGAGTAGTATGAAGATAAAAAAACAGGACGCCAACCTTCAGGACTACGCAATGATTGAACGTCACCAGATGATGCGCGGCGTCGGATATGGCGAGACCGCCCTGAGAAGGCCCCAGATTGGTGTGGTCAGCAGTTGGGGGGAGATCAATCCAGCATCGACCCACCTGGATAAGGTAACACAGCAGGTCAAGGCAGGCATATGGGCGACTGGCGGTACCCCCAGGGAATTCGTTATCAGTTCCATCTGTACCAGCATGGCAGGCCATGACAACTACCATCTGCCGCATCGGGATCTTGTGGCTGGCTACATCGAAACTGTGGCCATGACCAACCTGTTCGATGCCATGGTATTTGTGCCAGTGTGCGACGATGTCATCCCCGGTCACCTCATGGCGGCCGCCCGGCTGGATCTGCCGTCCGTGGTAGTCACCGGTGGTTACATGCAGCTCAACCGATTCCACGGTGAAGAGCTGGAACCGCTGGATGTGGCGCCCAAACATTTCGGCAAATTTAAAGACGGCGAAATCTCCCAGTCCATCTTTTGCCAGATTCAGGAGCGGGGATGCCAGGGTGGCGGCGCCTGCCCGGTAATGGGGACTGCCAACACAATGGCCGCCATGGTGGAGGCGTTGGGGCTCTCTTTGCCTGGTACCGCCTGTACGCCCGGAAATGACTCCCGCCTGATGCGGATCGCCTTTAACAGCGGTCAGCAGGTCATGCAACTGTTGAGAGGCGGTGTCCGCTGTTCGGATATCCTTACGACAGGAGCGTTTGAGAACGCCATTCGGGTATTGATGGCCCTGGGCGGCTCCACTAACGCGGTGTTGCATCTGCAGGCGGTGGCAATGGAGTTGAATCTGGATATTCGGCCGGAGATCTTTAACCGGCTGAGTGAAGAGACGCCACTTTTGTGCGATATTTCGCCTTCCGGCGCACCGGAACACCACATGGGCCATCTCGATGAAGTGGGGGGGATCCCTGCTGTCATGAAGGAGCTGGAATCGCTGCTTGCAACGGATGTAAAAACCGTTAAGGGATCGTCATTATCTAAAACCCTTGAAACCACATCCGGCGGCGATGGCAAAATTATCCGTTCCATGGACAATCCGTTGGCGCCCGATGGCGGGTTGGTTTTTTTGACAGGAAATCTCGCACCGGGCGGCGCGCTGGTGAAAAAATCGGCAGTGCCCCAGGTGATGCACCATCACAAAGGACCCGCCCGGGTGTATGCCAATGAGGTTGCGGCCTGTGAGGCGCTAGCCAAGGGTGAGATTGAACCGTACCAGGTGATCATCGTCCGCCATGTAGGCCCCAAGGGTGACCCCGGGATGTTACTACTGCAACGTTTTTTGTGGCAGCTGGCGGCCAAAGGGTGGCACGACAAAGTGGCGTTTTTAACCGACGGTCGATTCTCAGGCACCAATAAAGGGTGCGCCGTGGCCCATATTGCGCCGGAGGCATCGGCCGGCGGCCCGTTGGCCGTGGTGCAGGATGGGGATATGATTGAGATCGATATTCCGGGAAAAAAGCTGGAATTATTGATCCCGGCGGATGAACTGACCCGCAGGCTTGAAAATTGGTCACCGCAGAAAAGATCGATGAAACCGGGTTACCTTTCTATCTACGCTAAAATGGCCACGTCACCGGATAAAGGGGCCGCCCTCAATTATAAGGACTAGCTCATGAAAATAGAGGCTTCAGGAAAACGGATCCTAATTACCGCCGGCGGTTCAGGAATCGGTTATGTCATTGCCAAAACCTTTGAAACTCATGGTGCAAAGGTGCATGTCTGTGACATTGACCAGAGCGCCCTTGAAACGGTTCGCCGGGAACGACCCGCCATCGGCACTACCCTTTGCGATGTTTCCGACCAATCACAGGTCGAACATCTTTTTGTAGCGGCTATGGCCGATCTGAAAGGTCTCGATATTCTGGTGAACAATGCCGGTATTGGCGGCCCCACAGCCTTTGTAGAGGAGATCGAACCCGCCGATTGGGATAAAACCATCGCCATTGGACTCAACGCCCAATTCTACTGTGCTCGCCATGCGATCCCTCTACTGAAAGCATCCGGAGGTGGGTTAATTGTCAATATGTCATCCAGCGCCGGGCTGATGGGATACCCTCAACGCGCCCCTTATTGCGCCGCCAAATGGGCGGTGATTGGTTTTACCAAAACCCTGGCCATGGAATTGGGCGGGTTCGGTATTCGGGTCAATGCCATCTGCCCCGGCAATGTGTCCGGAGAACGTATGGAACGCGTCTTAAACGCCCAGGCTAAAAGTTCAGGGCTGACCCTGGAAAAGGAACGTGCCAAAACCGTCGCGGGTATTTCTATGCGAACATTTGTCTCCCCGGAGGAGATTGCCGGGCTGACTCTCTACCTGGCGTCTAAAGTGGGTCAACATATTACTGGTCAGGCCCTGAGTGTGGATGGACACACCGAAACCTTGCGGTAAGATCAAAGAACTCTTAAGAGGGACGGCAATGGAGATAGACGCGATCAAAAAGATAACGATTTACGGTGCGGGTATGATGGGTCACGCCATCGGCCAGGCGTTTGTTCAGGGCGGCTATGAGGTGGTTCTGTATGGGCGCAGCGAGCAGCGGCTCGCCGGGGCTGTTTCCAAAATTGAACGGAACCTAAAAGAGCTTGCTGCCAGCGGGCACTTTGACCATAAAGATGTAACTCCGGCCCTTTCTAAGATTTCCATCTCAACGGATTTGCTGGAAGCGGTGGGCCATGCTGATGTAGTGATCGAATCGGTGCTGGAAGATCTTACATTGAAACAGACCGTTTTTAGTAAACTTGACGCTCTTTGCCCTCCAGAAACCATTTTGGCCAGCAATACCTCATCGATTATACCGAGCAAACTTGCTGCGTCGCTTAACCATCCAGAGCGGGTACTGGTGGCGCACTTTTTCAATCCGCCCTATCTGATGCCTTTAGTGGAAGTGGTCAAAGGGAAGAAGACCACAGATGAAGCAGCCACGGCAATTTATATGCTGATGAAAAAGATCGGCAAAAGCCCCATTATGGTCAATCGGGAGGTGTTGGGCTTTATCGGCAATCGCTTGCAGATGGCGCTCTTTCGAGAGGCCGCTTATCTGGTTGATCAGGGCATTGCCTCTCCACAGGACGTGGATCTGGCCGTCACCGAGAGTTTCGGACGGCGGCTTCCCTTTGCCGGGCCGTTTCGCTACTTCGAATATATAGACGGTTGGGAGCAAGTGCTCCAAATCGAAAAATACCTACGTCACAATCTGGATAACTCCCCCGGTTCCGCAAAAGTGATACAGGATATGGTGAGGACCAATCAACTGGGAATGAAAAGTGGTAAAGGATTTTACAACTGGTCGCCGGAGGAGACTGAAGCGTGGCGAAGGGATTACATTCGCAATCTGGTTCGATTTATCGGACCCAATTCCGGGCTGGATTCCAGAAAATAAAAAAGAGCCACGATTAAGGACATTTCCAAATCGGCCAATGTGCCTGAAATGGTCGTATCCATGGCGTTGGACGATAAGCCGAGCGTCAGTTCCAACCTGGTCATCTTTGCATAT
>JBNKKC010000102.1:0-40158 GCA_050291625.1 Desulfobacteraceae bacterium
TGACTCCGGCTGCAAAATCGAATACATCGTCACTGGGATCGCTAAAAACAACCGAATCGTTGACGCCGTCAAACGTGAAGGCATTTCCTATCTGGCCGCTAACACCTGCTGTGGGGCAATTGGTGCAGGCGCCATCGGCAGTGGCGACGTCATCGGCAACGCCGTCTGTCCCAGGATCGGCCTCTTCCAACTGCCAATAGGCGGTCGGCTGGACTAAATAGGCGGCCATAGAAGGCTGGGTCGACAGCAGCACCAAAGCTGCACCTGTCAGAATCATCAAGAACATTAGTTTAAGTGATACATTTCGTTTCATAGTCAAAAACCTCCATTAAAGTCGAATCATCAGCTCCCTTTATCCGGATAACTTGTCAATTCATTAGTGTGTTAAAACAAGGAAGAGATAAAACATCCACTACCTCCACCTCCGCCGCTTCCACTCGCCAAAACCGAAACAACCAGATCAAACGGATCGCTCATGTCGTTGCCATCTGTTACGCGTGTTGACACATTCAGCTCGCCGACAAAGCTTTCATCCACCACAACCGTGTTGCTATTTTCAACGCGATAATTTGGCCCGGCGTCAACGATGACGGAGAGATCATCCGGGACCTGGCTATCAGGATCATCTACAACAAGATTAGAGAGTTCGATGGTGACGCTACTTCCCTGTTTTATAGAAATCGTTCCCTGTCCAGTGATGACGGGGGCATCGTTCACCGCAGTGATATCCAGCGTAACCGTTGCGGGATCGGTTTCGGTCGTACCGTCCGATGCCTTATAAGTAAATTCATCGCTGAATGCCTCGCTGCCGTCATGGGTATAGTCAAAGGATCCGTCTGCGTTCAGATTCAATGTGCCATGGGAGACATCACTGACCAGGATTGCCGACAAGGGTTCATTTTCGCCGGCGTCATTTGCCAGAATGCCCTGAGCGGCTGAAACCACCAAGCTGCCACCTTCCATAATGCCGCTATAAGAATCGCTCGCTGCCAGAACTGTTCTAACAGAGATAGTAAAGGGTTGTTGATCTTCACCGGCCCAGTTCAGTGCACTCAATGTGACAGAAAAATCACCTATCGTATCCGGCGTCCATTGAACCAGGCCGCTTTGCGGATCAACGGTCATACCGCCGGGACCGCTGATCAAGGAATAGTCCGGACTGGGCCGGCCGTCAGCATGACTGTTATACGTATACAGCTTTCCTCTGACCACTTCCGACAAAGGTGTGGTTGTAAACAAGGGAACATCCGATGGGGGAAGCAGGGTTTCCAGCGTTGCAAACCACTGGCCTGCTATTTTGCTATAGCCCGATGCATTAGGATGAGCAAAGTTGAACATGTCGCCGCTAGTGAAAGGTTCAACATCGTCTATTGTATAGTTCAACCCGGCACCATCTTCCATGTCGACCATGATGATTTTGTCGCCCTGGGCAATCCTGGTGTTTGCCAAGGTCTCAATATTATTGTTGAAGGAATGAACATCCGCGTGATTCGGTGACTGATCGATAATGCGGGCTAGTATTACAGTGATATTCTTGTCATAGGCATCGATTTGGTTCAGTATATTTTCGACATCGCCAGAGCTGGGATCCAAACTATTGGTCCCGATGTGAAGCAGCATAATTTCCGTCGGATAGGATTCCAGATAGGGGCCGGGTGTCACCTGTACAGATACGACCTGATTGTAGCCTGTTGTCAGCAGGTAATATAGTTGAGCATCCGATATGCCGCCGAACCCCGCGTGTTCTTGATCAAAATTGGGGTCGATGCCCGGTAGACCCAAGCCGTTTTGTTCACTGCCGATATAGTCAAACCAGTAAAGATTGTTGTTGAGCAATTCCCACAAATCGAATCGATAACCGATTCTCTCGGCCTCGGGTGGGTTATACATTTCATAGTCACCCTTGGTAATGGAATCTCCCATCGCCATAATCTGGACGGGCGCATCATAGATGCTGCAATAGTCTCGGGCAATATAGTAATGGCTTTTGATCTGATTGGCATCCAGTGCTATCGCATATAAAGCTATCTCGTCCAGCCTGCCGGATAGGCGGCTACCGCCATTCCAGGTCCCCAGCGTCAGGGGTGCGGTTGCAGAATCAAAATCAGCCGAGTAGGCATTAAAGGAAATCGATGCCTCTTGTTCGCCATCGACATATAAGATATTTTGGCTGGTCTGGTTGTTGCGTACGAATACAACGTGATGCCATGTGGAATCGGCGCTTCTTAGATCTTTGGAACCGGAAAGCGGCAGTGCCGGCCCTGATCCGTCCGCGGCTTTGAGCTGTGCCTGAGCATGGCCGGATGAATTGATGCCGATGTACCAACTCAGACCGGCGGCATCGAATCTTCCCACGAAAGCCTCCAGGCCGCTGATCGTTCCTGTATCCCGTTGAACCCAAAGTTCGATGCTGAAACTTTCCGCAGAAGACCAGTCAAAGCTCGGATGAGCAGCCACCGTTATTCCGTCGTTGACGCCGTCGAAAAGCTGTCCATTATTGACAACACCGTTGACCGGTGAAGGGCATCCGCCGTCACAAGCACCGTTGTTGCCGCTGATATAGTCCTGGTAGGATCCGGTGGAAGATTCGTCAAGCCTCCAATAGTCGTCAATTCCGTCGGGACAGTTGCGGGATGATCCACTGGCGTCGACAGCTAAAAAGGCTGTGCCAAAAAAGAGAATTAAAATGAGAAGCGCAATAGATTTTTTCATCAGTTTCTAGATCCGGTGTAAAAGTAGTCTCTTTGAAGTATGATATCGTTCCAAGCCCATCATCCGAAAAACCAACTCAGCTCCACCTTTTGCAAATGGCATACCAGCGCACCAAAGTTTATTTTTGTTTTTATTTAAGATAGTTAAGATAATATCCAAATTTAATACTGTGAAAAATATGTAATCGAATACCACACAAATGGGACAAACTGTTCCTAAAGTGGAATTGCTATTCTCATACAAAGTCATTGTCATTGCCTATAGCCCATGATGTCAGGCCAAATAGATTGAACTTAGCTTAGAAACTTATTATCGAGATAGCTCCGCCTGGTCGATTCCATTAACCGATATTGAACCAGCTGAAACGGCTCGCTGATCTTGCGTAATAAGCGATTTGACATGTAGCTTTCAGCAAATAGTATACCAAACCATGCCTCTGTTTTTTTTAAATGTTATTACAAATACTTATATAGGGTTAGTGGATACAATTCGAGGATCAGGTCACCTAATTTTATGAAAATAAAAGGCCAATTATATGTAAAATAATTCCATTAATATGAAATAAACCTCACAGATATTTTTGGTTTACTGGGCCTGTCGGGATGTCCAGTTGTTTATGTTTCAAGTTTGTCGGGACGGCCGATGCCGAAGTAGGCGAAACCCTGGTCGGCCAGAAATGTTGCTGAATACAAATTACGACCGTCAAAAATGATCGGCGCTTTGAGCATTGTTTTGATTCTGCTGAAATCAGGGTTGCGGAATTGATTCCAATCGGTCATTACGGCAAGCGCCTCGGCACCCGGTATAGGGCTATACTGATCGGAAGTGATGGTCACCAGTGGGTTATCGGCGAGAGCCCGGCCGGCATTGGTACCTGCTTCGGGATCATAGGCTTGGATTTTCATGCCGGCTTTGGTCAGTATACCGATAGTTTCCACTGCGGCAGACTCGCGGATATCGTCGGTGTTGGCCTTGAAGGAGAGCCCCCAAAGGGCCAGCGTTTTACCGCTTACACCGCCCTGGTGTTCGAAATAATTCAGTATCTTGTCGGCAATCGAACGTTTTTGACGGTTGTTGACCGCATCCACAGCGGATATTAATTCGGCGGTATAACCATTGGCTTTGGCGGTATTGATGAGTGCTTTGACGTCTTTTGGGAAACAAGAGCCGCCGTAGCCTACCCCCGGGTAAATAAAATGATAACCGATCCTCTGGTCAGATCCAATGCCAAGCCGAACATCCTTGACATCGGCACCGACTCTTTCACAGATATTGGCGATTTCGTTCATAAACGATATCTTCGTCGCCAGCATGCAATTGGCGGCATACTTTGTCATCTCTGCGCTGCGAATATTCATGATGATCATCTTATCGCGGCTTCGGGCAAATGGGGCATACAGCGTTTCCAGCAGCTTGGCGGTTCGAATATTATCGGTCCCGACGATGACACGGTCGGGCTTCATAAAATCGCTGACCGCATCACCCTCCTTTAAAAATTCAGGATTTGATACGATATCAAACTCCAATGTCATATGACGCAGGTCAAGCTCCTCCTGGATGATATGTCGTACCATGTCCGCCGTACCCACAGGCACAGTAGATTTATTAATGATGATTTTATAGTCGGTCATGGTCTGGCCGATTTTTTTTGCAACCTTGCTTACGTTTGAAAGATCACAGGATCCATCGGGCAGAGATGGTGTTCCAACACTGTTGAATATGAATAATGCATCCTTGATTCCCGCAGCAAGATCGGTGCTGAATTTTAGACGGCCTTCTGCACGATTACGCTTAACCAGTGGTTCCAGGCCGGGTTCAAAAATTGGAATGTTGCCGGCCTGGAGGGATTTGACTACTTGCGGATCGGCATCGATGCAATAGACATGATTGCCCATTTCAGCGAGACAGGCAGCTGCAACCAATCCCACATACCCGGTACCTACGATGCAGACGTTCATAGTTCTGTTCTCAGCTTTTCAGCTCTTTGATTCTTAAGGTTTGTCGTGCTTGTCGGCAGTCAGTCGCCAACGCTGGTACGGTAGCTTTTATACCAATCCACAAATTTGCCAATACCCTCTTCAATAGATGTACTTGGTTTAAAGCCGACAGCATTCATCAGATCATCTATATCTGCATAGGTCGCCGGTACATCGCCGGCTTGCATTTCCAAGTATTCCTTTTCAGCCTTCCTGCCCAGAGCCATTTCTATGGTTTTGATAAAGGTGGTCAACTCAACCGGATTGTTATTGCCAATATTGTACAATTTATACTTCGTATAGGAATTGGCCGGATCCGGATTATCACCGCTCCAATTCGGATCAGGCTCCGGTATCGTGCCCATCACGCGAACAACGCCCTCAATGATATCGTCGATATAGGTAAAATCGCGCTGCATTTTACCATGGTTAAACACTTTTATCGGTCGACCAGCCACAATGGCATCTGTAAACAGGAATAGAGCCATATCCGGACGGCCCCAAGGACCATATACGGTAAAAAACCGCAATCCCGTACAAGGCAAATCAAACAGGTGGCTGTAAGTATGAGCCATTAACTCATTCGCCTTTTTAGTGGCGGCATAAAGTGAAACGGGATGATCGACATTGTGGTGAACGGAGAACGGCATTTTTGTGTTTGCCCCGTATACTGAGCTGGAGGAGGCAAATACCAGATGTTTGATTTTATGATGTCGACAACACTCCAAAACATTGACAAAACCGGTCAGATTAGAGTTGACGTATGCTTGAGGGTTTTCCAGCGAGTACCGGACACCGGCTTGAGCCGCAAGGTTGACAACGACATCAACGCTTGAATCAGAGAATATGGAAACGAGATCCTGCATATCAGCAAGATCAACCTGATAAAATTGAAACCCGTCAAATGATACAAGTTGGTTTAGGCGATCTTGTTTCAATCGAACATCATAATAATCGTTCAGATTGTCTATGCCGATCACTTTATAGCCATCTTCCAGCAGCCTTTTCGAAAGATGATATCCGATAAAACCTGCCGACCCGGTCACTAAAATCGTCTGGTAATTAAGCTTCATAATTCATCTTTTGTAAAAGTGTTTCTCTATAGTTATTGAAATGACCGACCTCTAATCATAGCTGTTGAATGTTTTAAAACCATTTATCTGCCTGGCCTTATCTTCTTCAGCTTCCTTAAGGTCTTCCTGCACCATCAGCGCTGCCATCTGCTCAAAAGAGAATTCTGGTTCCCATCCCAGGAACTTTTTTGCCTTAGATGGATCGCCCAACAAAAAATCAACTTCAGTTGGACGAAAGTAGCGTGGATCAACCCGAACCAGGACCTTGCCGGACGCTCGATCCTTTCCGATTTCATCCAATCCCTTTCCTTCCCAGACAATATCGATTCCGATTTCTCTGAAAGCAAATTCGACAAAATCTCTAACTGAATGTTCCTTGCCTGTTGCGATCACGTAATCATCCGGTGCATCTGTCTGAAGCATTAGCCACATCGCCTTGACATAATCTTTGGCAAACCCCCAATCTCGAATCGAATCAAGATTGCCGAGATATATCTCATTTTGCATTCCCATCTTAATACGTGCCACAGCCCGAGTAATTTTGCGAGATACAAACGTTTCACCACGCAATGGTGATTCATGATTAAATAGAATCCCGTTGCACGCGAACATGTTATAGGCCTCACGGTAATTTACAGTAATCCAATAAGCATAGACTTTCGCCGCTCCATACGGACTGCGGGGATAAAATGGTGTTGTTTCCTTTTGAGGTGTTTCAACCACCTTTCCAAACATCTCACTTGTCGAAGCTTGGTAGAAACGAGTTTTTTGTTCTAACTTAAGGATTCGGATCGCCTCAAGGATCCTTAAGGTACCCAATGCATCCGAGTTAGCGGTGTACTCGGGAGTATCAAAAGAGACTTTAACATGGCTCTGCGCGGCAAGATTGTAGACCTCATCTGGTTGAGTTTCTTGAATAATCCTAATTAGGTTGGTCGCGTCTGTCAGATCCCCATAATGCAAAAAAAAGCGAACATCCGATTCATGCGGGTCATGATATAAATGGTCAATACGTGCTGTATTGAAAGAAGATGATCGCCGCTTTATACCGTGAACAATATAGCCTTTATCCAATAAAAATTCCGCAAGGTATGCGCCGTCTTGTCCGGTAATTCCAGTTATTAGTGCTGTCTTCATACAAAGTTATCCCCGGTTTAAAATTGATTGTCGCATTGTCCAAATGTCATATTTGCTTCAGATACCATGTATATACTTTTTGGACACCATCTTCCAGTCCTGTATTGTATTTCCATCCAAGCTGTTGAATCCTGCTTACATCAAGCAATTTGCGTGGCGTTCCATCAGGTTTTTGCACATCCCAATAAATTCCACCTCTGTATCCAATTATTTCCGCGACTGTTAAGGCCAGTTTTTTGATGGTCAAGTCTTCACCTGTGCCGATGTTTAAAAGGACTCTGTTTTGCTCAGCGCAAACATCGGATACATCGTCAAATGATCGTTGCATTAAAAAAATACATGCATCAGCCAAATCATCCACGTACAGCATCTCACGCATTGGAGCACCTGTGCCCCATAAAATGACACCATTCTCGGCCTGGGATTCGGGTGTTTGATCCTCAAAGATGCCTTCGGCAGGTCGAAAACCATGAGATCCTGCAATCGAAATCAGGCTGGACATGATATCTTGAGGAATCGGGCCAAAACGTTCCTGATCTTCTATAATCGAGTTCCAATCTCCTTGCGCAGCGAGCTTGGCCAGATGAAACTTACGAATTAAAGCAG
Organism: Desulfobacteraceae bacterium; assembly: GCA_050291625.1. Lineage (GTDB taxonomy): Bacteria > Desulfobacterota > Desulfobacteria > Desulfobacterales > Desulfosarcinaceae > JARRKU01. Next base: position 7,505 of record JBNKKC010000102.1, read on the forward strand.
GCAGTACATGTGAAGATGTTAGATCGAAATTGTCTCCCGGGCCATATAGATTGGTTGGCATTACAGGAATAAACTGGGTTCCATACTGTCGATTGAATGACCAGCATGATTCAATCCCGGCTATCTTGGCCACGGCATATGGGGCATTCGTTGGTTCAAGTTCCCCCGTCATTAAATATTCTTCCCTCATCGGTTGAGATGCAAATTTAGGATAAATACAAGAACTGCCTAGAAACAGCAATTTCTTAACATCATTTCGATAGCATTGATAAATGACGTTATTTTGAATTTGCAAATTATTGTAGATAAAATCTGCCGGATAGTCATTATTCGCTAAAATACCACCCACATGCGCCGCCGCTAAAAAGACATACTCAGGCTTATGATGTTTGAAAAATGCCCGGGTCTGATCCTGATCCAGTAAATCCAATTCCTTATGGGAACGAAAAATAACTCTTCCATAGCCGGCTTCTTGCAGCTTTCGTAAGATTGAAGCCCCAACCATCCCATTATGCCCAGCCACATAAATTACTGAGTTTTTATCCATCGCAATTCACTTTTTCGTGCGTGTATCGGTTTTTCCAATAGGTAACTGAACACGCGTCTAAAAAACAGATAATCAATCACTCTTTTTCGTCAGACCGACCATGAAGAAAATGGGATATTCAAATTCCATATCCCATGTACCGATAAAGCTCCGCCTGGTCGATTACATAACGCTATTCGACTAAGGGCCAATTAAATTTTTTATCCCTGCCTGACAGTCTTTTTCAGATGCCAGAATGCTGAATTGATTTAGACGGCCAATCGTCATACCCCATCTATTAACTTATGAAAGAAAAACTGGTTTTGCGGCCGGCAAAAACATAAAATAGGCTATCTGCCATTTCTTTTAATTTCACCAACCAAATTCAACGAGTAAGCATTAGTATATTTCATAAATTTTTATCTTATTTAACAATGACTTGTAACTAATATTAAGCAAACCCGCAGCTTTTTTTCGATTCCAACTCGTTGACAGGAGCGCCTTTTTCATCAGCTTTTTCTCTGTCCGGCCAACAAATTCATTGCATATGTCACGCAAAGAATAATTGTTCACAGAGGGCAAATACTTATGTATTTCAAGTGAGCTTGGCAGCGCATCCAGCTCGAATGAAAGCGGATGCAAATTCCGTCTGTTCTCCTTTGATTTGGGGGTACGGATATTTGCAAACACACATGACTCGTCTCCGGTTACAACCATTCGATAAATTATTTTTTTTAATTCACTTACATTGGCCGGCCAATGATAAGTGCATAATATTTCTCGAACATGGTCAGATGGAATCAACACACTTTTTTTCAATCTTGAGCAGGCTTCTAGAGTAAAAAAATCAATAAAAATAGGAATATCTTCTCTCCGCTCCCTTAATGGCGGTATGGATACCGGGATGACCTTCAAACGATAATAGAGATCTTTTCTGAACTCATTTTTCTCGACCATGGCCTCGATACCATTGCTTGCTGTCGAAATAAGTCTGATATGAGTCCTATCTGAACAAGCATTCTTTCTTAAACATTCTAAAGCTCGATCAATGACTAATAAAATCTCAGCTTGCAGCTCTTTTTTGAGTCGATGCAGCTTATTGATAAGAATGATGCCGGTTTTTTTGCAATCAGCTGAAAACAGTTCGGAAGACTTTAGATTGTGAATAACCATGCCTGGTTGAAGAGCTTCACAATCGATTTTAATAAAGATCCTCTCCTTCCTGGATTGTAAGGCAATGGCTCGCGCTATCAATTCCTTGCCGGTTCCCGGCTCTCCTGTAATCAGGATCGGATCTGCTGAGGACTCGAGAATTGGAAGTGTTTTTCGGATGCTTTGAATCTGTTTCGATTGTCCGATGATCAGCGGTTTCTCACCATCGACCTTTTGAAGCTTTTTTGAAATAAGCTTCTGTATGGTTTTGCCGATTCCATTGTTGAAGGCACGATTTGATAAACAATAGACCAAATTATGTTGTGTTTGAAAACGGAGTTGATAATCGTGCAACACATCGGACACCAGAACCAGAAAACAATCTTGCCAAAATCGATTTAACGCAAATACAAATCGCCATGCGGTCGCCATGGAATCCGTTTTGGCAATGATACAGACAGGTTGAATCGAGGCCAAGTTGTCGAAACAAATGGTTTCCATTTCAAAACAAACGGCTGTGAAACCCTCGCTTGCAAGACAACGGCGTAGATAGTCTCTTTCAGCCGGCGATTGTGAAAAGACGACGATAGTATCCTTGTTCGTTGAATGGCTCATTACAATGCTTGCCCACCTGATAACCAATTGCCAATGTAAATCGCAAACGGTGAAAAATCCGAACTTCCTCGATCATAAGATAGGCTTAAAAGCAACTTGCATGCCCGTTTGTCGTGTTTTCCATCAAAAACAATTTTTCAAAGAACCAAATTTATAATTTATTATAATTTCAGTGCGATAATAAATTCATGCCTTTCTAAATCACGACGTGATGTATAACCAATTGAGTTGAATAGCAACTCTTTTTGAGAATTTATTTTCCACTTTTTATGACAAATTTACCATAGACTATGAACTATATCCCATAATAATTAATGCCATTATCCTTGTAACCTGCAATTTATTGGTGTATAAAAAGTAAGTTAGAATTTTGACCGTATCGTTGGGGTTATATAGGCTCATTTATCTGGAACGGCTAATGCCCGACATCGTGAGTGGCTGTATGGGGCCTTTCCTTTATGAACAAGTCCTGGGCCAATAAGAAGGGATGTATTGTCCACAAACGGAACCAGAGCAACTGCTTAAAAATCAGCGAATAGGAGCGGCCAATGAGTTCACAACCCAAAGTGCTAATCATTGATGATACGGAAGAAGTCCTCTCGGCACTTTGCAAGTACTTCAAGCAGAAGAAATATGAGGTGTTATCCGCCTCAAACGGTCTTGATGGCTTAAAAATGATCGAGGCGGAAAAGGACTCGCTTGATATTATCATAACGGACCTTGTTTTGCCCAACATCAGCGGCGTTGCCGTTATATCTATTGTCAAAAAAAAATTCCCCGATCTCCCTGTCATTGCCATTACAGGATGGGGTGAACATCCGGAAGCCCTGGCCAAGGAGGCAAACGCTGACTTGGTGTTGGAGAAACCGTTTAAATTACCTGATCTTGAACAAGCTGCACGATCCTTACTTAAAGATAAGGAAAACTGATAATGGGACCCCCGATCATTGGAGTAAGTGAAAACATTCGCCGAGTGAAAGAACTCGTTGAACACGTGGCACATACTGGCCTGAACACGGTTATTTTTGGTGAGAGTGGTGTCGGCAAGGAAGTGGTCGCTCAAAATTTATACCAGAAATCACCAAGGCTGGGGAAGCCTTTCATTAAAATCAATTGCGCGGCCTTGCCGGAAGGTTTGCTCGAAAGCGAATTGTTCGGCTATGAGCGTGGTGCATTTACCGGAGCTGAGCAAAAACGGCGCGGCAAATTTCAACTGGCGCATGGAGGCGTGCTGCTGTTGGATGAAATCGGCGACATGTCGCTGCCGCTGCAAGCCAAATTGCTGCATGTGCTGCAAAGCGGTGAATTCGCCCCCCTTGGCTCTGAAAAAGAAATAAAAACCGACACATGGGTCATTGCCGCCACCAATCATGATTTAAAACAGGAGATCAATGAAGGCAAGTTCAGAGAGGATCTCTATTATCGCCTTAATATTATAAAGGTTTTTATCTCACCCTTGCGTGAACGGCCTGAAGATATCGAGCCGTTGATCAACTATTACATCGAGCAGTATGCTTCTCAGCTGGGAGGCAATGATATCGACCCCCCAGGTCCCGCGATTATAGAAAAACTGACCACTTATCACTGGCCCGGAAACGTTCGGGAGCTGCAAAACGTGCTTAAGCGGATGCTGGTCCTGGGCAATTGCGATAAAATCGTTGCCGAGCTTTTCGAGACAGGTCCCTCCGATCATCTGACCATCCCTTCGCAGCAGGCCGCACCAGGGAGCAGCGCACTGAATACATTTATCGATTTGGAAAGCGCCGATCCTCTTAGGAACAATAATTTCTCTCTGAAATCGGTAAAGAAAAAGGCTGTAGATAAAGTCGAAAAGGAGGTGATATCCTACGTCCTGGAAAAGACTGATTGGAATCGGAGCAAGGCCTCCAAAATTCTAAAGGTCAGTTACAAGACCCTTTTAAACAAGATCAGTGAACTCGGAATAGGCCCCCCGTCGGAGCCATTCGGTTAGAAGTGGTTTCAAAACCTCCCCTCGAACCCAAGCTCGGCGTTGGGGAAAACCGTTTAATCCTCTACATACCCAATGTATGCCTGCGGTTAAACGTATTTTCCCCGCCTTTTTATCCCGCTGAGCTTTAGCGGGGGATCTTGGGTCCGATGGAAGCTTTTGAAACCACTTCCAGTCTGTCACTTAAATTACCTACTGGGTAATCAGGTAGTGATGGATTGGCGAACTTTTTACACAGCCACAAAAAAGTTCATGGCGTGGCGCGGCGGCCGAACCGAATCCTGAAAATCATCTATTGAAATCATTTCAATAGGTAACACAAAAAATAATTGCTGACGGATGGCTGGTTACCGGCAAAGGGCATCCTTGGTATTAAAATTGCACCAGATGTGGAATTAAAGTTTTGCACGGCTTATAGCAGGTATTCATGACCAAGAAAACGCAACTGGTAGAGATCTTCACAATGGATGAGAGGAATGATCTGGTGAATGAAATAAACATTGCCGATAATGGCGGACGGCGCAAAAACAACGATAGACGCCAGTTCTCATACACATGTCATATTCCCGAACGCAGAAGTGGAAGCGACAGGCGCGCCGGTGAAGATCGCCGCAAGGACGGCCGGTATTCCGATTGACGTGTACCGGCCATTTGTCAGGATCGTCCGTTCAAGCTGAGACCTGCCAAATCAAGGGATTTCTATTTTCAAATCGATCAGCGCACTGAGACAGCCTGAGCCACTGGCACAACCCCAAGCGTTTATTGTGGCTCGCCCCACCGTCCGACGGTGGTTGGAAGGCTTATGTGCTCCTCAAGCAACCTCATAAATTTTCTTCTCGATATATTGCGCGCCCCCAGTCGGCAGAGATGATTGCTGGGAACCTGGCAATCAATAAACCCAAAATCCATTCCCTCTGCAAAGCGCGCCAAATACACCAGCGCCACCTTCGAGGCATCGCGGTGTGTGGAAAACATGGATTCTCCAAAAAAGCAGCGCCCGATGGATACACCATACAGGCCTCCCACAATTTTCCCCTGATACCATGTCTCAAACGAGTGGGCATATCCGTGCCGGTGCAGCTTCAGATAAGCATCAATCATTTCATCCGTAATCCAGGTGTCGTCCTGGTTCTTGCGCTCGATGTTGGCGCAGGATGTGATGACACATTGAAAATCGCTATCCATCCGAACGGTGTATCTGTCCTGACGAAGGATTTTCTGGAGGGATCGCGAAATTCTCAGTTCATGCGGAAACAGCACCGATCTGGGATCGGGAGACCACCATAACAGCGGTTCGGCTTTGGAGTACCAAGGAAAGATTCCGCTTCTATACGCCAGCAGCAGGCGTTGAACACTCAGATCCCCGCCAACAGCCAGCAGGCCTTCCGGAGTGGACAAATGTACGGGCGGGAACACAAGTTTATCGGTTAGGCGAAAAACAGGCATGGTCTGTTTTGCAACCCTGGCAAGCATCACGAATAGTCAAATACCAGCTTATCGTCTTTCACATCGACGAGAACCTTTCCGCTCTTTGACAAACACCCGAAGAGAATTTCATCCGCAAGGACGTCCTTTATTTCGATCTGCAGTACCCGGGCCAAAGGCCGCGCACCGTAACGCGGATCATACCCTTTTTCAGCCATCCACACGCGTGTCGCATCGGTATAGGCGATTTCGACCTTTTTGGCGGCCAGTTGGACGGAAAATTCCGCCATAAATTTGTCGACAATCATCTCCATGATTTTCATGTCGAGGCCGTTGAACGAGATGGTGCTGTCGAGTCGGTTACGAAATTCCGGACTGAAATATTTTTCGACGGCCTTTTTGCCTTTGCCGCCGGCATCTTTTTTCGGATCTCCGAATCCAATGGTTGCGGCACTCATTTCACGGCTGCCTGCATTGGAGGTCATCATCAGGATGACATTCCGGAAATCCGCTTTTTTGCCGTTGTTGTCCGTCAGCGTAGCATGATCCATCACTTGAAGCAGGATATTAAAAAGATCCGGGTGGGCCTTTTCGATCTCGTCCAGCAATAGCACGCTATAGGGGTGTTTGCGGATCGTGTCCGTCAGCAGTCCCCCTTGATCGAATCCGATGTATCCCGGAGGTGCGCCGATCAGACGCGCCACTGCGTGCTTCTCCATATATTCGCTCATATCAAAGCGAATAAATTCAACATTCAAATTCAAAGCCACCTGACGGGCCACCTCTGTTTTGCCGACACCGGTGGGGCCGGTAAAAAGGAAGGAGCCTACCGGTCGTTCCGGATGCCCCAGGCCGGCTCTTTGACGTTTAATGGCGGTTACCAGGGCCGCTATGGCGTCATCTTGCCCGAACACCACCTGCTTCAACCGGTCCTCCAGGGTTTCCAGTTTTGCCTTGTCCGGCGTTGAGACACTGACCGTTGGAATCCGCGCCATTTTAGCGACGATCTTTTCGATATCGGCCGGGTTGATCCGTTTGCGCTGCTTGTGCCCGGTCAAACGGATAAAGGCGCCGGCCTCGTCTATGACATCGATGGCCTTATCGGGAAGAAAACGGTCGTTGAGATATTTGGCCGACAATTCACAAGCGGATTTGAGCGAAGCATCCGAATAGGCAATCTGATGGTGCTCCTCATAGCGGGATCTGAGCCCCTTCAGAATCAGCACGCTCTCAGCGATGGAAGGTTCGGCGATTTCAATCTTTTCAAACCGTCGCGACAGGGCGCGATCCTTTTCAAAATGGTTCTTATACTCTTCATAGGTTGTCGAACCGATACATCGGATATCACCGCTGGCCAGTACAGGTTTGAGAATGTTGGAGGCATCCATAGAGCCGCTGCTTGTCGCTCCCGCACCAACGATGGTGTGTATCTCGTCGATAAACAGGATGACGTTATCACGCTTCTGCAATTCGTTGATAACACCTTTTAAACGCTGCTCAAAGTCACCGCGGAACTTTGATCCGGCCAGCATCCCGCCAAGATCGAGTGAATAAACGCGCATTTCTTTCAACAGGTCGGGCACATCGCCTTTATGGATCTTTTGGACCAAGCCCTCGGCCATGGCCGTTTTGCCGACACCGGGGTCCCCTACAAATACCGGATTGTTTTTTCGCCGGCGGCACAGCACCTGCATCGTACGCTGCAATTCGGATTCGCGCCCGATAACCGGATCGAGCTTATTTGCGGCGGCCAGTTCCATCATGTCCACCGTATAAGCTTCCAAGGGATTGGCCGCCTTCTTTTTTTTCTCTCCTTCGCTCTCAGGTTTCTCAAATCCCGTGGCGTCGGTATCGTCCTCTGTCCTGTCCGTGCGCATTTCGTGGGATATATAGTTGAGTACATCCAACCGCGTAATGCCCTCCTGGTTCAGGAAAAATGCGGCGTGTGAATCTTTTTCCATAAATATGGACGCCAGGATGTCACTCACAGCCACTTCGGCCTTTTCCGCCGATCGTACATGGTTCACAGCCCGTTGAATGACCCGCTGAAAACCGATGGTCTGCTGGAGAACATACTCGTCACTCTCAGGTATCACTTCCATTTTTTCAGAGAAAAAATCCTCGATGGTCAATTTCAGATGCTCAACATTGCCGCCGCACCCTTCTATGATTTCCACACCATTACCGTCATGCAAAATCGCGTACAAAATATGTTCGATTCCGACGTACTCGTGGCGTCTCCGCTTTGCTTCCCGAACTGCGAATCCCAGTGTAACGCTGAGCTCTTTACTGATCATGGCTTATATTCTCTCCATGGTGCATTGTAACGGGTGGCCGTTTTCGCGTGCCATCCGAATAACCGTTTCAACCTTTGTTTCGGCAATTTCATAAGGGTAGACTCCACAAACCCCTACTCCTCTTTCATGAACGTTGAGCATGATGCGCGTCGCCTCTTCGGCGCTTTTACGAAAGATGTGCATCAGCACGTGCACTACGAACTCCATTGTCGTATAGTCGTCATTGTGCAGCAGAACCTTGTACATCGACGGTTCACTGACATCACGATCTGTTTTGACATCAATTTCCTCTTTGGTATCCGGTAGATACTGCCCCATATCATTATATTGCCGACTATGGTTGTTTCACCTTAACCGCTTGAAAATGATTATAAGCATCCGGGCCTGTCCTTGTAAAGAGGATTGGTCTCTATCTTAACGTCTATATCGACACTTGATGCGAGCTTCTTTAGATCAACAGCCACCCTTTATCGATCCGGTATTGGCTGATCGATACGTTCGGCTCCATCACCTGCTGCGAATGTCGGCTCATCCTTCCAGCGTAAGAATTTTGGGTCGCACCCGACCTTTGTCAAACTTTATCATTGCAATGCTGCAAGGAGTGCCGTATCGCCCGTGACTGGCTGACCCTGGATTGAGGTAAAGCACATCATGGATGGTTTCGATGCGCGCCTGGTGCGTATGGCCGCTGATCACGACCTTGATGCCGGCGGCAACGGGATCGAGATCAAGGGCATACCGGTCGTGCAGCAGGTAAATAAGGATGCCTTTGACGGAAATCATGTCCGCAGCTTGGATCGCATCGGCCCAGCTGCCATGATCCATGTTTCCGCGCACGGCCGATACCGGCGCAATATCGGCCAGCGCATTTATTATATCCGGCCCGCCAATATCACCGGCGTGGAAAATCCGATCGACTCCTTTAAGAGCGTTTTTGGCGGCGTCCGTTAGCATACCATGTGTATCAGAAATAACACCGATGATCATATTCATACAGATCCTGAGCCCGAAAAAAGCAGATCCATGGCTGCTTCCTATTGCCCATGGCACTTTTTATATTTTTTCCCACTGCCGCAGGGGCAAGGATCGTTTCGTCCGACTTTTTTTTGCTGGCGCCTGGCAGGCTTTTTTTTCGGTGGTGTCGCGTCTGAGCCTGAAAAGACCAGGTCCTGCTGCTGCGACTCCTGCATATCCTGCAGAGAATCGGGCTCGGCCAACTGGATCCGAAACATGATGCCCAGCGTCTCCTCCTTGATCCGCTCGATCAGATCCTGAAACATTTCAAATCCCTCTTTTTTGTATACCAGAAGGGGATTCTGCTGAGCATATCCTCGAAGTCCGATCCCCTCTTTGAGATGATCCATGCTCAACAGGTGATCTTTCCATAAATTATCGACGGTCTGAAGCATCACCAGCCGTTCAAGACGACGCAGATCATCGCTTCCGATTTTGTTCTCCCTCTGTTGGTACACCGCCAGCGCTTGATCATAAATCTCCTGGGCCAGTCCCTCCCCGGTCAGTCCGCTCGAAGTGTCGTCGTCCGGCGACTGAGGTCTGAAGTTGAATTGCTTGAAAACCGCATCCGACATGGCCTTCCAGTCCCACTGATCCGGTGCATGACGGTCATCGGCAATGCCGGATGCAATCTGTTCGGCTTTGTCCATCATCATATCCAGGATCGTCTCATGGATATCCTCGCCTTTTAGCAGATCGCGCCGCTGCCGATAGATGACCTCGCGCTGCTGATTCATCACGTCATCATATTCCAGCAGATGCTTGCGAATATCGAAGTTGTGGCCTTCCACCTTTGTCTGGGCGTTTTCAATGGCGCGGCTGATCAGGTTGTGTTCGATGGGCTCTCCATCCTGAAGCCCCAGGCGCTCCATAATATTGCTGATCCGTTCGCCGCCGAAAATTCGCAACAGGTCGTCTTCCAACGCCATATAGAAGCGTGACGATCCCGGGTCGCCCTGGCGACCGGAGCGTCCACGCAATTGGTTGTCGATTCGCCTGCTTTCGTGTCGCTCCGTTCCGAGAATGTGGAGCCCGCCCAATTGGACGACACCGTCACCGAGTTTGATATCGGTGCCGCGGCCGGCCATATTGGTGGAAATGGTAACCGCCCCTTCTTGACCGGCCATGGCAATAATCTCGGCTTCGGCTTCGTGGTTTTTGGCGTTGAGGACGGCGTGTTTGATGCCGCGCTTTTTCAGTTTCTTGGCTATCTGCTCCGATACGTCGATGGAAATCGTCCCGACCAGTACCGGCTGCCCTTTCTGGTGCAGCTCCTGGATTTCATCCAGCACCGCCTCATATTTTTCCCGCTTGGTTTTGAAAATCACGTCCGGAAAGTCTTGACGAATCATGGGTTTGTGAGTCGGTATAACGCTGACCTCCAGGTCGTAGATTTTTTTAAACTCCGCGGCCTCGGTGTCGGCCGTACCGGTCATGCCGCTTAGTTTATCGTACATTCGGAAGTAGTTCTGAAAGGTAATGGTCGCCAGGGTCTGGTTTTCATTTTCGATCCTGACGTTTTCCTTTGCCTCCAGAGCCTGATGCAATCCCTCGCTGTACCGCCGTCCCGGCATCAAACGGCCGGTGAATTCATCCACGATGATGACCTGGCCCTCTTTTACGATATAATCCACATCCCGTTTGAAAAGCGTATGGGCTTTCAGTGCCTGGTTGACGTGATGCAGCATCTCGATATTGCGTGGATCGAACAGGTTTTCCGTCTGAAGGGCACGCTCTGCCGCTGCAACACCCTCTTCCGTCAAGGTGACGCTGCGGGCCTTTTCGTCCTTGGTATAGTGGATCTCTTCTTTAAGCTGTGGGATAATTCCATTGACCTGATAGTACAGATGGGTCGATTTTTCCGCGGGGCCGGAGATGATCAGCGGTGTTCGAGCCTCGTCGACAAGGATGCTGTCCACCTCGTCCACGATGGCATAGTTCAGGTATCCTTGAACGATGGATTCATTGTCGAATTTCATGTTGTCGCGCAGGTAATCGAAACCGAACTCGTTGTTGGTGCCGTAAGCGATATCGGAGCCGTATGCCTGACGCCTTTCGGTATCATCCAACCCATGCATGATGGTGCCGACGGACAGCCCCAGAAAGTTATAAATCTGTCCCATCCATTCGGTATCGCGCCGTGCCAGATAATCGTTGACTGTCACCACATGCACGCCCTTGCCGGTCAGCGCGTTGAGATATGCCGGCAAGGTGGCGACCAATGTTTTGCCCTCTCCCGTTTTCATCTCGGCGATACGGCCCCTGTGCAAAAAGACCCCACCGATCAACTGGACATCGAAATGACGCATATCCAGGACACGCAACGAGGCTTCACGCACCGTTGCAAAGGCCTCGGGCAGCAAATCGTCCAGCACAGCGCCTTGGTCCAGCCGCTGCCGGAAAATCCCGGTCTGGCTTTTGAGCTGCTCATCACTCATTGCCTGCATTTGCGGTTCCAGCTGGTTGATCGATTCTACAAGCGGCTGCACATGTCTCAGTTCCCGTTCGTTCTTACTCCCGAAGAGGCGCGTCAGCAGATTCATAACCATGATCGTCGGCATCCTTCCTAATATGTAGCAGGGTTATTGACCTTTATCCCAGAACGCCCCTGAGCGGTAGGTGGTCTATAGCGCGACCATAGATAATTTTCATTGCATACACAAGGTATAAAAGCCGATACCTCAGGTATCGGCTTCAAAATAATCCTTCGACATATTTCGGGAATCAGTTCAGGATATACTTGGTAGGATTGACCGGAACACCATTGAGTCTGATTTCATAGTGCAGATGCGGACCGGTGCTTCTGCCGGAATTGCCCATGAGAGCAACGATCTGACCTCGTTTCACCGTCGCACCAACCTTGACTTTCAACGAATCGGTATGCCCATAGCGGGTTACCAGGCCATGTCCGTGATCGATGACCACTAAATTCCCAAGCATTCCCTTCTTGCCGGAATAAGATATGACACCGTCAGCTGTGGCGACGATAGGCGTGCCGATGCGATTGGCGATGTCCAGCCCCTTGTGAAATTCACGTTTGCCGGTAAACGGCGATTGCCGATAGCCAAACCGCGATGTCACCCATCCACCTGCCGGCCGAATAGCGGGCGTATGGGCCAGCATATTCTTTTGCGCCTCCAGTTTGTCCAGAAGCGATTCGAAATCGGATCTCTGGTAGTTGGAGGCCCTATCCAACTGGCCGATCTGCTGGTGCATATCCTTGATCAGACGTTGATGCCGTTCGGTAAGCTCGATGTCTGAATTTAAGTCATCAGGCGCCGACCCCCCCACGCCAAAAAGACCGTCATGACCGTTGGGCTGATCGATGTTGGCGATGATGCGGATCTGCTCTTCGAATTTGTTCAGTTGAATCAGCTTGTCTTTGAGGGCATTAATCTCGACAGCGAATTTTTGAATCTGCTCACGCTGATGCAGCACTTCTTCGGATTGCTGTGCAAGGGATTTTTCAATCTGGTTCTTTGTCGCAAGTTGGCTTCTCATCGAAAAGTAGTCAAACATTCCGTAACATCCCATTACGATGATGAGGCCTGCAATAGCCCCCATCGCATAGAGCTTGTTACGTGACCAGTGAACTTGTTTGACTGTCGTACCGGAACCACCTAGAACGATAAAGGAGAATTTGTGTGCCATGGTCAACCCTGATTTTGAACTCCGCCTTCGTAATGCCAACAATATAAATTCTTCTATTTCAGATGGTTATAGGATTTTTCCGATTAAACGTCAACAACCTACCATACTGGCGCAGATCTGTCAATATCACCAGGCTTTCGTTCTGATTTTGTTCGGCATTTTCATATCAGCGGCGACGCCGGTATAAGCGCCGCATGTCTTATCCGCCGATAGTGAATTTCCGAGGATCCAAAAGGTACTTTAAAGAATCGATGGTAATAGTGTTAAGCCTTAGAATCAAGTGTAGCGTCCTACAAACAAGTTTAAAAACCAATGTCACTCCGGCGCAAGCCGGAGTCCAGTTGAAAACCCTCTGGATTCCGGCTTGCCAGACTGTGTCATAATTTAGAAAACGCACGTTTCTACTCTGTCATGCCGGACTCGATCCGGCATCCAGAAATGTAAGTAATTGGAATATCTGGATTCCGGCTTTCGCCGGAATGACGTCAACTCCAAATGTCGTCGTTTGGGTCAATTACGACACAGTCTCTTGCGCCGGAATGACTCAAAGGAAAATGCCATCCGATTTGAACAACTATTTTTAACCCATCTTCCGGGACACAACACTAGAAGTGGTATCAGAATCTTCAAATGGCGAGACGCCGACACCCTGATAACGTATAGCACGACTGCCGGAAAGCTACAGCCATTCAAGATCGGTTGAGTTCCTCAACTTAAAACTGAACACTTAATACTTAAAACTCTCGAGGCGTTGAAAACGCCTCGAGTTACACTTTGTTACAACTTGTTACGCCCCTGAAAAGCACTTCCAGCCGACAGGCATTACATTGAAAATCACAACAAAGCATGCACCTCGCATCGGGTGCGACTGTTTATCATTTATTTATCGCCCGACTTTTCAGGGCACGGACAAGGAGGACCACCATGAAAAAAGTCGTCATCATCACCGTAAGCATCGTTTGTGTGGCATTGATCGGACTGGCCATCGCCGGTACCGGATCGGGACCGTGGCACCGCACGCCGGAAGAAAGAGTCGAGTTCCTGAAATCGAGAATCTCCGAAAAACTGGAATTGACAGATGCTCAAAAGGTAGTTCTGAATCGAATCGGCGATGAGATCCTCGCCGAGCATGATCAATTGGAAGGCACGCACGAAGCGTTTAAAACAAGCTTCATGGAAACGCTGAAAAAAGATAGCGTCACCCCCGAAGAGCTCAAGGAGCTGTTTGAAACCAAGAAGCCGGTCATCGACGATCTGATGCAGATGGCGGCGGAGCATATCGCCGAATTTCATGCGATTCTGACGCCGGAACAGCGGACCACCCTGATTGCCGAAATTGAGTCCCACCAAAGGGACCGGTGCCGGTTTTTTCATTAAACCGTGAGATGAAAATGATTAACGACCCAAAAAATGGAGAGAGCAATGCCCCCGGAAACAACCAACAACATAAACCCCGGCAAGAGCCAGCGCCCCTGCAGGCATTTCGTCCGACGTATCCCAAAGGCCGCCGCGGTGTTGATTGCCCTGGGCCTGGCCTTCTGGCTGCTGTGGAATTGGGCGGCGGTACCGCTTTTCACATTTCCGCCCTTGACATACTTGCAAGGCCTTGGCGCCATACTGCTGACGGCATTCCTGGCCAGTATCTGCATGTTCGCAGCCGTCCACAGGCGAAGGTCAGCCTGTAATGCGTCATCGCCCGAAGGCCGCAAACACCGGGAATGCTGTTTCGGCAGCACCTGGAAACGTGACATTTGACGGCAAGCTATGGTAAGACAGCAGGCATCTTGCCGCCAACAAGCAAGACGGTGTCATTGATTTCTTCCACGGCCCTTAACACCGGTTCAGCCGGACAGGAAGGAAGATTCGCTTCCATGCTTCCTTCCGGCTGAACCGGCAAAACAGTTGCACGAAAAAAATGAAGGACAAGGTTCTGATCATCGATGATGACCCGAAGCTGTGCCGGCTGCTGACGGAGTTTCTGTCGGGATTCGGGTTCAAGGTTCATACCGCCCTTGCTCCGAGCGAAGGGCTCAAAAAGCTGCGCCGCCATAAACCGGACATGGTCGTTTTAGATGTCATGCTCCCGGAGATGAACGGATTTGACGTGTGCAAAAAAATCCGCCTGGATTCAAACGTACCGATCATCATGCTGACGGCTCGCGGAGAGCCCATGGACCGTATCGTCGGTCTTGAACTGGGAGCCGATGATTATCTGGCCAAACCCTTTGAGCCCAGAGAACTTGTCGCACGTATCCAGGCAGTGCTCAGACGATCGAGCAGGTCGGAAACGACACGGCAGAGACGCTTCGGCCGGTTGACCATCGATCCAAAAAAACGAATCGCAATGATCGACCAAACTGAAATCGAACTGACCACGAATGAATTCACGGCGCTGTGGCTGCTGGCGCGGCACCCGGGCCGGGTCCTGGACCGTGATCGGATTTTACAAGAGCTGCGGGGCATCGACAGCGATGCCTTCAACCGATCGGTTGATATCACCATGAGCCGCATTCGCCAGAAGTTGGGCGACGATCCCAAGTCGCCGACTTACATCAAAACGGTGTGGGGCACCGGTTACGTGTTTATCGGAGAAGCTGAGCCAGATGGTGAAACAGCGGATGCCTAAATTCTTTTCCTCTATCTTTTTCAAGCTGATGATTATCATCCTGATAGCCGGACTGGGCATCAACCTGGCCATCATTTTCTTCTTCGGCGCATTTCGGCATCATATTGCGAACAACTTTCGCCCGCACCTGACCCGCTATATCGACTATCTGGTAAAAGACATCGGCAACCCGCCCGATCCGGAGCGTGCACGCCGGATCGCTGCGCAGACAAACATGATTATCGCCTTTTCGTCTCCGGACCTTTCCTGGTCCACATCGGACGTCCCCTTCTCGTTTCCGGCCGAGCGCATGCGCACCTGGCACCGCAACGATCGGGTGATAGCCGGCAGCTATCGCGGAGCTCATGTCGTGTACGTCAGACTTGGCGACGGCCGGTTGTCTTTTTTTCTGCCGTATCAGCCGGATGCCGAAAGAAAGATCAAAATCATCAGTATCTGCCTGCTGTTATTTATCACCATGTTGATGGCCGGAGCCTATTTCGCCATTCGATGGGTCTTGAAGCCCCTGCGATGGCTAAAAAAAGGCGTCGATCAGGTGGCCCAGGGCGATTTGTCGCATCGTGTGCCCCTTAAACGCGCGGATGAGCTGCGCGACCTGTCCGCCTCGTTCAACACCATGACCGAACGTCTACAGCACCTGATCAAGTCCAAAGAACAACTGCTGCTCGATGTCAGCCATGAACTTCGCTCACCCATAACCCGTGTTAAGGTAGCCCTGGCCTTGATGCCGGAGTCGCCTGAACGGGCGAGCATAGAGGAGGATCTGAATGAGGTCGACAAGAAGATCACCGATCTGCTCGAGACCGCACGGGCCCTGAACATCAAAGCATCGCTGCATTTGTCGAGGGTCGATTTGGCCGAACTGATTCAAAAAACAACCGCACTTTTCGAAGCCGGAATGCCTGAAATCAGAATCATGGAGATGTCCGATTTAACACCCATCAACCTGGATGCCGAGTTGATCGGCCGGGCGCTGAAAAATATCCTCGACAATGCCCAGAAGTACAGTCCGGACGATGCCGCACCCATTGTGATCTCGGCATCAATGGATGAGCTCGTAACGATTATCTCGGTTCAGGACAACGGCATCGGCATCCCCGAAGAGGATCTCGACTTTATCTACGAGCCCTTCTATCGCGTCGACAAAGCCAGAACGCCGCAACAGGACGGATACGGTCTGGGCCTGAGCCTGGCCAGGAACATCATCGAAGCCCATGGCGGGCATATCGACGTCTCCAGCGAGCCGGATAAAGGCACGCTGGTCCAAATTCACCTGCCTCACTCGGCAGACCCCGGCAAAGCATAGAGCCTCCGGATCCCATACAAAGTTCGATTGACATCCCCTATCGATAGGTGCACAATCCCCCCTTTATCGCACAAACCCAGGAAAGCCTATGGAACGCCGAAACGCCCTGTTGCTGCTGATACTGACCGCCTTTTTTTGGAGTCTCGGCGGCCTGATGATCAAAAAAGTCAATCTGCACCCGGTAGCCATCGCCGGTTGGCGCAGCGCCATCGCCGTGCTCTTTCTGCTGGCCTGGAAGCCGCGCCCCCACTTTACATGGTCATGGCCCCAGATCGGCGGGGGCTGCGCCTACGCCGCCAATATGTTCAGTTTCGTATCCGCCACCAAACTCACCACAGCCGCAAACGCCATCCTGCTCCAATATACGGCACCGGCTTATGTGGCCCTGTTCGGCATCTGGTTTATCAAGGAGCGCCCCAGGACGTCGGACTGGGTCGCCATCGGCGTCATAATGACGGGCATGGTGCTCTTTTTCCTCGACAAGTTGACTTTCAGCGGCCTGAGCGGCAACCTGCTCGGCATCGCCGCCGCCATCACCTTTGCCTGGATCATTCTCTTTCTGCGTAAACAAAAGGACGGTTCGGCCATCGAATCGGTCATGTTGGGCAATGCGCTGACCGCCTTGCTGGCCCTGCCGCTGATGCTTAAAAACATCCCCTGCGGCCAGGATTGGTGGTGGCTGGTCGGGCTGGGAACCGCCCAAACAGGTGTGCCCTACATTCTCTATACCACCGCCATCCGCTTCGTAACCGCCCTGGAGGGGGTCCTGGTGCCGATGATCGAACCGGCTATGAACCCTGCCTGGGCCTTTCTCTTTGTGGGCGAAACCCCCGGCCTTTGGGCCATTGTCGGCGGATCCATCATCCTGCTAACGGTGGCGCTGTGGGCCGTGCTCACGAGGCGGCCGATCCAGTAGCACCCATTTAAATAAGGCTTCACGCATAACAGACCACCTGCCGGCCATACGTCCGGATGCGATAAGGTTGCAATTTCCACTCAAATCGGTATTATTTCTTTGTTTTGTCTATTCGCTTCTATCCTTTCAATCGCCAATCGTTAGAAGTCATGGGCAGACAGGTAAAGAACGCTTTGTCATATGGCCTGAACGCAATGCTGATTCTCAATTGAATTGCCTGGAGATGATCGCCAGGATTGAAAGGAAAGAAAATGAGCATATTCACAAAGAAGAAAAAGCTCTATGAGCATGATCCAAAAGAACTTGCTTTGGAGACGCTGTCCGAGCTGCAGGCGTCCTTGATAGCCAAGCTGTTCTTGGTGAACCAGGAGTTGATATCCCGTTACAGAAACGTAACCGATTTAAGCTCAACGATCCCCGGCAGCGAAGACGCCAGAACCGTCATAGAGGACAGCGCGGATCATCTGGAAAAAGTTAACACTTTTTTGCAGGCGGAACTGGCCCGCATCACCGGAAAAGGCGAACAATAACGTTTGATTGTTCATCGACCGGAACAAAATCCGCAAAGATCCCTGCCTCACTGTGCCGCTACATGGATGAATCCGTAATGCCAACCAATTGCTGAAACCTCGAAAGCTGCCTTTCTAGCGCCATTAAGGAAACCAGAATAAGCAGAAGGACAGCGGGCATCCATATTCTAATTTGAATATTTCATTCATTTATGCATAATATGAAGTGATAAAATACCTGACATCTAAGGCAGCTTGGTTGTCACGCCTCGCACAGGGTGAATACATAATGCAAAATAAGCTCGGCATATCCCAAAAAATAATCGATCTGATCTACAACCCACCTCAACATTGGCGAGTCCTTAGTCAAGCGCTTATCAACGCTTCCAGTAGCTGCCTGTTGGCAGTCGACCACCGTGGTGTTGTTTTCCTGGCCAACAACGTCGCATACGAAAAATTTGGGGCCGAGCTAAAATCACGGCTTAAGGATGTGATTCCCGAACTGGTAGATATCGTAGACAAGGTGATAGCGGACGGAAACCGCCGACTTGAGATTTCCATACAGGTCGATTCTGAAGAATATCTGACGAGTGCCAGCCCCGTCATCCTGGAAGGAGAATTGATAGGGGTCATCTGCCTCTTGAAAGAGGGCACTAATCTTGAGCAAACCGCAATGAAGATGCGGTTTTTTCAGAATATCATCCGGGAACTCGACGCGATTATTGATTCATCGTCCGACGGCCTGTTTGTCTGCGATGCCCAGGCGAACGTCATCCGTGTCAATCCGGCCTCCGAGCGAATTCATCATATCAAAGCCAAAGATCTGATCGGGAAAAATATGGTGGATCTGATAAATCAGGGGTTTATTGATCGCTCCGCCGCACTGGAAGCCAGTCATAGCAAAACGACAGTGAGTTTGCTGCAGAATAAGGATAACCGCAAGCTGATCTCTACCGGAACACCTGTTTTTGACGATGCAGGCAATCTTATTCGTGTCGTTGTCAGCGAGAGAGATATAAGTGAAATTGACAAGTTGCAGCGTGAATTGGAAGAGCAGGAATCGCTTAAGGACCAGTTGCAGCATCAATTGCTTGAAATGCAACAGGCCGATTTGAAGAACAATAAAATAATCGCCCGAAGCCTGTCCATGATTCGCGCCCTGGAAAGGGCGCTTAAGGCAAGCCCCGCCAATTCATCGGTTTTGATTACGGGAGAATCAGGAGTCGGTAAGGGGCTCATCGCTAATTTGATCCATAAAAATTCCAGCCGATCGAATAATCCGTTGATCAGAATCAACTGCGGCGCCATACCCGAAACCCTCATTGAGTCTGAACTCTTCGGATACGAAGCCGGGGCATTCACCGGTGCCCAAGCCAGTGGAAAGCCGGGCTCCTTGGAACTGGCCGACGGTGGCAGCCTGTTCCTTGACGAAATCGCCGAACTACCGCTAGCCGCACAAGTGAAATTGCTTCGGTTTTTAGAGGACGGACGGCTTGTCAGACTTGGGGGATCAAAGGTTCGCACCATTGACGCGCGCATCCTGGCGGCCACCCATCGAAATTTGAAAGATATGGTCGCAGAGGGCAGGTTTCGGCAAGACCTTTATTACCGTCTAAATGTTATTCCCCTGCATTTACCGGCGTTGCGAGAGCGCACCGACTGCATACCTCCGCTTATAAGATATTACATCGATTATTTCGCCGATATCAACGGTACACGCAAGCGATTAAGCAGGTCTGCCTTCGACGCCCTGTTGGCTTATCCCTATCCGGGAAACGTGCGCGAACTCATGAATACCTGTGAACGCGCGGTGGTTATGTCGGAGACCGAAATCATCGATCTGCCCGATCTGCCCAAAGATGTGGTCCGGTGTCGGCTGGAGGATCCTGCTTTAGCCGACGCGTGGTCCGGAAAGATGACGCTGAAGCAAATTCTTAAAAGCGTAGAGCGAAAAGTCTTGCTGCGAACGCTGGAACAATATAACAATCAAAGTGAGATGGCTTCAGCGTTAGGCGTAAGCCAGCCGACCATTGCCCGGCGGCTAAAAGAATATGGTATCAATTAGGCAATCGATTTTCGGAACGCAGCAACAGCACTTTATTCAGTTTTGAATACACACTTCTCCCGCCCTGCCTCGTCACTCTGAGCGACATTCCGCCATTTTGGAGATTTCAAGAACAACGATTTATCATTTTTCTTTTCCATAGCGCACATCCTCTCGAAAACAGCACGGCTTTGGAGTTGTCTTCATTATTTTTAACCAATCGGAATTAAATACATTTTTATCTTTTCAACGCTGCTTGGATGCCATCCCGTAATCGTAGTCGTCCATGCCGACCGATCTGTTTTTCAATCACTGGTGTGAAAAATGAAATCCAAATTCAGCCTTTTTAATAGACGAAAAGACAATGGCACCACCTTTGCTATAATTTCTATCAAAAAGGAGGCATAGAAATGGATCAAACGTCATTAACCGCGGCAACTTGGTTTTGGTTGCTGGTCCCACAACTGCTCGTGATTATACTTTCTGCAATCAATTTAATCAGAGAAAGGAGAAACCAGCTATGAATATGCCCATAATAAGCTCGTTTTCCTTTTACCTGATCGGCATGTTGGCAATCGGCATCTATTTCTACCTGCGCACAAAGAATCTATCCGACTATGTTTTGGGCGGAAGGCAGTTGGGGGGGGCTGTGGCGGCGCTGAGCGCAGGGGCTTCCGACATGAGCGGTTGGCTGCTGTTGGGACTTCCAGGAGCCATGTACGTCGGAGGGATGAACAATGTATGGATCGGTGTGGGTTTGGTGATCGGGGCATATCTGAACTGGCAGTTTGTCGCCAAGCGGTTGCGCATCTTTACCGAGGTGGCCGAGGATTCCATTACGCTGCCCGATTACCTGGAGAACCGCTTCAATGATAAATCCCGCGTGCTGCGGGTGGCATCGGCTGCGGTCATTTTGATTTTTTTCACCATTTATACATCAGCCGGCATGGTTGGCGGGGCTATTTTATTCGAAGAGACTTTTGGACTCAACTACAATGTCGCCTTGTGGGTCGGCGCCTTCGTCATTGTTTCCTACACTTTCCTGGGAGGCTTCATGGCCGTCAGTTGGACGGACTTTTTCCAGGGCATTATGATGTTTTTGGCCCTGTGCGCCGTACCCCTGTTTGTCGCTGGCAAAGTAGGCGGCTGGAGCACGGCGGTTTCCAAGATCGCCGCTATGAATGCCGACCACGTGGACATCTTTTCAGGCATGACGCTCATGGGGATTATTTCCCTCATGGCCTGGGGGCTGGGGTATTTTGGTCAACCCCATATTCTGGCCCGTTTCATGTCGGTAAAATCCACCTCGGAAGTACCCAAGGCACAACTCATCGGCATGTCGTGGATGGTGCTCTCATTGCTTGGCGCGATCTTCACCGGCTTTTTGGGGATTGCCTATTTCGCTGATCTCCCGTTGGAAAATTCCGAAACGGTTTTTATGGATCTGACGCAGGCACTGTTTAACCCCTGGATTGCGGGCATTCTGCTAGCCGCCATCCTGGCGGCGATCATGAGTACCATCGATTCCCAACTGCTGGTCTGTTCCAGCACCATCGCCGAAGACTTCTACAAGCAGATCCTGCGTAAAGAAGCCAGTCAAAATGAGCTGGTTTGGATCAGTCGCATTGCGGTTTTAGTGATCGCCCTTATCGCGATTCTGCTTGCCTCCAATCCGGATAGCAAGGTGTTGGGGCTGGTGTCCTATGCCTGGGGCGGCTTTGGCGCGGCCTTCGGACCGGTGATCATATTGTCGCTGTTTTGGAGGCGGATGACACGCAACGGCACGCTGATGGGAATGATTCTTGGGGCGGCTACGGTAATCGTCTGGAAGCAGCTGAAAGGCGGCATTTTTGATATGTATGAAATTTTGCCGGGCTTTGTTCTTTGCTCCCTTGCCATCATTGTTGTCAGCCTTTTGGATAAAGCGCCTTCGCAAGAAGTCGTGGATATTTTCGATAAAGATCCGGCCGGATAAATGGCCCGTGGCCTGAGAAAGCCTGAGCCACATCAGCCAAACCCCGAAAGGCGGGCGGTGGCAAGGACGCCGGTTCCGTCACCTTGTTCCGCTGAACATAGAAGGAGGCAAGCGATGCAACGATCAAGTCTGTTCGCTTTCGTCATATTCATTTCAGCCATGATGTTCACCGGCGGTGCGCCTTCTCCGGCATCGGCTGCGCAACCCCTGGTTATCGGCGCAATCAATCCTTTAACGGGCACCAATGCCGTCCAAGGCCGCGATATGAAAAGAGGAGAAGCGCTGGCGTTGGACGAAATCAATGCGGCCGGAGGAATAAACGGCCGTCTCTTAAAAATAGTCTGGGAGGATACAGCATCAAATGCAGACTACGGCATGACGGCGGTCCGCAAGCTTGTGGAAAAGGACAAGGTGCCGCTGATCATAGGCGCCTATTCCAGCGGGGTAAGTTTGCCCACCGGCCGGTGGACCAATTCCAAAAAGGTGATTCAAATCTCGGTGGCATCCACCGCACCGGAACTGCGCAATATCGGCCCCTATTTTTTCAATGTTATTGGTCTGGATGAGGTCATGGGAATCAAGTTGGCTGAATTTGCCCTTGAAAGCGACGCCCAAACCTATGCCTCCATCGTCGTAGACAATCCTTTCGGTCAGGGGATTGAATCCTGGACGGCAAAGACCGTCGAAAAAGCCGGCGGACGATGGATCCAAGCCCTGAAATACAAAGAAAACCAGAGTGATTACAAACCGGTTGTCAAAAGCCTTTTTGAAGGGAGCCCGGAGGTGATTTTCTTTACGGCTTACGGTACCGATGCCGAACGCATTCTGACCCAGGCACATGAGATGGGCCTCAAACCCTCAAAGGGTTGGTATGCCGCCTACATGACCATGTGGTACCACGATGTCATTGCCAAAACGGCAGAGGGGATTAAAGGGATGGTGGCCGGCCGACACGGCGGGCCGCGCTTCAAGCACTACCAGGAAGCCTACTGGAAAAAATTCGGTGCGGTATATCAGAAACTTTACCAAAGACCGGTTATGCAGACCGCCTTCGGCGCCTATGCCTATGATGCAACCTGGATGGCGGCCCTGGCCCTGAAAAGAGCGGACGGATCCAATCCTGATGACATCGCCAAGGCCTTGCACCAAGTCGGCATGACGTACGACGGTGCCACGGGAGACAAGTCTTTTGATCGCGACGGCATGCAGGTCATAGAATATTACCAACGAATGGTCTATCAGGAGGGAAAGCTTGTGCCCTATAAGTAACGATCGAGCAAGACAATGGCCCGAATCGCATTCGAGCCCCACTTGAGTGGTTTAAAAATTCGACAGTTTCGATTCGTCCATGAGATGGGAATGGATCGAATCCGCTGAAAGGAGGCAATTGCAAATGAAATCAAGAGAACTCGACCCAATCGTCCAAAATGCCCTGTCCCTTGCCCGCGCCTGGCAGGACCGGGCCAACGAGTTGCTGACATCGGAGGAAAAGGCCATACAGGAGCAAATGCAGCGCTTGATGACCCACCCGATCGACAAGGCGGTTTTAACCAAGATGATCGATCAGAGTTTCCGGCCTCGCAACAAAGCTCGCGTCGCCGACCAGGTCAATGCGATCCTGACATCGTACGGAATCCCTGATTTTTTCCCGAGAGTGGACAGGCTTTTAATTCAGATGTTTTTGGGCTTCGGAAAGCACTTTTCGACATTTACCGTACCCAAGATGATAAGCCGGATGCGCGACAGCAGCAGCCGCGCCATCATTCCGGGAGAAAAAGAGGCCTTGCTGTCCCACCTTTTAAAGAGAAAAAAACAGGGCGTTCGGATGAACATCAATCATCTGGGCGAGGCGTTGCTGGGCGAGACAGAGGCCCGCCGGAGGCTCGACACCTATATCGAAGACATGAAGAATCCGGAGATAGAATATATTTCCGTGAAGATTTCCACCATCTATTCCCAAATTTTACCGATGGCCTTCGATCATACGGTCAACACGTTAAAAGAAAGGCTTACCGAACTTTACAGCATCGCCGCTGAAAACGTCTATGTCCGGTCGGACGGCACGAAGGTTCCCAAATTCGTGAACCTGGACATGGAAGAGTACCGGGACCTGGACATTACCAAAACCGCGTTTATGAAAACCCTGGACCAAGAGCAGTTCAAGCATTATTCGGCCGGAATCGTGCTGCAGGCCTATCTTCCCGATTCGTACAATATCCAGATAGAGCTTACCGAATGGGCCAAAAAAAGAGTGTCTCAAAGCGGCAGCCCCATTAAAATTCGAATCGTCAAGGGCGCCAACATGGAGATGGAGCAGGTGGAGTCGTCCCTGTTCAACTGGCCCCTGGCCCCTTACGACAACAAGCTGGAGGTGGATGCCAATTACAAGCGCATGGTGGAATACGGCCTTCGCCCCGGAAATGTCGAAGCGGTCCAGTTGGGAATCGCCTCCCACAACCTGTTTGAACTGGCGTTTGCCAGCAAATTGGCCGAGGAGAGAAACCTGAGCGACTATTTCTACTTCGAGATGCTGGAAGGAATGGCCGATCATGTGCGCCGGGCTCTCAGCGAAATCTCCGGAGATGTTTTGCTTTATGCTCCGGTGGCCAAAAAAGATGAATTCATCAACGCCATCGCTTACCTGATTCGACGCCTCGATGAAAACACGGCGGGAGAGAATTTCCTTCGCTACTCCTGCAACCTTAAAACGGACTCCCGGGAGTGGCGTTTTTTAAAGGAGCAATTTCTCGCCTCCGTGGAATACATGGACAAGGCGCTTATCACCCCCAATCGCACCCAAGACCGCAGCAAGGAAGTTTTTCCCGAACAAATGGGAACTTTATACGAGAACGAATTCCACAACGAGCCGGATACGGACTGGTCCCTTGCCGCCAACCGTGCGTGGGCCAAGCAAATCCGGAATCAATGGCAAAAAGGGACCGGAGACGATCCCGTCAAAATACCGGTGGTCGTGGCAGGTCGGGAAATTTTCGATGATCGGCATATCAGTGAATACATCGATTTATCGAGCGTCAATGAAAAAACCGGCCACTGTGTTTGCGTCGGACAATACGCCCTTGGAAACGCGGACGATGCCCGGTGTGCCGTTGAAACCGCCAAGGCGGATCCGGACGGATGGAGAGAGAAAACCGCCCGGCAGCGCCATGAGATTTTATCCCGCGCGGCCATGGAGATGCGCCGCGCCCGGGCAAGGCTTATCGGGGCCGCCGCAGCCAACACCGGCAAGATCTTCACCGAGGCGGACGTAGAGGTATCCGAAGCCGTCGATTTTACCGAATATTACCCCTTCTCGGTGAATTCGTTCGACAACATGGTAAATCTTCGGTGCAAAGGCAAGGGCGTCGCCCTGGTGATCACCCCCTGGAATTTCCCCATCGCCATTCCCTGCGGCGGGATCGTCTCATCGTTGGCGGCCGGCAACACGGTCATCTTCAAACCCGCGTCCGCCGCGGTCATGGTGGCCTGGGAACTGTGCCAATGCCTGTGGAATGCCGGGGTTTCCAAAAACACGCTTCAATTGATCCCCTGCTCCGGCTCAGAAATAGGTTCAGAACTGACCATGCACCCGGATGTGGACTACATCGTGTTGACAGGGGGCACGGACACCGGCTTGCGCATCTTGAAAGCGCGGCCCGATGTTTTACTGGCGGCCGAAACCGGCGGCAAGAACGCCACCATCGTCACCGCCATGGCCGACAGGGACCAGGCCATCAAAAACGTGATCCAGTCGGCCTTTGGCAACTGCGGACAGAAATGCTCCGCCACCTCGCTGTTGATCCTTGAAAAAGAAGTGTACGAGGACGAACATTTCAAAGCGCAACTGGTGGACGCCGCCCAAAGCTACCAAACAGGCCCGGCGTGGCAGTTTCGAAATAAAATGGGCCCGCTGGTGAACAAGCCCGACCAGGACCTGCAAAGAGCCCTGACCACATTGGAACCCGGCGAGACCTGGGCCCTGAAGCCCGAGAACTTAAATCACAATCCATATATGTGGACCCCCGGGATTAAATACGACGTCACACCCGGAAGCTACACCCACATGACCGAATTTTTCGGGCCGCTGCTGGCCGTGATGAAAGCCGAGGATCTGGACCATGCCATCACGCTGGTGAACCAGACCGGTTACGGATTGACATCGGGTCTGGAAAGCCTCGACAAGCGCGAGCAGGAGAAATGGAAAGAGCAGATCAAAGCCGGTAATCTCTATATCAACCGGGGCACGACCGGTGCGATCGTTTTGCGGCAGCCTTTCGGAGGCATGGGAAAATCGGCTCTTGGGGCCGGAATCAAAGTGGGCGGCCCCAACTACGTTTCGCAGTTCATGGCCTTCGAGGAAACCGGGGACCCGCCCATTGGCGCCATCCGGGATGATTCCCGCCTGTTGCGGCTGGCCAGGCAGTGGAAGGTAGAGCTGCTGTGGGGAAAACACGGGCAGTGGAAAGCCGACCTGAACAAAACGGTCCAGGCGATCAAAAGCTACCTTTACAACTTCGAGCAGGAGTTTTCACAGAAAAAGGATTACTTCCACCTCCGCGGACAGGACAATATCCTGCACTATCTGCCGGTGGGGACGGTGTTGGTCCGTCTGCACGAAGATGACAGCCTGTTTGACGTTCTGGGTCGAATCGCAGCCGTTAAAGTATCCGGTTGCGACCTCGTGATCAGTATTCCGACGGGTTTAACGAACGGTGTGACCGATTTTCTCGGCGGCACGGAGGGTAAACGGATTGTCGGCGATACGCCGGTTTTTCACCAGAGCGATTCGGAACTGATTCTCTCCATGCCCAAGGTGCAACGCATCCGCTATGCCGCCCCCGACCGTGTCCCCCTGGCTGTTTTGGAAGAAGCGGCCAAGACAGGGTTTTATATTTCCAGGACAAAGGTGTTCATGGAGGGGCGGCTCGAGCTTCTGCAATATTTTCAAGAGCAGAGCATCTGCGACAGCTACCACCGTTATGGAAACCTTGGAGATCGGGCGATAATCGATTGAACCAAAGGAAACGCGAAAAGACCATGGCTAAGTCCAAATTGAAACAACACACGATCAATCGGGAGTGGTGCAAAGGCTGCGGCATTTGCGTTGCGTTCTGTCCAAAGGACGTATTGGAACTTGATGACAAAGACAAGGCCATAGCGGCCCGCAAGCAGCAGTGCATTGCCTGCAAACTGTGCGAATTGCGTTGTCCGGATCTGGCGATTGAAGTTGAAACCGAAACTGAAGAAAAGGTTACCCCATGAGCGGTGAATTAAGATTCGTCCAGGGCAATGAAGCCTGTGTGGAAGGGGCGCTGTATGCCGGACTCGATTTTTTTGCCGGCTATCCCATCACGCCTTCCACCGAGATTGCCGAACACTTGTCAAAGCGTCTGCCCCAAAAAGGCGGCAAATTCATTCAAATGGAAGATGAAATTGCATCCATGTGCGCCGTCATCGGCGCCTCTTTGACCGGTCACAAGGTGATGACCGCCACCAGCGGACCGGGTTTCTCTTTGAAACAGGAGGCTTTGGGTTACGCTGTCATGGCGGAAATCCCATGTGTCATCGTCAACGTGCAGCGCGGCGGGCCCTCCACGGGAAATCCCACCCATGTCGGCCAGGGGGATGTGATGCAGGCCCGTTGGGGTACCCACGGCGATCACAGCATCGTCACCCTGACCGCTTCCAATCACCAGGATGTATTTGCCATGACCGTGGAGGCCTTCAATATCGCCGAAACTTTTCGCACCCCGGTCATTCTGCTTTTTGACGAAGTGATCGGTCACATGCGTGAGCAGTTGTCGATACCCGAGCCGGGTGAAATCGACTTGGTGGATAGGTTGCGAACAGCGGTCAAGGAAGGGGTGGACTACCATCCCTATCTGCCCAGAGAGGACGGCCGGCTGCCCATGAGCGATTTTGGCGATGTGCATCGCTATAATGTCACCGGACTCTATCACGATATGTGGGGATTTCCTTCGGACAATCCCAGTGTTGTGCATGGTCTGCTTCGCCATCTGGTGGACAAGATCGAAAACAATGCCGGCCAGATGGCACGCACCAAGCAATTCTACACAGAGGATGCTGAAATCGTTTTTATCTCCTACGGCGCATCGGCGCGTTCAACGCTGCATGTGGTCGAAAACCTGAGAAAAAAGGGCGAACGGGTCGGCATGCTGGAGCTTCAGACCCTGTGGCCCTTTCCCGGCGAAATCGTACGCGCAATCTGTGCCGCGGCCAACTTCATCGTGGTGGTTGAGATGAATACGGGCCAGCTCTGTCAAGCGGTTCAAATGGCGGTGGATCATCCCGAGCGTGTTTTTCTGGCCAATCGTATCGACGGTGTCTTGATCACACCCACCGATATCCGCAAATTGGTACGGGTGATCCAGGGAAAGGGGGTGTAAGTCATGGCAGTCAAGGATTACATCAGAGAGCGCTTTTTTCCTCATATCTGGTGCGCCGGATGCGGGCACGGCATTGTGCTCAACAGCCTGATTCGAGCGGTGGAAAAACTTGGTATCCGCAAAAACGAATTGGTCATGGTTTCCGGGATCGGATGTTCATCGCGCATCAGCGGTTATCTGGATTTCCACACCCTGCACACCATTCATGGCCGGGCATTGGCCTTTGCAACGGGCGTGAAGCTGAGCAAACCTGCATTGAACGTGATCGTACCCATGGGAGACGGCGATGCACTGGCCATCGGCGGCAACCATTTTATCCATGCCGCCCGGCGCAATATCGATATGACGGCGCTGGTCATGAACAATCGTATCTACGGCATGACCGGCGGGCAGTTCTCACCACTGTCGGGGCAAGGCACCTTGGCCAGCACAGCACCATACGGCAATATCGATCAAGGTTTTGATGTCGTGGCTTTGGCTGAAGCGGCCGGCGCAACCTTTGTGGCCCGCACATCGGCTTACCATGTCCAGGAAGCCAGCAAATTGATCGGCCAGGCCATCTCCCATCCGGGATTTGCCGTTGTGGAAGTGATGAGCCAGTGCCCCACCTATTTTGGTCGTAAAAACAAAGAGGGCAGTGCTGTTGCCATGATGAACCTGTTCAAGGAACACACCGCGCGAATCGGGTCGAAACAGGCCACCGAAGACAAAATATTGCGGGGGGTTTTCGTGGAAAAGCAGCAGCCGGAATACTGCGCTCAGTACGATGACATCATCCGTTCGGCCATGTCCGGTTGATCGCGAGATCAATCGCACCGACAATTTTCTTTACTGAACCGGAAACAGGACAATACCATGAGCCTACGTTATCGAATCGTTTTATCAGGATCCGGCGGGCAAGGGGTTATCACTGCCGCCATTATTTTAGCTGAGGCAGCCGTTATTTATGAAAAGCGCAATGCTGTGCAGACCCAGGTTTACGGAGCGGCGGCAAGGGGCGGCGCAACGCGGTCGGATGTGATCATTTCGGATGCGATGATCAATTATCCCAAGGTTGACCAGCCCAACATTCTTGTTTGCTTGACCCAGGAAGCCTATAGTAAATTTTCAGCCATCATTCGCCCCGGCGGCACGCTGATCACAGACCCGCGCTTTGTGACACCCATGAAAAAAGTGGATGCCGCGCAGTATGAACTTGCCATGTACGAAACCGTCATGGATCAGATCGGCAAGCCCATTGTCTTTAATGTGTGCATGATGGGAGCCCTTGTCGGGCTGACCGGCGTTGTCGGGTTAGGGGCCGTAGAAAACGTATTGGAACAGCGTTTGCCGCCGGCCTTTATGGATATGAACCGGAAGGCCTTGCAGCTGGGTTATGACCTCGCGCAGCACAGCAGGCCGAACCTGAAGAAAATAACCAAATACACAACAGGAGATAAGTGCAATGCTATCGGATTTTGATATGGTGATCAGCCGCGATCCACATGAAAAGGAGTTTCATCAGGCCGTGAGCGAAGTACTGCAATCGGTCGCACCGGTACTGGAGCGCAATCCGGAATACCGCAGTGCCAAAATCATTCAACGCCTCGTGGAGCCGGAACGGGTCATCATGTTCCGGGTGCCGTGGACCGACGATCAGGGTGAGGTGCATGTCAACCGGGGATTCCGTGTCGAGATGAACAGCGCCATCGGCCCATACAAGGGCGGTTTGCGGTTTCACCCGTCGGTGACCTTGAGCATCCTGAAGTTTCTGGCGTTTGAACAGGTGTTCAAAAACGCCCTGACCACCCTGCCCATGGGCGGCGGCAAAGGCGGTTCGGATTTCGATCCCAAAGGTAAATCCGATTTGGAAGTGATGCGGTTTTGCCAAAGCTTCATGAGCGAGCTTCAACGGCATATCGGACCCAATACCGACGTACCGGCAGGCGACATCGGCGTGGGTGCCCGGGAGATCGGGTATCTTTTCGGTATGTACAAAAAGCTGCGCAACGAATTTAGCGGCGTGCTCACCGGCAAGAGCCTGAATTGGGGCGGCAGCCTCATCCGGCCGGAAGCCACAGGATACGGCGCGGTCTACTTTGCCGCCGAGATGCTGGCCACCCGGGATCAATCCCTGGAAGGCAAGACCTGCCTGGTCTCCGGTTCGGGCAACGTGGCCCAATTTGCCATGCAAAAACTGCTCGACCTGGGCGCCAAACCGGTGACCTTTTCCGACTCTTCCGGCTACATTTATGATGAGGCCGGGGTGGATAGGGAAAAGCTGGCCTTTTTGATGGAACTCAAAAACGTGCGACGGGGGCGCGTCAGCGAATATGTGGAGAAATACCCCAACACCGTATATACACCGGTCGACGCCGGCGCCGACCACAATCCGCTGTGGAACCACGCGGCCGACTGTGCTTTCCCATCGGCCACCCAAAACGAAATCAATGGCGCGGATGCCCAAAACCTGGTCAACAATGGCGTAACCACCGTGTCCGAGGGCGCCAATATGCCCACCACTCCGGAAGGCATCGACATCTTTCTCGAATCCGGTATCCTCTATGGTTTGGGTAAAGCGGCCAATGCCGGCGGGGTGGCCGTATCGGGCCTGGAGATGACGCAAAACAGCATGCGACTGTCCTGGACCCGGGAAGAGGTGGACAACCGGCTGAGGATGATCATGAGCAGTATCCATCAAACATGCCTGGATGCGGCCGAACAATTCGGCACGCCGGGCAACTACGTCAACGGTGCCAATATCGCCGGCTTTGTCAAAGTGGCTGATGCGATGCTCGACCAGGGCATTGTCTAATGTCGCCAATGGCAGAAGATGATGAGGAATGACAGCTATGGTTGAACCTAACGAATTAATCTACCCTTACGAGAAAGAATTTCTGCAGGCGGTTGAGCAGCATCTAACAAGTATCGCTCCAGTTCTGGAAAGCGATGCGCAATACCGTCGCGCGGCCATGTTCGAACGTCTGGTCGAACCCGAACGCATGGTGACCTTCCGGGTTCCATGGGCCGACGACCACGGCCGCATCCGCATCAACCGCGGCTTTCGGGTGGAAATGAACAGCGCCATCGGCCCGTACAAGGGCGGATTGCGTTTTCACCCCAGCGTGAACCCCAGTATATTCAAATTCCTGGCCTTTGAGCAGACCTTTACCAATGCGCTGACCACCATGCATTTGGGAGGCGCTTCCGGCGGATCCGATTTCGATCCCAAGGGCAAATCCGATCAGGAAGTGATGCGTTTTTGTCAAAGCTACATGTCCGAACTGTTCCGCCACATCGGACCGCATACGGATATCCCCTCGGGCGATATGGGAGTGGGGGCCCGGGAGATCGGCTATCTGTTCGGTATGTATAAAAAGCTGGCCAATGAATTCACCGGGGCGATGACAGGCAAGGGGCTGGGATGGGGCGGCAGTCTGCTGCGTTCACAGGCAGCGGGCTACGGGTGCGTTTACTTTACCGCAGCCATGCTGGCGATGCGCAACCAATCACTGGAAGGTAAAACCTGCCTGATATCGGGATCGGGCAAGGTGGCGCTGGCCATTGCCGATCAGCTCATCAATCACGGCGCAAAAGTGTTGACCCTTTCCGACTCCGACGGTCATATATACGACGAGGCCGGTATCGATCGCAAGAAGCTGGATTTTGTCCGGGAACTCAAATTTCACCGGTTTGGAAGAATTCAAGCGTATGCGGATAAGTACCCCAACGCAGAATATGTGCCGGCGAATACCCTGGAAAGCGGCTCCGCCCTGTGGAACCACTGGGCTGACTGCGCCTTTCCGGCGGCCACCGAAAATGAAATCAACCAGAGGGATGCCTACAACCTGATCAACCACCGCATCAAGGTGGTCTGCGAGGCCGCCAACATGCCCTGCACGGCCGAGGCCAGAGAGGTTCTTTTGTCTCGAAAAGACATCCTGTACGCCCCGGCCAAGGCGGCCAATGCCGGCGGTGTGGCCTTGTCAGGGTTGGAAATGGCCCAAAACAGCATGCGCCTGGGTTGGACGTTCGAGGAGGTGGACCAGCGCCTCAAGCTCATTATGAAGAACATCCACCGAACCTGCCTCGATGTCGCCGCACAATACGGTGATCCGGACAATTACGTCGCCGGTGCCGACATTGCCGGCTTTGTCAAGGTGGCTGATGCGATGATCGACCAGGGGATCGTTTGAAATAGAGACCGTTTAGGGGATTGTCGTGGGCCCTCTGGGGTTCGAGGGCC
>JBNKKC010000103.1:0-3205 GCA_050291625.1 Desulfobacteraceae bacterium
GGGAAAAAAGATGGCCTGAAATAGACCCGATCCTCAAGTGCACCATTGGTTTATTCCTCGCAAAGCGCTTCAATGCGGTGTAGCTTCAACACACATAAGGGTTTGCCAACCTTTTGCCATCTTTTTTATGCAACATTGGGGTAAATGCAGGGTTGACAATTCATCTTTGCTCTGATTGTATGCGAAAATTTGATGGACGTTTTTCGGGGTTGTGCCCTTATCCCCGTAAAGACGGCACTGGCTTAAATCACATTACAATTTATTTCGGGACATTACTACTTGCAGAGCTGCGCAGGGTAGGGCTCCTTTTTATTATTTTTGCAATCTGAGCCAGGCACCATGTTCCACATTTCCAGTTCTTTGCCTCCTGATCAGTTCAAATATTTAGACTCCCGAAAATCATAATCCTGATTCGGCTGCCACCGTCGAGGACGTGGCAACCATTACGCCATTTTGATTACAAGAAACAGAAAGGAAGATGCCATGGCCGGATTTCCAAGACCGCATCTCTTCAAAGTCGTTGTAACAGCGCTGATTTGCTGCCTGGCCGGATTTGCATTTTGCGCCAGAGGTTACAGCGCCCCGGCACCGACCCAAGAGGCAATCAACTTATCCGCCCCGGAAAAGCAGGAATTGGTGCGGCAGGCCGTGGCCTATTACGAGCAGGGCGAGCATGACAAAGCTCAAAAAGGCCTCGAACAGGCCCGAACCGTATTTCCTGAAAATTATGCCGTGCCCTACTACCTGGGCCTGATCTACCTGGAACAAGGGCAGCGCTCGGAGGCCATCGCCCAGTGGCAGCAGTACGTCAAGATGGATCCTGAAAGCGAAAACGCACTCAAAATCCGCAAAAACCTTACCGTGCTGCTGCGGCAGCAGGCCCGGCAATTCGCCAAACAGGCAGTGGCTGATGAAGCCGCCCTGGTCGGCGGCCAGGCGGATGACAGCACGGTGGCCGTGACCAGTTTCAGCAATTTGGGCTCTGAAAATTTAGGCCCTCTGGGCAAAGGCATGGCGGCCATGCTCATTTCGGATTTGTCCAAGGTTCCCGACCTGAAGGTTGTGGACCGAATCCAGCTCCAGGCCCTGCTTGAAGAGATGAAACTTGGCACTTCAGGCCTGGTGGATTCAAAGACCGCCCCCAAAGTCGGCAAACTGCTCAAAGCCGGGCATGTGACCTCCGGAAGCCTGGCCGATCCGGACAAGGACCGCCTGATGATTGCATCGGCGGTGGTGAACACCGATAAGAGCGCCGCTATCAGCTCCCAGGAGGCCCAGGGGATGCTGAAACAATTTTACGATCTGGAAAAGCAGATCGCCTGCCAGATCATCGCGGACCTTGGCCGGGATTGTGAAAAGGTACCGGGCGGCTTTTACATCATTCACACCAAGAGCATGCCGGCCCTGGTTTTGTATTCCCGGGGCCTGGACGAATTCGACCGGCAAAACTACGATGAGGCCCGGGAGATGTTCCAAAAAGCCCTTGACGAAGATCCCCGGTTTGACCTGGCCGCCGAAGCCCTGCTGGCCACCCCCGCCGCGGCCATGCTGCTCATGAATGCTTCCCAAATGATTTCAGATGCCTCGGCCGGCGCGCCATCATCGGCCACGGCGGGAAGCGCTGTTGCCGGCACCTCGGCATCCGCTTCCACCGTTGCGGCTTCCACGGCCGCGGGAACCGTGGGATTTTCACCAACGACGATGATCATTGCCGGTGTGGCCGTTGCAGGCGGTGGTGCGGCCCTGGCCGGCGGCGGCGGGGGAGGTGGCGAATCGTCGTCAACCCAACCGGCTTCCGTAACCGATCTGACCGGGGAATGGCGCGGAACCTGGACCGACAACGCGAACGGTTCCAGCAGCGCGGCCGTTTTTACTCTCGTCCAGACAGGGACCTCGGTGAGCGGAACGGTATCGCTTACCGATGAGCAGTGCCTGTCCCAGGGCGATGTTAACGGTACCGTTTCCGGAAAAAGCGCGAATCTGACGGTTACCTCCGATGCGGAGGTCGTAGCATTGAATGCCGCCATCGACAGTTCCGCCAAGACCCTGACCGGAACATGGAACTATACGGGATCTGCGCGGGAGAACTGCGCGGGCGGTACGGGAACTTTTTCAGCCACGATGCCCGGCGGTGCGGACATTCACTGGTAGAACGCCTGGCGGGACGGACGACAAGTAATGGGCAAACACACAGGTGGACCTGCCTGACGCCGGCAGGTCGGATGGCGACCAGCGGGAACCGCCTGACCGTCGCAGTCTGGGGGACTTCTTTCCGCCACAGCCCTTATAGGAGACAAAAATGACTGAATATCTTACCTTCGATGGGCATCGGTTCAGAATGTATCTTTTCCATATATTCTGTGTGTTGGCGATCCTATCCGCAGCAGGTTGCGGGGATCAAACATCCGATCAGGGGACTTCCGGGCCTGTCACGCCGGCTGCGGCCGATACCGGATCGGCTTCCTTTTCCATCCAGTGGCACACCGCCTCAACCGATCGGGATCCAGCCGGAGGCCTGACAAGGCAAGCCATAGAAAGCTGTGGCGACGCCGGTGTTGTGAGCATAACCTGTGATGTCTATAGCGAATCCAATACCAATACCCCCATCGCCAGCGGCGGGCCCTGGCCCTGTGATGCTCACGGCGGAAGAATAGAGAAAATTGCGGCCGGCGCCAACAGAACCTTTGCCGTATTGGGGTGGAATGCCGCCGACGGTGGCGGTGACGTCGTCTACCAGGGGCAAACCGCGGGCATCACCATAACTCCGGGTGCGATCGCCGACGCCGGGACCATCGATGCGTATGCGTTCGTCCCCACCGAGCTTGCGCCAACCGCGGTTTTCGGAAACCGGATTGATCTGGCCTGGGGTGATCTTGGTCTGGCAGGGGTTACCGGGTACCGGATTTATCGCAACGGCGAAGCAATCGCCGACGCCGTATCGCCGACTTACAGTGATCCCGATCTCAGCCCGAACACGCAATACTGTTACACCATTTCAGCCCTTGATGGTTTTGGCAATGAATCCGGGCAGAGCGATCCAGCCTGCCAAACGACGTCAGAGACCCCCATATGGTATCGCGACAGCGACGAAGACGGCTATGGCAATCCTGCTGACTCGACCCAGGCCGCTTCACAGCCGGAAGGATACGTCCCGGATAACACCGACTGCAATGACGCCAGTGCTTCCGTTCATCCCAATGCAACC
>JBNKKC010000104.1:0-19381 GCA_050291625.1 Desulfobacteraceae bacterium
CATTTAAGTGTCCCTAAGACGCGCTGCGGGCGCCCCGCAAACTCGCTACGCTCAAACAGTGCGGGGCGCTGATCCTTCGCTGCGTCTAAGTGACACTAAAATTCGCTGCTGACATGGCGCAAACCACCCGCTGGCTGCACCTCCTGCATAGGAGTTGCGAAAGTCGAAAGTTGAGCTTTAAGATAATTCATTTGGACGGCGTTATCGGTAGTTAGCACCTGATCTGCCCGACAACGATATAAGAGCAGATTGGGCCGTTTCCAAGTGTTGTTCGGGGAGTTGATCGATGTTCAGAATGGATCGTTTCGAGAAAGGGTTTTTAGGTCGCTTCAGGGACCGCATCGTCACCATTGACTCGCACACCCAGGGCGAACCCACCCGCCTGCTGGTCGGTGGGGTGGGGCGCCTTCCCGGCAATACCATGAAAGCCAAACGGGATCATTTCGAGACCCATTTCGATCCGATTCGCCGGCTGTTGACCCGTGAACCCAGGGGGCACCGGGGAATCATGGCGGCAGTGGTTACCGAACCGGTCAGTCCCAACGGCGCCTTCGGGCTCTTTTATATGGATGCCCGCCGCTATCCGTTTTTGTGCGGCCATGCCACCATCGGCGCCGTGGCCACTTTGATCGAGACCGGGATTCTGGAAGCCGCCGACGGCGACACGGTTGTCACGGTCGACACCCCTTCCGGGCCGTTGGACGCCCACACCCGCATTCAAGGCGGCCGGGTCTTATCCGTGGCCATCGACATGGTGCCGTCTTTCGTTTTTGATACGGATCGGACGCTTGACGTTCCCGGCTTCGGCAAGCTTTCCGTCGACCTGGTCTGTGTGGGCGGCTTCTTTGCCATGGTATCGGCCCGCAGCGTGGGCATCGACCTTGTGCCGGCCAACAGTCATCGCCTGGTTGCCTTGGGAATGGACGTCATCGAAGCCGCCAACCGGGAGTGTGACGTCCACCATCCCTTGCGCCCGGAAGTGCGGTCGGTGGACGTGACGGAGTTCCATGATCGGGACCCTGAAACAGGGCGGGGTAGAAGTGCGGTCATTTACGGCGAAAGCCATATGGACCGTTCGCCGTGCGGCACCGGTACCACCGCCAAAATGACGCTGCTCCATCATCAGAAAAAACTCGAACCCGGCCGGATCTATTACAATGCCGGCCCGTTGGGCACGGTATTCGAAGGACGCATCATCAAGACCTTGCCGATTGGCGAATTTAACGGCATCGTGGGGCAGATTCGCGGAAACGCCCAGATCACCGGCTATCACCAGTTCGTGGTGGACGACGCCGATCCGTTGCCGGAAGGCTTTTTATTATAAGGGTTGCGTCTGTTTTTATTATTGGCTTTAAGATCAATGTCATTCGCTTAAGCTGAATTCGGACTGTGGGAGCGGCGTCTCGCTGCGACATGTTGTGCGAACTGCATTGAAATCGCGGCGGGACGCCGCTCCCGCATTGTAATTTGAAACCACGACCCTTAAGTTAAAGCCGATAGCTGGAGAAATGCCCAACATGGCCGTTACCCCGGACATCATCCTTTTCAATGGCACCATTGCCACCCAAAATCCCCGACAGCCCGATGCCCAGGCCGTTGCCATGGGATCGGGCCGCATCCTGGCCGTTGGAAAAGATGACGACGTCCTCAGCCTGGATGCGGCGGGCGCCGAAACGATCGATCTGGACGGTCGGCTGGTGGTCCCGGGGTTCATCGACGCCCACATTCATTTTTATGAATGGGCCCTGAAGCGCCAGGGCGTCCGTTTGGATGACCTCACCTGCCTGGAAGAACTGGTCGCACGCATACGAAAGAGCGCCCAAACCCGGCCTGCGGGCCAGTGGATCATGGGGCAGGGATGGAATGAAACCGACTGGACGATGCCGCTCATGCCCACCCGAGACGTCCTGGACCAGGCCGTCCCGGATCACCCGGTGCTGCTGTGGCGCTGCGACCTGCACCTGGCCGCGGCCAATTCGGCGGCCCTGACGTTGGCCGGAATCGATGCGAACGCACCCGATCCGCCGGAAGGCCGCATTGAACGGGATGCCGCTGGAATACCCACCGGCATCCTGCGGGAGCTGGCCATCAACCTGGTGCGCGATGCCGTTGCCCCGCCGGATGGTGATCAGGTCATACGGGCCTTTGAAAGCGCCACCGCAGCGTTGCATCGCCGGGGCGTTACCGGCATTGTCGATGTCCGTCTGATGGCGGACAAGGACGGCGGCCGCGCCCTGCAAGCCTTCCAGAAAATGGATGCGGAGGGCAACCTGGCCCTGCGGACCTGGGTCGGCCTGCCGGGAGAGCAACTGGACGCGATCATCGGATTGGGGCTGCGCACGGGATTTGGCAACGACCGGCTGCGCATCGGCCATGTGAAGTTTTTCTCGGACGGCGGCATGGGGGCCCGCACGGCCTGGATGATCGACCCCTTCCTGGATGCCGGATGCGGCATGCCCCTGATACCGATGGATCAACTGGCCGCAAATGTCCGCCGGGCCGATGCCGCCGGTCTCTCCGTCATGGTGCATGCCGTGGGAGACCGGGCCAACCGGGAACTGGTCAACCTGTTCGCGGATTTGGAATCCCGACCCGGGAGGCGCCGCCCGGCCATTGCCCATCGCATCGAGCACGTGCAGATGATCCGGCCCGAGGATGCGCGACGACTGGATCAACTGAACCTGGCCCTGTGCGTGACGCCGTCCAACATGGTCCTGGACATGAATCTCATCGATAAGGCCGTGGGAGAAAAGGGGCGATGGTCCTACGCATTCCGGCGCCTGATGGACAGCGGCGCCGCAGTGATGTTCAGCTCGGACGGTCCGGTGTGCGATCCGGCGCCGCTGCCGGCCATCCATGCCGCCGTAACCCGGCAGCGGATCGACGGCACGCCTGAAAACGGATGGCATCCGCACGAGCGCGTCCGTGTGGACGAGGCCCTGGCGGCATACACCGCCACCCCGGCGGCGGTTCACAGGGCTAATGATCTGGGCGTCATCGCTGCAGGCCACAAGGCCGACCTGGCGGTTCTCAGCGAAAATATCCTGACCGTACCATGGTCCAGGATCCCCGATATCGGCATTGCGATGACGGTTTTCGATGGTAGAATAGTCTATCGAAAGTCTTAACCCCATCAATCGGTTATTTGGAGGAGCGATGCCTCTTACGGCAGATCGATTTTGCAATGGTCGACAGGATTGAAACCATACACGGCTCGGTCATCCAGCATGGCCGGCACAACGATCGCATCTATCTGATGCATCTGCACGGT
Organism: Desulfobacteraceae bacterium; assembly: GCA_050291625.1. Classification (GTDB taxonomy): domain Bacteria; phylum Desulfobacterota; class Desulfobacteria; order Desulfobacterales; family Desulfosarcinaceae; genus JARRKU01. The sequence continues at coordinate 3,272 of JBNKKC010000104.1, forward strand.
ACCGACCATGAAGGCTTGATCGCAGCCCTCGACCGGATGGCCGCTGAACGCGGCTACGGAAAGATCTTCGCCAAAATTCCGGCAACCGCCTGGCAAGCCTTTCAGGAGGCCGGATATATTCGGGAGGCGCTGGTCCCCGGCCTCTTCAATGGTCAAACCGACGGATTGTTTATCGCCAGGTTTTTTTCTGAGGATCGGCAAAGGCGATCCCGCGGGCCCGGTTTCGATCCGGCAGGACGCATTGGGAGAAGACCCGGCCCTCCCGTTGTCTCCTCATTGAAAATTGATGTCTGTACCCCTGCAGACAGCGACAGCATGGCGACTGTTTATGGTCAAGTATTTGAATCTTATGCTTTCCCGATCCATCGGCCGGAATTTATCCGTGATATGATGAAAAAGAAGGCCGTCTATTATTGCGCGAGGATCAAACGTAAGATTACCGCCCTTGCAGCGGCGGAAATCGATGACATCCATCAGTGCTGCGAGATGACGGATGTTGCCACCCTGCCTGAATATCGGCGCATGGGACTGGCGGGTGCGCTTCTAAACCGACTGGAGGGTGAAGCCCTGAATCGCGGTGTCAAAACAGCATACACCATTGCACGAGTCGATTCCTATGGGATGAACAGTGTTTTTGCAAAGCTGCGGTATCGCTATGCGGGGTGCCTGGTCAAAAACACTCAGATAGGCGGTCGGATCAGGAGCATGTACGTCCGGTACAAAAGTTTAAAGCAACGACAAGGCATAGTCGGCAGCCGCAAATGACAGTACTTGAACAACAAGGAGCGTTCGGTCATGAAAGCATACCTCAAGGATAACTACGCAGACCTTTTGGTGGAAATGGACAAACCACTGCTCTGGGTCACGCTCAACCGCCCGCATTGTTCCAATGCATTCTCTGATGAGATGATTTCCGAACTTTGTCGTTTGTTGCGAGAAGCAGATTGGGATGACGAGGTTCGTGTTATTATACTGTCAGGAGCAGGCAAAACCTTCTGCGCAGGCGGCGACGTGAAAGCGATGGAAGAGAAAACAGGCATGTTTGCCGGCGATCCGGAGGAGCTTCGTCGTCGTTACACAAGGGGGATCCAGCAGATTCCGCTCACCATAGAAGCCCTTCATACCCCCCTCGTGGCCATGGTGAATGGACCGGCTATCGGGGCCGGATGCGATTTGGCCTGCATGTGTGATATCCGAATGGGATGCAGGCATTCACGGTTCGGAGAAACATTTGCCAAACTGGCACTCGTTCCAGGCGATGGCGGCACCTTCTTTCTGCAACGCGTTGTCGGATATGCCAAAGCAATGGAACTGACTCTGACAGGCCGGATCATCACTGCCGATGAAGCCTTGGCGCTAGGTCTTTTGAATGATTTGGTGGAAGTGGACGCACTGAAAAAAGAGACGGAAAAGCTGGCGCTTACTATCGCCGCCAACAGCTCTGTCGCGGTCTCTATGATCAAGAAGGCCATTCGCCAGGCGCGTACGGCGGAGATCAGCGGTCATCTGGATCTATTGGCCGCTTTTCAAGGCATTACCCAGCGAACAGATGATCACTTCAGGCGAGTCCGAGCGCTGAAAGAAAAACGCAAGCCGTGAACCAGTGGATGCCGCAAACCATCTCGAAAAGGATGTTGGCCAGGTCCATACATCTATGGTGGTCGATAATCCGAAAACAGCGATCCGCAGACCGCTGGAAGCGGATCGCTATTCGCACACCGGGACTTTAATCGACATCGATATCCGGTAGCGGTTTGAATCGGCGCTGTCTACCGCCGAGTATTCCTGGCCGGGCATGACCACCAGGAGATTTTGAATATCCTGGATTTTTTTGCAGGCATCCAGGCACAAGTCTTTCGGAAATTCGCGATTGCTGCAGGTTTTGCATGGGGAGGATATCATGATGGCCTCCTTTCAATCCTTTGGCCGTTTGCCAATAGCTGAATTTGCATTCACTTACGTTGCCATCTATTTGGATCGAACCGAATCCGGTCGGGCATCGATTCGATTGAGAACAATAGACAGCAAAATCCGCACCAACTCTGATCGACAAAAATTATTGCTGTAAAAATAGATAGATATGTGTTTTATTGAATCGGTGTGCAAAAATGCTAACAAAAAAGGGCAGGATTCTGCCGATTTTAGGTGTCGGTGATGCGGTTTAGGGGGCGCCATGGCTAAACGAGTAGAGATCAGTGCGTCGGCACCGGACTTTGAATTGCCCGATTTTTCAGGCCGTCCGGTGAGGTTGTCCGACTGCCGTGACCGGCGGCACGTCGTGCTGGTCTTCAACCGGGGATTTGTATGACCGTTCTGCCGGCGGCACATGGCGCAGTTGCGCGATGAATATGAGCGTTTTACGGCCCGTGGCAGTGAAATCGTCGTTGTCGGGCCGGAGGGGCCGGCGGCCTTCAAGGCCTACTGGCAAAAAAACGGGCTGCCCTTTGTGGGGCTGCCCGATCCGGAACATCAGGTGCTCAAACGATATGGTCAGCAGGTCAACCTGTTTAAACTGGGGCGCATGCCCGCCCAGGTCATCGTGGACATCAGCGGACGGATCCGGTTCGTGCACTATGGCCATTCCATGATGGACATTCCGGCCAATAGCGAGATATTCGCCCTGCTTGACAAACTCAACCCTGTTGAAGCCGACTGATGCAAGCAGTTACAGGTGTGTTGTCAGCGTTCGCGGCAAAAAGCGCGTTGAAGCGATTATCGTGCCTGGAAGCGACTGGTCGTTGCGTGCCTGAAGCAGCTGTGTCACGAAAGCGTGTTTGGCTGCTCGAACTTCTTATCTACCCACTTCAGGTTTGCTTTGATCAGTTCCGGGATAGGCAGTTCATAGGGACAGCGGGTCATGCATTCGCCGCATTCGGTGCATGACCGGGCTTTGTTGACGGCATCCCGGCCCCAGCCGGTCAAGACAAACCCGTCGCCAAATCGTTTCACGGCATACCGGATGCCCAGCACGATCTGGATGGGGATTTCTTCCGTGCAGGGCTGGCAGTAGTCGCAACGTCGGCAAAAGCTTTTGTCGTAGCGCTTGCGGATGTCGTCAATGGCCTCTCTTTCGGCAGCCGTCAACTGATGATTTCCGGTAAAGACCGACCAGTTTTCATCAAACAGGTCTCGGGTTTCCACGCCTGGGATGGCGACGATTCCCGGTTGAGACAGCACGTATTTCAGCGATAGGCGGGCATTGTCGATGGCTCCGCCTGAAAAGGGTTTCATGGTGATGACCGCAACGTTTTTTTGAATCGCTTCAGGGATCACCTTCTTTTTTGCGTTCGGTTCCAGAAAACTGAAACACACCATGACGGTCTCGAACACATCATCATCCAGGATGCGATCGGCCAGATCCAGGCTATGGGTACTGAAACCGATGTGTCCGATCAGACCTTCATCTCTTGCTCTGCGCATCCCCTCCAGCGCGCCGTCCCGTCCGATGATGTTCTGATAATCCTGCTCGTCTTTGACAAAATGGCACTGGTAAATGTCGATATGCTCCCGCCGAAGGTTCTTCAAGCTGATCTCAATGTCCTTGCGAATCCCGTCGGCCGTCCGGGCATGGGATTTTGTGGCGACAACCACTTGTGCCGATGTCTGAGCCAGGGCCTTGCCGATAAGCTCCTCGCTGGTCGTGTACGCACGGGCCGTATCGATAAAGTCCACTCCGCATGCCACTGCATGGCGCACCGTTTCGACGGCCACGCTTTCATCGACCCGTTGGATGGGGATGCCTCCCAGCCCTAAACGATTGACTTCAAGTCCTGTTTTGCCAAGAACGATTCGTTGTGTCATTTGCACTTCTCCACATTTTTTGAAGCCCGGGCTCGACCCCGTCACGCTTGTTTACTGTTTGTAGCCGATGGCCCTTAAAAAGGATTTGCGTTTGGCAATGTCTGCTTCACCTTCGATGCCTTTTGAGGCAAAGCCGTCGATGACCCCCATGATGCCCCGTCCCAACTCGCTCTCCGCAAGAATGACTTCGACGGGATTGGCCGTGGCGCAGAAAATGCGGCAGACTTCGGGCACATTTTTGATGGTATTGAGGATGTTGACGGGAAACATGTCGCGCAGAAAAATGATAAAGCTGTGCCCTGCCGCCAGATTCATGGCGTTTTTTTGGGCCAGATCGATCAGCTCGTCGTCCGTGCCCGTATGGCGAACCAGACAGACATCGGAGGCTTCGCAAAACGCCAGTCCGAACTTGGCTCCGGGCACGGTATTGACGATGGCTTCATACAGATCTTCGACGGTCTTGATAAAATGCGAATGTCCTAAAATAAAATTGAGCTGTTCCGGGTTTTCGATTGGAATTGTCGTGAGTTCCATGGCATTCTTTCCTTTTTTTTATCACTTTCTCGGTTTGTCTGATAATGGGTCGATGTTTTGTTTCAACCATATGAAACAGCAAATCAAATCGGTTGAGCGGTCAGCCGCAGGTGTCAAAGGCAGGATTCAATTTAGATCGCAACAGCCATGGGAAAGGGAGAGAAAATGAACAAGCCGCCGTTGTCCTATGAATAGAATAAATCCGATTCAAAGGTCAAGAGTCTCAATTTGAACCGGACCGGCTGATCCATTTGTCGAGCATATCGCTCAATTCTTGCGGTGTAACGGGTTTGGCAAGATAATCATTCATGCCGGCCTTCAGGCACTTTTCGCGATCACCCTCCATCGCATGTGCGGTCATTGCCACAATAGGCACATGACGGTCGTGTACCGGAGAACCAGCCTGTCGTATTTCGCCGGTGGCCTCGTAGCCATCCATTTCCGGCATCTGGCAATCCATGAATACGATATCGAATGTTTCTTTCGATAGAGCCGCAACGGCCTCTTTCCCATTGGAAACCACATCGACGTTGTAGCCCAGTTTGCCGAAATACTTGACAGCCACTTTCTGGTTGACAAGATTGTCCTCCGCCAACAGGATGCGGATATTCTGTTTCCGGGTTTCCGCCAGGGAATATGTGGTTACGATGGCTTCCTGACGGCCCTTCGCCGCCGTTTGATTCGTCCCGGTGATCGTTGAGAGACAATCGTAAAGCTTGGACATTTTCACGGGTTTGGTCAAATAGGCGGAAAATCCAATTTTTTCCATGCGTTTGGCATCACCGCGCTGTCCCATCGATGTCATCATGACCAGCTTGGTATGGTGAATCCGCCGATCGTTGATGATTTTCCTGCCAAGTGTCTCGCCATCCATATCCGGCATCTGCATATCCAAAATGGCGATCTCAAACGGATCGTTTTCGACGACGGCGCCGTGCAGTCGATCGAGCGCTTCAAAACCGTCGGCGGATTTTCCAATTCTGCACCCCCAGGACATTAACTGCTCTTGCAGTACGAACAGGTTGGTGGCGTTGTCATCGACAATCAGTACGCGTTTTCCCGAGATGGTTTGCGGGACGATAATGTTTCGCATCTTGTTCTCCGGTTGTTTTTCCAATACGGCAGTGAACCAGAACTCCGATCCGTCCCCCTCCTGACTGTTCACACCGATTTCTCCGCCCATCAATTCAGCCAGTTGTTTGGATATGCTCAGGCCCAGACCTGTGCCGCCATATTTGCGGGTTGTCGAACTATCGACCTGAGAAAATGATTGAAACAGCTGTCCCACCCGGTCCTTTGGAATCCCGATACCCGTGTCTTTGACTGAAAACCGCAAGACAACCTTCTCAAGGTCTTCACGTTTACTTTGAACCGCTAAAGATACTTCACCTGCGTTGGTAAACTTGATCGCATTGTTCAGGAGATTGATAAGAATTTGACGTATCCGCACGGGATCTCCACGCAAATGCGATTGAACGTCTGGATAAACCATCGGCACGTACTCTATCCCTTTTTCGACAGCTTTAATGGAAATCAGATCGGTTATCTCATCTATCGTAACCCGCAGATCAAAATCGATGGCTTCCAGATCGAGCTTGCCTGCCTCTATTTTGGAATGGTCCAATATGTCGTTAATAATAAACAGTAAAGAGTCGCCGCTGTTTTGAATTGTTTTTGCATAATCGCGCTGTTCTTCGGTTAATTCGGTTCCCAGAAGCAAACCGGCCATCCCGATCACTCCATTCATGGGCGTCCGTATCTCGTGACTCATGTTGGCTAAAAACTCGCTTTTGGAACGGTTGGCCTCCTCTGCCGCTTTTTGGGCGTTTTTCAGCTCAATCAGCGCTTGTTTCTGCTTCGTGATATCTTGCAGGTTGACGACGATGCCCTCAATATTCCCATGTTCGTCCTGGAGCCTTGCGCCGGCAATTCTCACATCAAGCATCCGACCATCTTTTGTCAGTCTTCGGGATTCAAACCGTACGGTCGTTCCATCGTTCAAAACCGTACGGATGGCATCTTGTGTCTCCTGCTTTGCTTCGCTATCGGGGAGAAAGTCAATTCGCCGGCCAAGCAGTTCATCCAAACGCCATCCAAATGTTTCCGTGAAGGCAGGATTTAAATAAGTGACGCATCCGACTTGATCGTAAACAATAAATGGATCGGCACATGTCTCCATGACTGTCCGATGTTTTTTTTCGCTTTCTTTTAACCGATTTTCATTTGACTTTATGTCCGTAATATCCATGAATGCTTCGAGTAAGAGCTCTTCGTCATCGATGACGATGGGAATGACGGTTTTAAGGATCGGAACGATCGTCCCGTTCCTGTGAATCGCCTCTTTTTCCGAACGATCCACTGTTTTGCCCAAGTCGGTAATCGGGCATTTATCCTTTTGCGCTGGACAGACATTTTGATGGCATCTTTTTCCGACGATGTGATGTTCGGATTCAAAACCAATGATGGCAAGGGCGCTTTTATTCATTTTTTTGATGATTTTATCTTTGCCGATAATCATGATGCCAATTGGCAATTCTTCAAGGATCGTTTCAGTGACACTCATCGATAGATTGAACAATGTCCGTCCGAGTGCGCTCTTTTTATGATTCAAGCTTTCATGGGATAGATTGTCAGACATGACCACCACTTCGTAACAGCTTGCTATCGCAAGCGTTTTCAATGCCGTTGTTTGTTTGAACGTTCAAGAGTGCAATTGGAGTTGATCGTTCCGGCTCGTGCAGAAAAAGAGGGGGAGGTGGTTTTCGCTCGATGTTTATTTGCTGTCGGGCAACTGTTTCCAAATCCAACAATTGAATATTCGGGATAAATGATGAAAACTTGAGGCAAAAAAGAGCGCTTGGGTTGATATCGTTGAAGGCCGGGAAGCGATATGCGACATGTCATATATATCGTTTGAAATGGTTATCAGCTCGGGCAGATGGCCTGGTTCCAAGCGCCGCAGATCTTCTACGTATCTGATCATGGGTGCCTGCAACAACCGCTTGCAAATGGATCGACCATATGGTAGAGCGGTTACATCCAACTGATGCCAATGCTTGCCTTTGCAACGCGAAATGATTGAGTACCGACCTGATGTTGCACTCCCTTTCATCTGAAGCTATCTTACGGCATCATGTCTCGTAGTAGCTCCGTGCCATATCTAAAAAGTTCAGATCCAATACAAAGCAGTCCAAGCCGTTTACCGGTAGTACAAGAACCGATCGGGATGATCTTCTGCCTGTATCTGTCTTGAAGGTCCGCAGTCCCACAGAAAGGCATCCATGGATCGAACCGTCCATTTGCTTACATATTTTTTCAAGGGTTGGCTGGGTTATTTCCTGCGCCGCAAGCCGGTGTGGGCCGTTTTATATGTGACCCGCAAATGCAATTTAAGCTGCCGCTACTGTATCTATAAGGACAACGCCCGGCAGGATCCTCCCCTTGAACACATTTTCCACTTTCTCGATGGCATCAGGCGAACGGGCTGCCGCATTGTCTCCATTACCGGCGGTGAACCAGCCCTGCGAGCGGACCTGCCCGACATTATCGCTCATTGCCGGCGCAACGGCATGGTTTCCTATCTCAACACCAACGGTCATCTGCTGACCGGCGGCATGGTCCGGAACCTGGGGCGGGCCGGTCTGGACCTGGTCAATATCTCACTGGATGCGATCGTGCCGGACGAAATTTCCAAAAAAAATCTGCAGGAGAGCCGCCAGGCCTTGGAGCTTCTGGTCCAGGGTCGAAAACGTTACGGCTTTGTCATCATTTCCAACCAGGTGATCACCCGCGGCAATATCAGCCAGATCCAGCCACTGCTTGATGACATGCTGACAAAAAGGATCCATATCACTCACGGCCTGAAATATCCGTTGCCGCTGGAATTCTCAAACCTGTCAGACTGGCGGCGGCTGGCCGACGCCGCCGCGCTGCTGGCGCGCCGGAAACGGCAGGGCTATCCGATTATCACTACCGACCACTACCTCAGGCATGGCACAGCCTTCGCCCGCAGACCGGAACTGTGGAAATGCCTGGCCGGAGAAGCGTTTTTCGTAGTGGATTTGAACGGTGAGGTGCGCGGGTGCGACCGCCTGCCGGCCTCCGGCCGTCATATATCCATGCTGGATCAGCGGGGCCTGGCACCGGTGAGGCAACTCATCCGCCGTCTCAAGGAATTTCCCGATTGCAGCCGAACCTGCATGACCAACTGCGCCTTTGAAACCAGCTTTCTGTGTTCCCGTCCCCCTGTTTTCCTGGCTGAAACCGTCAAAGCAATCACAGCCCGGGCATTGAGATGGATCACCCACGGATACGGTCCCCATCGCCCGGCAGAAGGCAGACCTCATGAGAATACATCTGATCCATCCCTGCCTTGAAAAAAACGGCGCATACAAAGGAATCGAGGGGCCCAAGATCGCCTCGTTGAGCCTGACCGCGCTGGCCGCCGCCACTCCTCCGAACATCGAGGTGCGACTGATGGACGAGCGGATCCGCGACTATGACTTCCGCGACACTCCCGACCTGGCAGGCATTACTTTCATGAGCCGCCTGGCGACACGCGCGTACTGGATCGCCGGTCAATATCGAGCCAGAGGCATTCCGGTGGTGGTCGGCGGCATCCATGCCTCCATGCGCCCCCGCGAAGCCATGCGATACGCCGACGCCGTGGTCGTCGGCGAGGCGGAACGGCTATGGCCGGAGCTGATCGAAGATTTTCGCCGGGGTCGATTGAAAAAAATCTATCAATCCGGGCGGCTGCCGATAGGCAGCGAACTGCGCCCACCCCGCCGGGATCTTCTTGAATCCAAGCGGTATGCCAGCATCAATACCATCGAAGCCACCCGCGGGTGTCCCCACAACTGCAGCTTTTGCTACTCCCCGAACTTTCACAAGCGCAATTTCAGAACCAAGCCGGTCGCCGCCGTGGTCGCGGAAATCCGAACTCTCAAGGGCAAACTGCTGATCTTCGTGGATGATAATCTTATAGCCAATCCCAGTTATGCCAAGGCTCTCTTTACCGCCATGATTCCCTTGAAAAAGCTGTGGTTCACCCAGTGCAGCCTCAAATTCGCCGATGACGACGAGCTGGTCGATCTGGCGGTGCGCAGCGGCTGCCGCGTGGTGCTCATCGGTTTTGAAACCTTGTCCCATCAGAACCTTTCCCTCTCTTCAAAGAAATGGAGCTCGGTCGACCAGTACGAGCATGTCATCCGCAAACTGCATAACAAGGGCTTGGCGGTGCTGGGGTCTTTCATCGCCGGATTCGACCACGACGATGGCCGCGTATTCGAAAGAATTCTCGATTTTTCCATCCGCAATAAGCTGGAGTTCATTCAGATCAATCCCTTGGCCTTCTATCCCGGCAGCGTGCTCTACGACCAGGAGATCAACGGAAACGGGCACAAGAGCCGCCTGATCGCTCCCCGATGGTGGCAGGAGCCTTTTCCTTACGTTTATCATGTCCACTACCGGCCTGCCCGAATGTCGGTGGAGGATCTGGAAAACGGCTGTGTATGGACCATGAAGGAATTTTACACCCTGGGATCCATTCTCAAGCGGCTGCGCCGCTGCTCCCTGCCCTTGATGTTTTACTACTGGCTGATCAATTTAGGGCTCAAGGACATCGGCGGCACGTTGCCCATCCAGGGTTATAATCCCGGCGAAACGGTCGTCCCCTGGCCGGTGCCCTGAGCAGAAGTGAAGAAACGTATGCAAAGAATTCTCTATCGTATCATGGACTGGGGCCTGGGTCACGCCACGCGCAACCTGCCTTTGCTGAAACGGCTGGCCGCTGCCGGCCATGCAGTGACCGTGGCCACCAGCGGCCGGTCGCTGAAACTGCTGCAGAACGAATTGGGAGACCAGGTCGCATACAGCTGCTTTCCTGAGCACCTGCCGACTCGCTGGGGCCGTGACTACCACTGGTTGTTCCTGCTGCCCAAGGTCCCTTTCATGCTCCCGGCAGCCATCGCATCCGTTCAGCGGGAGCAGCAGCGGATTCAACGGTTGCTGGCCGGTGGTGCTTTCGATCTGGTCATCGCCGACAATTGCTACGGATCGTACGCAAACGACCTGCCCTGCTATTTCATCTCCCATCATCTGAAAGTGCACTGGTTCATCCCCAACCGGCTGCTGCATAAGCTCAACGAGTGGCTGGTGGCACGCTGGGTCAACCGGTTCAGCCGCATTCTGGTGCCGGATTATGAAGAACATGGTTTGTCCGGCAGTCTCTCGCGGGAATTTACATTCATCGACAGGGCCAAAGTGGCTTATATCGGCATCCTGTCGGACCTGGTGCCGGACAGTCGCGAAAAAGACATCGACTGCTTTATCTGCCTGTCGGGCAGCGAACCGCAACGCACTAGCTTTGAACGGCTGGTGATGGATCAGGCCGCCACTCTGGAGGGTCGGATCGTGATCGCCCTGGGCAAAACGGAAAAAGACCAGCGCCCCCGTTGCGCCGGGCCCAATATCACCGTTTACAATTTCTGCAGCGCTGCGCTTCGCAATGAGCTTTTCAACCGGGCCCGGACGGTGGTAGCCCGCTTCGGATACTCCACTGTAATGGATCTGGTCGAGCTGCAAATCTCCTCGGCCCTGCTTGTTCCGACGCCCAACCACACCGAACAGGAGTATTTATCCCGCTATCACCGGCAGCTGAACTACTACTTTTCCATTCCCCAGAAAGCGCTGAACCTGGCCCTGGATATCCGGCGCGCCAGGCAGCACCGCTGCAGGTTCCCCTTCCTGGTGAATCCGACCCGTTCATCGGTGGACAAGTTCATGACCGTTCTGGGTCTGGAAGGGGCATGGTGACACCCATGGTCGGTTCAACGGATCTGATTATTGAAACAAGGGGACTGAGCAAATCCTACGGCCGGTTTCGGGCATTGCGGGAACTTGACCTCGGCGTCCGGGCCGGTGAAATTTTCGGCTTTCTGGGACCCAACGGCGCGGGAAAGACAACGACCATCCGTCTGCTGCTGGGGCTGATCCGACCCAGTGGGGGGCAGATCCGCCTCTTCGGCCGGGCCACCCGTCTGGCGCAGCCCAACCTGCTCGGCGATGTGGGCTATCTTCCCGGAGAGCTGGGGCTTTACCCCGATCTGACCGGAAGGCAGATGCTGGACCACTTCAGCAACCTTCGTCGCATCACCGGCAGCCGCCAATCGAACCAGCACTTCAGGGAGCTGGCGCAACGGTTCCCCATCGACCTGGAGCGCAGAATCAAGGGATATTCCAAAGGCATGAAGCAGATCGTGGGCATCATGCAGGCTTTCATGCACTCACCTCCGCTGCTGATTTTGGATGAGCCCACCAGTGGCCTGGATCCGCTCATGCAGGATGCCTTTTACGATCTATTGAAAGTCTCGCGCGGCCAGGGCCAGACAATCTTTTTTTCCTCCCATAACCTGGCCGAAGTGGAAAAGGTCTGCGACCGCATCGCCATCCTGAAGCGCGGCAGGCTGCTGACAGTTGAGAAGATCGATGATTACCGGGCCAAAGTGGGTAAACAGGTGCTCATCAGGCTGGGGAGGCAAGCGGACCACGCCGTGGGAGTTCTCGGCCGGCTTGAGGGCGTCAACACCCTGACCCAACGTCAGGGATACCTGACATTCAACTACACCGGCTCGGCAGACGGCTTGGTCCAGGCCCTGGTCCGGCTGAAGATCACGGATCTGAACTGCCAGATGCCCAGCCTGGAGGATATATTCCTCCAGTTCTACGGAGATGCCCAAAATGATGAATCGTGAATTGATCCGGATGTTCATCCACCGGCAGCGCTTGCTGGCGGTCGGTCTGGCCGCCGGAGCCGCCGTCCTGGTCCTGGGCCTGACGGCATTGTTTCCAGATGCCGATCTGGCCAATGCCCGCTATATCGCCCGAAGCTGGCCGCCGCTCATGAAGAACCTGTTCGGCGACCCGATCACGAGCTTCACCAATATCTATGGCTGGCTCAATCTGCAGCTCTACCATATCACCTATTGGGTGATCTTCGGCGTATACGCATCCCTGCTGGCTTCGTCCATCATCGTCGTGGAGATCGAAGGTAAAACCATCGATCTGCTGCTCAGCTGCGCCGTGCCCAGGATCCAGATCGTCGTCAGCCGGCTGGCGGCTCTGATCGTGGTGCTGGCGGGCAGTACGCTGCCGGTTACCATCGGGTGCCTGCTGGGGCTGCATCTGGCCGATCATCCCATCCAGCTGGCGGCATTATTGGAAGTATATGTATCGGGACTGACCCTGTGCCTGGTCTGCGCCGGCCTGACCCTGTTCATATCCACCATTATCAGCGCTCGGATTCCCGCCATGATCGTCAGCTGGTGTATTTTATCAGTATTATTCTTTATTAATGAAGTACTCGTCAAGCTCGTGGCCGGGCTGGACCTCCTGGCTGCCATCAGCCCGTTTCGTTACTACCGGACCAGTGAGATCCTTGTCGAACATCTATTCCGCTGGCAGGACCCGATCCTCCTGCTGGCCGCCTTTGCGGGTTTAAGCCTGCTGGCAACGCTGCATTTTGCAAGGAAGGATATCTATTTGTAATCAGTCCTGATACGCACCCTGCAGGGTCGAGAAAGAAGAGGGGCCATGAAAATTCTGCTGATCAACCCGGATGTCGCCGACGGCAGGGGCTATTTAAGTTACAACGACGGATATTTCAAACGCCTGCTGGTCAACCCTTCCATGACCATGCCCTACATCGCCGCCCTCACCCCTCCGGGCCACGATGTGACCATCCGGGACGAGGTGTTGGGCGATGTCATTGATTTCGATCAGGAGGTGGACCTTGTCGGTATTACGGTCGTCACCCAGATCGCCCACCGTGCCTATGCCATCGCCGACGCCTTTCTCAGGCGTGGCCGCAAAGTGGTGCTGGGCGGCGCGCACGTGACCCTGATGCCCGAAGAGGCGCTGGCCCATGCCGATGCGGTAGTCGTAGGGGAGGCGGAAGAGGTGTGGCCCCGGCTGCTTCAAAACCTGCAGGCAGGACGCCTGCAGCAGCGCTATGCCAGACCGGGCCTGCATTCCCTGTGCAGGCTTCCCAAGCCCCGCATGGACCTGCTCAGAACCAGGTACAAGTATCTGGGCATCTCCATGGGACAGGTTAAGATTTCCCGCGGCTGCCCTTACTCGTGCGTTACCTGCTGTGTGCCCACGCTGTACGGCAATCGATACCGCCAGCGACCCCTTGAGGAGGTGATCAGCGAGATCGGAGCCGTGACCGAGTCGGTGATCTATTTTTGTGAAGACAATGTGGTCGGCAATCCATCTTATGCTAAACAGCTCTTCCGTCAGATGATTCCGCTGAAAAAGCAGTGGACCAGCATCTCTTCCATCGCTATCGGCGCTGATCCGGAGTTGCTGGAACTCGCGGCCCGCTCGGGCTGCAAGGGTATTTACATCGGTTTTGAAACCCTGTCGGAAAAAACCTTAAAGGAGATGAATAAAAAACACAATCTCAACAAGAATTACAAAGAGATCATCAAACGGGTCAAAGCCAGCGGCATCGTGCTCACCGGAGGCTTTTTGGTAGGATTCGACAACGACACTCCCGACACCTTCAAACAAATCGTCGATTTTGTGGCCGACACCGACATCGATATCTGCCAATACTATATCGTGGTACCCTGGCCCAAAACCCGTTTTTACGATCAACTGCGCAAAGAGGGGCGTCTGATCCATCCCACATGGTGGCTGGAAGAGTTCTACTCCCAGCAGGTACTGTACCGGCCGGCCCGCATGAGCGCCGAGCAACTGGTGGAAGGCTTCATTTATATGACGGAAGAGACCTACAGACTGGGCAAAATGCTGCCGAGACTCTTCGGCCTCAAATCCCTTGGCGCCCTGAAGCGTTCGCTAAAGGAGATCAACAACCAACCGCTGTGGCCCCAGGTCGTTCAGAAGTTTTCAGCCCTGGCCATGAATATGGCCTACAGGGAGGTCTACAAGGGCCAGAAGGATCTGTTTGCCGAAAAACGGGCCATGCTTTGACAGCAGAGGCACCGGGCATCGGCGGGCGAAGGAGGCATGGTCAGTATGACACAATACGGCCTATCGGCGATGAGGTCGCGGGCGACCGGGGTGAGGCCATGAAGGCCGCGGTTGTCGGCAAACGAATCTTGCAGGGTCTGGGGCTGCTCTGTTTTGTCGCCTGCTTGGCGCCTTTTCTGCTGGTATCCCTGGCGCACTTTCTCTGGTACCGGTGCAGCCGGGAGTCGCTTTACTCCTGCACCGTATATGCCATGCCCCTGCTGTACGAACTGCACAACCGGCTCTTTACATTTCCAGCATGGGAAGCCAATTTTCAACATCTGCCCGATCTGCCGGGGCACACCCTGCACCTGGCCTGCGGCACGGGTTTCGGCGCGGGCGTCATCGAAACCAAAAGCACAAGCACCACTCACCTCGACATCAATTTTCGCTTTGTGCGTTATGCCAGACGATGCCGCAGGTTGCACCGCACCGTGGTCGCCGATGCCGGTCGCCTGCCATTTGGCGACGGCTGTTTCGACACCGTCGTCATCCCGGTGGCTTTTCATCATATGGCCGACCACAGCGCCCTGTTGCTGGAATCGAGCCGAGTGCTCAAACCCGGGGGCCGGATCTGCATCTTCGAACCCGTCAGCCTCAAGGAGCGTCCTTGTAAGCGCATGAACAGCTTTCACGACGGCCTCATCTGGATTTTCGACCGCCGGGGCATCCTGGACCGCACCGCTCCCCTTCTGCAGCGAAACGGCCTGGAACTCCAGCAGGTCGCCTGTTTCAGGTCGCTATCCCTGCAGAATTTCAACCCGGTCTACCCCATGACCGATTTGCTGATGACTTTGGGGCGAAGGATGGAACCGGTAAAAGGAATCGTTTCATGAAACGGCTGTCGCTTTCAAAGTACGTCTCCACCCTGGGCTATGCCGCCATCAATTGTATCAGCGGCCGGCATGCCTACCCGGTTTACGCCTCATTCAAGATCACCCGCCAATGCAGGCTTAAGTGTGCTTTTTGCGACGTGTGGCGCCAGAAGCCGGTAGCTGAGCTCGACACGGGACAGGTCCTGGCCGTGCTGGATAACCTGGCCCGGTCGAGCATTCTGGTGGTCAGCTTTGAGGGGGGAGAGCCGTTCCTCAGGACCGATATTTTTGACATTCTGGCCGATGCACACGGGCGCCCGTTTTACACTGAATTAACCACCAGCGGTGTGGGCATTGATTTCGACCTGGTGAACGCCTGTCTGCAGTACCTGGATTTTCTGCATATCAGCATCGATGAAGGCCACAACAATCTCCATCTCTTGGATCGGTTGCCGGCCTTGAAAAAACGCATGCCCGGCCTGGGGGTCCAAGTCGTGGTGCGCAGCCAGGATATGCCCCGGCTGGAAGTAAAGGTCAGGGCCATCCACCGTGCCGGTGCCAAGGCCGTGATCATGCCGGCCGTGTGTCTGGACGGCCGGCCGAATGCATATCCTGACCCGGCCGTATTCCGCTCTGAGGTGCAACGGCTGGCCGGAATCTATCCCGGCACCATTGTCACCACCTCCAAGTACCTGGCTGCCATCAACCGGCCCCACGGCTGCGACACTGCTTCGATTATCGTGGATGCGGATGCCACCTTGTACTACCCCTGCCGGACGCTGAAAATCCCGGCCGCCAATCTGCTTGCCCGAAATTTGATGGAATTTCTAGGTTCTCCACGGGCCGCCGCCCTGCGCGCCGCGGGCCGTCGCTGCACGCGCAACTGCGGCTGGTACCAGTACTTCGCAGCCTCGTCGTATTACCG
>JBNKKC010000105.1:0-24399 GCA_050291625.1 Desulfobacteraceae bacterium
ATGGTGCCGAAGGCCGGACTTGAACCGGCACGGGTCGCCCCACTACCCCCTCAAGATAGCGTGTCTACCAAATTCCACCACTTCGGCACGGTATGATTGTGATTCGTCGATCTTATTCGCTTTTGGGTGCCTCCGGTGATGCGGGTTTCGTCTGTTCGGCCGCCGGGGTCTGCGATTCGGCTGCAGGTGTTTCGGCGGCCGGTGTCTCGGTGGCGGACTCGGCCGGGGCCGCCTGTTCGGTGGCGGTCTGGGGCGGCGCGACGTCTTCCAGTGAGGAGGTGTTTCTGCCGCGGTTGACCATGATGGCCAGGGTCAGCGAGGTCAGCATGAAGACGATGGCCGCCACGGTGGTCAATTTGCCAAGGAACGTCGAGGCGCCCGTGGCCCCGAACAGGGTGTTGCTGCCGCCGCCGCCGAAGGCGGCGCCCATGTCGGCGCCTTTGCCGGTCTGCAGAAGCACGATCATGATCAGGGCGATGCAGACGGCTACGTGTAAGACTACGATAAAGATTGACATATTACATCCAAATCAGCTTTTAAAGTTAACCAGTTGGCTGAACGATTCCGGATCGAGGCTGGCACCGCCAACCAGTGCGCCGTCGATATCCGGCATGGTCATCAGCTCTCTGACGTTGGAAGGTTTGACGCTTCCACCGTACAGGATGCGCAGTTGCTCGGCAAATTCGGAGCCGTATTCATCGGCGAACCATTGCCTGAGGTGCGCGTGTACTTCCTGCGCCTGGTTCGTTGTAGCGGTTTTACCGGTGCCGATGGCCCAGACCGGCTCATAGGCCACAACCAGGGTTTGCAGGTTTTCGGGAAATAGACTCTCTAAACCGTTTTTCACCTGTTTGTCAAGCACTGAAAATGTTTCTCCTGCTTCCCGCTGGGCTTCGGTTTCGCCGATGCAGAAAATCGGGATCAGCCCGACCTGGGAGGCTTTCTCGATCTTGCGGTTGATTGTCTGATCGGTTTCGCCGAAAAACTGGCGTCGCTCCGAGTGGCCGATGATGACGTACTGGCATCCGGCGGCTTTGATCATCTCGGCTGAGATTTCGCCGGTGAAGGCACCCTGGGATTCCCAGTACAGGTTCTGGGCGCCCAGGCCGATATTGCTGCCGGTTATTGCCTCCGACACCTGCGCCAGGGCGGTGAAGGTGGGCGCGATCATGATATCGACATCGGTTGCCCCGGCCACCAGCGGTTTTATGGCTGCTGCAGTGATGACGGCCTCGGGGCCGGTTTTATGCATTTTCCAGTTGCCTGCAATCAACGGGCGGCGTGAATTCATTGTCATTTCCCTCCATGCTCCCGGGGAGCGTGCTCGATCCCTTGGAATGGAAAAGCCGGCAAGCGGCGTTTGGCAGCCCTTGCCGGCGGTATTTTGTTCGAACGTGCAGTGACCTACAGCGTGCTGCCCACCAGGGCCGCCAGATCGATCATGCGATGGGAGTATCCCGACTCGTTGTCGTACCACGAGAGGACCTTGACCATCTGATCGACGACGTAGGTGGTGCCTGAATCGACGATGGATGAAAGGGTGCTTCCGTTAAAGTCGGTGGAGACCAGGGGCAGTTCGCAGAAGCCCATGATGCCTTTGAGTTCGCCTTCGGCGGCGACTTTGAGGGCTTCATTGACGTCGCTGACGGTGACGCCGGTTTTTTCCACGTTGACCACGATATCGACGATGGAGACGTTGGGCGTCGGGACGCGAATGGCCAGGCCGTTGAGCTTGCCTTCCAGCTGGGGCAATACCAGGGATACGGCTTTGGCGGCGCCGGTGGTCGTGGGAATCATCGACAGGGCCGCCGAACGGGCGCGCCGCATGTCTTTGTGTGGAAAGTCGAGCAGACGCTGATCGCCGGTGTAGGCGTGAATGGTGGTCATCAGCCCGCTGCGGATGCCGAAGTGGTCCATCAGGACCTTGGCGACCGGTGACAGACAGTTGGTGGTGCAGGAGGCATTGGACAGGATGTGATGCTGCTTGGGATCGTAAGTGGTGTGATTAACCCCCATGACGATGGTGTTGTCCGGGTCTTTGGCCGGAGCGGAAATGATCACCTTGCGGGCTCCGGCGGTCAGGTGCTTGGAGGCGTTTTCGCGGTCGCGGAACAGGCCGGTGCACTCGAGTGCGATGTCCACTCCCAGATCCTGCCAGGGCAGCTGGGCCGGATCTTTGACGGCTGAATAGGCGATGGTTTTATCGCCCACCACGATGGAATGGTTCTGAGCTCTTACTTCCTGTTCCAGTTGGCCGTGGACCGAGTCATACTTCAGCAAATGGGCCATGGTAGCCGCATCGGTAAGGTCGTTGATGGCAACCACTTCCACATCTGACTGCTTCAGAGCTGCTCTGAAAACCAACCGGCCGATTCTACCAAATCCATTTATCCCGATCTTGACGCTCATTGTTCCTCCTTTTGGGTTGAGAAATCAACGGGTCCGGCCCGGGGCCGTCATCCCCGCTTATTCCCTTTTAAGATGCCGCTGGCCAGAGAGATGCTCTTCTTACCGAAACCTTCAAGGTATTCGGCCAGCTCAAACAGTTCGTTTTCATGGCGCGCGCTGACCGCCTTGATCAATATGGGCAGGTTGACGCCCGAGATCACTTCAACCCGCCCCTCTTCGAGGAAGGAGTAGCTGAGGTTGGAAGGCGTACCGCCAAACATATCGGTCAGGATCAACACGCCGTCTTCGGAGTTGACTTGTTTGATTCCTTTTTCAATCTTGATTCTGAGGTCTGCGGCATTTTCACGCAAATCAATGGAAACGGAATCCAGGGCTTCCGGTCGTTCGCCCAGGATGAACTCCACACAATCAATCATTGCTTCACCGAGTCGGCGATGACTCACAATTAGAATACCGATCATTATTCGTTTTGGTCCTTTATTTTACTGTCGTCAGGCAGGTTGAAGAATGTGAGAGAATATGCCTGCTTAAGTGACAGTGGCGTTAAGCCATAAAACGATCCAATCGTCAAGTACGCTTTTTGTCTCTGCCCGGAATACAGTCTTAAGTAACTGAAATAGAATCGTTTCCCTGCAATTTCAGTATCAACCGAATTGGATGTCGCGGTGAATCAGCCGTACGGCTGATCGTTTGCCTCTGATGTGGTCGTAGATTTTTTGCGCGATCACGACGGATCGGTGCCGTCCGCCGGTGCAGCCGATGGCCACTGTCAGATAGGCCTTTCCCTCCTTTTCATACAGCGGGATCAGGTAGTCCAGCAGGTCGAGAAACTTGGTCAGAAACGGACCGGTCATGTCGCTGTTCAGCACAAATTGCCGCACGGCTTCGGATTCGCCGCTTTGGGGCTTCAAATCCTGTATGAAGTAGGGGTTTTCCAGAAAGCGCACATCGATGATCATGTCGGCGCCGCTGGGGGGGCCGTGCTTAAACCCGAACGAGACCACATTGATGGACATGCCTGAAATGCTGGTGTGCTGTTGGGCAATGCTCAGGATGGCGAACTTGAGCTTGTGCACGTTGTAATGGGTCGTATCGAGAATGTGGGTGGCCTGGTTCCGGATCGGTTCGAGCTGTTTTTTTTCGGCCCGTATGGCATCCTCCAGGCTGTCTCCGTGGCCCAGAGGGTGGTGGCGGCGCGTCTGGCTGAATCGGTGCAGCAGCACTTTCTCATCGGCTTCTAGAAAGACGATGGTGACTTCGTGGCCGCTCTGTTTGAGCCGGCGGCACAAGTCATCGAAACTGCCGAGGAAGTTTTTGTCCCGCAGGTCCATGCAAAAGGCATAGCCGGCCAGGTCGGCCTGTTCATTTCCGGATTGATCGAGAAACGCGGGAACCAGCCGGGCCGGCATGTTGTCGATGCAATAGAATCCGGCGTCTTCAAATGCGGCGATGACCGTGCTTTTACCGGATCCGGAGCATCCGGTGATAATGATGATATCCCGATGCTTCAACACTGGCCTCTCTGTTGGGTGCATGATGTTACGGGTGCTCGTGCGATTTAATACGGGCGACGCCCGGCGGCCATATTGTGCCCGCCGGGTTTTCGTTGCAGCGCTGCGCCGGCACGTCGTTATTGTCCCTTATAATGGCCGGGTTAAAACTCCTTGTCCTCCTCTTCGATGACGGTCATAACATCCTCCGGTGTTTCGGCTTGCATCAGGCGTGCCTTGACGTCGTCGTCTCTGAGCAGTTTGGATATCTGGGCAAGCAGTTTCAAATGGATGCCGGCGGAGTTTTCGGGCGTCATCAGCAGGAAAAATATGTGCGTGGGGCGGCCGTCCAGCGATTCGAAATTGACTCCCTTACGGCTCAGGCCGAAACCCAAAACCAGTGATTCCAAGTCTTTATATTTTCCATGAGGGATACCGATGCCGCCGCCGATACCCGTGCTGCCAAGGCGTTCTCTTTCCAAAAGCACCTTGACCAGGTCGTCATGGCTGGCGCCGGCAAGTTGAGCGATGGGCGCGACCAACTCGTCCAAAATGCCCTTTTTGTCGGTTGCCTTAAGATCGATATTGATCGTCTCTTTGTTCAGTACATCCAAAATTTTCATCAGTAGTTCACCAGATTTTTTACCATCAGTTCGGCGGTGCGGTACGTTAATGACTGGGTTGGATCAGTCCGAAGTCGCCATCGTTGCGGCGATACAGAACGTTGACTTGGTCGGAACGGGCGTTGGTAAATACCAGAAAATTACCGTTCATCAGATCCATCTGCATGATGGCTTCATCGACATCCATCGGTTTGTAGTCGATGTTTTTTACAACCACCTGTTTTTCGTTGTCCTCTTCCATGGCCATGGGGGCCGCTTCGGCGACGGGCTTGGATTTGCCCTTGCCGGCCCTTCGTTCACGCGTCTTCTGCTTGTTTTTCTTGATTTGTTTTTCAAGTTTATCAAGGGTCATATCGATAGCCGAGTACATATCTTCGGTCTCTTCTTTGCCGTTGATGTTCAGCCTGTCGCCGATGATATTGATTTCCGCAATGTGACGGAATTTTTCCACCGACAGCACGACGCTGGCTTCGGCCGGGTTGTATAAATATTTGTCGAATCGATTGAGTTTGTCTTTAACATAGGATTTGAGGTGATCTGAGGGGTCAATATTCTTGAAAGTGACGGATGTTTGCATATACAACGCCTCCTTATGGTGAAGGTCTTGAAAAACGTGTTGGTCGCGTTCCCTAACCCTTGGGTTGATTATAACGTAAATATGAAACGAATGAAATCAATGTTTCTCGTATCCATGCCTCGGTTCCGGCTGACCGTCTTTTTGTGAGGACAATAGTTGCTTAGATGTTGAAAAACGTGCAATTATTGGATTTCCCCGGTGGTGAGATTGTGAAAGCCACTTGGCCTGCGATAGGTAGCCGTCGATCAGATAATACGCTTGCGCTTGTTGGACGGCAGCACTCCCATCATCTCTCTGTACTTGGCAACGGTCCGGCGGGCGATATCGATGTTCTCGGCCTTTAGCAGCTCCGCCATCTTGCTGTCGCTGTATGGTTTTTTCGGGTTCTCGCCTTCGATCAGCCGGCGAATTTTGGCCTGGACGCTGGCCGATGCAATGGCTTCGCCATGTACGCGCTTGATGGAGCTGTTGAAAAAGTATTTCAACTCGAAAATGCCCTGCGGCGTGTACGCATATTTGTTGGTGGTCACGCGGCTGATGGTGGATTCATGCATGCCGATATCTTCGGCCACGTCCCGCAGGACCATCGGCTTCAGATGAGTGATACCTTCTTCAAAAAAGTCCCGCTGGAACTTGAGGATGCTTTTCATAACCTTGTAGATGGTCTTCTGGCGTTGATGTATGCTGCGGATCAGCCAGGCCGCCGAGCGCAGTTTGTCCTGAATATAGTCGCGGGCGTTGCCGCTGACCTCTTTATTGCGGGAAATGGCCTGCTTGTAAAACGAGTTGACCTTCAACTTGGGCAGGCCGTCGTCGTTGACCACCACTACAAAGTCGTCCTCGGTTTTGTATACATAGATGTCAGGGGTGATATATTGCGGCTCTTCTTCGCTGAACATGCGGCCCGGTTTCGGCTCCATGCAGGTAATGACGTTGACCGCGGCAATGACGTCGTCCATGGTCACCTTCAGGGCGCGACAGATGGCCTTGTAGTTTTTATTTTCCAGATGAGTCAGGTGGTTTTCGATGATCTGCGTTACGAGAGAGTCCTTCAGGCCCAGGTGCCGGGCCTGCAGCAGCAGGCACTCTTTAAGATCGCAGGCGCATACCCCGATGGGATCGAACGACTGCATTAAAAAGAGAACTTCCTCGATATCGTCGACGGTAACCTCGGCCAGCTGGGCAAGCTCTTCGCGCGAGAGCTGCAGGTAGCCATCCCGGTTCAAGTTGCCGATAATCAGGCTGCCGATCCGTTTTTCCTCCGAGGAGGGGGAGGCCATCAACAATTGCCACAACAGGTGGTCGCTGAGTGATTTTTTGTGCGAGATAAATGCTTCGTACTGGGGAGCTTCGCGATCCTCGGTCTCGTAGCGGATGCGTCCGGGCGCGTTGTATTCATCGATGTAATTGCTCCAGTCGATATCGCTGTTGAGCTTCTCATCGATGGTGACTTCTTTGGCTTTTTCTACTGTCGGCGCCTGAGGCGGCTCTTCCATCTGCTCTTTGGGGCTGGTCTCCTGGGACTCTTCAAGTGTCGGATTCTCTTCCAGCTCCTGCCGGATAGCGTCCATCAGCTCCAGTCGCGACAGCTGCAGCAGTTTAATCGCCATCTGCAGCTGCGGTGTCATGATCAGCTGTTGTGTCAGCTTAAGTTGTTGTCGAAGTTCAATGGCCATACTATAACCTAAATTCGTCCCCTAAATAGATGCGGCGGGCTATTTTGCTATCCGCAATTTTTTGTGGCGGCCCGGATTCGATGACTTGGCCATCAGCCAGTATAAAGGCCTCGTCACAAGCTTCAAGCGTCTCCCGGACATTGTGGTCCGATATCAGAATGCCGATGCCCCGCTGTTTGAGATGCCCGATAATCTTTTTTATATCGGCAACGGCCAGCGGGTCAATCCCCGCGAACGGTTCGTCCAGCAGGATGAATGCCGGGTTGGTTGCCAGGGCGCGGCTGATTTCCAGACGCCGCCGTTCGCCACCCGAGAGAACGTTGGCCTGCTGATGGATCAAGTGCCGGATTCCCAATTCATCCAGCAGTGCTTCGGCACGCGTTTTTCGTTCCGCCTTGGCGATGGGCATGGTCTCCAGGATTGCCAGAACGTTCTGCCCAACCGTCAGTTTGCGGAAGATGGACGCTTCCTGGGGCAGATACCCGACGCCCTTGCGTGCCCGTATATACATGGGGCACTGGGTGATATCTTCACCATCCAGCAGGACTTTGCCCTCATCCGGTTGAACCATGCCCACGGTCATGTAAAACGTCGTGGTCTTGCCTGCCCCGTTGGGTCCCAGCAAGCCGATAACGCGACCGGATGAAACGGTCAGACTGACGTTTTTGACAACGGTGCGACCGTTATACGTTTTTACCAGTTTTTCGGTTGCCAGCGTCGCCATGAGCGGGTTCCGTTGTCGTGGATGTTATCCGGACATGCCGATATAACAGCAAATTTCCGTCAATTCAAGCCTCTTTGACCGGAATGCAGAATCGCTTTGACGCGATTTTGCCCATCGCCTTCCATCGAAAGGCGGCCGTCATCCCGGAAAAAGGTGATTTTGCTCCCGACAACTTCGTCCTTGCCGCTGATGACTTTGGCACCGGGGCCGTTTAATACGAGCTTGCGTTCATCTGTAATATAAACGGCATGCTCGCCTACGGCAACCCTATTGTCAAACTCAATTCGAACGTTTCCCCAGGCTTCGATGCGTTTAATGTCGGTGGCGCCTTCACCCGGTTCGGTGGCGGCGGCGCCGTCCTTTTTCGAATCGAAAATCAGTGTCAGGCGGTCGGCCGTGAGTACCGATTGCCCTTGTACAGCGCGCACAGACCCGGAAAACTGGGCCGAGTTTGAGAGGCTGTCCGTTACCAGTCTATCCGATGTAATGTGAATCGGTTCCCCTGTCCGTGCGGCAGCCGGCTGGTCCGCCCTGGCGGCTCCTATGACCGTCCAGATGCCGTTAAGGCCCGCAGCGGTCGCAAGCGCCAAAACCAGTGCCGGAAAAAATGTCTTAAATAGCCGGTTTTTCATGTATAATACCTTGGACGTCTCCATCGAACTGCGCTCGGTTGGTGTTCAGGTCATAGGTCATTGTGGACGAGCTCAGATCAAAAGCCCGTCCCGTGATCGTTGCCGGCTTGTTGGTATGCAACCTGCGCTGTTTATGATTATAGTCCAATGTCTCGGCTACCAGGATATATCGGTCGTTGACAACCCGGACATTACCCCGCACTTTCATGTTGTTGTTGTGCGTGTACAGAATCCCCCGGCGCGCGGTCAAAATGACTTTTCCCCCGTCATCCAGGTAAAACTCCACTTTCGGGTTTTTCATGACCATGCGTCCGCTTTTTGCCTCCAGTTCCGCTGACTTGGCATCCAGCTCCCACTGCACCTTCCCATCTTTGGTGGCGGTCTGATGCACCCTGGACAGTGCCATCAGCGCCTTGCTGCTCGAGGTCGGGAGCGGAATCGACACCGTGGTCGGGCCCTGCTTCAGATAGAACCTCCAGGCGATGGCAGCGATGCCCGCGGCCACAAGAATGCTCAGGATGACTTTTATTTTATTCGTTCGTGCCATTGAACAGCTTTTTGATCAGTTTGTCCCATTTGCCCTGGGCCTTGAGGATGGCTTCGCTGATTTCGCGTACAGCCCCTCTGCCCCCCGGAGCCCGGGTGACAACGTGCGCGTATTGGCGCACGATCTCGTGGGCATCGGCCACCGCAACGGCCAGACCGACTTGTTTCATCACCGGCAGATCCGGCAGGTCGTCTCCCACGAATGCCATCTCTGCCGCATCGATACCGGTGCTGGCGCTGATGTCCTTCAACGCTTCGTCCTTGCGCAACACGCCGTCAAACATCAAATCGATTCCAAGATTCTCGCAACGGTGTTGCAGAGCCTTGCACGAACGGCCGGTGATGATGCCGACGCCGATACCGGCCTCTTTGAGCAGGCGGATGCCGATGCCGTCTTTGACATTGAATACCTTAATTTGTTGACCGGCGTCATCATAAATAATTTCGCCGGCTGTCAGTACTCCGTCAACGTCCAACAGCACCAGCCGGACCTGCTTCATTTGAGCATCGGCCATGTTATGGCCTCTCTTCAGATTCGATGGCTTGGCGAATCGCATTCAATTGTATAAACAGGGAGCGCAGCTGATCCAGGGGAAGCGAGTTGGGGCCGTCGCACAACGCCTTGTCCGGGTCGGGGTGGACTTCAATAAAGACGCCGTCCACGCCGGCCGCCACGGCGGCGCGGGCCAGCAGCGGTGCGAACTCTCTCTGACCACCCGAGCTTGTGCCGTCGCCGCCCGGCAGCTGAACGCTGTGGGTGGCGTCGAAAATCACCGGGCATCCGGTGGATTTCATGATCTGGATTCCGCGGAAATCCACCACCAGGTTATTGTAGCCGAAGGTGGCACCCCGTTCTGTCAGCAAGATCTTGTGATTGCCAGTCGAGCGAACTTTCTCCACTATGTTGGTCATATCCCAGGGGGCTAAAAATTGTCCCTTTTTAATATTGATGGGTTTCGAGGTTCGGGCGGCATTCAGCAGGAAGTCGGTCTGGCGGCATAAAAACGCCGGTATCTGAATAATATCCAGAACCTCGGCCGCATGATCGATCTGTTCGCTGTCGTGCACGTCTGACAGGATCATCACATCAAGTTCTGACTTGACGCGGGCCAGGATCTTGAGCCCCTCTTCCATGCCGGGTCCCCGGAAAGAATGAATCGAGGTTCGGTTGGCCTTGTCAAACGACGCCTTGAAAACAAGCTGCAGGTCCAGTTCCTGTGACAGCTCCTTTAAGAATGCCGCGATCAGCAGCGTTGTGTCGACATCTTCGATCACGCACGGTCCGGCGATGATTGTCAGCGGCGCGGCACCTCCGATTTGCAGTCGATCCCATTTAAGTGGCTCATCCATAACGAAAATTTAGCTTGCCGTATGTTAAAAGTCAAGGCGCCTTGGCGCCGGTAGTTCTTCCGTGTACTCTCATGTATCGGAAGAAATTCACATCTGAACGACTGGGTCGCCCGAAAATCCAAACCAGGGATTGCCGGTCCGGGATCGTCGGATGAACCATACGGCATTTTGAATTTAATGCAAGCTTAGGCTTGATTAGCCCAATTGTAGCTGGTATGGTTTACCGTTATTTCGCCAGCGAAAGGGGGACTGTAACCCATTGAATGATAAAAAGAAAAAACCCAGGAGCATACTTCTTGGCCTGCTCGTCCTGATTGTGATCGTTCCTGTGGTCGGGCTGCTTGTGGTGAAGATGGAGGGCCAACCGCCGACCATGAAGCTGGACCTGGCCAAAAGCACTCTGGGGGCCGGCCAGACGGTGACGCTGGAGGCGGCCGATGCTAAGAGCGGGCTGCAGCATGTCTGGATGGCCATTTTCAAGGACGGCAAAGAGACCGTCATTCTCCAAAAAGACTTCCCCTCCGGCGGACTGCTGTCCGGCGGAAAGGTGCGCTCCAAGAGCCTGGAGGTCACGATCGAACCGAAAGTTCTGGGAATCAAAGACGGCAAAGCCGTCATTCGGATGGTGGCCCGGGATCACTCCTGGCGCAAATGGGGTGCCGGCAACCAGGCCTATATCGAACAGGAAGTCGTCATCGATACCAAGCCGCCCACCATCGACGTCATCAGCCGGACCTTGAACCTGAACCAGGGCGGTGCCGGATTGGTGATCTACCGGCTTTCCGAGGATTGTCCGACCAGCGGCGTGCATGTCGGCGAGTCCTACTATCCCGGAATGGCGGGTTACTTTCAGGATTCGATGCTGCGCATGGCATTTATCGCCCTGAGCCACAAACAGGGCGTTCGAACCGAGCTGAGCATTACGGCCAGCGATTATGCCGGCAACAAGGGGCTTGCCGGGCTGCAGAGGCATATCAACGCCCGCCGGTTTAAAAAGGACCGGATCACCATCTCCGACCAGTTTCTCAGCTGGAAAATGCCTGAGTTCAAGAATCAGGTGCCCGACGCCAATACGGGGGTGGAAACCTTCATCAAGGTCAACCGCGATCTGCGCGTCCAGAACTATGAGACCATCAAACAGGCGACGGCCAAATCCGACGCCAAACTGCACTGGCAAGGTGCTTTCAAGCGTCTGCCCGGCTCGGCCAACAGGGCTGGGTACGCCGATCATCGAAAATACATTTACATGAATAAAACCATCGATCAGCAGACCCACCTGGGCATCGATCTGGCATCCCATGAACGCAGCCCCGTACCGGCTGCAAACAGCGGCAGGATTGCATTTGCCGACACGTTGGGGATCTACGGCCGAACGGTGATCATCGACCACGGCTTCGATCTGTTCAGCATGTATGCCCATTTGAGTCACATCGACGTGGCGGTGGACGACATGGTGACCAAAGGACAGGTCATCGGCAAGACCGGACGCTCAGGTATGGCCGGCGGTGACCACCTCCATTTCAGCATGCTGGTGCACGATACGTTTGTAAATCCCATCGAGTGGTGGGATGCTCAATGGATTCAGAACAACATTCAATCAAAGATTGACTCGGTTCAATAGGGTCTGGAGAAGAAGGCATGCCCAAAAAAAAGGTTCAAAAGAGCATCCGGGAGATCAATGCCAAGATCCAAAGCGGTGATGTGGTGGTCGTCACCGCCGAAGAGATGATCGATATCGTCAAAGACAACGGCGCAGAAGAGGCGGCGCAACAAGTGGATGTGGTCACTACCGGCACTTTTGCCCCCATGTGTTCCTCCGGCGCAATGATCAACTTCGGGCACAGCGTACCCGGCATCAAAACGTCCCGTGTGTGGCTGAACAATGTTCCGGCCTACGCCGGCCTTGCTGCGGTGGACTGCTATATCGGCGCCACCGAGCCGTGCCTCGACGATCCTTTGAACAAAGTCTATCCGGGCGAATTCAACTATGGGGGCGGCCATGTGATTCAGGATCTGGTGGCCGGCCGGAGCATCTATCTGAGGGCCGAAGCCTACGGCACCGATTGCTATCCCAGCCGCGAACTTAATAAGCAGATCAAATTGAAACATATCCCCAACGCGGTACTGTGCAATCCGCGCAACGGGTATCAGAATTACAATGTGGCGGTCAATTCGCTAAAGAAAACCATCTACACTTATATGGGCACCCTCAAACCGAAAATGGCCAACGCCAACTATTGCAGCGCCGGTCAGTTGAGTCCGCTGTTCAACGATCCCTACTACCGCACCGTTGGCCTGGGAACCCGCATCTTCCTGGGCGGTGGCGTGGGCTATGTGACCTGGAACGGTACGCAGCACAATCCGGCGCAGCAGCGGTCGCCCAACGGAACGCCGCTGAGACCGGCAGGAACCCTCTGGGTTATGGGGGATATGAAGCAGATGGATCCGCGCTGGCTGGTGGGTGTCAGCATCCAGGGGTATGGATGCTCTCTCTCTGTGGGGCTGGGGATTCCGATCCCTGTTCTGAACGCCGAGATCGCCCAGTTTACCGGCGTGTCGGATGAGGAGATATTCACCCAGGTCATCGATTACGGAAAGGATTATCCCGAAGGCCGCTCCGACAGCCTGGCCCAGGTCAGCTATGCCGAGTTGAAAAGCGGAACCATTTCGGTCAAAGGAGAGCGGATTCAAACCGTGCCGCTGTCCAGCGTCGTGCGGGCCAGGGAGATCGCCGGTACGCTGAAGGACTGGATTCGATCCGGTGATTTTCTGATCGGCGAGCCGCAAATGACCTTGCCCTGTTAGTGATCCGGATAAAGGTCGAACCAAACAGGACCACAGGCATCCAATGGCTGACACGTTGCGAGCGTTTATCGCAATCCCGCTGCCGCCGGAAGTAACTGATCTGGCGGCCGATTTGCAGACCCGGCTCAGGTCCGGGGGGCTGAAGCTGCGCTGGGTCCGGTTGCAGGGCATGCATTTGACCCTTAAGTTTCTGGGCGATATCCCGGAATCGCTGGTCGGTGATCTGGGCAGGGCCATGCAGCGTGCCGGAAGCGGTTTCGGGAGCGTCGACCTGACCACCCAGGGCATGGGGGTTTTCCCCGGAATCAGACGACCACGGGTGTTATGGCTCGGCATTGGAGGGGAAACCGAGCGGCTGGGCCAGTTGCACGGCCGGCTCGATGCCGAACTGGAACAGATCGGATTTGCCAGGGACAAGCGGCCCTTCCGGGCCCACTTGACTCTGGCGCGGGCGAAAGGGGTGGTGAACGCCCGCTTGCTGCTGGACGCCATGCAGACGCGAGGGCAATACGCAGCCAGACCCTTTCAGGCGCAGCAGATGATATTGTACCAAAGTGATCTGCAGCCCCGGGGGGCTGTCTATACCGCCAGGGCGAAAGTCGATTTAAATGAGAATTGAAACGATCAGGAGGTGTTATGAGCGCATCTGTAGATAAAACCAAAGCTGTAGATTCCGCAATAAGTCAAATCGAACGTCAATTCGGCAAGGGCTCGATCATGAAACTGGGCAGCCAGACAATTGTCGATGTACCGGTCATCTCCACGGGCGCCATTTCGCTGGACCGCGCCCTGGGCGTGGGCGGTCTGCCCCGAGGTCGCGTTGTCGAGATCTATGGCCCGGAATCTTCCGGAAAAACCACTTTGGCCCTGCATGCCGTGGCCAACGCGCAGAAACAAGGCGGCATCGCCGCGTTCATCGATGCCGAGCACGCCCTTGATATCTCGTATGCAAAGCGGCTGGGGGTCAATTGCGATGAACTCCTGGTGTCCCAGCCCGACACAGGTGAGCAAGCCCTGGAAATCGCCGATATGCTGCTGCGCAGCGGCGCCATCGATGTCATGGTCATCGATTCGGTGGCCGCCCTGGTGCCTCGCGCGGAGATCGAGGGCGAGATGGGTGATGCCCACATGGGCCTGCAGGCACGCCTGATGTCCCAGGCGCTGCGAAAACTGACGGGTACCATCGGCAGAACCAAGACCTGCTTGATTTTTATCAACCAGATCCGCATGAAGATCGGTGTGGTTTTCGGAAACCCCGAAACCACCACCGGAGGCAATGCTTTGAAATTCTACGCATCGGTGCGACTGGATATCCGTCGCATCGGGGCCATCAAGACCGGGCAGGATGTCGTTGGAAACCGGACCCGGGTCAAGGTCGTCAAAAACAAAATGGCGCCTCCCTTTAAAGAGGCCGAATTCGATATCATGTACGGTGAGGGAATCTCTCTGCACGGCGACCTGCTGGATGTCGGTGTCGATGCCGGGATCATCGACAAAAGCGGTGCCTGGTACTCCTACGACGGTGAGCGCATCGGACAGGGGCGGGAAAATGTGAAAACGTTTCTGAAAGATAATCCGGATCTTTTTGCCGCCTTGAACAAGCGGGTGCGTGAGACGATTGGGTTGGTTGAAAAAAAGGATGCGGTAGAGGAAACATCCGAAACCGAAGACGCCTAATCAGCCGGAGGACTCCATATCCCCGCTGCTGGCGGGATCTTCGACCGGCTAGTACCGTAATTCCTCTCCCCCTCATAGGGGAGAGGTCAGGTGAGGGGGATATAGCGAAGCCGTTTCCACCCTCACCCTAACCCTCTCCCTCAAGGGAGAGGGGATGGTGTGAAAGCTCTCCCCTCAAGGGAGAGGGAACGGGGTGTGAACTCTCCCTCAAAGTAGAGGAAACGGGGTGTGGACTCTTCCTCAAGGGAGAGGGGAATAATGTGTCAACTCTCTCTCAAGGGAGAGGGAGCATGGGGAAAGACGTTTCCTCTAGAGCGCAGGCAGGGAAATACCATATCAGGCGGCATGTCGAATAGATCAACGGAGTGTAGTGCATGACGGGAAACGAAATACGCAAAGTCTTTCTGGATTATTTTGAGAAGCATCATCATCGGGTTGTGCGAAGTTCTTCATTGGTACCCCAAGACGATCCGACACTGTTGTTTACCAATGCGGGGATGGTGCAGTTCAAACGCACCTTTATCGGAGAAGAAAAACGCAACTACGTGCGTGCGACCACCTCGCAAAAATGCGTACGTGCCGGCGGCAAGCACAACGATCTGGAAAATGTAGGGTATACCGCCCGCCATCACACCTTTTTTGAAATGCTGGGCAACTTCTCTTTTGGAGACTACTTCAAGGAAAAGGCCATCGAATTCGCCTGGGACCTGATGACCAACGGCTACGGCCTTCCGGCGGATAAGCTCTACGCCTCGGTCTATACCGACGATGACGAGGCCTATGATTTGTGGCACAAGATGATCGGGATTCCCACCGAGCGGATGGTGCGGCTGGGTGAAGAAGAAAATTTCTGGGCAATGGGCGATACCGGCCCTTGCGGGCCGTGCAGCGAAATTCATCTGGACCGCGGTCCGGAATACGGATGCGACAATCCCGATTGCGGTGTCGATTGCGAATGCGACCGGTTCCTGGAAATATGGAACCTGGTCTTTATGCAATTCAACCGTGATGCAGACGGAACCATGACACCACTGCCCAAGCCAAGCATCGATACCGGTATGGGATTGGAGCGTCTCGCGTCGGTGCTGCAGAAAGTCAATACCAATTTCGACATCGATCTGATCCGACCGATTATTGCCCGTACCGAGCAGTTGGCCCGGACGGCCTACGGTCAGGACGAGGCCGTGGATGTCGCCATGAAAGTCATCGCCGACCACAGTCGCGCGGCGGCCTTTTTAATCGGAGACGGCGTTCTGCCATCCAATGAGGGGCGCGGGTATGTGCTGCGCCGCATCATGCGGCGTGCGATACGCTACGGACGCAATATCGGACTGAATCGGCCATTTTTAGGCGAAACGACCAAGACGGTCTTCGACATCATGAAACAGGCCTACCCGGAACTGGATGCATCGGCAGCATTCATCCTCAACGTGGTCGAGAATGAAGAGCTGCGATTCATGGAAACCCTGGACACCGGGTTGAAGCTGCTCAACGATAGTTTGGAAGCATTGCGTCAGAGCGGGCGCAAACAGATTCCCGGTGATCTGGTATTCAAGCTGTACGACACCTATGGCTTCCCGGTGGATATTGTGCAGGATGTCATTCGGGACACCGATTTGGGAATCGATATGGGCGGGTTCGAACAACAGATGGAGGCCCAGCGGAAACGCAGCCGCTCCAAAGTCAGTTTTGACGGCATCAGCGAAGCCTATCAGTCCCTGACGGCGCAATCTGTCAAACCGGATTTTCTGGGTTACTCGGATCTGGATGCCCAGTCCGAGGTGCTGCTGCTGGTCCAAGACGGCCGGGAGGTGGAGCAGGCCCAAAGCGGAGCGAGCGTCGAGGTGGTGACTGCCGCCACTCCTTTTTACGGCGAATCCGGCGGCCAGGTCGGCGATCAGGGGTTGATCCGGGCCGAAAACCTGGTCCTGACGGTTGAAAACACCGTCAAGGATCCCACCGGTCTGATCATTCATCGCGGCAAGGTGACGGCAGGCCAAATTGCCAAGGGCGACACCGTCAACCTGAGCGTCGATATGGAGAAGCGACGGCAAACGGCGCTCAACCACACCGCCACACACATTTTGCACGGGGCCCTGCGTCAGGTCCTGGGTGATCATGTCAAACAGGCCGGATCGTTGGTGGCCCCGGAGAGGCTTCGCTTTGACTTTACCCATTTTGCCCAGGTAGGCGCCGACGACATCAACCGGATAGAGACCATCGTCAATGACCGTATCCGCGCCAACGTGCCGGTTGAAACCAACGAAATGGATGCCGACCAGGCCTTGCAATCGGGGGCCATGGCTTTGTTTGAAGAAAAGTACGGAGACCGTGTCCGGGTGGTGTCCTTGTCCGATTTCAGCAAAGAGCTGTGCGGCGGTACACACGCTGCCCGCACCGGTGATATCGGCCTTTTCAAAATCGTCTCGGAAACCAGTGTGGCCGCCGGCGTGCGGCGCATCGAGGCCCTTACCGGGCCGGGGGCGCTGGCGCACGTTCAATCACTGGCGCACGCCATGCAACAGAGCAGTCACCTGCTCAGGTCCAAGCCGGAGGAAATGGTCGAACGGATCCAACACCTGATGCATGGGAACAAAGCCCTGGAAAAAGAGATCGAAAAGCTCAAAGGCGCTCTGGCGGACGCCAAGGCCGGAGGCAGAGGGGAAGACGCCATGGATATCCATGGCGTATCCGTGATGATACAGAAAGTCGAGGTGGACAAACCGGCCGCCCTGAGGGATCTGGCCGATCGATTTAAAGACCGCTTAAAATCGGGAATCATCGTCCTGGGCGCCGAAAGCGGCGGAAAGGCGCTGCTGATTGCCGTGGTGACGAAAGATCTGGTCAAACGCTTTCATGCCGGGCAGATTATCAAGCAGGTGGCCGCGATCGTCGGCGGCGGCGGTGGCGGACGACCGGATATGGCGCAGGCCGGCGGTACGCAACCGGACAAGTTGGATCTGGCGCTGGAAAAGGCCGTCGAGATCATCACTCACATGGGCGCATCCTAGAAGTGGCTAGCTCTCTTTTGTTTTCAGGGCGATTTCGATTATCATTTCGCCTTTGTCGGTCTTGCAGGGAATTGAAATAATCGGCAGCCCGGACGGGTAGGTGACTTTGTGCTTGCCCACAACCACGCTTGGTACGGATATGTTGTTGTTATCCGTCGGGAAATCTGTTTTGGCATTGCCGGCGATCATATTGGCGATTTCACCGATGCAATCGGTGCAGTCCTCGTTCAACTCGGTGATATCCTCGCCCAGCAGCGAGGAGGCCAGTTGATAGGCAATCTCGTGCGAGAGGCTGATCACTACGGAACCGCTCACATTGCCGGACAAACCGATGATACTGCTGATTTCATGGGGAACCTCGCTGCCCTTTTTTAGCGATGGTTTGCCGAGTGAAAACGGTACGTTGATCATTGTCTCAAAGACATTCTTGACTGCGACCACAAAGGGCTTGATATAGTTCGGATCGATCATATTCTCTTACTTTCAGCTGCCGTATCCGCTGTACGTTGTTCGATTTAGCCGGTTTGCGCACCCTCATTCCGTCGGGCGGCATCTGTTTCGAACAATGGCGAACGTCATTTCCCATCGCACACAAAAAGAATTCAATCCTATCATCGGCAGATTGTCGCAGAACCTTAAGCCGGAGTGGTGGATTCTCGAGAATTTCTGCGACATCGCCTGACCGGCTACCCGGCACCACCGCTTTCGAGCACATCGATCATAGAGAATACACGGCCTTTGGCTCCCTGGGAAACTTTTTGATGCAGATATGCAATGGCATCCATGGTGCCTTCGCCATAGATATCGCGACCGTTGATGTTGTGAACGAATTCGAACTTGACCGTCTCGTCGCCGGACAGCAGAGTATAGGTGTGCCATCCATGGCCTTCCAGGTAGGCCGGCGGCACGCCCCACATATTGCGCTGGCGCTCCGGGTCGCGCTCTTTCTCTATCTGATCGGTGGTAAAATCGATGCCCATGCGGTTGAAATAACGCACCATGGCCTTGGCCGTACCGCTGGTATCCGCTTTGCCGGCCTGGTGGCTTTCACGAAGTGTGAGGCGGTATCCTTTGAACAGATTTGGAAAACGTTCGGCTGCATAGGCCATCATGGCCTGAAACCCGACGATCTGCTTGGCCATGTTGGGAGCGATGACGGCGGCAATTGACGAGTTTTCAACCGTTCGCACCAGCAGTTCACGATCACCGCCGGTGGTGCCCATGACAAAGGGCAGGCCCTGTCGGCAGTAGAATTCGGCATTGCTGTTCACCGCCGCCGGATGGGTAAAGTCCGCGGTGATGAACTCGCCTTCGGCCGCCCTGATGGCCTCGATTCTATCCTGGCGGCTCTCCGGCTTGATAAGCTCAAATGGGGTTTCATTGATATAGCACTGGTCTGTGTCGATTTCCGGCCCCGTCAGGGCAAACGGCAGCACATGAAAGCGGCTGTCGGCCAGAACCTGCCGCGCAATGACCGTGGTGACGTTTCCCGGCAGGCCGTTGATCATGACTTTGATGGGTTCCATGGTGTCCTCCTACAAGTGTTGTGTCCCGGAACTGGATGACATATGTTTTATCTGTTGGGCGGCCCTGTCGGCCGCCCGGCTAAGTTTCGGCAGTGGGACGGCAATGGAGGCGGCATCTGTCAAACGCCGCTGCAGGCTTCGCACGGCCCCGGGAATATAGGCCTCGAAGTCTGTTTTGTTCTTGATTCGGCTTAGATACGAAAATGCCCCAAGTATCTGCAGGTTCCGCGTCAGGGCGCAGCAGGGAAAGCCGCGCTTGATGGTAGCTGCCTCGATGCCGTATCTGCGTTCGACCCGATTCGCACAATAGTCCAAAAGATCGTTTTGGTCAGACGGCGGCAACCCCACATACGGATCGATCAGCAAAGAGCCCAGATCGTACTGCAGCGGGCCCAGGCGGGCCCCTTGAAAATCGATGAAGTAGACCTCATCGTCATGAAGCATGATATTGCGGGACTGCAGATCTCGATGCATCAAGCCGATAGGCCTGGCTTCCAGTGTTTCAGTCGCCAGGTTTTCAAACTCGTCTGCCATTGTTTCGTAATCGGCGTCCCAGCCGAGGTAGCCAATGAGGAACGCCTCGACAAAATAGCGGCACTCGTTTTCCAGAATGACCTGGCGATCGTATTGCCTGGTTTGATGGGTCCATTCCGGATCGAATCCTTTCACGCATTCCATCGCCGTGTCGATCCAGCGGTCGATCACGCGCCGGTATAGATCCATCCGGCGGGATTTGTCCAGACCTGCCGCTTCCTGCTGCAAATTTCGGTCGCCCAGATCTTCCATAAATACCAGGCCGGCAAATCGATCATACGACCAGATGCGCGGCACCGTCGCGACGCAGGCCCACATGTGCCGGCCGATGTCCACATATGCATCGATTTCTGCCCGATCGCGTGTCAGGCGCAGGCCATGATCTGCCATAATCAAGTGTTTCGTCCCGGCAGTGGCACGGAACCATTGACGGTCCGAGCCGTCCCCGTGCAGACGGCGGCATTCAATCGGCGTCCGATCGCAGGTTTCGAATGCCGCTTTAAAGGCAGCCGGAGCCATATGATCGTAGACGGCGCTGCGGTAGTTTTCCGGCGTACCGATATCCTGCCAATAGTGGCCCCGGCTCACATAGGCGGCGATGGATTCGCCGCTATCGAGCATGCGTTGATAGGCATCGATAATATTGGCCGGTCCGGAGACGGGCAAAAAGTCCAGCACCCGCCGGTCCAGCACATGGATCCCGGTAAAAGCTAATTGCCGCACATCCGCAGCCGGTTTCGAGCCGTGCTGAAATCCCGCAATCCGGTCATATTGATCGACCCACACCGAGTTGAAGGCCTCGCAATCATGCATCACCATGGTTACCGCGGCGGTGTGCTGCCGGTGAAACCGAAACACTGTTTTTAAATCGATGTCGCAGACAATGTCCGCATTGAGCACGAGCATGGGC
Source organism: Desulfobacteraceae bacterium (assembly GCA_050291625.1). Taxonomy (GTDB): domain Bacteria; phylum Desulfobacterota; class Desulfobacteria; order Desulfobacterales; family Desulfosarcinaceae; genus JARRKU01. The sequence continues at coordinate 20,491 of JBNKKC010000105.1, forward strand.
TCGTCTCCCCAGAAGTCGGACATGTTTCTGATGCCGCCGCCGGTTCCCAGAATGTCGGGCTCGTGCCGCGTTCCGACCGGCATGCCATAAGCCTGTGCATCCACAAACGCTTCGATCTGGGTGTGGTGGTAATGCGTGTTGATCATCACGGCCGTGCAGCCGGACTGCTGCAGGCGTTCGATAATAATATCGAGCAGCGGGCGCTGGCCTATTGTAAACAGCGGTTTCGGTGTATGGAGGCTATAGGGCCGTAGCCGCGTACCGAGACCGGCGGCAAGGATCATTGCTTTCATGATTAGATTATTTGCAGATAATTGCGGATCAGTTCTTCATACTCCTTGATAACGTCCTCATCTTCGGCACCTTTGATTTTATGTGTCGAGAAAAAGTTGATGCCGTTGTCAAAATTGATTTTGGAGAGCGATTCGTTCAGATCGATGTCAACCCGTTTGAGCATGATTTTTCCAATGGCGAGTATTTTTTTCAAGCGGTCCTTCCCGCGGGCCTTGTTACGGGGAGTTTGCTTGAAAAACTGCAGGACCACCAGGTAAGATTCGAAATAGGGTTTGAGGAAACGGGCGAAAAGCTTGAGGCTGCGTAAGCCCGACGAGGTGATCTGGTAGGTGTCCGGCATGGACTGGTGCGGCATCAGGATGGCATCGTCGATGAATGCCTTGAGAGTTTTGCGTACGTGGGACGCCGCGCTTCGGTCTGAATCAAAAGCAAACTCGTACTTGAAAAAGTTTCTCAGGGAATCATAGCGGTCGTGCAGATCGGCCGACGAAAATTGAAACGCATCTTTGATCAATATGGACAGTGCCGTATAGGCAACCGGAACGAAATAGGCGATGCAGTTGTTCTTATAGTACTCCAATTGGAGTCGTTTGGCAGCCGGCAGACGGTATTGTGCAATTTCGACCGGCATACCTTTTTCGCCGCCGGGAAGTTCGATTATTTTGCGCTGCAGATAACTTTCCAGCGCCTGCTCACATGCGCGCTGATGATCGAGCAGCAGGGTGTCGGTCAGCTTGGCATTCAGGGAAGACAGATGCTTGAGGTAAATATCGAGAATGGAGAAAATATCCTTGCCGCTGAAGCGCTTTGAAGGGCAGTTGAGGATGGCGGCCGCCACCAGGGCATGCGGTGTGACGACACTGACCTGATCGATGGCATAGATCATCCGCCACCCCAGATTGCGGCACAGTGCGTTCTGGGTTTTTTGAGGCATTTGGGCCAGACCTGTCTCGTAGTCCTGCAAGATAGTGCTGAGCGAAATCGGTTCATGAAAATTGATATAGATCTTACCGAATCGTTGTTTGAGAAAACGGCGGGCCTTGATGACCTGTGACAGGTTTTCGGGTTCCTTTTTGCCTCCGCCGATCTCGTGCAGATAGGCGCGTTCTTCAAGAATCTGATCGTAGCCGATATAGACGGGTACGAATATCATATCTTCACAAGCGCCGTTTTTGAAGGCGTTGAGCAGGATGGACAAAAATCCCAGTTTCGGCATCAACAGTTTGCCGCTGCGGCTTCGCCCGCCTTCAATAAAGATTTCAATATTGAAGCCTTCCTCCAGCAATTTGTAAATATACTCGGAAAATACACGCGAATATAGAACGGCGCCGCGAAAAGTGCGCCGTAGAAAGAAGGCGCCGCCCGCCCTGAAAAAGGGACCCATCGGCCAGAACGAGAGATTTTTTCCTGCGGCAATATGGGGGCAGGGCATGTTGTTTTGGTACAGTTCATAGGACAGAATCAGATAGTCGATGTGGCTTTTATGGCAAGGAATCAGAATCAGCGGTCCTTTTTGGGACATGGTTTTGACACGCTGAAGGCCCTCTTTGTCCACCACAGTGCCGTCAAACATGGTATTGAGTATCCATCCCACCGGCTTGGAGATGACACTCAGGAAAAAATGGTTGTACTTGGCCGCAATTTCGTCGAGGAAACCATCGGCCTGCTTGCGGATTTCATGCAGCGGTTCATTGCGCGACTCCGCCTGCTGGACCATGAATTTTCCCAGCCGATCGCTGCCCAGAATGCTCTCTTTTCTCTCTTCGTGGGATTTGATGACCGGGCCGGTAATGCTCTGGCGGTGGCGGTTGTGCTGACGCAGCAACTGACGCCTCAGCATCAGCGCCTGATATTCCAGGGTGCTGGCAAGGATTCTGGGCTGATCGATAAAGTGGCGCAGTTCCAGCGGTTGAGATATTTCAACGAACAATTTGCTCGGCTGCCGCAGCAGTATCATCAATTTTCGAATCAAACCGGGTCGCTGAAGGGACCCCAGAAAGACATCCCGCAACGTCAGTACATGGGACGGCGGGGTCTTGCTGAAAAACATCAAATGGGGAACCAGATATATCGGTCGATCCGTTTTTTTCTGCAGTTCAATTAGAAATTTCAGAGGGTCGGACCGGGCCTTGACGAATCGACGATAGAACCCGTGCTTTTCGACCAGCGGCAGCAATCCCGGCCGACCTTCAAGCAGTTGTTCCTGGCAATAGCCGTTTCGAAACGGGTCCAGGCGTTGGCGATGAGTTATGAGCCAGTCCAATTGTGCCAGCAGGACGCGCAAGGTTTTTGACAGCCGTTGCAGCAGCAAGGGGCGGAATCCAAATCCCAATTCGGGTATCGGGAGTTTCAGCTTGCGGTACACGGTGTGATAAAAAAGGTACTCAAAATAGCTTTTGAACTTGATTGTATAGACCAGGATGGCATCTGCCGGGATGTCGCGCAGCACCTCCTGTTGTTCCTTATCGATGCGGATGCCGGTGTAAACCCGTCCCAGCAACCAGGGGACGAAACCGCTGCGCGAGGGTAAATGAAACATAAAATGATTGTGAGTGCCGGCTAATAGATAGTCCAACCACCGGCGCATTCGGCAACGCCATCCGGAACTGGGCCCGTCGTTTGATTTCGCCATAACCTGTCCTGTTTGATCCGATCCTCTCAAGTGGCTGTGATTTAAAACGGGTATATCCGCAACTTCCTCGGGGAGAGCAAATCAGGATGGCGTTGAGCGTCGTGAGCGCGTCAGCGGTCGATCATTCACTTTACCATACCGCCGGATAGATGAAGCCTGATCACATCCTGGAAGCTGAGGATGACATCAAAAAAACTAACAGAATCGGTTACGCTTTGCAATTGATGAAATTCATATTTATTTTTGCGCGAACCCTTAATTGACGCGGGCTAAAAATAGACTTGCGCTATCCCACCTGCTATGATATTGCCTAAAATCTACTTTCGTACGGTATTTGTGGACATTTCCGGGTTACATTCCAAACCAAAAAGAAACAACGTTGGTCAGTGACCAATGGCCGTTCAATATGAACGAACCGGGTGGCAGCCATAATAAAATCATTGATCGCAGCAATATTGACATTCGTTTGAACTAAAGGAGGTTGTGTCTTTATGAAAACTTTAATCGGCGGCTCGATTGCAGCAGTAGTCGGACTTATCGGCCTGGGCATATTCTGGCGTGATTTTTTCGACCTTTTGGCCGGGGCCATTCCCATTATCCTTCTTATTGGAGGCGGTTTGGCTATCTATCTGGGATTTGACGAGCTCAAGGACTCCTGGAAAAAAGAGGATGACGATGCCGTGGTTAGCACGCAGGATCCCGAAAAATACAAACAAGAAATCGATGATTTGAAAAAAGAGATTGAAACGCTCAAGTCCGACAAGGCTTAAGCGTGTCTCTCAATCAGATTTAAGGCCTCTGTCTGTCTGAACCGTCCGCGTGGAAAAACGTTGCGGGCGAGCATGTGTTCAACCGAACATTTGTTTATGACAGATAGGGGTCTTTTGTTTGTTGTCAAACAATCGCTGTCATTAACTTCAGGCCCATTGTCAAAAGTTCCTTGTGGGAGCGGCGTCCCGCCGCGATATGTTCAGTTGGTTACC
>JBNKKC010000106.1:0-72132 GCA_050291625.1 Desulfobacteraceae bacterium
CATACTGGTTCCATAGCAGATTTGCTATGGATAGGGAGGTGCCTTTTCTTCTAAATCAAAAGATCAATGGAAGTAATTACTTCTGATTTAGAAGAAAATATCATAAGATACACGTTATATACCCTTTATATGATTATCAAGTCTGCCCATGACTCACAATAGGTAAAAAGATTAGAGTCGAACATAGTCTTGACCCCTTAGACTATGTAATCAGGCTAAAATGGCATGGGGCAGTTTGGAGACGCTCCACATATTTGCAGTTTCTTGCTTAATTGTTTGCCTATGGTAATTTATGCGATATTTTATGCCCAATTAATTTGAATTCCGTAATCTGCAAATATGTGGAGCGTTCTCGAACTGTCCTGCACCGATGCTTCCGCATAGATTTTGTTTAAGCACTTTCCTGCACAAAAATACCGAGGCATTCATGGCCTGGTTCTAGGGCGCCCGGGCACCATTGCTTTGAACCGCAATTCTTACACCTGAAGGAGGAGTCAACATGTTCTGTGTATCAGTTCTATATCCGAAAAAGGACGGTGGTACATTCGATTTCGACTACTACACGACCAGGCATGTTCCGATGGTATCTAAGTACGTTGGTGCGAATGCTGTAAGGGCGGAGGTCCGGAAGGGAGTTGCTTCACTCGATGGCTCAGCACCATCGTTTATCTGTCTGGCAAATTTCTGGATTCAATCTGCTGAGGAGTTTCAAGCAACGTTGGGAAATCACGGCGATGAAATCCTCGGGGATATCCCGAACTTTACGAACATCCAGCCAATTCTTCAGATTGATGAGGTGATCGCCTAGACCAAGCGTAACGCCCAAAAGTCTCAAGTGTTCTTCGAAAGAGGGGATATCCTATCGCAAGTGACATGCTGTACCCGGCTTATCTATTGAAGCGCTCCTGAACTGACTTTGGTACAAACGGTGATAAGTACCTTCTTTCAGCAGAAGGTCTTGATGGGAGCCCTGTTCCACTACCTGTCCGTTTTCAATCACAACCACCTGATCGGCCCCGGCAATGGTTGACAGACGATGGGCGATCACGAAACTGGTCCGGCCGCGCATCAGTTCATTGAGCGCTTGTTGGATGGACAGTTCGGTGCGGGTGTCCACGGAACTGGTGGCTTCGTCCAGAATCAGGATGGCCGGATCGGCCAGGATGGCCCGGGCAATGGCCAGCAGCTGGCGTTGTCCCTCGGACAGGTTTTCACCCCGTTCTGAGAGGATGGTGGCGTATCCGTCGGGCAGACGCCGGATGAAACCGTCGGCATGGGCCATACGGGCTGCGGCTTTCACTTCTTCATCGCCGGCGTCGAGTCGGCCGTAGCGGATATTTTCCATCACCGATTCGCTGAAGAGAAATGATTGTTGGAGTACAACGCTAAGCTGCCGGCGCAGGCTGTTCCGGGAAACATGACGGATGTCCAGGCCATCGATGCGGATGGCGCCTTGGTCGATGTCGTAGAAGCGTGAAAGCAGATTGACAAGGGTGGTCTTGCCCGCCCCTGTATGGCCGACCAGGGCGATGCATTCGCCGGGCCGTGCATTTAGGCAGACATCCTGCAATACCGGCACACCGGGCACATAAGAGAAGGTGACACGTTCGAATGCCACCTCCCCGGCCACCCGGTCCAATTGCACTGCATGCGGGGCATCGGTCTGGTCAGGGCGCGTATCCAGGATTTCGAAAATACGTTCGGCCCCGGCCAGTGACCCCTGGACCTGGTTATATAAATTTCCGAGTTGGCGAAGCGGCTCTGCAAAGCGGCGCGAGTAGGAGATAAAAGCCGCGATGGTTCCGACGGACACCATGCCTTTCAGCGCGAGCCAGCCGCCCAGTCCGCACAGGATGGCAATATTGAGGTTGGACAGGATGCCCATCATGGGCATGATCACCAGGGCCAGGGCCATGGCCCGTATGCCGCTGCACCGGACGGCTTCATTGGCGTCGTCAAACCGGTTCAGGACATTTTCTTCCCGGCCGAAGGCCAGTACCACCCGCTGTCCGCTGTAGGTCTCTTCCAGGACGGCGTTCAGCATACCGAGGCGCTGCTGATAGCTGCGGAATACGTCGCGTGTTCTTTTCCCGACGAAGCCCACGAGACCGATCATCAGGGGAAAGACCAGCATGGAACCGGCCGCCAGCCAGGGACTCAAAAAGAAAATGACGGCCAGGATGCCCGCCAGGGTCAGGATCCCCGTGAACAGTTGAGTGGCGTGGTTGGTCAGCACCTGGCTGATGGCGTCCATGTCGTTGGTCAGCCGGCTCATCAGTTCTCCCTGGGGCCGGGAATCGAAGAATCTGAGAGACAAAGCCTGGATGTGGTTGAAAAGGTCCGCCCGCAACCTGCGCATGGCTTTCTGGGAAATCCGGACGATCAGAACCCCCTGGATCAGCTGGGCCGCGGCGGAAAGGGCATAGACCGCCAGCATGAGAAGCACCAGCTTCAGCAGGGCCGCAGGGTTATTTTGTACGAGCTGGTCAATGGCGCGGCCCATCAGGTAGGGAGCGGCCAGGGCCAGTGCGGTTCCCAGGGCCGCCGCCAGGAAGACCAGCGAAAGCGGTCCGCGATGCGGCCGCAGATAGCGCATCAAGCGGAGCAGTGCACCCTGGGCATCCCTGGCGCGTTCGGTTGTGCGGGCCGGGGAGCCGCCGGGTCCCGGCATGCCTGCAATGCGCGGCGCGGCCGTCTGTCGGGTTCCGTGGTCAGTCATGCTCTCCGGCCTTGTTTTGGGGCGTCCGGACGACCCGGGAGCGGTCGGCCTGGGAAAGCCCCAGCTGGGAATGGTATATTTCGCGGTACATGTCGCTGCTGTCCAGCAACTGCTGATGGGTTCCCGCGGCGGCGATGCGGCCCTGATCGAGCAGGAGAATCTTGTCGGCTAAAAGCACGGTGCTGATCCGTTGGGCCACGATAAAGCGGGTGGTGGCATTCTTAGAATCGGCAATCAAGCGATCAAGGGCGTCCTGGAGCCGTACTTCGGTCTCGATGTCCAGGGAGCTGGTGGCATCATCAAGAATGAGAACCCGGGGTTTGATGAGCAGGGCCCGCGCGATGGCGATTCTCTGGCGTTGCCCCCCGGAAAGGGTAACGCCCCGCTGGCCCACAATGGTGTCGTATCCTTCATGCAGTCCGGTGATAAAAGCATGGGCCTGGGCCGCCCGGGCGGCTGCCGCCACTTCCTGGTCCGTGGCCCCTGCGCGCCCGTAGCGGATGTTGTCGCGTATTGTTCCGCTGAAAAGGACCGATTCCTGGAGCACCATGCCGATGGACCCGTGCAGGGCAGGGATATCCAGCTCCCGGATGTCGACGCCGTCCAGGGTTATCCGGCCGGCGGTGACATCGTAGAAACGGGGGATAAGGTGAATCAGGGTCGATTTGCCGGAGCCGGTGGCGCCCAGAAGGGCGACCGTCTGACCCGGTTCGGCCGTGAAAGAGACATCCCGCAGCACCGGTTCGGCGCCGCCGTTGTAACCAAAGGCGACCTGTTCAAAAGCGATGCGTCCATTTGGATGGGGCAGTGCCGTCGCTGTTGCGGGCGCTTCCACCTCCGGGCGGGCCTGGAGGACTTCCAGGATGCGCTGCGCCGATGCATCTGCGGCCGCCAGGGGGCCGAGCATTCCGCCCAGCATCAGGATGGGGAACAAGGCAAAGGCGAGATAATTGACGGCGGCCACCACATGTCCGACGGACATCTCATCGGCAAGCGCGGCCCGGCCGCCGATCCAGACGGCGCAGACAATGGCCAGATTGAGAAGCAGCAGCATAAACGGAATGAAGACCGCCATGAGTTGGGAGACCTGGATGGTGCGGTTCATCAATGCTTCGTTGGCCTGATCGAAGCGGGCGATTTCGTGGTTGCTTCGCACAAAGGCCTTGACCAGGCGAATGCCCGCCAGGTTTTCCTGGAGTATGGTGTTCAGCCGATCGAGCTGTTCCTGTCTGAGGAGAAAACCGCGGTGGGCCATGCGCGCAAATAGCCAGACCATCCCGGCGATCAGGGGGACAAACAGGGCTACCATCAGTGCCAGACGCGGGCTGGTGAACACCAGCAGTCCAACGGCACCCACGGCCCAGATCGGTGCCCGGGTCATGATGCGCAGAGAGAGCATGACGATAATCTGCACCATGTTGACGTCGCTGGTAGAGCGCACGATGAGTTTGCCGGTCTGAAGTTTGTCAAGGTTGCCGAAAGAGAAGGATTGGACTTTTCGCATCAGCGCGCTGCGCAGGTTGGCCCCGAACCCCATGGCGGCGTACACCGACAGGTAGTTGTTGACCAGGGCGAAAATCGCAGAGGCCAGCGCAGCGCCCGCCATGAAAAGGGCCGTGGTGACGACCACGCGCGGGTTATGGGCCGCGATGCCCTGGTCGATGATGCGCTGGGTCAGCCGGGGAATGACAAGGTCGGCCGCGACCATGGCAAAAAGCAGGACCAGGGAGATGGCCGCCTGGACGCGATACGGCCGCAGAAACCGGTACAAGCGCATCAAGGATTTCACGGTTTATCCTTTTCACTGTCATCGTCATTTGGCTTGAACGATGCGTGGCGGGCAGGACCGGCGTTTTCGGAGGTGTGCGCCAGATGACGATGGACTTTCTGAAGCACTTCCAGCAGCATGCCGCGCTCATTTTCAGTCAGGACGGCGGTCAATTCCCGGTCCAGTTGCTGAAAAGCTGTGCGGGCTTCGGTGCGGAGCACTTTGGCCTTTTCGGTGAGAAAAACGCGTACAATCCGTTGATCCACCGCATCCCGATGCCGTTCGATCCATCCATCGCGCTCCATGCGCTGCAGGGTGTTGGTGGCCGAGGGCGGTGTGATATGCAGGGCCTGGGCGAGCACATTCTGAGCGATGCCGTCCCGGTGCCAGAGATGGAAAAGGATCATCCCTTGGCCGTGGTGCAGGCCCATGTCGCCAAGCTTCGTGCGCATGCGGCCACCTACAAGCCGGCTGATCTTGGCCAGCAAATGTCCGAGGGTCAGCTTTGGGGGATTTGAATTTTCTCCGCCATCCGGCATGATCCACCACCCTCATATAAGTTAGCTATCTAATGATTAGTTAGCTAACTAATAGTTGGTTGCCCGTACGCTGTCAAGACTTTTTCTCACTTGAGGAGATTACCTGGACAGATTCAGCACCGCTTCCAACAGTGTGCGTCTTTTTATTGTTGACATGTTTCTCTGAAAAGCTTTTAAATGTCAGATAGTTAGTGGCCTGAAAAAGGGACAGGGGAACTTGTCATAAATAGACTGAACTGGAGATGTCGTGTGGGGAAATGGAAAAAGCGATTGATTATCTGTGCCGGTGTACTCGTCGCAATACTCGCTGTCGGCGGCTGGGCATTTTATCATTGGCTTGGCTTCATGTTGATCGGGTCTATGCCCGTGAGCGCTCGATACGATTGGCCCATGGTCGTGGTCGCCGGTGATGCTACGCCGGGATTCGTCGATGGGGATTCACCAAAATTCAACAAGCCGATACGCTTTGCCCCGTTCGGCCCTGATACGGTTTTAGTCGCCGATATTAACAATCATGCCATACGAATCGTCCATCGTGACGGCAGGGCCGAAACGCTGGCGGGCGGCCCTGAGAAACAAGGCTATAAGGATGGGCCGGCGGATCAGGCACGATTCAATTCTCCTCATGGTTTGGCCGTTCGCGATGACGGGGCCATCGCCGTCGCAGAGGCATCGAACCATACGATTCGACTGCTTCTTCCGAAGGAAAAAAATGGTGCCAACAGCTCGTCGGCGTATACCGTGTCCACCCTGGCGGGCATTGCGGGTCAAAAGGGATTCAATGACGGGGCGGTTGAGGAGGCATTGTTCAACGCCCCTCACGCAGTCGCTTGGGGAGCCGACGGGTCGCTCTTTGTCGCCGATATCGGAAATGCCAGACTCCGGCAAATCAAAGACGGGCGCGTCACAACCGTAGCGGGAACCGGACGTTTCGGCCGTCGGGATGGACCACTCTTAAAGGGTACACTGCAATATCCCATGGACATAGGCATCGATTCGAAGGGCCGTGTTTTGATTGCCGACGCTGGAACGGGGTATATTCGACGCTACGCACCTCATGAAGGTCTTTCCTCTCCCTGGCGAAGCATTCGGATTGACATGCCCCACGGCCTGGCAGTCGTGTCGGATCGTGAAATGGTCGTCGCCGAGATGCGCGGCCACCGAATCTGCCTGTTGACACGCGATAACGGACTCATTCGTCTTTGCGGCACGGGAAAACCGGGTTCCGGACCCGACCAACTTCGTAAGCCTGCGGCGGTGCTCATTCATTCAGGCCATTTGTGGATTGCCGACTTGGGAAATCACCGCATAATGACTGCCAGATGGCCTTCCGCAATCGATCTGAAAACGGACTGACGAATCCGGCCAACTAAGTAAAAGGCGGATCGGAAAAACGATATCACTTTTGGCTTATGCACAGGACGATGTCGTTTTCCCGTCCGATCACGCAGAACGCTACGGTTGCCCATGAAAAACAAGATTTATTTTTGGATGGCTGTCACTTTCATTCTTTTTAGCTGTAATATCCCGCCAAAGCACTATGCCGTTTTCGATTATGAAGATTTTGGTCCGCAAGCCATGGCATGGGAAAAGATAGGGATGCAATGGTGGCAGTGGGATAATCATGGTGATAGTGACCCAAATTATAAATATGACATCAAGGTTGTTGTTTATAGAAAAATCCCATTAGAGCGGATTAAAGCCCTGTTTCCCGTCAGCAAAACAAAAAAGAAAGATTTTCGCTATTTCGAGTATCGCGACGCAATCAGGTACTTGGATAAACAAATATCCGATCTTGAAAAGATGTCGGAAGGGTGGGCTGTCAGTCTCAAGGAACGCCTGGTGCATACCAGGAAATTGGTTCAACAAGAGGTAAAATAACCTGCGCTGGCAGCGCACCGGGTAAACGATGCCGTTTTTTACCTTTTTGAAAAACAAAAAGAAAAGTTAAGCAGGAAGTTCCCTTATCCCCAAGGGCCATGCGGCCCTTGGGGGTCGGCTGCTGCCGCCATTCAGTTCTCAAAACGAGTTTGAAAATGAAAAAAGATTATTCAAATTTGAAGCGCAACATAAACCCAATGCCCGGCTATGTTAAGCAAGCGTTGGAAGAGCGAGGTTTGAAGGAAGATTTTTAACGTATCAGAAAGAGCAGGACATGACGATTTTAGAAATAGGATGTTGCGGAGCATATTGCAGGACCTGCCCTGAATATCGGAACACGAGATGCAGGGGATGCAAAATTGGCTATAAAGACGGTGAAAGGGATATTAAAAAGGCCAGATGCAAAATGAAAGTCTGTTGCATCGTGAAAGGGCTGAACACCTGCGCAGATTGTGACAGTTATTCCACATGCACTATAATTCAAGGCTTTTACAGTAAAAAGAGCTATAAATATAAAAAGTACGAAGAAGCCACATTATTTATCAGGAACAAAGGGTATTGTGATTTTTTGGAAGTGGCTGACCGCTGGGAAAAACAGTATGGAAAATACAAATAAGAGATTATGAATATGAATTTTAAGATGTGGCCCTTGCCTCCAAAGGACACTCCTTGTGCGGAAAATTAGGAAGGATTATAGGATGACGAATCGGTGGTTCTATCTCGCTATTACATTGGGAGTTATTGCAATTGGGTGTTCGAAGTCTATATATAATTGCCGGGATGTCGAAAGGGATCTTTTCAGTGATGCCGTAAAAGGCGTTGATATGACGGGCTATCAGTTGAATGAACTGTACAAAAAAGATTGGTATCAACATGATGTCAGATTTGATCAAGGATTTAATCCACTGTTTGTACCATTTAAGTACATTAGCAAGAGCGGCCCTTCTGATTCAATGCAAAAATTGACATTTCCGACCCTGTTGTCCATCAAGTTTGACTTTGTAGACAACAACATTTGCATGCGTCATCCTGCATTTATATATCAGCGTGATGATGAACTTCTCAACTTGACCATTGACGATACAAACCCGGTAATAAAAGCGATGGACCGGTGGCGATTGAATATTGCCGTTGGTGGAACAATATATCAAAATGGAAACATGTACAGCGGATCAATTAAGGTATTAGATAAAAATGGAATTCTACTAGAGCAATCATTTGGGGAAACAGAATATTTTGAACTGATGGGTAAAATGGTAATGACCTGGATCAAGAATTCCGGTGATACAGTATCTGATAGCCTTAAGAGAGAGCTGATTAGGCCAATGACGTCGAAAAGACTATCATTAAAACTACTTGGCCAATCTTTCAATGTTAAAGAAAGGAGTCAGGAACAATGGGATCTTTTCGAACGGATACTTAAACTTGACCCTGATTTTGCCGAGCTGCGCTGGTGGTATGCGAATCAAAAAAATTGGCAGAAAAGAAATGATCAATGGAAAACGGAAATGATGCTGAGGGCATTGGAGTCACATTTGGTAGTACCCGCCCTGCGAGAATCAAAATACCATCTTTCAGATGGTTTTCATGATCGATTTAAAAAAATCCTTTCTAAAGCTGAAAAGATAATTCCAAATCATTGGATATATCTACTTCAATCTCAAGATATCAAAGGGAAAAAAATAAACTATTGGGAAGCAAGGTCATTGGTTGATGATGCACTTCAGCGCCCATACGCTTATCCTTTTGCTCATAAGGTTGCCGAAAAATTATATGACGACAACGAATATCATTTGTCTGCACCGATCATGCTATCAATAATCAATTCCGGATACAATCCTGGCAGAGGTTATATTGAAGAGTTCCGGGATTTGTTTTTTACATTTTATGTACTTGGGTATCTTCGTGATTCAACGGCGCTTATCCAGCCAATGTTCCAATTTTCTGAAAATAAGGGAAAAGCTGCCCTGTTTGCAGGATATTTGATGAATGAAGCCATGGATTTTGCCTCGGCCACAAAATTCTTCAAAGAAGGAGTGAAATCCTCAAAGGCTAAACAACTTCCGATAGAGTTCATGATAAATAACTACCTTGACGCCGGGAAGATTGATGAGGTCCGCAATATTATGTCGAGCAATGATTGGAGGTTTGTTTCGGAAATAAGCAAGCCGGCATTTGAAGGGCGATTGTTACTTAAAATGGGGGATATTGATGCGGCTAAAAATAAAATCCGTATCGCAAGAAGTAAAAGCGAATGGGATAATTTTAGACGGTTTTTTACAGAAACAGCCTTGCTCGAAACACAACTGCAGGAGTGTAGCCAAGGTGCAGTTCAAACCGTTGATCGTTTGTGGGCAAATTCGCCGCGGAGTAGAAAAACATATCATTATTATAAAATTGTGAATCATAATAATAAAGAGAAAATGGGAGCTTATCTCAGAGTCGCTAATTTTATATTTCCAAATCAAGCTTATTGGCGCAATGAGTCGATGAAATATTTGGATAAATCATCGCATAATCCGGATGCTTTAGCAAAAACATTCTCTACCTATAAGAAAATGTTGAAGAATGGTGAATTGGAAAAAATCGCGGGCTTCCAAATCGAAGATAATTGCATCCAACTGCTTAAGAGTAATTTTAAAAAGTACCACGGGAGTGTTATTGCTTTCTACAGAGAACATGCATGGACAAAGTCAAAAATATCCCGTAGACAGAGAAGGCATAGAAAGACATTCCTGGTCTCAATAATCAATATGGAGAGCCGTCTCTATCGACGTGTCCCGGAAGTTGGGTTAAACATATTTATTCAATTCGAAAGCCTTTTTCCTTTAAGTCATTCCGGCGCAAGAGACTGTATCGCAATTGACCCAAACGACGACATCAGGAGCTGATGTCATTCCGGCGAAAGCCGGAATCCAGGTATTTCAATTACTTGCATTTCTGGATGCCGGATCGAGTCCGGCATGACAGAGTAAAACCGTGCATTTTTTAATTATGACACAGTCTCGCAAGCCGGAATCCAGAGGGTTTTTAACTGAACTCCGGCTTGCGCCGGAGTGACATTCGTTTTTTAACTTATTTGTAGGGCACGACACTTGGCGAACGAAACCCAGATGCTTTGCAAAACTAAAAGAGCGTCGCTCAGGTCCATAGAGCTGATTTGGCAGCCGGTCGATTCCCGATAGGGGCAGTTTGGGGGCGCCCCACATAGTTGCAATATTTTATTTAATTGTCTAACGCTGCCGGTTTTGTCTCGACCCGGAAGATGTTGAGCCATTTCCCAGGGAACATGGCGTGATATTAATTAATGCCGAAGGAGCCGGTGAGAGAGGTGCAAAGAAGGTAGACAGCGCAAGCGGAAAGCAGTATTCCCATCACATAATTAAAAATCACGAGTCTTGTTTTGCTTCCTAAAATCAACCTGAGTTTGTCTCCTAAAACTGCCCATGAAGATAGGGATAAAAAGCAAATCACAAAATACAGCGTAATAAAAAGAAATAAAGGGAAGAATGATTTTTCATCTGCGAAAAGGGAGATGCCCGATATACATGCAAGCCAAGCCTTGGGGTTAAGCCATTGCAGGAGGACACCTTCCATGAACTTGGGACAGTTCACGCGCTGAGCTGAAATCTCCGGTTCGGATTTGGCTATTTTATAGCTCATATAGAGAATGAAAATAGATCCCCCCACGGACATATATTTCAGGAATATGGGATAAGCGCTTAAAATCTGCATAAATCCAATACCTAATGCGGTCAATAGCAGGATGAATCCGACGGTCGAGCCCGACACAAATGGAATTGTCCTTTTAAATCCGTGGGTTGCTCCAGAAGCAAGATTTATCATGTTCACAGGACCGGGCGTTATGGACATGGCAAGCGAAAAGATGCTCATTGCAATAAGTTGGGACGTCATTTTATACTCCATTAATAGCTATACAGACTCCTATGACGTTGAGTCGAATTGTTTTGACCTATTATCGGCATTAGAGAGCAAAAAGCCAATAATAAGAACGAATGAAGGTCATTATAATTTCGAATTGGCAAGGTGAATTGGCAATTTATATTGAGATTACAAAATATTAACGTACATAGATAGAGAGGTGGGTTACGGAACTGTATCAATTAAAGTCCTTCGTGGCTGTAGCGGAGGAGGGACACTTAACCAAAGCTGCAGAACGTCTGAATACCAGTCAACCTGCTGTGAGTACGCATATAAAGAGTCTCGAGTCTGAGCTTGGCGTTCCATTGTTTTTAAGAACTCCCAAAGGCATGGTATTGACACCGGAAGGCGAGGAGCTAAAAGAAAGGGCTGAAACGATACTGGAAGGTGTGGATGACCTGCAGGCTTCGGCGGATAAATTAAAGGGCGGGGTGCGTGGCGATGTCCTCCTTGGCGTCAATACGGATCCACGTTTATTGAGATTGACAGCGATTTTTAGGGAACTCCATCAACGTTATCCCGGCTTGTCTTTAAATGTGTTGGAAACGATGAGTTGGGATGCTGCAAATGATTTATTATCTGGAAAGATCGATCTGGCGTTTACGTATACGAAGCCAAATGACAAAAAAATAGAGGTGCGCCATATAGATGGGATCGAAATGGCGATTGTCGCTCCACGAATATGGAAAGAACGGTTCAAAAACGCCACTCTGAACGATTTGACTACCTTTCCGTGGGTATGGACAAGTGACCATTGCCCGTTATGTGCGTTGCAGAAAACGATATTTGCCGAAGCTGGACGCAAACCAGAAAAAGCAGTTGTTGTTGATCAGGAAGCTGCCATTTTGAAATTAGCGTCTGAAGGTGTTGGCTTAAGCCTTATGCCGGTGCTAAAAGTAATTAATGTCGCCGATACCTACAACCTGGTTACGATAAGAAAACTTGAAAAAAAGTTAGATCTTTTCTTGATCTACCTGAAAAGACGGGAGCAGGATCAAAAGATTTCGGTACTGTTGGATGTCATTGAGCGGGTTTGGGAGGCAAAAACAGATGATAATTGTTCCGCATGATCTTGAGGAGTCGGAATTGAATACTTTTATCGAGGACATGATTCATGAAAGTAACTGAATGCACCGGCAGGCCAATTCTGACACCATGCGGATTGAAAGACATTGAATATCAAGTTGATACCTACGTTGGGTGTGAACATTACTGCTATTATTGCTATGTCTTGCCCCAAGCTGAAACGGATTGGTCAAAGGAAATCCTCATCTATAAAGACATCGTTGACCAACTTAGCAAAGAACTTGATGATATACCGCCGCAGACTATATATATGGGCTATCATACCGACCCTTACCAACCCTGTGAAGCGGAGTATCGCCAGACCCGGAAGGTCCTGGAGCTTTTTTTAAAAAAGGGCTTCTCGGCCAGTATTCTCACAAAGTCTGATTTGGTTGTTCGTGATATCGATATTATAAAAGAAATGAACGATGCTGCCATCAGCGTTTCAGTAGCATTCAATGATAATCAAACGCGCAGGTTGTTTGAAGCCAATACCATTGACACTGAGAAGAGGATTGAAGCTCTCAATAAATTTAAGGAAGCAGGGGTAAGGACCGGGGCATTACTCTGTCCAATTATTCCTTATGTCACGGATGCGGTTCAGATGATCGATATGCTGGAACCCTATGCTGACGTTATATGGATTTACGGCCTTAGTATCAATGATCGTTCGGGCCAAAATTGGCAGAATCTTCAAAAGATTTTAGGTGGCCGGTCCCCGAATTTAATAGAACAGATTGAGCCGGTAATATTCTCAAAAGATCATAGCTATTGGGCAGAGCTCAGAGAAAGCCTGCAGATGATAAAAAAGGATCGAAAATTGAATTTAAATATCCATATCTAGTTGGTTAGCCGGCGGTCGATCCCCGTTAGGCGACAAGCGTGGCATCCAGGGTGATTTGCGTGTTGAGCAGCCTGGATACCGGACAACCGGCTTTGGCCTTGGCGGCGAGCGCTTCAAAAGTCGCCTGGTCTGCTCCCGGGATCTTTGCCTCCAGCGTCAGGTGAACCGATGTAATGGAGAAGCCCTCTTCGAGCTTTTCCAACGTTACTTTTGCCGAGGTCTCCATCCGCTCGGCGGTCAGCTCGGCCTCACCCAGGATCAGCGAAAGGGCCATGGTGAAACAGCCGGCGTGTGCGGCCGCAATCAATTCTTCGGGATTTGTGTCGGGCACGCTCTCGAATCGACTGCCGAAACCATAGGGCTGGTCCTTCAGGGCGCCGCTTTGCGTAGACATCAGCCCTTTTCCATCTTTAAGCCCGCCACTCCATACCGCGGAACCGCGTCGAACGATCTTCATTTGTAACCTCCCTCATGGTTGCACAATTGATAGGCTCTCGTCAGCGCATCGTTCCCAATGCACTTTTGGGTCGGCGATTTTGCTGACACCTTATGCCGCTCCCCGGCGGCAATATCATAGAGATGCTGAATAAAGACGAGCCGCCGTCACCAAACGTCAACTTCAAACGTGCGACATAGTCGAATCTTGTCAAGTGGAATTTGCGAATCTGAAGATTCGGGAAGCACAAATGACTTTACTGAACCATAGGGGCTTGCTTTAGCCGGTTAAAACGATGATAAAAAAGGGATGCAGAGGCATGGCCTGAAAATAGGCGTTGCTCTATTTGATCGTTGAGATAACATGATTGGATATGCGATGAAACGCTATCGTTGAACGAATCTTTGTGGCGGCAGGGAGGCCGGCCGGGAGACGGATGCCTATGAAACCGATATCCATCAAAGCCAAATTTCGCATTGGAGTGGCATTAATTTCCATCCTGGTCTGCACCTTTGTCGCAGCGGCCGCCTACATCCTTTTGAGAAGTTTTGTCACGGATCAGATTTATAAGGAGACCGATATTTTTATCGGCACGGTCGATTCGACCCGCCGCTACGTCAAAGATGTGTTAAGGCCCGTGGTGTCCAGCTTGCTGCCCGAGGATGGTTTTGTGCCGCACGCCATGTCCACGACGTATGTGGGACGGGAAATCATGAACCGCCTGGGCGAACGTTTTCCCGATTTCAGCTACAAGCGCGCGGCCTATAATCCTACCAATCCGATCAATCTGGCCGATGAACTGGAGATGCAGAAAATCAGATGGTTCAGCCAGAATCCGGACCGCAAGGATTGGCACGGCCTGATTCTGAAGGGGCAGTCCTCCTATTACGCCCGCTTTTACCCCATTCGGGCCGAACAGGAATGCCTGCGCTGCCACGGCCATCCGCGGGATGCCCCCCAGCAGATGATAGACATTTACGGCACCCAGGGCGGTTTCGGCTATCGGGTCGGGGAGGTCGTGGCGGCCGATGCGGTATACATTCCGGTGGATGTGACGTTTTACCGGGTCAAGGAGACCGCCTGGAATGTATTTATGGTCGCAATGGTGATATTGTTTACGCTCGTGACGCTTTTCTACCTGCTGTTCAACAGAACAGTGGTATTGGAAATGAACGGGCTGCTGTCCCGTTTCAGGAGGATCTCCGATCCCCGCGGCGGCGATAAACCGCTGGTGCCCGCAGCGGATACCAGTGATGAATTCGATCAGCTTAAGCTGGCCTTCGAGAACGTGGCCGCCGACTTGAAGCAGACCCACGACGAGCTGCGCGATTCGGAACGCCGGTACCGCAAGCTGTTCGAAAGCAGCCGGGATGCCATCGTCATTTTCGACCGGGACTGCGGCCTGATCGATATCAACGCGGCCGGTTGTCATTTGTTCGGCTTCAGGGACAAGGCCGAAGCCTTGGCCATTGAATCGTGTTATCAGCTCTTCTGGGACGGCACCGAAGCCAAGGCGTTCACCGAGACGATCCGCCGGGATGGGCACGTGGAGGGGCTGGAACTGCCCATGGTCGATCGCAATGGGAATAAACTGATCATGATCATATCCGCCTCCGCCCGCAGCGACGACGCCGGCGGTTTCGACGGCATCGATGCGTGGTTGCAGGATATGACCGGGCGGCGCAAGCTGGAACAGCACATGGCCAAAGCGGAAAAACTGGCCTCCATCGGCCAGCTGGCGTCCGGGGTGGCCCATGAACTCAACAATCCTTTGGGTGTGATTCAGGTCTATGCTAATCTGATCGCCACATCCAACGGGCTTGACGGCCAGTCGTCCGACGACCTGCGCGTGATTCAAAAGCATGCCGATCAGTGTCAATCGGTGGTTCAGGCCCTGCTCAACTTCGCCCGCGCATCGGAGCCCAGCAAAAAGCAATGCAATATTCGTATGGTGCTCGACGATGTGCTGGCCATCCTGGAACCGCAGATGAAGAAGCAGGATATTGCCTTCAGCCTCGATGCGGATCGCTGCCTGCCGTTGCTGGTCGTCGATGAAACCCAAATGAAACAGGTATTCATGAACCTGATCATCAACGCGGTGCAGGCCATGCCGGACGGTGGAGCCATTCGCATCGCCATCCGCATGGATCGGATACGCAACCGGGTGAATGTGTCGGTGGCCGATACCGGTGTCGGCGTAGCAGAGAAGCACTTGCTGCGCATTTTCGATCCTTTTTTTACCACCAAAGGCGCGGGCAAGGGCACCGGGCTCGGGTTGTCGGTCAGCTATGGCCTTGTTGAGCAGCATGGCGGCGACATCACCGTGACAAGCGGATCGGGAAAGGGCAGCACATTCACCGTCTCACTGCCCCTTGAAGCGGAAAGTGAGGAGCCTTCGGATGACCGTTGATACCATTCTGATCGTCGACGACGAAACCGACCTGGCCAACGGACTCCAACGCACGATCCAGCAGGAGCTCGATTGCCGGACCCTGGTGGCCGGCAGCGGAGTCGACGCGTTGCGGATGGTCGGCGACGATGCCGTGGATGTCGTACTGGCAGACATTCTCATGCCGGAAATGAACGGCCTGTCGCTGCTCAGGGAGATCAAGGTGCGCCATCCGGCAGTAACGGTCATTATGATGACCGCCTATGCTTCCATCGAAAAAGCGGTGGAGGCCATCAAGCTGGGGGCCTATGATTTTATCCAAAAGCCGCTGAACCGGGAACGGCTGATGCATTTGCTCAAGAAGGGGCTGGAATTGAACCGGCTGGTGCGACAGAACACCCGGTTGATCGATGAGATGTGCCTGAAGGACGAGCTGACTCAACTGGTCGGCCAAAGCAAGCCCATCCATGCGATACGGGAAAAAATCGCCATGCTGGCCCAGTCGGAAGCCACGGTGTTGATTCAGGGCGAGACCGGTACGGGCAAGGAACTGGCCGCCCGGGCGATTCACAACCTGAGCGACCGGGGGCGCCGTACGCTGGTGACCGTCAACTGCCCGGCTCTGCCCGAGACCCTGCTTGAAAGTGAGCTGTTCGGATATGCCAAGGGGGCCTTTACCGATGCCTCGGACCATCGTCAGGGCATGTTCGACCAGGCCCATGATAGTACCATCTTTCTCGACGAGATCGGCGACATCTCGCCGTCGGTTCAATCCAAACTGTTGCGCATACTCCAGGATAAAGAAGTCAAGCCGCTTGGCTCTCAGAAAAGTCATACGGTGGATGTGCGCATTATTGCGGCCACCAACCAGGATCTCGAGCGAAAGATGAAGCAGAACACCTTTCGGGAAGACCTGTTTTACCGTTTGAATGTCGCCGGTATCACCATGCCGACCCTTTATCAGATTCGTGAAGACATCCCCCTGCTGGTGGACCACTTTCTCGAGCAGGTGGCTTGTGAGCAGAACAAGCCCAGAAAATCAGTCCGCCCGGAAGTGCTCAATGAACTGCTTGGTCGCGCCTGGCCGGGAAATACGCGACAGCTGGAAAATCTTGTCCGCAGATGGTATGCCATGACCTCGGACCGTGAGATCATGCCGCACCATCTGTTCGTGGAAGCCGGCAACGGCAACGCCGATTCTGAGGATCTGGATTTGGAAAAACCGTATCAGGATTTGAAAGAGCGTGCGGTTGAAGCGTTTACTTTGGATTATCTCAACCGGCTTCTGCAACAGACCAGGGGCAACATCTCTCTATCTGCCCAGATCAGCGGTCTGCGGCGCCAATCCCTCCAAAAAATCATCAAGCGCTACGGCATCGACGTATCGCATTTCCGGTCCTGACACCGGTGACGCCGCCGGGAATAGGGGCGCCCCTGCCGCCTCAAGGCGGCACTGCCAACTTGGGGAGGCACCCTCTCTGAGCGTTTGCAACCTGTCCGAACTATTCCAATTTGACAATAACTAATTGAAAAATATAGAGTTTATCTAATAGAGCCCCGTCATTCAACCCATTTATGTGACCGTGGTGCCGCTTTGCAGAGGCAGCGACGGCCAGCCGCACAGATCGTTTAGTCTTTCAAAATTACTTTAATAACGGATAGATATAGCCAGTTTGAGGGGTTGGCATTGATATTGCTCAAAAGGATTGTTTGTTAGGCAACGGGATAGCTCGGCTTTCAGGCGCCGATCCAATCATAGACCCCACCCATATGGGAATCCGGAGAGCCGAGTCGATACCGCCGCATGAGTGCCGTACCCTTCCGACGGCCTCATCGTATGCATAGCGGAGGGATTGACAAGAAAGGAGTGACACGCTGATGGCAGACAACTCTGATGTCGTTAGGGATGTGGGAAAATGGGAGTGGTCGGAGCTGATCAGGAAGGAGGATTGGTGGGCTGTATGGCTCGGGTTTGCTCTGTTGATCGCCGGAATGTTGATCTATTTTCCCCATGCCGGCGATATGAAAGCCAAGCTGGATGAGGCCCATGCCAAATACGCAGAGGCCGCCCAGAAAACCACCAAATTCAAGACCATCGCCTGGTACCAGCTCAACGATGCCAAAAAGAAGGTCAAAGCCAACAGTATTGCCGCCGGCAAATGGCTGAAATCCTTTTCGGGCAAGCCCCACGGGTGGACCGCCAATCCGTTGGATGCCTTCGTGCTGGGCCAAACCAAAGTCGATGCCAAGCTCGCCAAGGCGGTACCCAAAGCCACGGCCGCCAAAGCCGCTGAGAAGGAGGCGTTCAGCGTCGCCTTGGCCGCCGAAACGGCGGCCGAAGCGGCCGGATTCAACGACGTAACCCTCAACACTCAGGCCAAGGAGAAAATCGGGGCCTGGCGCGACGCCCATCTTGTCGCCGGCAAGGCGGCTTCCAAGACCAAGGCCAAGCCTTACAACCAGGTGTTCAAGCTGATCGGATTGATGATCTGTTTCGCCATTTTTTTCGGGATCGGCATCGCCGCCATGGGAAAATCCGTCACCAAGTTTGCGATCGGATTCATCTTCGTATTCGCGGTGGCCGTCCTCGCTTACCTGGCTGCCAGCCAGGCCACCATGAAACATTACGGGATCGGCTACGCGGCCTGGGCCATTTTCTTCGGTATGCTGATCAGCAACACGGTGGGCACGCCCCAATGGGCCATGCCGGCGGTCCAGACCGAGTACTATATTAAAACCGGTCTGGTGCTGCTGGGAGCCAAAATTCTCTTTGAGAAAATTATCGTGATCGGCACGGCCGGTATTTTCGTGGCCTGGGTGGTTACCCCCACGGTTTGGCTGGTCACCTACTGGTTCGGACAGAAAGTGATCAAGATGCCTTCCAAACGCCTCAACGCCACGATCTGCTCCGACATGTCGGTCTGCGGCGTGTCGGCGGCTATCGCCACCGCTGCGGCCTGCAAGGCCAAGAAAGAGGAGCTGACCCTTGCGGTGGGACTCTCCCTGGTGTTCACGTCGATCATGATGATCGTCATGCCCATTATCATCAAGGGCGTTTTTCCGGTGGACAAACAGCTGATCCTCGGCGGCGCCTGGATGGGAGGCACCATCGACGCCACCGGTGCCGTGGCTGCCGCCGGCGCCTTTCTGGGAGAGAAAGCGCTTTATGTGGCGGCGACCATTAAAATGATCCAGAACGTGTTGATCGGTGTCATCGCATTTTGTGTGGCCCTTTACTTTACCACCCGCGTGGAGGCCGCAGAGACCGGTCAGAAGGTGGGCGCCATGGAGATCTGGTATCGGTTCCCCAAATTCGTACTGGGCTTTATTGTCGCCTCTATCGTTTTCTCCCTGTTCTATACCGGCTTCAATGCCCAGGTCAGCGGGCTGGGGTCCGCCATGGTCGACCAGGGTGTGATCAAAGGAATGGGCGACCTGTACCGCGGATGGTTTTTCTGCCTGTCGTTTGTGAGCATCGGCCTGGCCACCAATTTCAGGGAGCTCAAGGAACACTTCACCGGTGGTAAACCGCTGATCCTGTATGTATTCGGACAGGGTTTTAACCTCTGTTTGACCCTGCTGGTGGCGTACATCATGTTCTATATTGTATTCCCGGAGCTGACGGCCACCATCTAGTTGCGGACTGGCGGTGATACACATGGAGTGTGTCCCAATGAACCACCTGTTCCATCCGGCGTTGGACGGCCGGATGGAACAGGCAACCACAAGGAGAGAACCCGGCATGAATGACAATGCCGATAAACCGAGATTGGAGCGCACGCAACGGCCGAAGCGTTGGTGGGTCGCCTGGGGGCAACTGATCGGTGTGTTTGCCGGTCTGTGGGTGTTTGCCACGGTCGTGGGCCCCTATTTCGAAACCCGCATTCCGACGTTCGATGAGATCGTCAAGACCATCGACAAGCAGGATATCGATTCAGGAGCCTATTTCTATACTGAAATCAAAGCGTCTTACGACGGGGAGCGTTATCTGCGCAATGCCATCGAGCTGGGGGCGCCGGATCAGATCGGCCTGACCCTTCCCTTTTTGTCCGGGATTGCGATTTGCCTATTGATTTTGTGGTTCGGATTCCGTTACATGCCAATGAAGTGAGGTGCCCGGACTCAACCATTGCCATGATGGACATTGAAGCCAAAGCAGACATGATCGTGCGTTACGAAACGCATCTGGCCCGGCGGTTGGCCGACAAGGTGATCTCCAAACCGCCGCTGACGGTCTGGTACATCTTGATGCCGATTATTTTTGTCTATTATTTTTATCGCTTGAATAAATATAGCAGCAGCCGCAAAGAATTTGTCGGCCACTACATGCGATCGCGCCGCCAAGCCGTCGAGGCCGCCGCAGCATGTGTGGCCGATGACCGGCCGCCGGCGATCGACACCCTGGTGGCCCAGACCCGGACACCCGCCGAGGCGATGAGGCAGTACCAAACCTTTTCGCGGGTTCTGGTCGAACATTACACGGATCTGCTCAAGGCCGCCGGCCATGATTACGATACGCTGGTGCGATCCGCTTATCGAACCCGCGGCAATTACCTGATTTTTCTGAATCGTCTCGGGCAGGTCGAAAAAGAGTTGGATCGGGCGCTGGCACCGGCTCTGACCACCGAACACCCCTCGGTCGGCGAGACCATCGCCCTGATCGAAAAGCAGTCAATGCGCCTGCGGCGGGCAGAAGCCGTACGTGTATTCCCATAGCCGGCAGGCCCGGGGCCTTAGGGCTCGCGCAAAAATAACTTCACATTTTCATGCGCCGATGCATCCTGCCTGGCGGTGTTGCCAAAGCGCGGAAATATCTCGATATTCACGCGCTTCGGCGCCTTGCCAGGCAGGTGCCTCAACACCTGAAAATGTAAATTTATTTTTACGCGAACCCTTAGCGCTCGTCACGGCAAACAGATGAATACAGACTCTTGGTTTAGCGGGAAGAACGTTCTGATCACCGGTGCGACCGGCGGTTTGGGGTCGGCGCTGGCCATTGAAATGAACAAACGCGGTGCGCGCCTGTTCGTGACGGCTTCCCTGCAGCCCGCGCTGGATGAATTGTGTGCTCGTCTGGCAGCGGACGCACCGGTTTCGTCCATTGCCGCCGATTTGAGCAGACCGGACGATGTGCGCCGATTGGCAAAGCGTGTTCTGGACCAGAGCGGAGGAATCGACGCTCTGATCAATATTGCCGGTGTCGGCTATTTTGCCTTTATGGAAGAGGCGGTCGACGATAAAATCCGTCATCTGTTCGAAGTCAACACCATGGCGCCCCTCATGCTTATCCAGCGTCTGCTGCCCCATATGAAATCGCAGCATTCGGGCAAAATCGTCAATGTGGTGACAGCGGCCGGTCGGGTGCCGATTCCCACCGCCGGCGTATACGGCGGGAGCAAGTCCGCGCTGGCCATTATGGCCAATACCATGCGCCTGGAACTGAACGGCAGCGGCGTGGAGGTGATCAACATTTATCCCGGCACCATCGATACCGCCTTCGAGGAAAATGCCATGCGGGAACGTAATCTGCCAGGTTTGTGTTCCGAAGACACCTGCGGCAGCCCGCGATTTGACGTAGCCCGCAAAGTACTTCAGGCGGCTGAGGGTGCGGCGGGAGAGGTGTGGCTGGAGCGCCAGGGGAAATTCTTTTCGGTGGCCGCCCTCATGCTGCCCAAATGGGTGGACCGGTTGCTCTCGGGAGTGGGGCGCCACAGCATCGATCAAAAGCCCGGCAAACCGCGCCGCTGGAGGCTACTGCAGGTGGAAAGCGCCATCGCCTGCAACCTCAAGTGCATCATGTGCCCCTGGCGCGGCATGGCCCACAAACACTCCTCCAAAGGGCTGATGGCGCCCGAGGTGTGGGCGGCCATCGCCTCCCACCTGAACGAGATTCAATCGGTGGATTTTACCGGTGGCGGCGAGCCGCTCCTGCAACCCCACCTGGTCGAATGGGTGCGCCAGGCCGGCCAGGCAGGCTGCGAAACAGGCCTGTTGACCAACGGCACCCTCCTGACCGAAGAAAAGACGAAACAGTTGATCGCCGCCGGCATCGATTGGATCTGTGTCTCCATGGACGGCGCCACGGCCGACGTATTTGAAACCATACGGCCGGGCGCCCGCTTCGAGACCGTCTGCCGAAATGTGAAGACCCTCACTGCCCGGCGGGTCGGAGGCTGGCCCCGGGTGGCGATCAACTTCGTCATGATGTCGCTCAACGCCGGCCAGTTGGAGGCGATGGTGACCCTGGCCGCCGAACTGGGGGTCGACCAGATCAATTTCAAGCAGTGCGATGTGATTCGCGGCGATGCCGGAAAAGGTTTCGGGCTTTTTGCCGACAAACATACCAAGGAGACACGCCGCCTGGAAAAGCAGCTCCGCCGGGCGCTGCGGCTGGCGAAAAAGACGCATATCGACACGACGACCTTCGCTTGGGTCCCCGAAGAGCTGCCGGTGTGCGCCCAGGACCCGCGCAACAGCATGTTCATCCGCCACGACGGGCGCGTCGCCCCCTGCATCAACCTGGCCCTGGGCGGCCCCACGACCTTTCTGGGCCAAGAGGTCGAGATGCCCGACGTTCATTACGGACGTTTGCCCGACGCCGACCTGCGGGACCTATGGGAAACCGAACGCTGCCGCTTTTACCGCAAACGCTTCGAGCTGCGTATGAGTGCCTATGAAACCGGCTTTGCGCGCAGCGACCTCGAGCCCTCCCTGATCAAAATCAAGGAAGCCCTCGACAATGCCCAGAAGGCCATGCCATCGGCACCGGATGGGTGCAAGGTATGCCATTACCTGTATAATATTTGAAAGGGGGATCGCATGGACAAAAAGGCATTCAATCCCGGTGAGCCCTATGATTATCCGCTGATCATCAAAAAGCTGCTCAACACGCCGTTGATCTACGCGCCGGATCAGGAAATTATCTACCGCGACCAGCTGCGCTATACGTACCGTGATCTGAACGACCGGATCCACCGGCTGGCCGGCGGCCTGGAAACGCTTGGGGTCGGCCGGGGCGATACCGTAGCGGTCTTTGATTACGACAGCAACCGCTTTCTGGAGTGTTTTTTCGCCATCCCCATGATGGGAGCGGTTTTGCAGATGGTCAACTGGCGCCTGTCGGCCGATCAGATCCTATACACCCTCAATCACACCGAAGCCAACACCATCCTGATCAACGCCGACTTCCTGCCTATCCTGGCCGGGATCAGGGAGCAGCTGACCCATGTGCGCGCGGTTGTGATCATTTCCGAAAGCAGCGAAGCCCCGGAGACCTCCCTGTCTTACGAGAGCCTGTACGAACCCCTGTTGGCCGGAGCTCCGATCCGATTCGACTTCCCGGATCTGGACGAAAACACCAAGGCGACCACCTTCTACACCACCGGTACCACCGGCGATCCCAAGGGGGTCCACTTCACCCATCGCCAGCTGGTGCTGCACACTTTGTCCACATCGCTGGCCTTGAGCGCCTTTAAAACCATCGGCCGGTTCCACTCGGATGATGTGTATATGCCGCTGACGCCCATGTTCCATGTACATGCCTGGGGATTTCCTTATGTGGCAACGCTTCTGGGCGCGCGGCAGGTTTATCCCGGAAAGTACGAGCCGGCCATGCTGCTCAAACTGATCACGACAGAAAACGTCACCTTTTCCCATTGCGTGCCCACCATCCTGCAGATGCTTGTCAACGCTCCGGCGGTCAAGGAGCTGGATCTGTGCCAATGGAAGGTAGCTATCGGCGGTTCCGCCTTGTCCAGAGGATTGGCCACGGCTGCACAAGCGCTGGGCATCACCGTCTTTACAGGCTACGGCATGTCGGAAACCTGCCCGGTGATCAGCCTGGGCTTGCCCAAGACATTCATGCTGGATTGGGAGGAGGAGCGTTTGCTGGATGTCGTCTGCAAGACCGGGCTGCCCATCCCGCTGGTCGAGTTTGAAGTGATGAACAACGAAGACGAGCCGCTGCCCCATGACGGCGCCAGCGCCGGCGAGGTGGTCATGCGTGCCCCGTGGCTGACCCAAAGCTACTTTAAAGCCCCGGAAAAGTCTGCCGAGCTTTGGCGCAACGGCTGGCTCCACAGCGGCGATGTGGGCCAGATCGACCGGGAGGGGTATCTCCAGGTGACCGACCGGATCAAAGATGTGATTAAAAGCGGTGGCGAGTGGATCTCTTCTCTCGATTTAGAAAATCTCTTGAGCCGGCATGACGCTGTTCTGGAGTCCGCCGCCATTGGGATCAAGGATGAGACGTGGGGCGAGCGTCCTCTGATGTTGGTGGTGCTCAAACCGGATGTCGGGACCGAAGTGACTGAAGCAGATTTGAAGGCCCACATGCTGGCAGCGGCCGAAGCCGGCAAGCTGCCCCGATACGGCGTGCCGGAACACTATCGGATTGTAGATGAACTTCCCAAAACCAGTGTGGGTAAACTGGACAAAAAGGAGCTGCGCCGGATGTATCAGTAGCGCCCGTACGCCGCCGCAGCTGGCGAAAAAGAAGCATATCGAAACCACGGCCTTCGCCTGGGTTCCCGAAGAGCTGCCGGTGTGCGCCCAGGACCCGCGCAACAGCACCTGTGGGAAACCGAACGCTGCCGCTTTTACCGCAAACGCTTCGAGCTGCGTATGAGTGCCTATGAAACCGGCTTTGCGCGCAGCGACCTCGAGCCCTCCCTGATCAAAATCAAGGAAGCCCTCGACAATGCCCAAAAAGCCATGCCATCGACGCCGGATGGGTGCAGGGTATGCCATTACCTGTACAACATCTAATATCTGGATACCTGCCGTTTACCCGTTGTTCCAATCTGTAAACAAAACGACGACTGCGTAACGATTAAAGTGAAAAAATAAAAAGATTGTAACTTTTTTCGTTTGGCTTGGTTTAAGCAAGCAGACGTGGTGAACATCAATAGCCACAAGTTATCAATATTTAATTAAGGGAGGTTGAAATGTCGAAGGTATTGAAGATTTGTTTCATGTTTGCAGCGATTTCGTTTATTGTGGGAAGTGTTGCCATGGCGGCGGACCAGGACCGCAAACGCGACCGCAAGCGGGACGGCTCGTGCGATACCGAAGTGACCGCGGCGGACCGCGTACCGGTTCTTGCGGCGGACCAGGACCGCAAGCGCGACCGCAAGCGGGACGGTTCATGTGATACCGATGCGGTTCCCGCTGATATGAGACCGACTCCGGCAATAGCTTGATTTTCAGCCGCGGCAGAAGAATATTCTATGTAAAAGGTGACCCTTCTCAATCTGATTCGCATATTTCATTTTTCGAGCACACCTTGGTATCAAACTGAAAAAAACACGTTCTAATTTTCAGTCGCTGTTCTTAGACGTTGCCTGTTCATAGGGCTTCTTTTTCCGGCCGTGTCTTTTCGATGGAAAAGAAGAGAAAAGTAAACCAAATAGTGTGCGTTCCATGGCCGCCATGCTGATGATTTCACTGGCATGGCGGCCGCCCGGCATCGCCTCGTATTGCAAATAGGTCCCGGTTGAAGCGTGGTTTTCCAAATCATGTATTGTTCCATCGTTTGTCTCTGCATTTTATTTGTACATCGGGATGCTTTCATCAGTCCATCGGCAACAGCGCATATCCCTTATTCTGGTAGGCGATGATACTTATATAACCGTTCCGCACGACAGTGATCTGTGGGAGAATATCGCTATATGGCACTTTTTGGCCGCGCGCCGCAATGGCGCACTGCTCCAGTAAAAATCCGTTCTCGTGAAATTGGGCGATCCAACCCTGAATCTCTTTTTTGATGGCGTGGTTTTTGGGGGAGACATACCCCGTACCACGGGTGACGTATTTAGAGGCCGGTCCGCGGAAAGTTACGATGAATGTCGGTTGAACGCCGGCATCAATCAGTTGCGTGTACGTTTCATCTATCAGTTCCATCCGACGCAGAAGCAGCTTCGGATCACCGACGTTGACGTCGCAGATCACCTTTACTGTTTTGAGCCCCTTCAGGGCATTGGCATCGGCGACTTGATTGGCGTATATTATGACCGGCGCCAGTAAAATGGCTGTCAGCAGCGCTGCGGTTTTCATGGTAAACTCCTTTCGTGCATGATGTGAAGCGGGAAACGGACAGTTTATTGCCGCCGAGGGAAAAACCATATTGTGGTCGATCGCCCATGGACATTATCCAAAGAATGATTACCCAATAGATATTACCGATAGGCAACGCCGACCTCATCAGGGAAAATGGTTTTGATTCAACAATTCAATTCCGCCGAATGTCTGGCCGATTCCTCGATCTGAAATGTAAGTGCCGCCCTGCTTCAACACCTGAATGATCAGCCGTGTGACGGCCTTCAAGGGGCCTCCGATGGCCATTTTTACAAATTGTAGCTTGGGTGGCACTTACTCAACCAACATGATATTCAGCTTGGATGTATCGTTCAAGTGACCAAACGTCATATATCTGATTTTATAATAATTATTATTATGTGCAGGGCAGGGCGTCTTTTTTGCGGATGCAGTTGTATAGAAATCTTGCGGTACCCGGGTTGTAGCCCTGGTAGCGCCGGCCGGACAGGTAGATATCCTCGATCTTGATCTCCTTAATCGTTTCTTTCGGAGTGGTGAGGAGGTCACGGTCGAGCACCAGGAAATCGGCCTGCCTGCCCGGGGCCAGGGTGCCCCGCTCGTTTTCGTCGAAAGAGAGGCGGGCCGCCCATGATGTGTGCATTTTCAGGGCCTCCAAGGGGGTGATCCGCTCTTCCGGCACGGGATGGTTGCAGGCTGCATGGATGCCGAAGATGGGGTCGGGCAGGGTGCAGGGCGCGTCCGAGCCGTTTCCCAGAAGCAGGCCTGCATCCAACATGCTTTTGATCGGGATCAGATGCCGAATGCGGTCTCCCAGGAGGGACTCTAAATATTCCAGCGGTTCCTGGGGCCACATCAGAAAAGGGGATTGCAACGCGACGGCCACCTTCGACCGGGCCGCCCGCTCGATCAGATCGGGGGGCATCAGGTCGGCATGAATGATGACGTGGCGGGGATCGTCGCGGGGGGTGCGTTTCTGGGCCGCTTCATAGGCGTCCAGGGCCTGCGCAATGGCGGCATCGCCGATGGCGTGCATGGCGACCTGGAGGTTGGAGCGGTGGGCCTCGTGGACGAACGCGTTGATCTGCTTCGGGGCGTAGGCCAGAAACCCGGTGCTGCCGGGATCGTTGTGGTAGGACGTCCGCAAGGCCGCGTCCTGTGATCCGAAGCAACCGTCCAGGGCCGTCTCGAAACAGCCCCCGATGCGTGGCAGGCCGCGCTTGCGTGCCTTTTTTACCTCCAGGGTCTGGAAATATGTGCGAAAGGCAGGGGGCAGCCCACGGTCGACAAAGCGCATCAGGTTGACATCCATGTCCAGGGGGAAACCGACGCCCTCGGAGGTGTGTACCAGGCCGATGCCTTTTTTCATCAGGGCGTCGGCCCCGCGGATCGTATTTTTAAGGACCTTTAAAAGCGAAACCGAGCGGGTCAGGGCACTGACCGCCTGGTAGAAGGCCTCCTGATAAAACCATCCGGACTGCCGGCTATAGCCCCGGTACTTGAGGACAGCCTTGGGCAGGCGCTTGACCATGGCCCTGTTGGCTACGGCGGCATGGCCGTCATACTTGATCAGCATCAGTGGCTTGGGCGTGATGGCGTCCAGGTCGCTGCCCGCAGGCAGGTGTTTTTCCTGCAGTGTATGGGCCGCGCAACCGAAACCCAGATGCAGTTTATCGGATGGATGGCGATCGATATAGTCCCATATGACATCCCCCAATTCAGACAGACTGCCCACATGGCGACAATCCAAACCGGAATGGAAGAGGGAGAAAGAGGCAAAATGCATGTGGGTGTCCACAAAGGCCGGAACCACGCATTTGCGTTCAAGGTCGGTGCGCGGCCAGTTTCCGTATTGGGGGGGGAGGCTGTCTCCGGCGTAGACGATTTTGCCGGCCTTTTCGACCAGGACCTGGTAGACGGCATTGTCGGGCCGGCAGGAAATCACATGGGCATTGATAAACGCTTTCATCTCCATTCCTTGCAACGGGCTGTTTTGTTTTGAAATGGGTATCACAATTTGAAGCGTGCGTAAAACCGGCGGGACAGCCGTTTCGATATTCTGAAAGAGTCCAAAAAAAGAGGACGAAAAAAATCGCCCGCTTTTTGCCGGGCTCTTGATTGCCGACAAGCAAGCGGATCTTTTTTATGCGAATTTAGCCAGAAAACCGACGAACCGGCCAATCGCAACAATCAAAGATTGCTGTTTTTTGGCATGGCCCACCTGCTTTCGAATCTCAGCCATTTCAGCCACATCATCACTGCTGCTGACAGTGCCTGCTTCAAGCAATTTCAGCCGCGATGCGGCGTATACGGAAAAAGCCCTGTCGCGCTCAGGCTTAAGGATCACCTTATCCGTTGGTGAGGCCCGCTTGTATTTGATGTCGATGGCGGTGGCGGCGCCGGCAGCTTTTTTAAGGATGGTTTCATCGTTGTCCATCTATCGACTCCTTTGCGGCTGACACAGGTCAAATCAGGACTATTGCGTATTGGCCGAATCGGCAATGACCTGGTTCAGCTCTGACATGACCTGTTCGGCAACAGATGCGAGTGCCGGATCACTGTTGATCTTGGCAAAGACCGTATCGGCCTCCCTGGTCAGGAAGGTCATATCACGGCCGGTAAGGTTGCCAACGATGCTGATCGAACGCAGCAGCAGGTTCTGCATATCACCCACGGACAGCCGGTCGTATTCGGATGTCATTTTATACAGCTTGCGTCCTAACTCGGCGGCCTTAAGCGACGGTTCCAATACACTGATCAGAAGTTTCTGCTCCTCGAGCTTGATATCGTCAAAGCGGGTCTTGATTAAAGCGAGACGATCTTTCTTCGAGGCGTGAGACAGTAGTTCATCCTCCAGGATGTCAAGCGTGTCGGCAACGAGGCTGCCTCGCTGCTGAATCAACCGGGGAGGATTTGTCTTGAAGTGTTTGGCGATACCCGCCATATCGGCAGTCAGACGGATCGCCAATTCGTTGGAGCGCTCCAGCTCGTCGGCAACGAAGAACGATCCTTCCTCCAGACCCTGGAGCATCCCGGCAAAGGTGGCAAAGCGGGTTCGAAGCCCGTTTAAATACCGGTTTCGAGACGTTTTGACCTCCGTGTTCAATTCGACATCGTCTGGATTGGCCGCTTGTTCCAGGTCCGGAAAGCCCAGCTCGATATCCGCGTCTCTTAAGGCGGCCAAGTCAAGGTTTGCCAGAAAGTCGATGAATTGATCCGTCTGCTCCTTATCGCTGCGCGGGCGCGGAGCCAGCTCGGCCATCATGGCTTTCTCCACCGCATTCAGGGCAATCAAGGCCTGATTTCTGAATTGCTCGGCAGCCAGACGGATGGATTTTGCCTTCTCAGGAGTACAGCCGGCAAGAATCAGCAGCCCCAACAATAAAGCAGTAATTCTCACGCCGGCTGTATATGAGTGATGTTTCAATGACTTTTCCTGTTTTTTCGATTCAATTGCCAAAGCCCAGGTTCACGGACATTTAGAAGTGGCTTCAAAAGCTTCCATCGGACCCAAGATCCCCCGCAAAAGCTCAGCGGGACAAGAAGGCGGGGAAAATACGTTCAACCGTCCCGCCAAAGGTCGGCGGGATAAACATCTATACATCGGGTATCTCGAGGATTGAACGTTTTTCCCCAACGCCGATATTGGGTTCGAGGGGAGGTTGTGAAACCACTTCTACACATTCCAGTCCTTAGGCGAAGCCGTGTTAAACCTGGATATTCTTTTCTTTGGGTCGCCCTTGAGCTGGTAGTATGTTTTTTTGTATATGTTCCAGCGGCATAAGTCGATGGGTGTTACTTCCGCCGTATTTACCTCACCAATAGAACCCGCTCTCTCAAGGCCTGCGGCGACCAATTCCGAACAGAAGAATTTGCTGAAATCTTCCCGGTTATACCCCGGTCCATGCATTCCAAAGGGCAGGTCGTCCAATGCATCGAGTGCGGATTTGATGGCTTGAGGCATATCATATTCGACTCGTCGTTTGGCTTTATCGAACAAAAAGTTGTAAAATTCAATCTGATTGAATTTTGTCTCTCGTATCTCATCGCTGAGCGGCAGCCACCAGAGCTCACCTTCATAGGTTTCCAGCCTGTCGCTGAATCGCGAAATAATGACGCCGTTGAAGTCATTAAGCGACGTCGACTCGATGATTTGATTGAAAAATCTCCCTGTATCATCGCCGGTGGCCTTTGTTTGGAGTATGACACCGACATGGGACACATCTGAAAAAGTCGCAAATTTGATGATCTCCGAGAAATGACCCTTGCCCCCAAAGGCAATCACGTCACCCGGCCTCATTCGTGGTCTTGCGTCTTTGTATTCTATTTGTTCAACCGTCATAGTGGCCTCCTTTTTTTTGCAAAGCTTGTGTCTTCTGCGTAGATAATCCGCCATTTCTACTTTTTTTGGGTGTAAAATTGAAAAACGGCTTATTTTTTTACGATACTGATTTGTTGGCGTATGGCGAGTCTGACGATCGCCACGATCGTTGCATATTATATATAACCGGAGCTTATTCAAAAAGAATAGGGCCGGAATAGATGATGTCAAAGGAAAAATCGTCCATTGCGGCTGTACAGCGCAGTTGGTTCCCCCTTAACTTCCGTTTAAGTTTCCGGGCTGAAAAGGCGATAATTGACAGGGGTCCTGGTGTATTCGGAGATCGGCAATGGCGGTTTTGCCTGTTGAACTCCGGGCAGCCGACTTCATTGAACGACACGCTATGACAATTCGCTGCGGCTGCATCGCTCGTTCCAAGCCAGGGGTTTCCAGTTTCTTCTATAACAATTGGAGTACTTATGGCATTTCGCTACCGATATCTGTGGATGATTTGCTTGATCGGCTGCCTGGTCGGTCTGGGCGGTTTCGCCGCTTGGGTTTATGCTCGCACGCACATTGATGCGCTGTCGGCGCTTGACCGGCAGCTTCTGATGGCTGCAAAGAGCTTAAAATATATGGACAACGGGAGTGGGGGCACTCGTTCAACGTTCCAATCTGCCGGCGCTGATGACAATGCGTCCCGAGCCGTCGGTGATTTTGTTGCCGAAGCGCACCTTGGGCGCCTATATCGCGTGGAGTGGTTGGGGGGCCGCTTTCAGGAATATCCCGAATTTTCAGACTCGCCACATAGCGCCGCTGCCGCTGTTGCGCACAGGAATGAGAGCCGTCGGAATCTCGAGCAGGCCTATCGAAGCGCTTTTGAAAACAAGCTTACGGTGTACGTAAACCACGATACACCGTCCGGGCGGTTTCGGGTCGTGATCAGACCCGAACGATCATCCGACGGCCGGTATTATCTTGCCTGTGCTGCAGGTGACAGGGATGAGATGGAACGCCGGCAGAGCCAAATGATGTGGCGCACCGTTGTTCCGACATTGGGACTTGGGCTCGTTTTCGCATTGGCCGTATGGTTTACGCGCCGGGCCAACCGCGTCGAACGGTCCTCCAGGCATGTTCCGACGGGAGTGCATCGAAATCTGCTGCAGCAGGTCAGCGACGCCCAGCAGGCAGAGCAGGATGCCCAGAACGCCCATGCCGAACTACGCCAAATCTTCGACTCCACCATGGAAGGATTAATGGTGGTCGGAACCGATTATAACATTCTGAAGATCAATAAACCACTGCTGAAAATGCTTGGCCGTACGCAGGATGAGACCCTGTCGAGAAAATGTTACGATGTGTTTACGTTCTCAAGCTGCCACGGCTTGATGTGCCCGATGAAACTGATTCTCGGTGGACAGCCGATGGTTGAGATGGATGCCGACAAAGAGATGCCGGACGGCAGCAGGATACCCCTGAATATTACGGCAATGCCGTTTCGCTCCGTTGACGGGGACCTGGCGGGTCTCGTCATGAGCATGAAGGATATCAGCGAGCGAAACCGTGCCATGGCGCTGCAGCGTGCCAAACTGGAGGCCGAAGCGGCAAGCAGGGCGAAAAGCGAATTTCTCGCCAAAATGAGCCATGAAATCCGAACACCCTTGAACGGCATTATCGGGATGACCGAGGTCGCCCTGCGGACGCGACTGAATGAAAACCAACGACGGCTGCTGAGCATTATCGATCAAGAATCGACGCATTTGCTCCATATTATCAGCAACATCCTTGATTTTTCCAAAATCGAGTCAGGGAAATTGGAGATCGAAAAGATAGAGTTTGATCTCCGGCTGCTGATGGATGAAATCGGTGAAAGCATCGCACTGCAGGCTTCTCAGAAAAACCTGGAACTCAATGTCTATGTGTCACCGGACCTGCCGCGCTACCTGGTGGGAGATCCCACGCGCCTGAGGCAGATATTGCTGAACCTGGCAGCCAATTCGATTAAGTTCACCCATCAGGGGGAGATCTGCATCACGGCGGAATTGCTGCAGCGCACGAGCCGCGAGGCCGTCGTACAGATGGGTGTGGAAGATACCGGTATCGGAATAGCGAAGGAAAAGCATACGGCGATCTTTGAAAGCTTTGCCCAGGTGGATGGTTCCACAACGCGACAATACGGCGGAACGGGCCTGGGAACGACCATCAGCAAGCAACTGGTCGAATTGATGGGCGGTCGGATCGATGTGGAGAGCCGGGAGGGCCGAGGTACTCGATTTGAATTCACCCTGGCGTTCGAGATGCCGGTGAATCAGCACCACTCCACCACAGGTCAAGTGTTCGACCGGCAGGAGCTGAAGATCCTGGTGGTGGATGATTGTCCTACCAGCCGCAGGATCACTTCGACATATCTCGAATCGTTTGGCTGCGTCGTGTCCCAGGCCCGGGATGGGAAAATGGCGCTTGAGATGCTGCGGGCTGAACAAACCGTAAGAACGAATTTTGATCTGATCATCACCGATTTTCGCATGCCGGAGATCAACGGCTATGAGCTTGCCCGGAAGGTCCGGGCCATGCCTGCCTGCAAAGATATACCGATTATGGTCGTGACCGGCCTGCTCGAACTGGTGGAAGGTCAGAGTGACGAACAGGAGGTGTTCGACCATATCCTGGCCAAACCGTTGAAAATCGATGAACTGGGGATGGCCGTTGCATCGGTCTGCGGTGTTGTGCCTTCCGGAAAGAGGCGGGGTGAACAGCATGGCGTCATGCCTGCCGTAGCTGACGGAATCAGATCCAAAGGTCGCATACTTCTTGTGGAAGACTATATCACCAATCAACAGGTCGCCGAAATGCACCTGTCATCGGCGGGCTATCAGGTCGACATCGCTGAAGACGGACGCAAGGCAGTCGAGATGGCGGCTTCCAACGCCTACAACCTGATCCTGATGGATTTGGAGATGCCCGGTATGGATGGTTTTGATGCAACCCGGGAGATTCGCAGGATTGAGAGCAGCCGCAATGGCGGGGCCAAACCGATACCGATCATTGCATTGACGGCCCACGCGCTGAAAGGTCAGGAGGCCTCATGCCGGGAGGCCGGGATGGATGATTTCATGACCAAGCCCATACGCCGGAAGCCGTTGCTGGATAGGGTGCACCGCTGGGTATCCTCGACGGATGCCTTCAATGGCCGAAGGATCCCTGGGCAAGTGCCGAACCAACCGAAGATAAGCGACGTTCCGCAGACGGACCTGCCCATGGACTGGGATCGAGCCCTGGGCGAATTCATGGGCAAAGCGGATCTGCTGCGGAATGTCGCTGCAGAGTTTCGCAAAACCGTTCGCGGTCAATTGGAGATCATTGATCAGGCATTGAACAGCCGCGACGCAGATTTAGTGCGAAAGCAGGCACATGCCATCAAAGGGGGGGCGGCCAATCTGGCCGTTGACGGATTGGCGGCTGCGGCCATGCGTTTGGAGCAGATCGGCCGGTCCGGGGACCTGGAAAGGGGCGGCCAGGGGCTGGGCTGTCTGAAAGAAGAGCTTGAGCGATTTGAAAGATTTTTAGAGCAGAGCAATGGCTGAAAAATTATGTAAAAGAGATAAACGGATGCGGATTTTGGTCGTGGATGATGAGATGGTGAGCCGGACAAAGCTGGAAACCATCATGTCCTCGTCAGGCCTTTGCCGGACAGCGGAGAGCGGAAAACGGGCTCTTGATTTGTATGCTAGGGCGCTGGCGGACGGGAAGGGATATGATCTGGTGATGCTGGACATCGATATGCCGGATTTACAGGGAGATCAGGTGCTCAAGCGCTTTCGGGAGATGGAGTACGGCGGTCCGCACCGTGCCGCGGTCGTCATGGTAACCGCCAAGTCCGATCAGGCGCATGTGATGGAGTGTCTCAACAGCGGCTGTGATGCCTATATCGCCAAGCCCTTTAATGAGCGGGTCATCAAAGAGAAATTATCTCGTTTGGGGCTTGTCGAAAACCGTATCCACTGCACGTCACCTGCCGCCGAAACGGCCGGCTTGGAGGCTGACGCACTGTACCGGGAGATCGAAAACGCCGTCCAATCCGGCCGATTCAAGTTGCCCGCTATGCCGCAGACAGGTATCCGGTTTCGGCGGCTCGTTGATAACAAAGCCGATGTCAGCGAGATGGCCCGATTGCTCAAACAGGACGCGGTTTTATCCGAGAAGCTTGTGGAAATTGCCAATTCCATGCTCTGCCGGGGATTTGATACCGTGCAGACCGTCGAACTGGCTATTGGACGTCTTGGCCTGACTCAAACCGAACAAATGGTTGCAGCGTTGTCCTTTTACCAGCTGTCCAGGACCGGAAATCGAAAGTATGCCGACCTCCGGCAATCTCTCTGGATGCACTCCCTGGCCAGTGCCTATGCGGCTGAGATGCTGGCACGCTCTCTTGCCCGTGGCCTGTCGGTAGATGCGTTCCGTGCCGGACTCCTGCATGATGTGGGCATGTTGGCATTGCTGCATATGATCGCGCAAATGGAAGGACACGGCCGCTTTACCGAAGCCATCAACGATGAAACGCTGACCGTCATCATCAAGCGCTATCATGCCATATTTGGGGCCAAGCTGTTGCAGATGTGGCATTTAGATGACGAGTATAGCCGAATTGCGCTGAGTCACAACAATCTGCACACGGCCGAATCACTGACCGACGAACTGCTGGTGGTCCATTTTGGCAATCTCGTCGCCAAATGCATCGGGTATACAGCCGACGGACGGCCCTATGGTACTGACCTGGTTGCAGGCTTGTCCGCTAAAAAATTGAAACTCGATGCCGTTCAAATCAATTCTCTGAATCAGAAAGTCACCGAACGCATGAAACTATCAGCCAGTCTGATGAACTGATACGGCGAAGGATTTGTTTGCCGGGAGGCAAAAAGAGCTAAAGTTTTCCATGATTTGAACGAAGCTTAATATAACATGATATGCGCATGGGGCGCTGGCCGCTGGCGGCTAAAAGCAATAAAAGGACGCGTTTCTCACATCGATCTCATCCTGTATGGAAATTTCTGTCCAGCGATTTAAAACGACTTTCAGTCCAAAAACAGATGCGGATGGCTCGAAACCGGCTGACTTGCATTCACGTTATGAATAGGGGGGAGAATGTATTCATTGATCGTGGAGGACGATTTTGTTTCCCGCAAAATACTGCAGAAAATCCTGTCGCAATTCGGTGAATGCGATATCGCCACGAA
This sequence comes from Desulfobacteraceae bacterium, assembly GCA_050291625.1. Taxonomy (GTDB): domain Bacteria; phylum Desulfobacterota; class Desulfobacteria; order Desulfobacterales; family Desulfosarcinaceae; genus JARRKU01. Next base: position 35,192 of record JBNKKC010000106.1, read on the forward strand.
CGGTCTGGAGGCGATCGAAGCGTTCAAATTGGCCAGAAAGAATTCCAGGCCCTACGATTTGATCTGCATGGATATCATGATGCCCGTCATCGATGGCCAGAAAGCTCTCCGGGAAATACGCCAACTCGAAAAAGACCTTGGTTTGAGAAGCGATGAGGCCGTCAAAGTTATTATGACGACGGCTCTGAATGACAAAAAAGAGGTTGTCGACGCCTTCTACAAAGGTGAGGCGGCCTCATACTTTGTCAAACCTTTTGAGGTGGATGAATTTGTAAAAGAATTGAAAGTGCTGGGGTTGCTGGATCCATCCTGACAGGTGATGCGCTGCGGTTTCAAGACTGTTTCCAGCAATTTGATGCAAGCACGGAAAGGTCAATAGCCGACTGTCATATTCCTTTGACAGGACTGTCGAATGAAGAAATATAAGTCTTTCAGCCGATTCTTGCTTTGGATCCTGATCGTCCTAGAGAGCCTCTCTTTGGCCGTGGTGATCGGTTTTTTGTATGCCATGTTAAACCGGACCATCACACACGAGTATCATCACCAGATTGAGATGCAGGCTGTCGAAATACAGAGCATTATCGACCGGCAAAGAACTCTCGCCCGGACGAAGCTCGACGAAATCAGTTCAAACAACGGTGTCGGTGTGAGCCTTTTGCTCGGCATGTTCGGCAAGGGGTCGGAACTCATGCGGCAGTTGTATTCTCCGGCCGGCGGCGCATCATTTTATCTTCGACATCCTTCCGGCGCAGTCGTGCCCGAAGCCCCTGTCGACGTTATGCGCCTGGACAGCATGGGGGTCGATTTTTCAAAGATAGAAACGTATTCGCGTATCGATATCGATCCCATCACGACGGTGTTCGTTCAATCGGTTTACCGCAACCAGAAATTTTTAGGACACGTTATCGGTGTCTATAATATTGCCGGGGATCCGACGGTCACCAAGGCCATGGATACCGATAAGAATGTTCGTCTGTTTGCGCATATGCAAGATCGCGACGTAGACATCAGCAGGGCCCAATCCGTCCTGATGTCCCAAGGCACTCAAGACACCAGGATCGATCCGGCGGGAGACGAATCCACGCGGTCATTCCGGGATGCCGCGATACCGCTTGCCAATTATTCAAATCTCTACCTGGCGGTCAACGACGCTGGGCTTAGAAAAAAGCGATGGAAACTGATCGTCTATCTCATCTGGTTATGCATACCTTTGTTTGGGTTGACCTTGACCGTCTCTTTTTTGATATTGAAAAAAGTGACCTCCTCCATAAATGCGCTGGCCCAGAATGCGAAGGCGATTGCAGACGCGTCGAGCCCGGAAGATCTTGATGAAGAGTGCGTTCAGCATGAAGAGTTTTTGTATCTCGCACAGGCGTTCAATAAAGTGCTATCAAAAGTCCGCCGCCGCACCGATGAATTGCGGGACCACCAGCGTCATCTCGATCGACTGGTCGAAGAGCGTACGGCAGAGCTTCATGCAAGCAATCAAAAATTGACGCGTGAAGTGGCCGATCGCGTAAAGGCGCAGCGCCGCCTTTCAAAATCTAAACAAGCTCTTGTGAAAACGTTGTCGAAACTGAAAGAAACACAGGCCCAGATGATCCATTCTGAAAAAATGGCATCCATCGGGCAGCTGGCGGCCGGCGTAGCGCATGAAATCAACAATCCCATTGGTTTTATCAAGAGCAATCTGTTCACGCTGAAAGAATATGGTGAGGATATCAAAGGCCTGTTGGCTCATTACGAAAAGCTTGAATCCGCTCTGAAGTCTGATCCGGTCGAGCTTGATCTTATTGAGAAAATCAGAGATTATAAGAAAGAGATCGATTTCGATTTCGTGCTGACCGAATTGGACTCAGTCCTCGATGAATCCAAAGATGGTGTTGAGCGCGTTGCGCGCATTGTAAGAGATTTGAAAGATTTCGCCCATACCGATTCGGGCATCGTGGAGTATTCCGATATCAATCGGGGTATCGAAAGCACGCTGAACATCGTCTGGAATCAATTGAAATATGCGGCCACGGTAAACAAGGATCTCGGCGAAATCCCTCCGGTCAAATGCGACCTTGAAAAATTGAACCAGGCATTCATGAATTTGCTGATCAATGCGGGTCAGGCTGTTAAGCGCGGCGGGGTCATCGATGTTCGCACTCGGTGCCGCCGGAACCTGGTGGAAATAATGATCAAAGACAATGGATGCGGGATCCCGGCTGAAAATATCCAAAAAATATACGATCCGTTTTTCACGACCAAAGACGTCGGCAGTGGTACAGGTTTGGGGCTGAATCTGGTCTACAATATCGTAAAGGGGCACAATGGAAGCATTGAGGTGGAAAGTGATGTGGGGCGAGGATCCACATTCACGATCTGTCTGGATGTTGACGGTGGGCCGGTCAATATATAATACGGCTATTTCTTTTGATACACACTCGGTTCGATATATGCCAGCCGGTGGTTTAGGTTGTTTAAGCTTTCAGCGCCACCGATAATGAAGTGCCCCTTTGGCTGAAGCCTGCTGCAGAGCATCTCCAGAACTTTTTCCTTTGTCCGGTTGTCGAAGTAGATCATGACATTGCGGCAGAATATCGTATCGAACATATCTTCCGGTGCAGCGTCCTTTATCAGGTTGAAGCGCCTGAAGTTCACCATTCGCATGATCTCCGGTTTGACCCGCATGTATCCGTTCCATTGATCTTTGCCCTTTTGAAAGCATTTCCTCAGAATACGTTCCGGGATGTGCTTTGCACTCTGCAATGGGTAGACTCCGGTTCTGGCCTTGTGCAGACACGACTCTGAAATATCCGTAGCAAAGATAGACGGCTGGAATCCCTGGTCGTAACAGTGTGCGGCAACGGAGTAAGGCTCCTCGCCGGTTGACGAGGCGGCGCACCAGATTCGTCTGCATTCGGGTTGAAGGACCCGAAACGACTGAGCCTCACGGAAAAAAAAGGTGTGATTGGTGGATACCGCATCCACGAATCGGCTTAACTCTTCTGTATTTTTGGAAATAATTCGATAGTATTGATCGGCCTGGACCCCCAATGTGCGAAGTCTTTTGGCGATCCGGGCGTTCAGTAGTGCTTCTTTGTCCCTGGTCAGATGGATGCCGCATTGCCTGTAAACCAGAGCAGAATACCTCTCGAACTGCCTTGGAGTGAGCCTTGGCGTTTCAAGCACGATGGATGGTTCCATCATCAATATATGCCTGGCACTTTGTCCATTGTAAATCGTTTTCATCATGTCAAATCATATCCAAAGCTGTTCGGGCAATATCATGCAAGGCAACAATTTTATCAGCGGCCCCGAGTTTGATGGCCTCCTTGGGCATACCGAATACAACGCAGGATGTTTCATCCTGGGCTATGGTTCCGGCTCCCGTCTTTTTCATTTCAAGCAGGCCTTTGGCGCCGTCAGCTCCCATGCCCGTCAGCAATATGCCGACGGCATTGGCCCCGGCGGTTTTGGCAACGGATCGAAACATTACGTCCACGGCCGGACGCTGGTGGTGAACCATGGGGCCGCTTTTCACTTCCACAAAATATCGACTGCCGCTGCGCTTGAGGAGCATGTGGAAGTTTCCGGGGGCTAAAAGCGCCTGCCCATTGGAGACCGTATCGCCGTTGGCAGCCTCCTTGACTTGGATGCTGCACAGGGAGTTCAGGCGTTCGGCAAAGGACGTCGTAAATTTGGCCGGCATATGCTGGACGATGATGATACCGGGTGCGTTAGGCGGCAATGCGCTTAGAATGGTTTTGATGGCCTCCGTCCCTCCGGTGGATGCACCGATGGCAAGAACTTTATTTGTCGTTTTGCTAAGCGCCGTAGATCGAGGATTGGTCCGGTGGCCGGGTTCTATCGTCGACGGCTGACGGGCTTGCAGGTTTACATTGGCGACGGCTCTGATTTTGTCTGCCAATTGGAGGCTCATGTCGCCGACCGAATAGGCCACGGTCGGCTTGGATATCACTTCCAATGCTCCTGAAGCAAGCGCTTCCAGGGCCATGGCGCCGCCTTTATGGGTGAGGGAGCTGACTACGATGACCGGCAGCGGGTAGTACTTCATCAGCTTTCTCAAAAAAGTCAAACCGTCCATGCGCGGCATTTCAATATCCAGAGTGACGACATCAGGTTTCAGATTGACGATTTTGTCCCTGGCGACATAGGGATCCGGAGCTGATCCAATGACTTCGATGCCGCGCTCCTGATCCAACTCCTCTGTCAGAACTTTCCGCACGACGGCCGAATCGTCCACTATCAAGACTCGGATGTTTTTTTTCATCAGATGCGCGCGCCTCGACTGTTTATGAGCTGATGCCATTGTCGGTGATGAGAAGCCGATAGGCCATCCGGTTGTCCGGTGTTTCGATCGATAGGGTGATGGACCCATCCGGCTCTGAGTCGGACGTCATCAGTTTCTGAGCTGTTGTAATTTCCGGGATTTGCAGGTTAAAGGCCGAGTCGGGTTCGTATGCGCTGAGGGTGCTTCCAGCCAGCATGTTGATCATCTCTTTAACTGTTCCAGTGACATGCTCTGAAGATATCGTTTCCGGAGAAACGCCTAGAAAGTCGACAGCCATCGATGCGGCGAGGTCTGCAGGGATTGACAGCACGAATATGCCATCAGAAGGCCCGTTGAAACCCAGACAGGCCGTAATCTGGGGGGTGTTTGGCAATGCATCCCCGGCATCCGCATTGCCGGGTGTTTCCTGGACGTCGACCGGTACAAAGAACATCTTCTCCAGCACCTTAAAAATCGAGTCCTTCATCGCCAGCTTCATCGCTGCAACTTTCATGCTCCGGTTCTCCTAATAGTTGGTTTAAATGGGATCGGATCTGCTCAGGTGTAAATGGTTTTTTGATATAGGCACTTACGCCCGTTTCGATAAATTCTTCAATGCGTTGATTGCTGCCCTCAGTGGTTATCATGATGACGGGTATATCCTTCAGCATGTCGTTTTCTTTCATTGCTTTGAGCATGTCGAGTCCATTCATGTCCGGCATGTTGTAATCGGACAGGACCAGATCGAGCCATTGACTGTCAAGGATGTCCAAGGCCTCTCGTCCTGTTGCAGCCTCGAAGAATTCACCGACATTGAATCCGGATGCTTTGATCATTTTTTTAATCACGGCTCGCATCGGATACGAATCGTCTACGATTAAAATTTTAAATGGCATCGGTCTGTTCCTCCTTCTTTCACGGACAATAGGGCTGAATTCCAGCATCGATCAAATGGAAGAAACCAGGTCGTCGATTTCGTCTTTTCTCAGCACAAAATCAGCCATGATTTCCTGAAGATCTTTATCCGTCAATCCAATGGTCTCTGTTTGAAGCTGGTCGAATCGGTATGCCAGGCCGTCGAAACCCGTACCGATTCCCATCATCATGCAAAGCAAATCACTCAGATGCACAATCACCGTTTCCTGCTTTGCCAATGTGGCATTGGCGGGATGATGATGATGTTTGATAATATCCACCATCTCGGGACTGAAGCGCCACACTTCAGCCGTCATGGCGCCAAGTTCGGCATGGTCGATGCCGATGACATGTTTTTCCGCTTCCTGGAAACTGAATTGTCGCTTTTCAACCAGCGCCATGATCACCTGAGCGCTTTCTGCAACGTATTGTTCCAGGACAACTTTTCCGATATCTTTCAGCAGGGCGCTTGTGAAGGCAAGGTGTTCGTCGGCAAGGCCCAGCTTTTGTGACAGCATTCTGGACAACAAGGCCGATGTGACGGAATTGCGCCACAGATCATTGGCGGCGAGCCCATATCCTTTTTGGACCTTTTTGAGATTTTTGGCACTGTTGGACATCAGGACCAGATCAACCACTTCATCCATCCCCAGAAAAACGACGGCTTGCTGCACGGAGTCTACCGGCTTTCCCCTTGAAAAATAAACGGAGTTGGCGGCCTTGAGAAGATTGGCCGTTGTCATGGCATCGTGTGAAACCACCCTTGTGAGATCGTCCATGCCGCTGTCCGGATCCTGCTGGATTGCCAGGATTTTATGAGCCACCTGCGGCATGGGTTTCAATTTGGCGATGTCTTGGACGATATTTCGAATATGCTTCATAAAATCTTATCACTCTTGCCGGACACCTTGAGGTTCGTCTGGCCGTTCTTAACCGCCAGTCTGAGTGTGCGGTTAAAGTTGCCGCCGACATCGGAAAAGTCGATGACCACATTATTGCGATGGAAGATCTTACGGACGGCCATCTGGTTGCGGTTGCCGATATTAAAGAAACCGTGCTGGTCAAGTACTTGCGAGCCGCCCACAACGATGACTCTCATTCGACTTTTTTGTGCCCCGAGTTCATAGGCGGATTTGAATAACCTGGGAATACCGGTATCGGCAAACATAAACGGTTTTTGCCTGGCCTTGTCCTGATCCAGCTCCGATCCCGGAAGCATAAAATGAAGGATGCCGCCCACCCCGGCAACTGGATCGTGAACGGCAATCCCGATGCACGAGCCCAACGAATAGGTAACCAGGATATCATCCGGGTTATTGCTCACTTTCATGTCGGCGACGCCAACCACAACATTCATATCGCGGCCCCTGTGACCCATTATTTTCAGGCAGTGTTCGGGACAAGCATGGCTATCTGCCAGATGCCTGCCATGTCGAGGATCAGGCCAACCCGACCATCACCCATAATGGCTCCTCCGGCTATCCCCTGCACGTCTTTCATTATTTCGCCCATGCTTTTGATGACAACTTCCTCTTTGCCGAGCAGTTCGTCCAATAGCAAACACATGTATTTGCCGTCATTTTCGACGACGACCACCAAACCTTCCCACGGCGCCTGCACATGGCTGTGGCAATCGAAGATGTTGCTCAGGCGAACCAGGGGCATCAGGCGCCCGCGCGAAAGGATCATTTCACCCTTTCCCTCGACGGTGGAATATTGCTCCCTGCTGGGTCGAAAGGATTCAATAATGGATAACGCCGGAATCACGTAACGCTCTTCGCCGACGCGCACAAGCATCCCCTCGATAATGGCCAGGGTCAGCGGCAGGCTGATGACAAATGTGGAGCCTTTCCCCGGCGTCGTTTGAATATCGACACGCCCGCGCAGCTTTTCAATGGCTTTTTTGACCACGTCCATGCCAACGCCCCGACCGGAAATGTCCGATACTTCTCTTGCTGTGGAAAATCCGGGGTGAAAGATCAGGTTGTAAATCTCTTCATCGCTCAGCTTGTTGTCATCGCTGATCAGACCATTAGAACAGGCCTTTTCGAGAATCCGCGATCGGTTCAGGCCACGGCCGTCATCGCTGATTTCGACAACAATATTTCCTCCCCGATGAAACGCCTTGAGCCGGATTTCGCCTTCCGCTTCTTTTCCGGCGGCAACCCGCTCCTGCGGCGTTTCCAGCCCGTGATCGACGGAATTGCGAATCATGTGCACCATGGGTTCGTAGAGCTCATCAACCACGTTGCGATCGATCTCTGTATCTTCTCCCTCCATGGTCAGCAGGATCTTCTTTCCTGAACTTTTTGCCAGATCACGCACCAGACGCACCATTTTCTGGAAGGTGCTTTTAATGGGCACCATGCGCAAGGTCATGGTCATCGTTTGCAGGCTGGAAGTGATTTGGTTGAGTTGGCCGAGCGTGTGCACCAGGCCATGGTCGCTGGCGGCAATAACATACGGATGCTGGCGCAGCATGGCCTGGGCAATGACCAGTTCACCGGCAAGGTCAACCAAATTGTCCAGTTTTTGGGTGTCCACCTTTACCTGCAGTTCGATCTTGCGTGCGCCGGATCGCTTCTGTTCGCGTAAGGCCGCTGTGACCTGTTTAGGATCCGCAACGCCGTCTTCCACCAGAATCTGGCCCAGTTTCTTATGCGGCGATTGCTGCTGTTTGCTGACAGCCTCCGCCAGCTCCTGACGCGAAACCGATCCCTGGTCCACTAAAATCTCGCCAAGAAGTCTGGCGCCGCCGGCCGCGGTTTTCTGTATCCGTTCGATGCGTCCGACCATCGGCACAATGTCAACGCCGATATCCAAAGCGCTTGTGTTATCCATACCCGTCTGGACGCCTTCGATCATCTGTTTCAATACATCCACGGAGTTTAAAATAATGTCGGTGACTTCGGTATCGATATCGATCTCGCCGCTTCGGATTTTATCCAGGAGATTTTCGGAGTGATGGGCCAGCTTGTTGATCCGTTCCAATCCCAGAAAGCCGGACACTCCCTTTATGGTGTGAAACGAACGAAAAATGGTGTTGATGCTTTCCGTATCTGCCGGATTCTGCTCCAAATCGATCAGGCCGACCTCCACGGATTCCAGAGCCTCCAACGATTCCGCTACGAAACCGGAATAAATGTCGAGGTCTTCTTCGCTTAAATTCGGTTCCGGTGCGTTGAAGTGCTTCAAATCCTCGGGAATATTGTCCCCTGCCGACGCCGCTGGCATTGATGTTTTTTCAGTTGTTGTCGATGCTGCAGGATCGCTTGTTTCGGCAGCGTCCACTTCCGGGGCTGCACCCAGCTCCGAAAGTACACCACCAAGATCCGTGCTGTGATCGACCTGGTTTGTCAGGCTTCTGCAAAAAGCCTGCAGGTGTTCGACTCCGGATTCGAATGGTTCGATATCGGCTGTTTCCCGAAGGATGATCCGTTCCAGGTAGGCACTCAATGCGTTTGTCAAGGCGCCGAACCGGGGGTCCTCTATGGAACCGGCCTCTTTTTCGATGGCGTTCAGATGGTTGACGATATCCCCCAGTACGGGGATATCATCGGGTTCCATCGTCACCAATGCCAGGGCGATCATCTCGATTCGGTTCTTTATGCTGCCCAGATCTACAGGCATTATTGATCCCTCTATTGAGTCTATTTTGTCTTTTTAAGATGCGTCAATTCTTCGCTGCTTAATACCGCATCGATGTCCAGCAGGATCTTTACCCCGCCCTCCATGGTCGCCATGCCGAGAATGTAATCGGTATCGAGCGTCGTCCCGAATTCCGGAGTCTCTTCAATCTCCTCGCTTTTGATATTGAGAACCTCCGAGACCGAATCAACGACAATTCCGATGACCATCTGGATACCATGACTTTCGATTTCAACAACAACGATGCAGGTGCGGTCATTGTACTCCTTCTCTTCCATGCAGAACCGGATCCTCAAGTCGATAACCGGGATCACTTTTCCACGAAGGTTGATGACGCCCCTGACAAACGTTGGCGTTCGGGGAACTGATGTGATCGGCATCATACCGATGATTTCTTTGATTTTGAGGATGCCGATGCCGTATTCTTCATTTGAAAGAGAAAACGTCAGATATTTGCCTTCTTTTTCAGCTGCTGGTTCCTTTCTCTCCTGCATAGATCCGCCTTCGAACGATTCGTCCGCCATGGAATAGGTCAGGTTCGTACTCTGCTGATCGGGCTTTTCAGCATCCTGCTGAATGATGTTGGTCATATCGTTCATGCTGTATTCTCCATTGTCTTAATTCGGGTTGTACGACAGCCGCATGAGCGGCGTTAGAAATCCTCAAAATGTTCGTCCCCCATCGGGATGATATCTTCCGGTCTCTTGGGTTTGATTTGAAAACCGGTGGCCGTCAATTGGTGATGATCGGGCTGCTGGGCTTCAGGCCTGCTGCCATTGCCGCCTTCTTTTCTATGAATCTGCGCGACAGGTTGGGAAGGCTGGTCATGCACGCCGGAGGCTTTTGTGTGTGCCTTGCCATTGCCTCCTCCGACCAATATCAGCAGATGATCCACATTGCTTTTCATCTGCATGGCCTGGGCATTCATTTCCTCAGAGGCGGATGCCGACTCTTCCGCATTGGCGGCGTTTTGCTGAGTGACCTTGTCCATCTCTGTGACTGCCTGGTTGATCTGGCTGATGCCCTGCGACTGTTCGTTGGAGGCAGCGCTGATTTCGCTGACCAGGTTGCCTACTTTGCCCACATCATCAGCGACGCGTGAAAACGCCGTGTTGGTTTCGCTGACCAGGGTCGAGCCATCCTCGACTTTCCTGACCGTGCTTTCGATCAGTTGCGAAGTGTTCTTTGCTGCATCCGCCGCCCGCATGGCCAGGTTGCGGACCTCATCGGCCACCACGGCGAATCCGGCTCCGGCCTCGCCGGCCCGAGCCGCTTCCACAGCTGCGTTCAGCGCGAGCAGGTTGGTCTGGAAGGCTATCTCATCGATGGTTTTGATGATTTTGGACGTCTCTTCGCTGGCCGCAGCGATTTGACTCATCGAATCGGTCAGGTTTTTCATTGATGCATCGGCTTCATCGACCACCTTGTTGGCCTCTTTCATTAAGGTGTTGGCCTGATTGGCGTTGTCGGCGTTCTGGCGTGTCATGGAGGCCATCTCTTCCAGAGCCGATGAGGTTTCTTCGATGGATGCCGCCTGTTCCGATGCGCCTTCCGCAAGGGATTGGGAGGCGGATGACACCTGGTTTGAGGCTGACGCTACCTGATCGGCACCTTCCTCCATTTGCATTGAGATTCGAAACAGGACGGTGACAATGCCCTTTGCGATGAAAAATGCGAACAATATGCCTGCGATGATCGCCACGACACTGACAATGGTGACGTTTCGCTGAGTCCCCTTCGCCGCCGAAAGCATGACCTCGTCGGTCATGATGTTTGCCCGTGCTTCATTGCGAATGTTTTTGAGGATATCCTGCACATCATGGAGGGCGGGGAGCGTCTGAGCGGCAAAGATCTCTTTTGCTTTTAACATGCCGGCCAATTGGTGATGTGCTTCTTCGCGCAGATTTTCCAAATAATGAATAGTTTTTTCCAGCAGCGGAGCTGTCGTGTCATCGAAAACCCGCTTGGCATCCACCGGGGAGTGTTTGAGCCGTTCCTGGATCGTTTTTGCCGAATAATGCAACTCTTTATGATGGGCGATCATCTCGTCCCACTCGGCTTTAAAACGCTGATTTCCTGACTGGTAGGCCCGTTTGGCTTCATCGGTCCGCAGCCACTTCCCGAGAGCGCACAGGGCGGGGTCGGTCTGGACACTGAGTTGCGTTTCGCTGTTTAGAAAGGCGTCCCGAATGTTCGCAGCCCATTTGAGATGATCGATTTGTCGCTGCAGCAGCAGTGCGGGAAGATGCACATCCGCTTGAGTGAAGTGCTTTTTGATATCGATGGCGGATTCGTGCAGGCGATGGTGAGGGGCTTCGATGGACTTGAGCAGCGGCGCCAGACTGGGAACGAGTTTTTCCGCGCTCTGGCGTTCTTTCCCATACAGCCATTTGCCGAAAGCGCATTGGTTGTGATCGGTTTGCACATTCAGCTCGGTCACGCTGTCGTCGGTTAACAGTGCATTGACATTGTTTACCCATTTGAGATGATCCACCTCTTTTTGGGCCAGCATGCCGTCGAGTTTATTGCCGTCGATAACCTGTGCGGCATTGCGAACAATGCCCTTGACGCCTGAAAAGGACAGCAGCCCGACCGTGCTGAGCAATGCCAGGATAAGTCCGAACCCCAAGGCGACTTTCTTGCCGATGGTTAAGTTGTTCCAGCTCATTCTTTTGACCTCCTAAAACTTGTTTATAACGAATCGGAGCCGGTCCAGCGTTCGGATGCATTGGGCCGGTTTCCTACGCCTCCCTGCCGACACATAACCCGAGTGGGCGTCGAACCAACGGAGGGATTCATTGCGCGCAGGATATAACAAACCTGCCGAATTCATTTGGGTCTGGTTTTCAATTCAGGAGCGATAGGAGCGTCGCCGAAAGATGCGATCCAATGACCGTGTGATTGGATGCCGTTTCAGGGTCTGGTAACCATTCAGAGCAATTCCTGTTTGTGACTGGTTCTCTTATCGACTGGAACAAAGATAAATTTAGAGAAAATGCCGCATGGGGCGAAAATTATTCCGTTGCAATTGTTGATCAAAAAAGTATGAAATTTAATCGTCCGACAGTGACGGAGTCCGGAAATTAGGTCCGCGCGAACGATCCGATATGGAAGCAGCCGATAAGGCGGCGACAAGGTTACAGTTGCGCCTTTGATCGAATCCGGGTATACTTTTTTTATGGCAAATCCGATGGATCGGCACCTTCCCATGCCCGGTGTTCAATCACCTGCGCGGCGCTTCGATGTGTCTATTCGCCCGCCCGGACTTCGTCCAACCAAATCCCAAAGCAACCAAAGGACCTATGGATCAGAACAAAGACTACATTGTTGACACCAATGTGCTGCTGGATGACCCGGACGCACTCGTTAAATTGAGAAATGGCAATGAGAATCAGGTTTACATACCGTATCATGTTTTGTTGGAGCTTAATAAATTCAAAAAAGATCCACGCCTTGGGCACATCGTAGCCAAAGTCATTCAGCACCTCAGCGAGCATTCGGATCAATTTACCATCTTAAAAGCCGGAAAAATTGCGCCTTCGTTCTCTAAACAGGTGGACAGCCATATCCTGGAGGAGATTCAGAGCAGCGGCCTGCAGGCACCGATCCTGGTGACCAATGACAAGATTTTGCAGCTTCAGGCATCCTTGCAGGGAATCCGCAGCGAACGGTACAACGATTCGGTGCCGTTTAAATCACAGGCCGAATATGTGACCGGTTTTGTTGAAAACCACGAGGATGTATTTGCCAATTGTTTCATGTGGAGTGACAACGGAAAGCCGGTTTTTTTTGGCAATCGCGGGGAAAAAACCATCGATTACCAGCATAAGATATGGAACGTCACACCCCGCAACATTTATCAGAATCTGGCGCTCGAGCTGATGAGCGACGACTCCATTCATGTGGTTTCGATCCAAAGCGAGGCCGGATATGGCAAGAGCTTTCTGGCCCTGGCCGCGGCATTGTACCTGATGCTCGAGAAGAAGGTCTTTCAGAAAATCTACGTGGTCAAACCCATGATCGAGATTGGTCAGAAAATGGGATATCTGCCCGGGCGGGTTGAAGAAAAAATGGAGCCTTACACCCGCTATGTTTTGGATTTGATTACCAAACTTCACAAGCTGAGGCCCGCCCGGCGTATTTTCATCAATCCGGAAGAGCATCCCCCGATGCTCAACCCGCAACGGTTTGAACTGCTGCCGCTGACCTATATCCGCGGCATGAATATCGAAAATGCCATCGTGATCGTCGATGAGATCCAAAACATGTCCCGCGGCGAATGCCGTGCGCTGCTGTCCCGCATGGGGGAAGGCGTGAAGTGCTTCTGTCTGGGGGACACACGTCAGGTAGACCATCCTTACCTCAACGCCGAAAACAACGGACTGAACTGGATCGTCAACAAGTTCAGGGGGCATCGAACCTATGCCCATCTCGTGCTGAAAGGCGATAAGTCCAGGGGGCCGATTACCGATCTGGTTATCAAGTCAGGATTGTAAAAAGGTTCTTCTCCAAAATAGTTGGAGCAACAGCTACATTTTCACTGATCGTGCTAGGCGGCGACACGGTTTCCCCATTGATAAGGTACTGAGATGCCAATCCCTACGGCTCAATGTGCACAGACAATGCCCTCATCCAGCAGCTTGTGCTAATGAAACGGCCTAACTCTCCTACTTATTTGGGGGGATATAAAAAAACAACTTAACGAATATAGACCCGGCCCCGACAGCAAGATTGGCACATCCATGTGTGCTGCACCCCAAATAACCTATGGATAAAACATCTCACCAAACTTGAATAGTCATTTTTAGTTAATTTAGGTTATTTATAGTAAAATTAAGTCCAACGATTTGACTTTACGTCTTAAAAAGCGCTATTTATTTCCTTCGATTCGGTATGGGAGGGTGTATGAAAAATATGCTTTCAACCAAAGAGGTGGCAGCCTTTTTAGGGGTAAACGAAAAGATGGTTTACACCCTGGTGGCGGAAAAGGGGCTGCCGGCGTCTAAAATCACCGGCAAATGGCTTTTTCCCCAACATCTGGTTGAACAGTGGGTGGAGGCCAACACGCTGAATATGCCGACATCAGATACCAATTCGCTCGAAAATGGGGTGCTGGTCATTGCCGGAAGCAACGATCCGCTGTTGGAAAAAACCATTGGTTTGTACAACTCGCAAAATGGCGAGCGTCTGGCGGTATTCGGCAACCTGGGCAGCATGATCGGGATACGCATGCTGAAGCAGGGAAAGTGCCACATCGCCACTAGCCATTTGCTTCAAACTGACGGAGATGGCTACAATTTTGAATACCTGAGCACCCAGGCCAGCCCGCCTCCGGTCGTGGTCAACTTCTGCCGTCGTCGCCAGGGCTTGATGCTTGCCCCGGATAATCCCCACGACATCCGTCAGACGGAAGATCTCATCCAGAAAGAGCTGCGGATCGTCAATCGCAAGTTGGGGACGGGGACCCGCCTGCTGTTTGATCGGGCCTTGAAAACGGCCGGGATCAAACCGGAACAGATCGCTGGATATGATTGTGAAGTCGAGCGCCATATCGATGTGGGGCTGGCTATTGTGGCCGGAACAGCGGATGCCGGCCCCGGCATCCAGCCCGTTGCCGAGCAGTTGGGGCTTGCGTTTGTGCCATGGCGATGGGAACGCTATGATCTGCTGATCGATCGGGAGCGGTTTTTTCATCCGGCCACCCAGGATTTTTTGAGCATATTGCACGATCAGGCCTTCAAGGCTTTGGCAGGTGCTTACAGCGGCTATGACTTGTCTTCCAGCGGGAAGATGGTCTTTCCCCCCGACAATCGGAGATAGTAAATTCGAACTAAAACTAAAGGATGGGCGAAGGATGAAAAGGTTTTTCAATTCAATCAGATTTGCCGGCGTTGTATTGCTCGTGGTATTGATTTGCGGATCGGCTGTGGCCGCTCAGGGCAAGGTGCTGATGATGGCGACGACGACCAGCACGGACAACACCGGGTTGCTGGATTACCTGGCGCCTGAATTCACCAAGGCCACCGGAATCACACTTAAATGGACGGCCGTCGGTACCGGAAAGGCATTGAAGCTGGGCCAGAACTGTGATGTCGATATATTGATGGTGCATGCTCCCGCAGCCGAAAAAAAGTATGTCGCAGACGGTTACGGTGTCAAGCGTCGCCAGGTGATGTATAACGATTTTGTCATTATCGGCCCGGCTGCGGATCCAGCCGGCATCAAGGGGCAAAAGGTCGTTCCGGCGCTGAAGACCATCGCGGCCAAATCAGCCCAGTTCATCAGCCGCGGCGATAATTCCGGGACCAACAAGAAGGAGATCGCGTTATGGAAAGCCACCGGCATGCCGCTGCCGGAAAAGGAGAAATGGTATGTTCAAACCGGGCAGGGCATGCTGGCATCCATCAATATCGCCGCCCAGAAAGGCGGCTACACCATGACCGACCGCGGCACCTTCATCAAGTACTCCCACAATCATGGCGGCAAACCGCCCCTGGTGGTGATCGTGGAGGGCGATGAGATCCTCATGAATCAATACAGCGTGCTGCTGGTCAATTCGTCCCGCTGCAAGAAGGCGCAAACGGACCTGGCACAGGCATTTTGCGATTGGGTCTGCGGCGCAGAGGCGCAAAAACTGATTGCCGATTTCCGGTTGTTGGGCCAGCAGTTGTTTACACCGAATGCAAAATAAGATTGATTTGATTTATTAGCGGGATGCGGCCACCTCATGGATTTTCTTTTACAGGGGATATGGCAGGCCTTTGAACTGCTGCTCAGCGGTGATCCGGAGACCTATTCGGCGGTGAGCGCCACGGTGACAGCCTCGGGCCTTTCGATGCTGACCAGCCTG
Source organism: Desulfobacteraceae bacterium (assembly GCA_050291625.1). Lineage (GTDB taxonomy): Bacteria > Desulfobacterota > Desulfobacteria > Desulfobacterales > Desulfosarcinaceae > JARRKU01. Next base: position 50,884 of record JBNKKC010000106.1, read on the forward strand.
CTGGTCGGCGTGCCCCTGGGGTTTGTCGTCGGGTATTTTCATTTTCCCGGTCGACGTCAGATCCGGCTGGTGGTGGATACGCTGTTGTCACTGCCGACAGTTTTTATCGGCCTGATCATTTATGCCATGATTTCACGGCAAGGACCCATGGGGCAGCTGGGGCTTCTGTTCACCCTGCCCGGCATATCCCTGGGTCAGACGCTGCTGGCGCTGCCGATCGTTATTGCGTTGAGCGCCACTGCCATCGAAAGCCTGGATGCCAACTTGCGGGTGATGTTGATCTCGGTGGGCGCCAATCGCCGTCAGGTGTTGTTCAGCAGCTTATGGGAGGCCCGCCACGGCATCCTGGCCGCGGCATTGACCGCGTACGGCCGCGTGATGACCGAGGTGGGGATTTCCATGATGGTCGGCGGAAACATTAAATGGCATACACGAACCATTACCACAGCCATTGCCCTGGAAACCGGAAAAGGTATGTTTGCCACCGGAATCGCTTTGGGACTGGTATTGCTTCTGATTGCCTTCGGGATAACGCTGCCCGCATCATTATTGCGGAAAAAATAGATACCCAGCAGGTGTGCTGTGGATACATTGTACGAATTACGAAACATCGATCACCGCTATGACGGCTCGCCGGTGTTGACCATCGATTCGTGGCGGATCGGGGCCGATACCGTAACAGGGATTGCCGGGCCCAACGGGTCCGGAAAGAGCACGCTTTTGTCATTGCTCGGCCTGATCGTTTCACCGACTCGAGGTGAGGTCCTGATGGAGGGCCGTCCGGTACAGCCGTTCGATGAGAATGTCCGGGGCAAGATTGCATTGCTGCCTCAGGATACGTTTTTGCTTAAGCGGTCTGTTTTTCGCAATGTGGCATACGGGCTGACCGTTCAGGGACATCGATCGGAAGTGGAAAGCCGGGTGGCCGAAGCGATGCGGATGGTGGGATTGGAGCCTGACAAGTATGGGCCGCGTCCCTGGTATGCATTGTCCGGAGGCGAGGCGCGACGGGTGGCGCTTGCATCACGGCTTGCGCTGAAACCCAGGGTTCTGCTGATGGACGAACCCACCATCAGCGTGGATGCCGCCAGCGCCCAGATGATGAAATCTGCAGCGAAGCATGCAAGGAGCCAATGGGGCACCAGTCTGATTGTAACCAGTCATGACAGCCAGTGGTTGTCGGATATCTGTGATACCACTCTGTTGATGTTTCGGGGCAAGATTTTGGGTGCCGGGCAGCAGACGATGGTATTCGGTCCGTGGCACATGCTGGACGAAGGACGGGCGGCGGCCCCACTGGACCAACACCAGGAGTTTATCGCCTGTTCTCCACCTCCGGATGTGAACCGGTCTGTTGCCGCCATCCGGGCTGACCAGCTGGTTTTATTCGCTGAAGCACCGGGGGAGCAAACGCGGCTTCACTGCCTCAGGGGCCTGCTGCTGCAATTGACCCTCGATAACGGCACCGGGCGTATCCTCGCAGCGGTGCGGATCGGAGGTCGGGTATTCAATTCCTATATTCCCAATTCGTCCGGCATGGCATGCCGCTGCGAACCCGGTCAGAGTGTCTGGGTAGGATATGATCCCGGTCAGATCGTCTGGTATTGAGCCGTCGTCTATTTGGTATAGGCCACTTCCAGGTTGGTTTGGGCGCCGTTGATGGCGCGCAGCCGGTCATACACCTCCCTTATTTTGTCGGCATAGCCGTTGTCAGGATTCTTACCCCGCATCAGGGCGTAGTCCACGGGCCCGGGACCGCGGTTGAAAGCGGTCAGCGCCATATCGAGATTCCCGTACAGTTGTTCGTATGACCCCAATATCTGAAGCCCGTATTTGATATTGCAATCGGGGTCGTACAAGTCGCATTGAATATCAAGAACGTCGATCCATTGAGGCATTACCTGCATCAATCCCATGGCCCCCATTTTGGATACAGCCCGGGGATCGAAAGCGGATTCGATTCGTATCATCGACAGGATCAAATCCGGGTCTCGCTGATTGCGCCGGGCATATTTGTAGATCGCGGCGGCGATGTCGCGAGCGGTATGGTATGGCACCTGGGGTCTGAGCACCAGTATCTTTAAACTGATCAATTCCTCGGTAACATCCCTGTTGATCAATGTGCGCAAATCCGAAATTTCGGCCTGCATGACCGCTACGTGCTTCTGGATCGCCTGCTCGTGAGTGCGCCAATCTGAAACGCGCTCAAGACCCACCAGCTGAAGACCGAAGATGGCCAGCATCAGAACGACCAGTGCCGATCTGAAGATGATCGTGCCAGGTGTTGGTGGCCCTGATTTTGGCTTCGCCGTTTTGGGCGTGCTGCGATTTTGTCTTGCATTTGAGGCGGTTGAATGCTCAATGGTATATCTGTTGTCTGAATGTTGAATCGTCGTGCTGCTCATGTTTCCTCCGGTTCGATATTGCCTGTTGAAGGCGGAAATAATCTGCAATGTCATGTCGTGCCATATCCTGAAGACCGCTTTTATGACCATAAGCATTCAGGCGGATGGTGATATCCTGGGCGCCACTGAAACCGTATAGCATGGGCTGTTGTGCGGGCATCTGACTCTATTGCCCTTCAGGGGAAAATCTATTTCAGGCTACAGTATTTTAAGCGGCCATTTTTATCAAGTGGGTTATCGTTGCAGATTTTCAGGTCAGAACAGTTGACGTACCATGGAGCGGTATGATGCAGTACGAACGGCCACCCGGCCATGTCATCCCAAGTTTGTATCAAGTTCAAGGGCCTCAATGCCGGGTGCAACATATGATAAAAGTATACTGAATGTGCACCATCGGGTCAAGAGCAGGAGTGCTTTTGAACTTGCATCCGATACCGGAGAGGAATAGAATATGGCCGCAATGCTTGTTAAGTATATGACACCAAAACGAAAATTTTCTATCGTCATTGCTATGCCCGTCATCCTGGCATTGGCTGCGGTTTGGACAGGCTGCTCTCCGCGGAAATTGATGGCCCGGCAATTTGTGCAGATGGTGGAATCCGGAATGCCGGCGATCGAACAGGAGCGGGATTTGCAGCTTCTGGCCCAGTCGATGCCGGCCCACATCAAGCTGCTGGAAACCCTGCTGTCCAACGATCCTGAAAATATCGACCTGATGCTGCTGCTGTCGCGGTTGTATGGTGCATATGCGTTTGCCATATTGGAGACAGAATGGGAGGCGCAGCGTTTCGGGCAGCCGCCAGTGCTCACGCCGGCAATTGCGCCGGGTCAGCTTGAAGCGGCTGTGGTCAGAAACTACCGCAAAGGCGCTGCCTATGCCCTTCGCGCCTTGGAAGCGCGCCATTCAAAGGCCGCTGAACGACTTTCCCGCCTGAAATCCAGCGAGGCTTTCATCGCCGCTCTGCGGCGGGCTGACGTACCGGCGTTGTTCTGGTATGGATTTAATCTGAGCGGATTTATCCAGCACCGGCTCGACTCCGTCGAAGCCATGGCCAAGACGCATCTTGTGGAAAAAACCATGCGACGGGTCGTCGCCCTGGATGAGGCATACTACCACGGCAGCGCCCATCTGGTGCTCATGGCCTACTATGCTTCCCGACCGGCAACACTTGGCGGCAATTCTGAACAGGCCAGGGTTCATATGGAAAAGCACTTTATCGTCGCCCCGGAATCAATGATGATGCGATCGCTTTTTTGGGCCCGCTATGCCTTGGTTCAGCAGCAGGACCGCAGTGAGTTCATTCGGCGCCTTTCCCAGGTGGCAGATGAAGCCAAGGCGAAGGCGGACCAGGAGCTCGATATGCTTGGCAGTGTGGCTGCGGTCAGAGCCGGGATCTATCTAAAAGCTCAGGACAACTTTTTTGAAGATTAAAGATATGTTGATGCGATATCGATTATGGGTCTTGACGATCACGTCGCTCGCCGTGTTCGCAGCGACTCCCGTGTTCGCAGGTCCGGTGAAGATCAAGGTGGCCGCCGTTACGCCGGAGGGCAGTACCTGGGTAAAGGTATTGCGGGATTTGGCGAGAGACGTAAAGCGCGATACCGCCGGCGACGTCGTCCTGACAATTTACGCCGGAGGTGTCAGCGGTGATGAGTCGGATGTGCTTCGCAAGATGCGGGTCAATCGAATTGATGCGGCCGGATATTCCGGTGTCGGCCTGGGAATTATCTTGCCTGAAATTCGGGTTCTGGAGGCTCCGCTGCTGTTTCGCAACAATGCGGAGATCGACATTGTCCGGGAAAAGCTCTTCGATTATTTTGAGGCCGGATTCGACCGGAAGGGTTTTGTGCTGCTGGGCTTTGTGGAGGGCGGTTGGGTTTATCTGTTTTCCAGAAGCAACCTGGCAGACGAAAATGCTTTAAAGGCGGCAAAGATGTGGGTCTGGAAGGGCGATCGCGTGGCTGAGATGCTCCTGAGAAATTTCGGGATTCGAACCACCCCCCTTCATATCGCCGATGTCAATACCGGTCTGGAAACCGGCATGATCGATTCATTTTATTCACCCCCTTTGGCGGCTATCGCATTCCAATGGCATGCCAGAATCGAATACATGCTCGACTATCCCATGGCCAATTCAAATGCAGCCCTGCTGATGACCAGGCGCTCCTTTTCGGCTTTGTCGCCGGAGCATCAGCAGGCACTCAAGAGCCTGGCGCTTAAACATTGTCGACGTCTGGTTGAATTTACGCGCCGCGACAATGAGGAGGCTCGCAAACAGCTGCAGTCGCAGGGCATCTTGTTTGTCAAACCCGGGCAAGGGCAATTGGATGCGTTTGCATCCGGCGCGCACCAGACCTACCGCCAAAGCATTCCTTCGCTCTATTCTTCCGGGTTGTTCGAGCGCATCCAGAAGATCCTTGCGGTGCACCGGCAGGCGGAGAAAAAGTAGAGAAGTGGCTTCAAAACCTCCCCTCGAACCCAAGCTCTCCCGCCAAAGCTCGGCGGGACAGGAGAGCGGGGAAAACCGTTCAATCCTCGGAATACTTCATATGGACGCTTGCCATGCCAAAATGGATTGAGATTCTCGATAGCTGGTTGGAGAAAATCGAGCGCTTTATGGCTGTCTTGCTCTATCTGCTGTTGATCGGCATGATATGTGTCACCATCATCGCACGCAATCTGCTTCATTTCAGCCCGCACCGGCTGCTCGAACTGGCGCCTACGGTGGTATTATGGCTGGCACTCGTCGGCGCGACACTTGCGCTGAAACATCACCGACATATTAAAATCGAACTGCTGCTGCGACTGCTGCCGGAGAAAGCACGCCTGGCGGTGATGGCGGTGGCCAACCTGTTCGCCATGGCGATCTGTGCCCTGCTGGCCTGGGCGGCCGTGCCGTTTGTCCTCAATGAGGCCGCCCTGTTCGGTCGCTGGGGATGGGTCGCCGTCTGTTTTCCGGTGTTTTTCGGCATCGCATTTCTGCGGTTTTCTTTTGAACTGCTTGGATTCATGCAGGCGGAGAAGGACCTGGGCGCATGATTCTGTTGCTTGTCGCCATTATTCTTATTTTATGTCTGACATTGATGGAGGCACCACTTTTTATCTGCATTGCCGGCCTTGCCATGGCGTGTCTGCTGAGCACTGAGTTCGACCTTTCCTCGATTGAGCTGATTCTGATAGAGATGAATCGTTTGGCCACCATTCCCGTACTGGTTGCATTGCCGCTGTTCACTTTGGTTGGGTGCGTTTTGACCGTTTCAAACTCACCGCAGAGAATGCTCAGATTCCTCGAAGCCACAGCCGGATGGCTGCCCGGAGGCAGCGCTATTGCGGCGCTGTGCGCCTGCGCCTTTTTTACAGCCCTGACCGGAGCCAGCGGCGTGACCATTGTTGCTCTGGGTTCGGTGCTCTATCCCATCCTTAGGCAGCAAGGTTACGATCGCAGGTTCAATCTGGGGTTGCTGACGACCGGCGGAAGCCTGGGGCTGCTGTTTGCTCCAAGCCTTCCGATCATCCTCTTCGGGGTTGTCGCGCAGATCGACATTGCGGCATTGTTCAAAGCCGCCCTGGTGCCCGGATTGCTGCTGCTGGGCGTGCTGTCGATCTATGCTTTCATCCGCGGCCGGCGATTCGGAGGTGCACGCCCGGACGGGAATGAACATTCGTGGCGGCTGGTCGCAACATCCTTTACGGCGGCGATGTGGGATTGGATCATGATCGCCCTGATCCTCATCGGGGTGTACGGGGGGTTCGTTACCATTGCGGAAGTTTCCGCCGTTGTACTGGTGTATGTCCTTGTAGTGGAGTGTCTCATCCTCAAAGAGATCCACTGGCGGCGCCAGCTGCCGTCCATCATGATCGAGAGCGCCATGCTGTCGGGCGCCATCCTGATTATTTTGGGGATGTCGCTGGGGCTGACAGGTTACCTGGTGGACGCCCGGATACCGAACCGGATTCTGTTGCTGTTGACGGGATATGTACATAACAAGTACTTGTTTCTGGCCGGATTGAACGTTTTTCTGATCCTTGTGGGCTGCCTCATGGACATCTTCTCCGCCATTGTGATCGTTGTGCCGATCATCGTGCCCGTGGCGCAAAGCTATGGTATCGATCTGCTTCATCTGGCCGTCATTTTTCTGATCAATCTCGAGATCGGTTACTCAACCCCGCCGGTGGGGATGAATCTATTTATTGCGAGCCTGAAATTCGAGCAGCCTGTCACCACCCTTTACCGGGCCTCTCTTCCATATCTGGTTTTGCTGTTGATGTGTTTGTTGCTGGTGACTTATGTGCCGGGACTGTCTCTGTTCCTCCTGGATATCAATTAGCTCGGGCCTGGTATCACCCGGAATCCGGGCTGCATGAATTGAATCGATGCATAGCACCGGGCTCACGTGGAGGAACACTGCCCCAAGATGAAAGGTCTCCGCAACCGCGGCCCTCACCCTAAATTACAGGCCGCCAACACGGATCGATAATGTTCATCTTGATTGGAACCAGCCTCTCCCTGCTGTATAATTTAAACGGACGGTTAACACTTTCTTGAGGCAAATGAATCAAGGGCGGGCTTTAAATTTATTTTGCTTTTAGTCCTATATTTGACAATAGAACCTGTCGAATGCTATCGTGAACCTAACCACCACGAAAATAATTCCATTATCATAAAATATAAATGAACCAGGCGTTTGTTTTCTGCCCATTTATTAAAGGCTTAGAGAATCCCTTAATTGGCAGCATGCGTACAGGTTGCAGGATGGGCAAGGGCGATATCCGGCATCCGATTCCTATTAAACGTATTCGTGTCCTCTCTTTCATTTCCAACCGGATTTGAGCCATGGCGGACGGGGACGATGAAAGAGACTTTTCCTCGCCTCTTTTGCGCTTGTCATCGCTGTGACGTTACGCTCTTTTGCCTGCCTTCGGACCCATTGGGAATGTCCGTGGTGGGGCAAACCATCAACATTTAGAGATGCGGGATAAAGGAGGATTTAGAATGAACAGAATTTCTGGGATATTCCTTTCAGCAGGTTTTTGTCTGGTGTTTTGGTTTTCGGCTCAAGCTTGGGGAGATAGCAGTACTGCCTGGAGTGATAGTGACACCGGCCAGTTATCATATGGAGGCAGGGTCGGAATCGGGACTGCTAACCCAGGGGCAACTCTGAATGTCATCGGCACGGTAAAACTCGCACCCAAAGTTACTTTGAGTCTCGAAGGACAGCCTGGTCCTGTTCCACCTAATACGTTAGAAGTTGAAGGTTTTACGAGTTTGGGCCCTAGTCTTATGAGAAGCTACTTTCCTAATAGAGATGATCGCAAGGCATATGTATCAGGATCTGCAGGGATTATTCTTAGAACATGGCCCAGAGGCGGGGCTCGTAACGCATTGACAATAAAGAGAGATGGCGCTGTCGGCATCGGGACGGACACTCCGGAGGCGCTGCTTGAAGCTAAAGGCGTTGCAGACCCGTTGATATTGGTCAGACACGAAGGCGATCTTGGAAATCCCGCGATTCATTTTAAACAAGGAACTGAAGTTCTCTCTTATATATGGGCAAATCGCACCAATGGAGATCTGAATTTAGGTAATCCTAGCATAAATCCTTTAATCTCTCTGAAAAAGAACGGCAGGTTCGATGTCAATGGGACGACACGGACAAAAGCTATGGAAATTAACGGCAAGCTTGATGTCGGTGGGACAACACGAACCAAAGTTCTGGAAATTACAGGTGGCGGTGATCTGGCGGAACCGTTTGATGTGACCCGGTCGGAGAGAATCAAGCCCGGCATGGTGGTCGTGATCGATCCGGAACAGCCGGGAAGGTTGCGCATTGCCGACCGAGCCTATGATCGCACTGTGGCCGGCTGCGTCAGCGGGGCAAAAGGCATCCATCCGGGTTTGACGATGCGTCAGGAAGGAACCGTAGTGGACGGATCGCTTCCTGTATCATTATCCGGCCGTGTCTATTGCCGGGTCGATGCTTCTTATGGTGAAGTTCTCCCGGGTGATCTTTTAACAACTTCCGAGACGCCGGGGCACGCCATGAAAGTTACCGATTATGCGAGGGCCCAGGGTGCTGTTCTTGGCAAGGCGATGACGGCGCTCAAACGAGGTACCGGGATGGTATTGATTCTGGTGGCCCTGCAGTAGTCCTATGCAAATAGTGCTAATAGGAGGGATGAGACAAATGAAAAAAGGAGCCTTTAACATTAGGATTGCTTTATGGCCGAGAAGCATATTTCGATTCTTGTGGAATCCAGAAAGGATTCTATCCATAAGGCAGTGTTTCTCAGCGGCAACGATAATCATTTGTATTATGATGCCAGGGAGATGGGTTCATGCTCAGTGCACTGGCATTCTACCCATCAGTTTAGGACAACGTGTTATTCACACAAATGCCTGTTCTAAAAGAATGGAAACGGGTGATTTATTTTCTCCATTTCAAACACTGACCTGTGCTGTTAAAGCCGCTCAAAATGGTCATATCATAGAAATGAAAAGTGGAATATATCGAGAAAAAAACGTTAAAATCAACAAGAAACTTACGATCAGAGCAACCGACGGGCCTGTCCGGATTGGTGAGAATTATGAATGGGATAAGAAAGATATATCCATCGGACTTGCTCCAAATAAAGCCGCCGAGGCCAGGGTGTACTACCCGAAAGCTATCGGCCAGACCGCTTCAGATCAGATCGCGTGCGGGGGGCCGTTTCCCGTGGTGATATATGCACATGGTTTGAGAAGCAGGCCCCAAACAATACCATGTGACTGGCTTGATCAAGATACAAAGGAGGCTCTCACAAGTACAGTTTTCGAAGATTACAAAAAGGCCGAAGGTATAATGCTGCGTCTGGCAAAATCCGGGATCATCGCCATTTCGGTCGATTGGAACAAACACTTGGGCTTTAATACTGAGATTGTATCCGATAAACCTTCAGGAATAGCTGAGATTATCAAGAAAGTAATTACTTACTTGGAATGGGAAACACAGAAATCACAATCGTGGTTCAAAGGGAAAATCGATCTAAGACGCTTGGGATTAATGGGGCATTCAACAGGGGGAGCCGGAGTATTGGTAACGGCTTTACAGCTGAGAGGTCTAATTAAAGCAGTCGGTGTGATTGCCCCAGCCTGTCCGAATAAAAACGCCGGCGACACGGACGCTCCGTGTTTTGTAGGTTGGAACCCACCTCAGAATATTCCCATGCTTGTGATCCATGGAACCCATGAGCATCATTGTCAAGTTGGGGTCTTCCCCAAATTTGCATACTGTGGGGCGATTCCTTCCAAACATCTTATCGTTATTACTGGAGCCAACCATTTTGGATACACTGACAGTATCTGTATGAAACCGGATGTTGATGAACCAATTGATTGTCTGCCGGGCGCTCCCCGTGAAACAGCGTATGATGCCGATGGCAATGACGATCCCGGCATGGACAATCCCGGAATGGTAGGAGGGCGAGAAATGCATGCATCCCAAATCCTCCAGCAGCGCACCGCCGCCACCTATTTGCGGGCATTTTTTATGTATTACCTGGAGGTGCCGAACAGTGCAGGTTATATTAACTATTTGGTTCAGCAAGGCGGTTCATGCGATTGTGGTCATGCAAAATATATGGAGGGTATGCGTCCACTAAAAGAGTTCCCGGATCTCAAAGCGGCGAATGTGGGTATCAATATTTGCTCAGAGCAGTAAAGCCTACTATATGGCTGGATTAAACTTTATACCGAGCCTCTTTTCCATATCTGATTCTTTCAAAATTGTAATAAGTTAGGCTTTAATGCGACAAAATTGTCTTTCACTTGTTGTTTTTCCATTTTTATTTTTAATGATACATTCTTAACTTATTGAAAATCAATAACAAATATATAAAGGGGACGCGGTTTCACGAATGGCAGGTATATTGCAATGGTCGACATGGATCCATGTTTTCATAGTGCGCCAAACTTAAGCCGATGGGAGAATCTTATGGATGACATATTGTGTGCAGGCGATGAGATGGTTTGTTCCGAATGTGGTCATCGGTTAGACTCACCAGAGCAGAGCCTTTCGATGGATGGCGGTCTGAAACTTTGCACCCAATGCTATCGATACATGCTGGTTCCAGGCCATAAGGCGAATCAGATGGAGAATATAGACTGATCGTATGTCCGCAAAGCGAATCCACTATTTTCAGCAAGTTCCCTTCGAAGGCCCGGGAATTATCGAAACATGGGCCGGCAGTCACGGGCATAATTTGTCTGGGACACATTTCTTTAACAAGCAAGTCCCTCCCGATCCGGAACGGTTCGATTGGCTGGTGGTGATGGGTGGCCCCATGGGTGTCCATGACGAAGCCGAGTATCCGTGGCTCAACATTGAAAAGCAGGCGATCGAAGCCGCTCTTCGTGCATCAAAAGTGGTGCTGGGGATTTGTTTGGGGGCCCAGCTAATCGCCGATGTGCTCGGCGCTGAGGTTCGGCCAAACGCCAACAAAGAGATCGGCTGGCTTCCGGTTTACCTGTGCAATGATATTCTCGATCATCCTGTTGCCGAGCTTTTCCCACCCCAATGGACGAGTTTTCATTGGCACGGCGACACATTCGGACTGCCGCATGGGTCGCGCTTGATTGCTTCCAGTGTCGGCTGCCGAAACCAGGGATTTGTTTACGGCGACCGGGTGATCGCTCTGCAATTCCATATGGAGGTGACCGAGCAGGGTGTGCGGTCCCTCATGCACAATTGTCGACAGGAACTGACAGATTCGATGTTCGTACAATCCGAGGGCGAGATTTTGGACGAAGATGCCCCATATGCTCAAAACCACCAACTGATGGGACGGTTGCTCGACCATCTGGATATCCTTTCGTAAAATGAACACCGCCACTTTTGAAAGTGGTTGCATGCGCAACCGCTTTCTTGCCGTTTGAATCCCATTTTGCTACCATAAAAGTATGGCTCTTCTCCAAATTAGTTGGCGCATATGAGAAATATGCGATCGCCACAGGAAATGAGTCGATACGCCGCTGGCTGAGGGCTTTGTCTGCACACGTCGCCTCCGGGCTGGTCATCTCAGTACCTTATCAATGGGGGATGCTTGCCCCCTCCGGTGTTCGCCGATGTGACAGGCTGAATTGGCTGCAATTGCGGTGCAATACATAGAACATACGATGATCAATATCAGTGATAGGCGGCGACACGGTCTCCCCCATTGATAAAGTACTGAGATGACGAATCCCTGCGGCTCAATGTGCGCAGACAAAGCCCTCAGCCAGCGGCTTGTGCGAATGATAGGGTCCTTTTATCCAACTAATCTGGAGAAGATCCAAAAATTTAAATCGACAGTTTTTGCCTACTTTTCAGGGAGATGGGATGCCTCGGCTTTATATCGACGAATACACGCGGGCACTTAGCGGCAAGACCATTTGTACGGCTTGCCGGGAAGGGGTGCTGCGGGATCATTTCGAGGAGGTGGTGGCGGACATTAAATTTCTGAACCGGCAGGGCATGCAGACCACTCTTTATCACAATGTCGCCAATCGGTTTTCCAACCAGAAGATGTTTCGGACGTTGGATGAGCGGTTGCCCGATACCCGTATCATAAGAGTTCCTGCCGAAGTTGACTTCTACGAGCACGTCCTGGACCAGGAGGAAAATGTCCATAAGCTGATCTTCCTGGAGCGAAAGCCTCTTTTGGATAAGGATGGCCGGAAAATAAACGCGATCCATACTGAAGGCGTCGACACGACTGTTCATGCCTGGGGTGATTTGATCGCCAACGTGAATTACCGGGACATCCTGTCGCGCATTTGCGATCAGATAGAGGCGGGCCGGTACGACCGCGTGCACATCCTGCCGGCCGCCAAAAACGCCATCAAGCACGAATTGTTCACCATCGAAGGCTTCGGAACCTTGATTGCCAACAACTTCGTCGAGCGCTTCGAACCGCTGGCCACTGAAGAAGATGTGCGGTTTATCAAGGGAATATTGATGCTTTACAAGCACGAAGGATTCCTGAAATTGCGCGACGAGGAATATCTCAGGCGCGAACGCGACAACTTTTACGTCACTTTGATCGACGACATTGTGGTCGGGTGCGTCGAGAAAAAGATGATCGACGCACGGACCGTCGAGATTGCGGCGTTGGCCATATCCACCCGTTTTCGCAACCAGCGGGTCGGGGTCTTCACCGTAAAAGCCTTCATCGAGACTATGCAGCGGCAGGGATACTCGCGCTTTATCAGTCTGACCAATCATCCCAAATTGACACGCCTGTACCAAACCTTGGGTTTTGAGACTTGCTCACGACCCGAATACCAGGCCCGCCAAGCCGCCTCACCGGATGTTCAGATGTTTTATAAACAAATCGTGACAGAAGAGTAGGACTCGCAAGGCAGATGCCCGTTGTCACACCGACATCCTGGTTGGATCCGGTTATGGGATCGGCATGCCGACGTGTGACAAACGGCACGCTGGATCCGTGATGTCCATCACAGACTTTTGATTTGGACCGGGCCATTCTACAATTGAACACGAAGGCTCACTTGTGCTTGGCCGTCCCCTCTAAAATGACCATATTTTCTTAGTGACGAATCAGTTGACGCACATTTGAAAGCGCTCCGATTCCCCTTTATTCCATGGAGGAAAAAATGAAAAAAAAGGTGTTCTGGATCTCCTTATTATTGATTGCCTGCCCCATTGTCATGGCTCCTGGAGCCATAGAAACGACGCATGCCAGAGCCAGAGGCTGTTGCATGCAGCGGGCGTCGGAACACAGCGAGTGGTATCCAAACGGTATGGACTTCAACCAATGCCGGTCCGCCAACCAGTATCGTGATGGAAACGACGATCTTTATAGTCCTTCCAGGCTGTTTTGGTGGAATGTGAATTGCTGACGGCAATAACATGTAACACAGTTTTCATGGTGGTTATCATGCAAGCGGGAGATATCATCGTAGGTAAAAGCGTTCCGCGGACGTCGGAAATTACTGGAGACCGGGAAATATGGGTCACGCCTTATGAAAAACGGCTCCTGACAGGCAAGCCGCAAACAGATGGCGACAATGCGAATCCATCTCCTTCCGATCGATCGATGCCGCTGAACCTTCCGGATGACTGGGTTTATGATAATATCAAAGACGCCATCTATCATTGCCGAAGAATTTTCTACATCTATCTGGGGATTTTATGCTACACGCTTCTCACGATTTCGACGTCACCGGCATTGGATTTTTTTAAGGAACAAAAGATCATAATGCCATTTATGGATGCGCGGATGTCTCTGAATTACTATCTTGGCCTTGCCCCTTTGCTGCTGGTAGGCTTTTTTGTTTATAAGCAGCTTTATCTTTACAAGACAAACAAGCTCATTAAATATGCCATTGATGAGTGTAAAGATCTAAATAAAGACAACTGCTCAGCTTGCAATGACAAAGCGAAAAAATGCACCTTGAACAGCATGTGCGATCGTCACTTGAGCCGCCTTTATCCGTGGATTATCATCTATTGCCGTTTTTTAGAAAACGGTACTGGTGTTGAGGCCGGAAAGGATCGACTGGGCGCCACGGTCGGGAAAGCACAAAAGCTTTTTGTGAGTTTTTCCCTTTGGTGGCTGTTGCCGATCATTCTGCTGCTGCTCTCCGGGTTTGTCATTAAAAAACATAGCATTGTGCTTACTACCTACATGCTTTGTGTAACATGTTTGGGAATTTCCGTTGTTGCCTTCTTTTGGTACCTTCAACAGAGTCTGATGAACAGGACTGGAACGCGCTTATCGTCAATTTGTGCATTATCGATCTTTTCAGCCACGGCCATTTTTGTCATGCTGCTAATCAGATTGAATATGATTGCTTTTATTGGGAAAATGCCATGGCAAGACTCTATATGGAGTGAAGAAAAAAAGACTCCATTAAAGGTATTGGCAGTTCGCCATTTTGTGTTTGCGGACTTAAATCATCAGGCAATATCTAAAAAGCCGGAGAATGAGCTGGCGTATTGGATAGATTTGGAAAAGCGTCATTTTGAAGGAGCAAATTTATCAAGAGCCAAGCTGAATAAGGCGAATTTGAAGTTTTCACGACTGAACAACGCATCGTTTGAACAGGCATATCTTGAAGAGGCTGATCTCAGAGAGGCTAAAGCAAATGGGGCTGATTTCAGTGGGGCGATATTAACCAAAGCAACACTCGCATCTTCTGAATTGGAAAAGGCAGATTTTTCGAATGCAAATCTGCAGGAGGCCATATTTACAGGTGCAACGCTTGATAAGGCGGATTTTAGATTTGCGGATCTATCAGGTGCGAATTTGTCAAGTTCCCAGATTAAACATGCCGATTTTTCCAACGCCAACATCCAAAATGCCTTGTTGTTTGGTGTCCTAGAGATGCAGGCCGATCAAATAAAGCGTGCCAACAACTATCAATTGGCTTTCTATACTCAAGATTGGTTGGAGAAACTAAAATTGCCACATGATAACAATGCCAGAGTTGAGAGAAAGCGCTTTTCCGATTATCGGTTTGAAGATGCAATCCTTGCCGATGCAGACTTGTATCGCGCCGATCTCACAGGAGCCCGCTTGCGCAATGCGAATCTGAGGCGGGCTAATTTGCAGGATGCTACGTTGCATGATGCCTTGCTTTTCAATGCCGATTTTCAGGAAGCCAACTTGAAAGGTGTTGCTTTTACGAATATTGAGCAGTTTTCAGTAGTGAAATCCCTCTATAAGGCAAAGTTGGATCCCAGTCTGAAAGCCGAGTTGGAGAAGCGCTATCCTCACCTGTTTGTCAATCCTTTTTTAAAGTAAAAATGGTCGATTGCCAAAATCCGTTGGCTACTATTTAAGTGGGTGTGATGATGAATAAAACCTGCCGACGACGGGACCGTGCCGCAAGAGTCAGAGCTCGGCTTCCATTCGGGAATGTCATTTATGGCTGGACACTAAGGTGCGATTATTGACTCACCTCACGGAAATTGCTATAGATTCTCACGGCGGTGCCCGGAACCCCAATGAAGTGAAGCCATGCGGCAGCGCTGTTTCAGTTCGACGGACCGAAATGCCGCAATCCTGCAACCGACAATAGGACCATGCCTTTTGAATGACACATCGACGATTGGTTGGGTGAGGTACCATACGAGCGCACAGACTTGGCTGGATTTTTCGGGAAAAGGCGCTGAAACCAAAGCCGTTTTCGTGGGGAAGCTGATGAAGGCGAATGGAGCGATAATATGATATTGATGGTGAAATGAGTCGATGATGCCGTTTTGCGCAATGCCATTCTAAAGGGGACCTGATCATGCTGCTACTCATTTTTCTCTGCGGCATCGGATTTATCCTGCTCTATTACAGCGCCGGATGGCTGGTCAAGGGTTCATCGAGCCTGGCGCGAAGCCTTGGGGTGACACCCATTGTTATCGGACTGACGGTTGTCGCGTTCGGAACCTCCGCTCCCGAGTTGGTCGTCAGCGTTATCTCCTCCGTAAAAGCCAAAAGCATGATCGCCGTTGGCAATGTTGTCGGCAGTAATATCTGTAATATCGCCTTGGTACTGGGCGCATCGGCACTGTTCCAGCCCATTTCCAGCCAGCGCTCCGTGGTTCAGAGAGATATCCCGCTGATGTTGGCGGTGTCTCTCTATCTGTTGCTGTTGTCGCTGAATTCTCATCTGGGCCGTTTCGAAGGCCTGACCCTGTTCGTGGGTGTCATCATCTATACCTTTGTAAATTACTACTGGTGCCGCAAGGAAAGACCGGCGAATTGCAGCGCGGGCAGTGATGACATTGCCAGTGAGGTCGAAGATATCGGTTATGTCGACAGTCGCGGCCGGCAGCTGGTGCTCATTGGCGTGGGTATTGCCGGCGTAGTGGGTGGCGCGGAGATCGTGGTCGATTCCGCTGTAAAAATCATGACCATACTCGGCGTTGGGGAGAAATTTATCGGGTTGACCATTGTCGCTTTTGGAACGTCGCTGCCGGAATTGGCCACGTCGGTGGTGGCGGCGATCCGAAAAGAGATGGATATCAGCATCGGTAATCTGGTCGGCAGCAATGTATTCAACATCCTCAGCGTGATCGGGGTGGCGGCCCTGGTCAGACCCATTCCAATTCCCGGCGGCTTCTTTGAATCCGGCTTGTGGATCGACTACCTTGTCATGATGGCCACCAGCGCGCTGCCCTGGCTGATGATGCGCAAGAGCCTGACGATATCGCGGGCCAACGGCTTTATGCTTTTAACCTGCTATGCGTGTTATCTGGGGTACCTGATCATCAAAGCCTAGAAGTGGCTTCAAAACCTCCCCTCGAACCCAAGCTCGGCGTTGGGGAAAACCGTTCAATCCTCGACATACGCGATGTATGCCTGCGGTTGAACGCATTTTCCCCGCCTTGATCTTGGGCCCGATGGAAGATTTTGAAGCCACTTCTGGAACGTGTTCTGCTATGAATACAACTCTCATTTCGGTCATGCGACCCGCTGTCGGATTCTGGGTTTATCAGAATCGATATCCGCAGGGCGCTGGGACTGAACCGCGTTTTTCAGCTCCTCAATAATTTCTCCTTCGATGATTTCGCGCTTGAGAAGCTCTTCGGCATAGTGATCCAGAAGCGACCTGTTTCGCTCCAGGATGGCAAGGGATTGGTTGAACTGCTTCTCTATGATTTGCCGTATCTCCTCATCGATCTGCTCTGCTGTTTTATGGCTGTGGTGTCGCTCCGCTCCCATCATGCCGCCCAGGAAATGTCCTTGGTGCTTCGGCGCATGGTATACCTGGCCCAGAGTGTCGCTCATGCCATAGGCTTCCACCATGCTGCGTGCAATGTCAGTTGCCCGCATCAGGTCATTTTGTGCACCGGTGGAGATATCGTCGAAAATGATCTTTTCTGCGGCCCGACCGCCCAGCAGGGTCGTTATGCGGTTGAGCAGTTCAGTGCGTCGCATTAAAAATCGCTCCTCGGTAGGGGTCTGCAGTGTGTATCCCAATGCCGCAATACCTCGGGGGATGATGGATATTTTATTGACAGGGTCTGTTCCTTCAAGGGCCATGGCCGTTATGGCGTGGCCCATTTCGTGGTAGGCCACGATTTTCTTTTCTTCCGGGGTAATGAGCCGGTTCTTCTTTTCCAGGCCGGCGACTACCCGTTCAACCGCTTCCTTGATTTCCGCCATCGAGACGGCCTCTTTGGAACGCCTGACGGTCAGCAACGCCGCTTCGTTGACCAGGTTGGCCAGATCGGCGCCGACCATTCCCGATGTCATGGCGGCGATTTGAGAAACATCCACTGAGTCGTCGGCCTTGATCCTATCGATATAGATTTTCAGAATGTCTTCCCTTCCTTTCTTGTCCGGTCGATCCACCAGCACCTGGCGGTCGAAACGCCCCGGTCGAAGCAGCGCCGGATCCAACACCTCAGGGCGGTTGGTGGCGGCCATCAAGATGACGCCGAGGTTGGGATCAAACCCGTCCATTTCCACCAGGATCTGGTTGAGTGTCTGTTCGCGTTCGTCATGGCCGCCGATGGCGCCGTTGCCGCGCGCTTTGCCCAGAGCATCGAGCTCATCGATGAAAACGATGGTCGGCGCTTTCTCCTTGGCCTGTCGGAAAAGATCGCGTACACGAGCTGCTCCCATGCCGACGAACATCTCTACAAACTCAGAGCCGCTGAGACTGAAGAACGGTACCTGACTCTCACCGGCAACGGCTTTGGCCAGTAGCGTTTTACCGGTTCCGGGAGGCCCCACAAGCAAAATACCGCGCGGGATTTTGCCGCCGATACGGGTATAGCGGTCCGGCGATTTGAGAAAATCGATGACCTCCATCAGCTCCTGTTTGGCCTCGTCAACTCCGGCGGCATCCTTGAACCGGACATCCACATCATCCTGCATGTAGATCCTGGCCTTGCTCTTTCCGATGGAAAGAAACCCCGCCTGCTGGTTTTGGAAGCGTTTCATAAGCAAAAACCAGATACCGAAAAACAGCAGCAGCGGTACGGTCCATGAGAGCAGGCTGCCGAGAAAATTCGATTCGATGCGTCCGGCATGCTGGACGTTGTTTGCCGCAAGCAGGCCCGACATATCCTTGTCTACGCGCACCGTCCGAAACAAATTGCCGGAATCCTCCGAGCCATTTTCGCTCTGCAGACGTCCCTGGATCTGATTTTCAGAAATGGCGACCTCCGTCACTTTGCCCGCCTTGACCAGTTCCAGAAATTCGCTGTAGGGGATCGTCTTTACGGCAAAAGCGGATGCAATCAGGTTGTGTAGAAGCAAGACGGCCCAGACGCCCAAAATAACATACCAAATGGTAACCTTGTGCTGTTTGTTCATGGATTTTTCCTCAACTTTATGTGTTCTAAACTTTAACAAAAGTTAAACCAAATATTGACAGTGTCAACACTGCCCATTACAATTACGTCATGGAACGGAAAAAAATATTTTCAATCAAATATGTTGCCGACCACACGGGTTTGAAGCCCCACGTCATTCGGGCCTGGGAAAGCCGGTATAATGCGATTGCACCAAAGCGAACGCCTTCCAACCGGCGGCTCTATTGCCAGGAGGACGTCCGCCGACTTCAACTGTTGAAAACCGCCTGCGATACCGGTCACCAAATTTCCCAGATCGCCAACGTCGATTCGGACGAACTGCTGCAGATTCTGAAGTTGGACCGACCCGGTGGCACGGGCGTTCCAGCACCGGCCGCTTCCCAAACAGCCGTCGCTCAATCCGTGGAAAGTTACTGCAAACAGAGTTTGCAGGCGGTCCTGTCACTCGATCCGGGCAAACTTGAACAAACGCTTTGCGATGCCGCTGTTCACCTGAGCCGACAGGCCGTGGTCGAGTCTGTGATCGTGCCGCTGTTCAAGCAAATCGGCGAGGGATGGCAAGCCGGACGACTCAAAATCCTCAATGAACACCTGGCATCCAGCTGCGTCCGCAACTTTCTGTGGGACATGCTGCGCTGCGCAGAGATTGCGTCGCAAGCGCCCGTTATTGTATTGGGCACACCTGCCGGACAACACCATGAGCTGGGGGCGCTGTCGGCAGCCCTGGCCGCGGCCGAATCGGGATGGCGGCCCATCTATGTCGGAGCCAATCTGCCGGCCGAGGAACTGGCCGCTGCCGTTTCGCAGTTTAACGCAACATGCATCGGATTGAGTGTTTCCATTCTTCTGGATGAGAACCGGCTCAGGCCGGAGTTGACCAAACTCCGGCACTACATCGGACCGGAATGCGCTCTCCTTATCGGTGGAAGGTGTGATATCAGATGGAAAAGTCTGTTAGCGTCGGTTGGCGCCATCCATGTAGACTCATGGCAGGGGCTCATGCAATGGCTTCAATAGCCGGTAAATACGCAAAAGGTTACAGGCAGGCATTTTACTGCGCTGAGAGAGTGCGGAATGCAATATACAAGATCTTAATCTCATGCAAAGACGCAAAGATAAAATGAGAAGGCTGGTCTCCGACGAGCTATGATACAATCATGCTCACAAAGTTAACGCAGTCACCCGAAGGTGCTGCAAAAAAAGGAGACCAGCCATGAACGATACTATCACAATTGGGATGGATTTGGGAGACAAGTATCACATTGCCGTTGTATTTGATGCCGATGGAAACGAGTTGGACATTGTCAAAGTGATCAATACAAAAACACAGATCAGCCACTATTTTAAGCGCTACCAAGGCTCTACGGTGGCCATGGAGGCCGGTACCCATTCACCGTGGATCAGCCGTTTGCTCGAGCAGATGGGCTGTAACGTTTATGTGGGCAACCCAAGAAAGTTGAGATTTATCTGGGACAGCCAGGATAAATCCGATGAACGTGACGCGCGTATGCTGGGCATGGTTTGCCGGATAGAGCCACGGTTGCTGTGCGCATTGCGCCATCGTAGCAGTCAGGCCCATGCCGATCTGGTCATGATCAAGTCTCGGGACATGCTGGTAAAAACGCGTACCAAATTGATCAACCACGCTCGCGGTGTGGTCAAAGCCAACGGAGAGCGTTTGCCCAGTTGCAGCACAGATTGTTTTGCCAAGCGCTGTGCAGCCCAAGTGCCTGCCGATCTTTGGCCGGCGCTTGAACCGATAATGGATACCATCGCCCAGTTGGGCGTTCAGATTCGCGATCTGGATGCCAGGATCGATCAGCTGTGTCAGCAGCGATATCCGCAGACACAGCTTTTACAGCAAGTGCCCGGAGTTGGCCCGGTAACCGCATTAACCTACTTGCTGAGCATAGAAGATCCGGCCAGGTTTTCAAAAAGTCGACAACTTGGCCCTTTTTTAGGGCTGACATCGCGTCGCGACCAATCGGGTAAAACAGACAAACAGCTACGCATCAGCAAAGCAGGCAATAAATATCTGCGCCAGTTATTGGTAAGCAGTGCCCACTACATCATAGGTCCGTTTGGTCCAGACAGCGACTTGCGCAGCCACGGCATGGCCATATGCGCTCGCGGTGGCAAAAATGCTAAAAAGCGAGCAGCTGTTGCCGTAGCTCGCAAGTTAGCTGTATTGCTGCATCGGCTATGGGTCAGCGGGCAAGCCTATGAACCGTTTTACGGCACAGGTCAGCAAAGGGCCGCTTAGAGCTAAGATATCAAAAAGGTTGTGTTGGACACGTAACAGAAAAACGGTTTCAATGTCTCATCCAGGGGACTGCGTTTGGCGTCCTGCAACAGTCAGTTGCCGCTGATAATAAGGATTGCGACGCAAAGATTGCAGCCCCTGCCAACGGATATTAACATGCACCGGGACCAATGGCAGTCCCATCAAAGAGTGCGGATGGAAGCGTGGCGGTTGAGACTCGTTGGACGATAACTAGTAATCTGTGAACAGATTACCTGTTGACAAGCCTTCTCATGGAAG
>JBNKKC010000107.1:0-13943 GCA_050291625.1 Desulfobacteraceae bacterium
CTGGGGCTTGGCGTACGGGGTCCAGTCGTTGGCCACGTGCTCGTCCTTGCAGGCGATCTGGCAGCAGTAGCAGCCGTTGCAGACGCTCAGGTCTATGGCAAATACTTTCATTGGTTGTCACCTTTCTCGACCCAGGCGTCGAACCGCAGCCCGGCGGCCGGATCGTACGGTCGATTAAATGCTTCGGGGTAGTCCCGACGCCACTGATCCCACTCCCGGCCGGATACTTTCTCTACCTGCACCAGGTAGCCGCTGGTGGCCTGGCCCACACAATTTTTCGAGGTGATACCGGCTGGCGAGATCGTGTTGATGGCGCCGCCGCGCTCGATCTCTCCGGTCTTGATGGGATCGTGGCGGGCGCCGTGGTCCACGTACACCACACCGGGCCGCAGGCGTTCGGTCACGTAGGCGCCGACCAGGACGATCCCCCGTTCGTTGAATATCTTGACCACATCACCGGTTTTGATGCCCCGCTTTTCCGCCTCGGAAGGATGAATCCACAACGGTTCGTATTTGTAGCCGTCCGGTCCGATTACCTTGCAGGTGGGGGCCTCACGGGTCCAGGTGATGTCATCGCACTGCGAGTGCACCCGCCAGCGGCCGTGGTTGGACATCAGCAGCAGCGGAAACATCTTGGCCCGGTGGCTGGAGAGCCGCTCATCGTGCATGGCGCTTTTCTCGACCCATTTGGGTATGGGCGGCCGCTCGTCGTCATCCGGAAAGTGTTTGGCCAATGCTTCGGAGTAGAATTCCAGCTTGCCGCTGTCGGTGGGCAGCGGATTGGCTTCGGGATCTTCATAGAACTTCCGAAATCCCGGCGGATCGTTCTTCCAATCTTCGGCCGTGTTGTATATCCAATATTTCTTTTGCGAGAGCTCCTTCCAGCTGACCAGCTTGTCGCCGCCCATGTAGCCCCACACCTTTTTCTGCATGTCGGGAATCGACAAGCCTTCGGTCAGGGTCTGGTCGAGATCAAAATACTTGGCCACCTCCACCACCGCTTCGAAGTCGCTCTTGGACTCGCCGACGGGCTCGATGGCCTTGTCGGCGATCATGATATTGGGCTGCTGGGTGCCCTGGCGGATGTTGGTGATAATATCGTCCACCTCCATATAGGTGTTGATGGGCAGAATCACGTCGGCATAGAGGCAGTCGTTCTCCAGCCAGGGGTGCTGGGCCACGATGAATTCGATCTTGGGATTGCGCATGGCCAGCGCGGTTTCATTCCCGCCGTTCCAGCACGTGATCCGGCATGGCGTGTCGGTCCACATCATGTGGATCTCGCTGCCGCCCTCTTCTTTGGCAATGGGATAGGTGTACTCGTTGAACTGATCCAGTACCAGGGCTTCGATGGCGCCGGTGCCGTGAAAGGTGATGGGTTCGTCCGACTCGATAGCCTTGTGCACCAGGGTTTTGGGCAGCACCTGCTGCTGCCAGGCCGTTACCGAGGACATGACCGGAATCGACAGCCGCTCTTCGATCTCCGGATTCCAGAAAAAGGTGCCCGCCAGGCCCTCTTTGCGCGGCATCCCGAAATAGGTCAGCTGATGGTGGTGTACGCCGGGGCCGCCCAGCCCCTGCATGCCCAGCATAATGACTTCAAGACGCCCGGCTTCATGAGAATATGGTCCGCGGACGAAACCGCCCCCGAAATAGTGGGCGATCGATGTGGTTTTTGCGGCAAACTCTCGCGCCAGGGCCTTGACGGTCCACTCCGGAACGCCGCACTTTTTTGAAGCCCAGGCCGGGGTCTTGGGCACGCCGTCTTCCTCGCCCAGCACGTACTGTGAAAATTGATCCATCCCCACGACGTGGGTCTTGACATACTCCTTGTCATACAGATCTTCGGTAATCCAAACGTAGGTGATGGCCAGTTGAAGCGCCACATCGGTGTTGGGCAGCACCGGGATCCACTTGTCGGCGTGCACCGCAGCCCCATAGTTCAGGTCGGGGCAGATATAAACCTGCTTGATGCCGACCTCTGCCCAGAAATAGCAAAGCCGGCTGGGGAACTGGCCGGTGAATCCCCAGGGGGTCGTTTCGGGATCGCAGCCCCAGAAAAGAACCATCTCGGCATGCTCGGTGGTGTCGTTGACGATGTTCGCCGCCGGCCACATATTGCCCTGCACGCCCTGGCCCCAGACATGCTTGGCTCCCCAATACCAGCCTTCCCAGCTGTCCGGGTTGCGCACCTGGATCGTAAAACCTCCCAGGCGATCAAGCAGCGTACCGGAATGGCCATGGGGAGTATTGATGGTCTTGCACTCGCCGTGGCCGTCACCCTGCATTAAAATGGCATGATATCCATAAGTGTCGATGATACGGCGGATTTCATCCGCAATGATCCGGGTGGCTTCGTCCCAGGTGATGCGAACATACTTGCTCTTGCCGCGGTTGTGGGTGTTGCGATCGCCCTGGGGATCCCAATCTACGCGTTTGAGCGGATACTTGATGCGATTGGGGGAATAGACCCGTTTTTTATATGAGAGCGAAAACGGTCCAGGAAGCGATTTCCATGCCGGTTCAATGGCCTTGCCGTTTCGCTGCATGGTCCACTGCCTGACATCCTCCTTTTTGTACTTCCAGCCGTAACGCATGGGCCGGACTCGTATGATCCTTCCATCTTTGACATCCACCATACCTTCGGCGCCGCCACCGAAGAATCCACCGAGGCCGAGGGACCTCAACACAGTTTTGTCCTTAAGTTTGAGTTTTGCCATCCAGGGGTTACCTCCTTCACCAGAAGTTGATGGTGTACGATGGTCGGTAAAACCTATCGTCGTCTTCAGTTTAGCAACGGATGGGGCATCAACATGTATGGGATCAGAATACACTGATGCTTGGCATTGGGCCTACTGTATTTAAAAAAAGCTCTGTTACTAGTAGTCAACACCCATCAGCGCAAGGAGTCGATGAGTGAACGAGGGTGCCGGAACTGAAATGTGATCGCAAAATGTATTACATTTATAAAAAGGAAACTCGTCCAAAGTCAAGCATTTTTACATGTAATTTGACACAGCAGTCCACCTTTACCTTTAAAAAGGGAACACGCGAGAAGTGGGTATTTTTTGTGCAGACAACGCAATAGATAAGTGTTATAGAGGACTAAAGCTCATCTGAGGACACAGCCGGGAACCATTTGCATTGCAAAGCCTGTGTATTTTTACATACAATCTTGCATGATTTAGCGATTTGACAACTCTCGGCTCGGGGATTTTGACAGCTCTTTGGACGATGCTCACATGTTTGCCGCCGACGAGGAAACAAGTTCAGTGAGAAAATTTACCAAAATCAAAAAAGAACGGAACCTGTATCAAGAGGTCATGAAGGCCATCAAGGCCGCCATCCTTTCCGGTACCTATCCCAGCGGATCTCCCCTGCCCAGCGAAACCGAATTGGCCCGCCAGTTCGAAGTCAGCCGACCGGTGATTCGGGAAGCTCTGCGCGCCCTTCAGTCCAATGGTTTTGTCGACATCAAGCGTGGTACGAAAGGCGGCACATTTGTTCGGGATTTGACCCGCCTGCCGTTGTTGGACGATTTAGACAGCTTTATCCTGCATCGGCATTTCCGGGTGGATCATCTGGCTCAGGTTCGGCTCTTTCTGGAGCCCGAGGTGAGTCGTCTGGCCGCGGCCAATGCCACCCAAACCGATATCCAGGCCATGAAAGAGCTGGTCAGTACTTATACCGATGTCATCGACCCGGACGAGAAGGATGTGCTTTACTGTCGCTTTCACAGGCTGGTGGGCCGCTCTTGCGGCAACCCGATTTTCGCACTGCTCATGGAGAGCATCATGGATTTCACCGAAGGATTTATCCGAACCATCAAACCGGTGACTACGCTGATCCATCACGATCACGACCACGACGAAATTATCGCCGCCATCAAAAGCCGCGACGCACAGAAGGCGGCGAGGGTATCCACGCGGCATGCAGCTTATATTCTGGAAGAGATGCTGAAACTGGAAAAAATCTATTTTGAACTGCTGCAGAACGGCAGCGATCACACGGAAGATCGCCCTGTCCCGACCATAGTGACCGGACGGATTCAATAACCGTTTTCCATCAAACACAAGTTTAGACGGAAGCGGCAAAAAACTATGACCCTGAATTACCAATAGTTGGTAATAAAGTTCACAATTTTATAACATTCATTTGCCTTCAGCTTTCATCGGTGCTCCCGCCACGCGTCCAATTAGCCATCAAATAGATGCCAAAATAAAATGAAGCATGACATCCCGTTTCGACTCATCGAATCATCTTCGAACCAGGATCCAGGTTTATAATATTTTAATTTTAACTATTTACAAACATGCCAGGTTTGCAGTTGACACCAACAAGACTATCATGAGAACCTGATTTGAAGGGAAAAAAATCCAAAATCTAAAAATATTTCAACCATGTCAACGTTGGTACGCATATTGCGTTCAACATGCTCATCGATCGTTTTTTGATCAGCTATTGATAAGCGGTTATAACCGATTGACGCTTGAAATTCATTCTGCGTGCAATCGGCGTCACGAAATGGAAAGCGAACTCGACCAGGCCTCATACCTATGCTGGGGTATAAGGATGAGGCCAGCAGTGGACTGAGCATTCGAAGTCAATGAAAATCATCACCGTCATAGGCGAACGCCCCCTATTTGCCGAAACCGCGGCGGTCAGCCGCGTCCTGGAAGCGGGGATCTTTTGCCGGTCATCCTTTGTATATACAAACTCCATCAATAGCTTTGAATGCCTTGCATGGGGGAATGCATTACGCCAAAGGCGGCGAGGGGTTGATTGAGGCGGAGCCGGAGACTTCACAAGCGCTCATCGGACAAATGTAAATGAACGGTTGAGACTATTAAGATGTGCGGATTTGTAGCCATAATCAATAAAGCATCTGAACGAGGGAGCGACCTGGCGCTGCTGAAACAGATGGCGGATACAATCAGCCACCGCGGACCGGATGACGAGGGACACTTCACGGACGATCACGTGGGGCTCTATCATAAACGCCTCTCCATCATCGACCTGGCGGCCGGCAGACAGCCCATGTCCTGCGGACCATTGACCCTGGTATTCAATGGCGAAATATACAATTATATCGAGCTTCGTCAATTGTTGATCGGCCTCGGGCATCGCTTTCAGACCAACTCGGATACCGAAGTTATTTTAAAGGCTTATGAAGAGTATGGACCAGAATGCGTGAACCATTTGAACGGTATGTTCGCCTTTATTCTGTATGACCGCCAAAAAATGCAGGTTCTCATGGCCCGCGATCATTTCGGTATCAAACCGCTCTATTATTTCCTGGATGACCGTCGGGTAATCGCTGCCTCGGAAATTAAAGCGATTCTGGAACATCCCGATGTCTCGGTGGAACCGGACTATGAATCGATCTGCGAATACATTACGTTTCAGTATAATCTGAACCATTCAACGCTATTTAAAAAGATTTACAAGCTGCCGCCAGGCCACATGCAGATCGTCGATCTGTCCGATGGCTCGGTAACGACCAGAAGATATTGGGACCCATCCTTTAAAGTGGATACTTTCCACACCGAAGCGTACTTTATCCACACCCTTCGGCAACTGCTGGAAGATACTATCAACATCCAGCTCAGGAGCGATGTCCCGCTTGGGACCTACCTGAGCGGGGGAGTGGACTCGAGTCTGGTCACGCTCATGGCTTCGGGCCGCTATAACGGTAAGATCAAGAGCTTCAATGGCGCCTTCAGGGAGGGACCCCAGTTCGATGAAAGTCCGTTCGCCCGCAGGGTGGCCGAAGCCAGTGGGGCCGACATTTATCAAATCTATCCAACTGAAAACGATTTCATCGATACACTACCGAAGCTGGTCTACCATATGGACGAGCCAGCCGCCGGACCGGGCCTGTTCCCTCAGTACATGGTGTCCAAGCTGGCCGCGGAAAACGTCAAGGTTGTACTCGGTGGACAGGGGGGGGATGAAATCTTTGGAGGTTATGCCCGATTTGTCATCGCCTATCTCGAGCAGGCCATAAAAGGCGCCATTTTCGAGAGTACGGAAGAAGGCGAGCACATCGTGTCCCTGAAAACAATCCTGCCGAATCTACCCTACATCAAGCAGTATGTGCCCATGTTGCAGCGATTTTGGAGCCGGGGTGTTTTCGACCCCATGGACTTGCGCTATTTTTGCCTCATCGACCGCAGCGAGGGCAGCCTGAATCTCTACAACCAGGATTTTCGCAAAAACTACTGCCGCGAAGACATCTTCGAACGATTCAGAACCATGTTCAACCACCCCGACACCATATCGTACTACAATAAAATGGTGCATTTCGACATGGTGGCCAGCCTGCCTGCATTGCTACATGTCGAAGACAGGGTCAGCATGGCAGTTTCACTCGAATCACGAGTCCCCTTGCTGGACAGACGCATCGTGGAACTGATTACCAGTATGCCGCCGCATATGAAATTCAAGGGCGCCGAAATGAAATATATCCTGAAAAAGGCCGTGGGAGATCTGCTTCCATCGGAAATCATCAACCGCAAGGAGAAGATGGGCTTTCCCGTTCCTCTTCACCTTTGGGCTAAAAATAATACCGGCGCGTTTTTCAAGGACATCCTTTTTTCACGCTCTTGCCGCGAACGGGGGATTTTCAACCATAGTGAAATCGAAAAACTGATTGACAACGAGTCCGCCTTCGGCCGCCGGCTCTGGGGTATCATCAATCTGGAGCTTTGGTTTCAGACGTTTATCGACAAATCGGAGCCGAAAGAATGAAGTCGCCAATTTCCAAGGAACGCTATCTTGAATATCGATGCTTGAATTTTCAAAAACCGGATAGGTGCGCACGTGAAATATCAAAAAACGATAAGAATTATTAAAGAAATCAGACAGGGAGAATGAAGACAAGATGGTTGAGCACTCTTTAGAGAATTGGAAAGTATCAAAAATCGCAGTCATCGGTCCCGGCATCGTTGGAATGCCTATGGCGGCTCTGCTTGCCAATGCGAGAATCCGGATTGGAAACGACACGCCGGCGAAAGTCATCGTGGTACAAAGAAATTCTCCGACGTCCGGTTGGAAGGTGGCGGCCATCAATGCCGGCCGCTCGGTCATCGGCGGCATCGAGCCCGATTTGGACCGCATCGTCAATGAAACAGCCCGTGAAGGTCTTCTTAGCGCCAGCCATGACTACACAGATCTTGCTGATGCCGACGTGATCCTGGTTTGCATCCAAACGGATAAAAACGGTTTCGGTCCGGATTACGGGCCGATGTTCGAAGGTCTTCACGGCATTGCCCGGGCCCTGCAAAACAAACCGGAAGGCAATGTGCCTTTGATTATTTTCGAATCAACGCTGGCGCCATCGAGCATGATGACGCTGATCAAGGACCATTTTCTGCAATATAATCTCAAAGAAGGAAAAGATATCCTTTTAGGCAACAGCCCCAATCGCGTCATGCCGGGTCGATTGGTGGAGCGCGTGGCCGATTCCGACAAACTGGTCGGCGGATTGAGTCCTGTAACGCCGAAATTAATCGAACGGCTCTATCAAAACATCGTCACCAAGGGTAAATTGTACTTAACGAACAGTTTGACGGCCGAAATCGTGAAGACCCTGGAAAACGCCTACCGGGATGTGCGCATCGCCTTCACCACAGAAATTGTCAGGTATTGCGATGACCACGATATCGATTTTTATCGCTTAAGAGACAGCGTCAACGGGATGCTGTCTCAGGAAGATTTAGCCACATCCGATCCAAATGCCGTGCCTAGCGGAGGGTTATTGATTCCCACCATTGGCGTAGGCGGGCATTGCCTGCCCAAAGACGGCATCCTCATGTTGTGGCGTATGCTTGAACGCGGAACGGAGAATCTTGGCAGCCTGATTCTGGAATCCAGGAAGATCAATGATGAATCCCCTGCCCAGACCATTCGCCTGGCGGAAAAACAGCTGGGCAGCCTTAACGGCAAGACAGTCGCACTCATGGGAACGGCCTATCGGTTCAATTCGGAGGACACGCGAAACTCACCGACCCTGCCTCTGGCCAAACTGCTGCTTGACAAAGGCTGCCGGGTCATGATGCACGATCCTTATGTGAAGCCCGACGATCAGAAATTGAAGCTCTTCGACCTTCAGGAACACTTCACCCGAGACGCCCGAACGGCTCTGGAGGAGGCCGAGGCGGTCATCTTCTGTACAGCCCACCGAAATTATTTGGAGCAGCGGCGTGAACTGCTGCAGATGTCGCCCAGACTCAAGGGGATCTTTGACGGATGCAACCTGTTTAATAAAGAGGACTTCGAAGACATTCCCTATACGGGCATCGGCCGTGGGACTCAACTTGCCTCGGAGGAATTTATCCATTTTGTTCACACCGGTTTCCGGATTATGGAACGCGGAGTGGCCAACGAGCTGAACACCTTTATTGAATTTGCCAATCAGAATTACGCTGCGGATGATTTTAACCGGGCCGTGTTCGAGGATGTCCAGCGCATTGCCGGCACTTGTGTCACCGGCTGCGATATCGTCGATCACGGGCCGATCGAGGAGTTACCGGGCTATGACGGTTTCATCCCTCGATTAGTGCAATGCGCCCAGCGCGGATGGGCTAAGCGCAATGACTGAATGCAGACAAAACCGGATTAAGGAAGCAGACACAGCAAGGACAAATCCCGGTAAAGGCACTTCATCGGTCCGGTTGAGGCATGTGCCCGACTCAACAAAGCCGCTGGCCAGCATCTCACTCGATCTGGACAACCAATGGTCCTACATGAAGATTCATGGAGACCAAGGGTGGGAATGTTACCCGTCCTACCTTGATATCTTCGTTCCCCATGTTCTGGAATTATTAGGCAGCTGGAACCTGAAGATAACATTCTTCATCGTCGGTATCGATGCGAACCTTGCCGCGAACAAACCCTATTTGAAAATGATCACCGATCAGGGGCACGAAGTCGGGAACCACTCATTGAATCATGAATCCTGGCTGCAGAAATACTCAAGGGACCAGTTGATCAATGAAATCAGGCAAGCGGAGCAAAGCATCAATGCAGCAACAGGGCAAAAACCCATCGGTTTCCGGGGACCGGGTTTCAGTTGGAGCAGGTCTTTGCTGGAGGTCCTGGCTGAACATAACTACCTGTTCGACGCGTCCACATTGCCGACCTATATCGGCCCACTGGCAAGAATGTACTATTTCTGGAAATCTGATCTGAGTAAGGCACAAAAGAAGGACCGAAACGAGCTTTTTGGTTCGATGAAAAACGGATTTCAACCGCTGCAACCTTTTCGATGGAAGCTGCCTTCAGGACAATCCATTCTGGAGATTCCGGTAACCACAATACCGGTAGTGAAGATGCCATTTCATTTGAGCTATCTTTTATACCTTAGTCGGTATTCGATTTTGCTGATGAAGCTCTATCTCTACCTCGCAATCGGGATGTGCAAAATCAGGGGGATTTCCCCAAGTTACCTCTTGCATCCACTGGACCTGATCGGCGGTGACAAAATTAAGGATCTGGCATTTTTCCCGGGAATGGACCTTACAAGCGACCGCAAGGTTAAGATCTTCAAGGACGTCATCGGCATGCTGGGCAAGCATTTTAATTTGGTGAATATGAGTACGCATGCAGATAATTTACTCCAACGTCGGGACTTGAAATCCGTACGGCCCGGCTAATACATCAGGATGGCTCCGGACAGGCCCTCCGCTTTTATGGATGAATATGCTATTTCCGGCCGGGGCGGCGCTGCCTTAAAGCCAGAATTGCTGAAACATCCAGCCTCAGGGAGGATAAGATGTTGTTAACACATATCGAACCCAATTCGATCGAAGGAAAAATCGCTCGCGATCACGGCCAAAAACCTTCCGTCTCCATCGTCATCCCCGGCTACAACGAACAAGCCCTTGTGGAGAAAAACCTGAAAATCGTCTGCAATTACATGGTAACACTTGAAGACCGCTTCAGATGGGAACTAGTGTTTGTCAATGACGGCAGCACCGATAAAACCGGTGAAATCGCAGACCGCTTAGCCCAGTCTCATGACAATATGCTGGTTTTGCATCATCCATACAATTTCAAGCTTGGCCAGGCATTACGTTATGCTTTCAGCCGATGTCGGGGAGATTTCGTCGTGGTGTTGGATTTGGACTTGAGCTACTCACCGGATCACATAGAACGGCTATTAAATAAAATCATCGATGCCAAAGCAAAAATCGTGATCGCATCACCCTATATGACAGGCGGAAAAGTATCCAACGTACCATGGCTGCGCAAGATGTTGAGCAAATGGGCCAATCGCTATCTCTGTTTAACCGCCGCCAAGGATCCCTTTTCAGATAAGCTTACAACGATAACAGGAATGGTAAGGGCATATGATCGCAGGTTCTTAAACCGATTGCATCTGAAGGCCATGAGCGTGGAAGTCAATTCCGAAATTATTAACAAAGCGAAAATCCTGAGGGCCAGAATCGTCGAAATCCCGGCCCATCTGAACTGGTCCGTCGAAAAATGCACGGATAAAAAAACCGCTTGCAGAAAATCAAGCATGCGTATCGTCGGTGCAATGCTGCAAAGTCTGGTCTCAGGATTCATGTTCAGACCGTTTCTATTCTTTATATTTCCCGGCATTGTGCTGTTAATGGTGTCCTTGTATCCGATATTCTGGGCCTTTAGCCATTCCTTCAGGCATTATAGAGCATTGGCCGCAGCATCAACGTCCTTTGATTTTCAGCTTTCGGAAGCCATCGGAGCAGCCTTCCTCCAATCTCCACATGCCTTCGTTGTCGGGGGTTTCGCCCTGATCGTCGGGATTCAATTGATCAGTCTCGGACTGCTGGCGCTTCAGAAGAAGCGATATTTCGATGAGCTGTTCAGTCTTTGCAGCGCGCCTCCCAAGGTCAACGACGACATCAATTGTTACAATAGTCAATCTGAAATTTTATAAATAAAAGAAGACACATGCCCAACAACTCAAAAAAAAGGATCGCAATCGTCGGTGGAGGCATGACCGGCATTGCAGCGGCTATGCATCTATCCCGATCAGATCGTTTCAAAGTCACCTTGTTTGAGGCCAATGAACGGTTCGGTGGCTTGAGTTCTTATTATCAGTGGCAAGATGTGATCTGGGACCGCTATTACCATGTCATCCTTTCAACGGATACGGTAATATTGAAATTCATTCATGAGCTCGGCTTGAGCGACCGGCTCTTCTGGCGTGATACACGAACAGGCTTTTACGGAGATCACCGACTGGTTTCGATGTCGTCGACACTAGATTTTCTCCGATTTCCTTTCATGTCCATGTGGCAAAAAGCGCGTATGGGCATGGGGATCATCTATAGCTCCCGGATCAAACACCCATCCAAACTCGATCGCATCTATGCCCATGAATGGCTGACGCGAATATTCGGCCGTCGCGTATATGAGAACATCTGGGAACCGCTGTTGCGAAGCAAGCTCGGCGCAGCTCGCGAAAAGACTTCGGCGGCATTCATCTGGGCGACGATCAACCGCCTCTATGGCGCACGGCAGGACTCAGGAAGCGCGAAGAAGGAACAAATGGGCCACGTTCACGGCGGCTACCATACCATTCTAAATGCCGCTGAAAAAAAACTCCGCAAGCTTGGGGTTGAATTAAAGAAGGGCATGCCGGTCCAAAAAATCGTACCCCATCACCGAAACGTCGATAGCCCGCTGAGGGGAAAAAGCGCTTATGCGGGAGACCCATCGTTTTCGCTGCATACTCAGGGCCGGGACTTTGACTTCGACAATGTGCTTATGACCGTTGACTGCCCTAAGGTGCTGACACTGCTTGATGGCTATGCGGACGACAAACACAGCTATTGGCGCAGTATAAAAGATGTTGAGTATCTTGGCGTTCTTTGCGTTTTCCTGGTCCTGGAACACCAATTATCGCCTTACTATGTCATCAATCTGCTCGACAAGGATCTGCCCTTTACGGGGATCATCGAAGCGACCAATGTCGTACCACCCGAAGAGATCGGTGGCAGGCATATCGTCTACCTGCCAAAATACGTCACTCGGGACGATCCCCTTAAAACCAGATCTGACGATGACATCGCATCTTCTTTCATCGACAATTTAAAGAAGGTCTTTCCTCATTTGGAAAACAAATCCATACTGCACAGCAAAGTTTTCCGGACCGAATATGTCCAGCCTTTACAGGAAATTAACTTCCTCGATCGAACCAGCAGCATCCACACGCCGATCCAGGGGCTATACATCGCCAATACGTCTATGATTTACAATTCAACTCTCAACAACAACGCCGCAACCAATTTGGCACACAAGGCCGGATCCATCATAATCGACGATACGATGAATGATTAGCGATGATAGTAAACCCGGCGCCCCTATCCTGCGGCGTAAGATAAGGAACGCCATCACACAAACAAGGGGATTGAAAGATAAAAGAGAAAGACGATTTAGCCTATGCTGAAAATTATGACCGTATTGGGAGCCAGGCCCCAATTTATAAAAGCAGCCGTCGTGTCCAGGGCTATCGATGAATTTAATTCAGGATCACCAGGAGGGCTGATTAAGGAGCTGATTGTCCATACGGGTCAACACTTTGATCTGAATATGTCCGAGGTATTTTTCTCAGAAATGTCTATCCCGAAACCCTCGAAACATCTCGATATCAACCAAATGAGCCACGGGGCCATGACCGGACGCATGGTGGAGGCCATCGAGTCATTGCTGGTAAAGGCATCGCCTGATCTGGTCCTGGTATATGGAGACACCAATTCCACATTAGCCGGCGCATTGGCCGCCGCGAAACTGCACATACCGATCGCTCACGTGGAGGCCGGTCTGAGATCGTTCAACAGGCGCATGCCGGAAGAGCATAACCGTGTGATCACGGACCATCTCTCGTCACTTTTATTCTGTCCGACATCGACTTCCGTATCCAATCTGGAACGCGAAGGGCTGTCAGATTATCCGGCAGCCGATTCTGCTAAATCAATGCATGTTATGCCTCCTCAGATTTTTCAAGTCGGCGATGTCATGTACGACGCTTCATTATACTACTACCGACAGGCGAAAAAAAAAGCCGCTTTTGCCAAAAAGATCATCAAAGAACGTTTGCAGGGGCAACGATTTGCACTCACGACGCTGCATCGGCAGGAAAATACCGACAACCCGGATGAATTCAAAGCCATCCTTTCCGCGCTGATCGATGTGTCGAAGATCATACCTGTTGTTTGGCCGATGCACCCTCGAACACAGAAAGTGATCAAAGCGCAGGCATTGAACAGCCTGCTCAAGCAGGGCGACATCGTCGTCATCGACCCTGTCGGCTATTTTGACATCATCGAATTCCTGGAAAATTGTGCCATTGTACTCACAGACAGCGGCGGTCTGCAAAAGGAAGCATACTTTTTTAAAAAACCGTGTGTGACACTGCGTCAGGAAACCGAATGGATCGAATTGGTCGAACATGGCTATAACCATGTTGTGGGATCCAATCCCACACGTATTGTGAACGCAGTCTCCCGCATGCTTGATGCAGCTTTGAGCTTCGATCAGTCGCTTTATGGCCGCGGCAGCGCCGGCACTGAGATTGTGTCGATCATTGCAAAAACCTGCGGGCTTGACGCCGAAAACAAATGAGGCCGCCATCGTCAATGCGATGGCGGCCTTGTATCCGCCTCGAACCGTCCGGATTGAACGTTTTGCCTTGAACGAGTCCTTAAGCCAGAGCGATATCGCCCAGGCTCAGGTCTTTGCTGGTAACGATGTTGCCGATGGTTTTGGTCTTGCCCTCTTTTTCGATGGTCAGAGTAAAGGTGCGCTCGTCGCCCAGACCCCGAAACCAGAAGTCGCCGAAGTTGTCCGTTGTGGCCGTAAAGCTGTCGCCGCTGGCATCGTCCCTGAGGGTGCAGGCGGCGCCGATGATCACCTCTTTTTCCACCGGATCGTAGACCGTGCCCGCCACAAAC
>JBNKKC010000108.1:0-177557 GCA_050291625.1 Desulfobacteraceae bacterium
GGTCCATCAGCAGCAGAGGAGATTTGAATTTTTCCATGTTTCGTCTTGCTTCGCCCTATTTTCTGATCCTGCTGGCACTGATACCGGCAACCCTCTGGTATGGCCGCAAGCGCCGGCCAATACCGGCCATGGCCAGCTCAGGACTTGGTCCGACAGCCGGCATGCCGTCATCGCCGCTGCTCGGATTGGCCAGGCGGTTAAACGTTCTGTTCCATCTCAGCCTGGTGCTGATGATTGCGGCGCTGGCGCGGCCCCAGTGGGGTACCGAGAAGACAACCATCGATGCCACCGGCATCAACATGGTACTGGCGGTGGATCTTTCGGAAAGCATGGCGGCCCTCGACTTCAAACAGCAGGGCCAGATGGTCAACCGCCTGGAAGCGGTAAAGTCGGTGGTAAAAGACTTCATCGCCCGGCGCGCCGGTGACCGCATCGGCCTGGTGGTCTTCGGCAGCCAGGCATATACCCAGGTGCCGTTGACCCGAGACTATGGAACCATACGCCAGATGCTGGATCGCCTGCAGATCGGTGCGGCCGGTCGCTCCACGGCCATCGGTGACGCCATCGGAATTGCGCTCAAGCGGCTGGAAGATATCGAGAGCCGATCCAATGTCATTATCCTGTTGACCGACGGTCGGAGCAACAGCGGCGAGTTTGAACCGTTGACCACCGCCGCCATTGCCCGGCAGAAGGGAGTAAAGATATACACCATCGGCGTCGGCGGCCAGGGGCGAGCCCCTTTTGCAGTCAACGACGCCATCTTCGGCCAGCGTCTGGTCTACCGCAGGGTGGATATGGACGCCAAAACACTGCAGGCGATCGCCGACCAGACCGACGGGCTCTTTTTCCAGGCAGACGACCTGGTCGGCCTGAAAAAGATCTACGAAACCATCGATGCCATGGAAAAAAGCGATGTCGAGGTGGATACCTTCGCCGAGTACCGGGAGCTGTATGTCTACCTGTTAATACCGGCATTCGCCATTTTGGGGCTTTGGGTGATTCTGAAGAATACGCGGTTTTTGCGGGTACCGTAAATTAGGGGATAGTTTTAAGTGTTAAGTTTTAAGTGTTAAGTTGATGTATTCTACCAATTAAATGTTTGTTGTATGTAGCTGAAAGCATGTGCAGAGAGCAGCGAAAACTGGTGAAATTACAGGTAGTGAGAAACATATAACATTGCGTGGGATGGCGTTCGAAGCGAGGGTACGGGGTTCCGGTTTAGATTTGGTTTATGGCTGAAAAATCGAATCGATCCAATCCTTCCCTTACCACTTAAAACTTAATACTTAACACTTTAGTCAATTATCAACCAGTTCAACGCGATAAGGCTACTAGCTATTCAATCAAATTAATATGTCATTTAAGATCCCCGAAATGCTGTTTCTCATCTGGGCGATTCCCGCGTTGGCGCTGGTCTATTGGTACGGCCGGCGGCGCCGCGGGAGAATCCTCGAGGCCTTTGCCCTGCCTCAGGGCCTGGGCCGCATCATCCCGGAAGGACTCGACCGGCGTCGAGCCTGGCGGGCCGTGCTGGTTCTGTCCGCCCTGGCCCTGCTGACAGCGGCGTTGGCCGGTCCGCGCTATGGGTTTCGATGGCAGGAGATCGAACGGAAAGGGGTCGACATCGTCATTGCCCTGGACTGCTCCCGCAGCATGCTGGCATCGGATATTCAACCGACCCGTCTGGATCGCGCCAAACGGGAGATTTACGACCTGCTCACCATGCTGCAAGGCGACCGCGTGGGCCTGGTGGCGTTCAGCGGAACAGCCTTTTTGCAATGCCCCCTGACCATCGATTACCCGGCTTTGTATCTGTTTCTGGATGTGCTGACACCGGATTACCTGCCGCTGGGCGGCAGCGACCTGGCGGCGGCCGTCCGCGTCTCGCAACAAGCGTTTGATCCGCAAAGCAAGGCGGATCGTGCCGTCATTCTGATCACGGACGGCCAAAACACCGGCAGTGCGGACCCGATAGAAGCCTCCGAAGCCGCTCGAGAAGCGGGCATCAAGCTTTTTTGCATCGGAGTCGGATCCAATGACGGCGTACCGATTCCGGACAAGAACGGAGGGTTTAAAAAAGATGCACGGGGGCGGATCGTTCTGTCTCATCTGGACGAGCCGCTGCTGACCCGCATGGCCACCGGCACGGGTGGAGCCTACGTACGCTCGGTGGCCGGCGACATCGACCTGGAGGCGGTTTACACCGATCAGATTCGAGCTCACATGGATGGAACCACCGCGGAGAGCACCCGCAAGAAAGTGTGGGCGGACCGGTATCAATGGCCGTTGACATTGGCCGTACTGCTGTTGATCTGCTCCCGCTGGGTGCCGCTGCTCAAACATTCGGCAACAGCCCTGTTGATGGCTGCAGTCATGCTTTGGCCGGCCTCGCCGGGCTGGGCCGGTCCGCGGCAGGAGGGATACAAGGCCTACCAGGCCAAACAATACGATGCCGCCATGGAAAATTTTACCAAAGCCCAGGTGCAGGAGCCGAATGACCCGGCCGTGCTATACAACCTGGGCAACACCTTGTATAAAAAGCAGGACTTTGCCGGCGCCGAACAGCACTACCGGCAGGCCATGCCGCATGCACCCGATGAGTTGAAGGCCAGTTTGCTGTACAACCTGGGCAATACGGCGTATCGTCAGGGGAAGCTGCAGGAGGCCGTCAAACAATACGAAGCCGCTTTGCAGATGGCCCCTGACGACCGGCAAGCCCAGGAGAACCTGGCATTTGTCAAGCAGAAACTGCAGCAGCAGAAACAGCAACAACGGCAAAACGACTCGAAACCGGATTCAAGCCGGGACCAACAGCACAAATCGTCCGATAGCCGGGATCAGCAGCAGCAAGCGTCGCAACCGCAGCAAGGCCAGGATCAACAGCAGGCGCAGGCACCGCCTCAATATGGATCTGAAATGGAAAACAAGATGCCGCAAAAAACGGACGGACAACAGCCTCAAACAGCCGAAAACCAGGGAGCACAGCCCCGGGATCAAATCCGGCAAGCGGGCCGACAACCCGAGGCCCAGCTGCTCAATCGCCTGAAAGATCAACCCGGCCGCGCCATGATGCCCGATTATCGCAAAAAAGAGGTGGACAAGGATTGGTGATGCATATGCGAAGGGTGGTATGGATAGGTCTGCTCCTGTGGCTCTGTTTATGGGGCCCGGCCTGGGCAGACGGGGTCCAGGTGGAGGCGCAGGTGGATCGCAGCGTCATCGGTCCCGGAGAGTCGGTGCAATTACAGATAACGGTCACCAATGGCAAAGGTGAAGTGGATCTGTCCCGTCTGACCGATTTCACGGTGGTGCCGCAGGGCACCAGCTCAAGCGTTCAAATCATCAACACCCGCATGACGCGGGAAACATCGCATAACTATCTGCTGATCCCCAAATCAAAAGGCGACCTGACCATACCGTCTCTGTCCGTGACCGTGGACGGGAAGCCTTTCAAGACGCAACCCATTACGATTCAAGTCATGACCGAGCAACAGGCTTCAGATGAGGGTGTCAGCCGCGACATCTGGGTGGAATCGCAGCTTTCGCAGGACGATCCGTATGTGGGCCAGCAAATCACCTATACCTTTCGATTTTACAATGCGGTCAACGTGAGCGATGCAAAGTTCCAGCCGCCCGAATTTGCCGGGTTCAAGGCAAAAGAGATCGAAAAACGCCACTCGTTTCGCAAAATTATCAACGGCCGCGAATTCATGATCACTGAAGTTTATTATATCCTGACGCCGTTGGAGGCGGGCGCGGTTGCCATCGAGCCGGCCCGGCTGCAAGTGGGCGTGCTCAAACCCGACCGACGACGACGGCGCAGCACGCTTGACGATTTTTTCAATGACCGTTTCTTCAGCTCCGGCCAGGTGGTCAGGCGGCAGCTGCAGACGGAGAGCCTCGAGCTTAAGATTCGGCCATTGCCCTCCCTTGGCTCCGGCAAGCGCTTTTCCGGATTGGTGGGACAATTCGAACTATCGGCCGATATGGAAACAACCGAGCTGCGGGTTGGCGACTCGGCCACCCTGACCGTCGCCGTGCAGGGGCGTGGAAACCTCATGGATTCCGAGGCGCCCCGTCTGCAACATGGTGATGATTTCAAATCTTATGACGATGCCCCCCAGGAAGAGATCACCACAGAGCGCGACGGCACCAGCGGGCGAAAAGTGTTCCGCACGGCTTTGGTGCCGGTGAAAGCCGGGCGGTTTCAACTGCCGCCCGTCGAGCTGACCTACTTCGACACGCGAACCGAAAACTATCAGACCTTGACGGCCCGGATCCCGGAGCTTGTGGTACAGGCCTCGGAAGCGGCTCAGGCCCAACCGGTTATCATCGCACCCCAGCGTCTGCCCGACATCAAAAAACGGGTCCAGTTCACTGGACGGGATATCCTGCCGCCCAAAGAGTCCCTCAACGCCCTGCGCCCGGCGCGACTGCTCGATGTCAAGCTGTTTGCGCTCTGGTTGACATTGCCCATTCTGGCTTACGGTATCATCGTCGCAATCCAATCGTGGAAACGGCCCGACTCGACACCGTCGGCCATTATGAAAGAGCGGGCCCAGCAGGCGCTCAAAGCGGCCCACCGGGATCCGCCCGACAAGATTCT
This sequence comes from Desulfobacteraceae bacterium, assembly GCA_050291625.1. Taxonomy (GTDB): domain Bacteria; phylum Desulfobacterota; class Desulfobacteria; order Desulfobacterales; family Desulfosarcinaceae; genus JARRKU01. The sequence goes on from JBNKKC010000108.1 coordinate 4,607, forward strand.
CTCGCATTTGTATCAGGCCTTGACCGCTGCTATTTTATGCGCCGCCGGTCGGCAGGGAGAGGCCCTGACCTGGCAGGAGGCCAGGGCGCTGATGCAAGCCGGCGGCCATTCCGACGATAAGGCGCAACAAGCCGCGGACCTGCTGGCCGCCATCGAATCGCTCAAATACAGCGGCTCCGGTTTATCTTCACAGAAAACGGACAACCTGATGGCGCAGACACGAAGCATGGTAAAGGAGTTGACCGCATGATATTCCGGGTTAGGGCGGCTGTTCTTGTCGTGTTGGTATTTGCCGCAGCGCCTTGTGGAGCGCAGCAGGAGGCCCGACAATTCATCACGTCCCTTGAGGCATACAAGGCCGGCGACTACCCCGCCGCCGTGGCAGGGCTGGAGGCCATCGCCCAAAAAGGCGTGCGAAACGGCGCGTTGTACTATAATTTAGGCAATGCCCATCTGAAAAACGGAGACCTCGGACGAGCCATCCTATGGTATGAGCGCTCAGCCAGACTGATCCCCGGGGATCCGGATCTGATGTTCAATCTCGCTTATGCCCGCAGCCTGTCCAAAGATGCCGCCGAAGACGATGCGCTGCCGTTGATGCGCATCTTTTTCTTCTGGAACTATCAACTCAGCCCCCGTACCATTGTGGCGCTGGCCGTCGGGGGCAACCTGCTGTTCTGGAGTCTTGCCGTCGCCTGGCGCATGAGCGGACGGCGGATGCTGCGCAAAGCGGCGATCGCGGTGTTGATTCCAAGCGTCGTCTTTGTGATGACGGCCGGTTTCAATTTCTATACAGCGGCCAACAGCCGGCAGGGTATTATCCTGCCCGAAACGGTTTCCATCCGCTCCGGATGGGAGCAGACATCGACCGAACTGTTTGTGCTGCATACCGGTGCCAAGGTCCAGGTAGTCAAATCAGCGGACGATCACCTGCTGATAAGCTTCTCGAAAGACAAGATCGGATGGGTGCGCCGCGACAGCCTGGGACTGATCTGATGTGAACGCATGCGAAAATTCACCGTATTCCTGATTTATCTTACCGGTGTCTTGATCAATGCGGCCCTGTTACTGGTCGGGTTGAGAGTTCTCGAGGCCGGCACGTTCTCCGGCAGGGCCGGCCATATCGCCACCGGATCGGAAGCGCTGTTTTTTGGACTATTGTTTGTCGGCCTGGGGCTCGGCGGCGCCATTACCCTATTCATTGCCTGTACAAGGCATCTACTGGGCAAAAGGAGGCCCGACGATGCAAACGGTCCATCACACCGCTGAATGCCCTGCCGTGCTGCCCGCAGCCCGGGGCCTGTACGATCCGCGCATGGAGCACGACAGTTGCGGTGTCGGCATGATCTGCCAGCTCAAGGGCGCCAAATCCCACGACATCATCCGCGACGGTCTTCAGATTCTGCTGAACCTGATGCACCGGGGTGCTTACGGCTGCGACGCCAGCACCGGTGACGGGGCCGGCATTCTGATGCAGATGCCCCACGCGTTTCTGGATGCCGCCGCCAATGCAGAGGGCATTGCCTTGCCCCAGGAGGGTGATTATGCCTGCGGCCTGGTTTTTCTGCCGCCCGACAGGACTCAGAAATCCGCCTTGATGGACATCTGCGAATCAGCGGTACGGGATGAGGGGCAGGTGCCGCTGGGATGGCGACGGGTTCCGGTAAACTCCGAAGTCCTGGGCGCCCTGGCGCGGGCGGCCGAGCCCGCAATGGTTCAATTGTTTATCGGACGGGGAGGCGGTGTCGCCGATCGCGCACAGTTCGAGCGCAAACTCTATGTGATCCGCAAAGTCATCGAGAATCAGGTTCGCCGGAGCGACCTCTCTTTGAAGGGATACTTTCACATCCCCAGCCTCTCCAGCCGCACCCTGGTGTACAAGGGCATGTTTCTGGCCGATCAGATCGGCCCCTATTTTTTCGACCTGGATGACCCCGGCATGGTCAGCGCGCTGGCACTGGTTCATCAGCGATACAGCACCAACACCTTTCCCACCTGGGACCTGGCGCATCCGTTCCGGTTTATCTGTCACAACGGTGAGATCAATACCGTTCGGGGCAATGCCAACTGGATGAACGCTCGCCAGCAGGTATTCCACTCGGATCTGTTCGGCAGCGACATGGCCAAGTTAATGCCCATCGCCACACCCGGCGCCAGTGACTCGGCCATATTCGACAACGCTGTCGAGCTGCTCTACCATTCCGGCCGCTCACTGCCGCATGCCATCATGATGATGATCCCCGAAGCGTGGCAGGGCCATCAGACCATGGATGAGGCGCGCAAGGCATTCTACCGATATCACGCCTGCATGATGGAGCCTTGGGACGGACCGGCCTCGATCACCTTTACCGACGGCATTCAGGTTGGAGCGGTGCTTGACCGCAACGGTCTGCGACCGTCGCGCTACACCGTCACCACCGATGACCGTGTCATCATGGGATCGGAGACCGGCGTCATCGAACTGCCGCCCGAGATGGTGCGTCACAAGGGACGTCTGCAGCCCGGCCGCATGTTTCTGGTAGATCTGGAGGCCGGCCGGATTGTCGAGGACGGCGAGATCAAAGCCGAGTTAGCCCGCCGCAGACCCTACCGCCGGTGGCTGGAGGAGAACCTGGTGAGCCTGGATAGGCTGCCCCGGGCATCCGCCGCCCCGGCGTTTGAAGGGAATGACCTTTTTATCAGGCAACAGGCATTCGGCTATACGCTGGAAGACCGCAAATTCATCATCGGGCCCATGGCCGGCGGCGGCAAAGAGCCTACCGGATCGATGGGAGACGATACGCCTGCGGCCATCTTGTCCCAACACCCCAGGCTGCTATACGACTATTTCCGGCAACTGTTCGCCCAGGTGACCAACCCGCCGCTGGACGCCATTCGTGAAAAGCTGGTGACCTCTCTGGCCGCCACGCTGGGCGTGCAGGAGAACCTGTTTCAGGAGAGTCCGCGACATTGCCGCCAACTGGCCATCGAGCAGCCGGTGCTTACCGACGATCAACTGGAGACGATCCGGCAGAACCGTCAACGAGGTCTCGCGGTTGCGGAGCTTGAAGCTGTGTTTGATCCCGAAACTGGAGGCGATGGTCTGACCGCCGCCCTGGAGGCCCTTTGCAGGAAGGCGGAAGATGCCGTCCGGCACGGCGCTGCCATCCTCATCCTGTCGGACAAGTCGGCCGGTGGGCAGCGATCGGCCATGCCCATGCTCGTCGCGGTATCCGGCGTGCATCACCATTTGATCCGGACAGGGCTGCGCACGCGCTGCGGATTGGTCGTCGAGACCGGCGAGGCCCGGGAGATTCATCATTTCTGCTGCCTGATCGGGTACGGCGCCGGCGCGATCAATCCCTATTTAGCCCTGGCAACCGTCAGCCAAATGGTTCATAGCGGTGACATCGATGCGCCGGACGCTTCCGCGGCCGTCGCCAATTATATCAAGGCCGCCGGAAGCGGCATCCTGAAGGTCATGAGCAAGATGGGCATCTCCACCCTGCAAAGCTATTGCGGAGCGCAGATCTTCGAAGCGGTCGGCCTCTCCGGCGCCTTGATCGAACGTTGGTTTCCGGGCACCCCGTCACGCATCGGCGGGGCGGACTTGTCCACCATCGCCCGCGAGGCGATCCAAAGGCATGGTCGGGCTTTCGGCGGTATGCAGATTCCATCCGGCAGCCAATTGCCGGTCGGCGGCAAATACCAGTGGCGCCGGTCGGGAGAGACCCACCAATATAACCCTGAAACCATTGCCAGGCTTCAGCAGGCCGTGCGCAACAACGATCGGTCGGCATGGCAGGCCTACAGCGAGACAGTGAACCGATTGAACCGGTCCGGCGCGATGATCCGGGGATTGATCCGGATCAAACCGGTTGAACAGCCGATCTCCATCGACCAGGTGACGCCCTGGACGGAAATCGTCAAACGCTTCAAAACAGGCGCCATGTCCTATGGCTCCATTTCAATAGAGGCCCATGAAACCCTGGCCATCGCCATGAATCGCATCGGCGGTAAAAGCAATTCCGGCGAAGGCGGCGAGGATTCCGATCGATTCAAACCCGACCCGGACGGAAACTGGCGAAACAGCGCCATCAAGCAGGTGGCGTCGGGACGTTTCGGCGTAACGGCCGACTATCTGATTCATGCCAGGGAGCTGCAAATCAAGATGGCCCAGGGGGCCAAGCCGGGAGAGGGCGGACAGTTGCCGGGCTTCAAGGTGTATCCCTGGATCGCAAAAACGCGGCACGCCACCCCCTGGGTGGGGCTGATCTCGCCGCCGCCGCACCACGACATTTATTCCATCGAAGACCTGGCCCAATTGATTTTCGATCTGAAAAACGCCAATCCGGAAGCCCGCATCAGCGTCAAACTGGTCTCGGAGGTGGGCGTGGGCACCATTGCCGCCGGAGTGGTCAAAGGCAAAGCCGACGTGGTGCTGATCAGCGGATCCGAAGGCGGCACCGGCGCCTCACCGTTGAGCTCCATCAAATACGGCGGCCTGCCGTGGGAGCTGGGATTGGCGGAAACCCAACAGACCCTGCGAATGAACGGTTTGCGCCACAAGGTGGTGGTCGAATGCGACGGCCAGCTCAAGACCGCGCGCGATGTGGCCGTCGCCGCCCTGTTGGGGGCCGACGAGTTCGGGTTCGGAACGTCGGCTCTGGTGGCGCTGGGGTGCGTCATGATGCGCGTCTGCCACCTCAACACCTGTCCGGTGGGCATCGCCACCCAGGACCCGGAGCTGCGAAAAAAGTTCAGCGGCAGACCCGGGCACGTCATCAATTTCATGCGTTTCGTGGCCGAGGATTTGCGGCAGATCATGGCCGATCTGGGCTTTCACTCACTAGAGGAGATGACCGGACGGGTGGATTGCCTGGACTTCGCTCCGGCGCTCGATCACTGGAAAGCGCGCGATCTGGACCTGTCCTCGATTCTGCATCAAGGGCAGCCTCCCCCGGCGGTGGCCGCCTATTGCAGCGCACCGGCGGATACCGACATCGGACAGGTGCTGGATCATGACCTGATCAGGCAGGCCCGGCCCGCTTTGGAAGAGGGGCGGCCCGTGGTCATCGATTTGGCCATTCGAAACACCCAGCGCACCGTGGGCACGCTGTTGAGCAGCCGCATCGCCAGGCAGAGGGCCGACGGCATCCCCACCGGAGAAATCACCCTCAACTGCACCGGCACGGCCGGACAAAGTTTTTGCGCCTTTGGCGTCAAAGGCCTCTCGGTCCGCCTGCTGGGCGATGCCAACGATTATTTCGGCAAGGGGCTCTCCGGGGCGACCCTGGCCATTCGACCGCCTGAAGCAGCCGCCTTCAAGGCGCAGGAAAACATCATCATCGGCAATGTGGCTTTGTACGGCGCCACCGGCGGCCGGGCCTGTATCAGCGGCCGGGCCGGAGAGCGCTTCTGCGTCCGCAACAGCGGCGCCGTGGCCGTTGTCGAGGGCGTGGGCGACCACGGCTGTGAATACATGACCGGGGGCCGGGTGGCGGTGCTCGGAGAAACGGGCCGTAATTTTGCCGCCGGGATGAGCGGCGGCGTGGCCTATGTGTGGGACCCCGACGGCAGTTTTGCGGCACGGCGGTGCAACCTGGAGCTGGTGGATCTGGAAGCGCTGACCGAGAACGATCGACAGGAATTGAAGACCATGGTGAGGGATCATCTTGGTCATACGCAGAGTGCGGTGGCGGCGGATCTGCTGGACAACTGGGAGGCGGCTGTCGAAAAATTCATCAAAGTGATGCCGCGGGACTACAAGGTTGCGTTGGAGCGGTTGAAAAAAAACGCTTGAGTGCGCTAGCGTGATTGTCATCGGTATAGATCACACTAATTCCATAAATTGGTGCAAGAGGCGGTTGACTGGTAATCGATAGGACGCCGCTGGATGGGGACTTTGTCTGCACACGTCGCCTCCGGGCTGGTTATTTCAGCACCTTATCAACGGGGGATGCTTGCCCCCTCCGGTGTTCGCCGAGGTGAAAGGATGTACTGAATCTAATTGCAGAACAATACATAAAGCTTCTCTTTATCAATAGCCGTGCTAGGCGGCGACACGGTCTCCCCCATTGATAAGGTGCTGAAATAACGAATCCCTGCGGCTCAATGTGTGCAGACAAAGCCCCCATCCAGCGGCTAAGTGCCGGTGCGACCGCCCTCTTAAGACATTGAATAGGGAGAACAACCAACGATTGATTGCTTATCCTTCGCAGGTTATATTATTTGTGCAGTGCTCAATCCCGACTTACTCTAAAATTGTATGATCGGTTTCATTCAAATGCCATAAACCGAAATATTTAATACATATCGAGGTTTCTTCAACCTGAGGCCGGTCGGGAAGATCGCCTGCCGCACGTTGAGCAATAGTGCCTTAGCAACCGTTAGATGCCGCGCAGGAGCAGCGGCCCGCACTGTTTGAGCGCAGCGAGTTTGCGGGGCGCCCGTAGCAAATCTTACGGTTGCTTAGGCGCTGTTGCGTGTGCGGCAGGCGATCTTCTCGACCGGCCGGCTGGAACGATTAGTGCCGGGCGCACCTTAAAAATTGGGGTATAGGGGAAATGCTTTCTAGTGCTGTGTATCAATTTGGACAACCAAACATAATGGGAAAAACCGATGGGAAAACCAACCGGATTTAAGGAGTTTGGGCGGGAGATGCCGGAAAGGCGGCCGGTGGATGAGCGGGTGCGGGACTTCAAGGAGATCTACGAGCCGTTCGGCGAGGAGAAACTGCTGACCCAGACGGCGCGGTGCATGGACTGCGGGGTGCCGACCTGTCATGCCGGATGCCCGCTGGGCAATCTGATACCCGACTGGAACGATCTGGTCTATCATCGGCAGTGGCGCGAGGCCGTGCACCGCCTGCACCAGACCAACAATTTCCCCGAATTCACCGGCCGTCTCTGTCCGGCGCCCTGTGAAGAGGCCTGCGTGCTGTCCATCAGCGAGCCGGCGGTGACCATCGAACTGATCGAAAAACATATTATCGAATACGCCTTTGAAAAGGGATGGGTCACACCCGAGCCGCCGGAACGGCGAACGGGCAAGCGCGTGGCCGTCATCGGCTCCGGCCCTTCCGGGCTGGCCTGTGCGGCTCAATTGAACCGGGTCGGACATACGGTGACGGTATACGAGCGCGACGACCGTATCGGCGGCCTGCTGCGCTACGGCATCCCGGATTTTAAAATGGAAAAACGGGTGCTTGACCGCAGGCTGAAGATTCTGGCGGCCGAAGGCGTGCGGTTCAAACCGGGAGTGGAAGCCGGGACGGATTTGACGGCCGACGATCTGGCGTCGTATGACGCCGCGGTCTTGTGCCTGGGGTCGACCCTGCCCCGCGATCTTCCGATCCCCGGTCGGGATCTGGATGGCATCCATTTTGCCATGGCATTTCTGACCCAGCAGAATCGCCGGCAGGCCGGGGATCCACATCCGGCCGGATGGTCCGCCCCCATATCGGCTACCGGCAAGGATGTCATTGTCATCGGCGGCGGCGATACGGGCAGCGACTGCATCGGCACCAGCCTGCGGCAGGGCGCAACATCGGTAACCAATCTGGAGCTGTTTCCTCAGCCCTCGTCAGACCGTTCGCCACACCAGCCGTGGCCCTATTGGCCGATGCGGCTGCGTACCAGCAGCTCTCACGAAGAGGGCGGCCGGCGGCGGTGGCAGGTATTGACCAAAGCCTTTGAAGGAGAGCACGGCAAGGTTCAGCGGCTGAAAACCGTGACCGTGGACTTTGAAAAGCAGGCGGACGGGCCGCCCAGGATGCATGAAGTTCCGGGCTCCGAGCAATATCATCCGGCAGACCTTGTATTGCTGGCCATGGGTTTTGCAGGGCCGGAGACCCATACCATCGTGGACCAGCTGCAGCTCGATCTGGACGACCGCGGTAACATCCGGACCGATGGCGCATACCAGACCTCCAAGGCGGGTGTGTTCGCCGCCGGCGATGCGCGACGCGGGCAGTCCCTGATCGTGTGGGCCATCTCAGAGGGCCGCGAAGCGGCCCGGGCCGTGGATGCCCATTTGATGGGCCATTCCATTCTTCCCGCCAAAGGAAAAGGGGATCTGCCTCCGGCGCCGGCGTAATCCGACCGCCTCAAAGTGCCTTGACCCCTTCACTCGAAAAGGGATATAGATCAGAGGATCACCTGAAAGGGGGTTTTGAAACCACTTCTAATGTCCCGGAACCCCTTGGCAAACACATCCATTCGCCAAGATTGGACTAACCGTCGCAGACACCCATTGGATAACATGAATGAAACGACTCGCTGATTTGACCCTCCGCTGGTATACCCTGTGCGTACTCGATCATCCTATTTTCACCATCCTGGGACTGGTTATCCTGATTGCCCTGTTGGGCTACAAGGCGCAGGATTTTAAAATCGATGCATCGGCGGAAACTCTGCTGCTGGAAAACGACAAGGACCTGCGGTACACCCGAAAGGTCAACGATCGCTATGGTGTCAACGACTTTCTGCTGATCGCATTTACGCCGTCGGAAGGCGACCTGTTGTCCCGGAAAAATCTTGAAGTCCTGGGCGCTTTACGGGATGAGCTTTCGGCACTTGAACAAGTGGCGTCGGTCTTTACGATTCTGGACGTGCCGCTGCTGGAAAGCCCGCCCATTAAAGACGGCAATTTCAGCAAAGGGCTGCCCACCCTCCAGTCTCCGGAAGTCGATAAAAACCTCGCCCGCACCGAACTCAGGGAAAGCCCCTTCTATCGGGAGCTGATCGTCAGTCAGGATATGAAAACCACGGCGGTGGTGGTCAATTTGAAAATCGATACCGCCTACCGGGAGTTGATCCGGCAGCGCAACGCCTACCTGGAAAAGAAGGCCGAGGGCCGGTTGACCCGAAAAGAGCACGAGCAGTTCAAGGAGCTGGTCAATAAAATCGGCCTGCGGCTGGATGAATTGAACAAGATCCAGCATGAAAATATCCGGCAGGTCCGAAACATCATCGCCAAATACCGTTCATACGGGAAGTTGCACCTGGGCGGCATCAGCATGATCGCGGATGATATGATCACGTTCATCAAAAAAGATCTCAAGGTCTTCGGCTGGGGCGTCTTTATCCTGTTGATCGCCATGCTGGGCATCATATTCAAACGCATCCGCTGGATTGTGCTGCCCATGCTGTGCTGCTTCTTATCGGTGATCGCAATGATGGGCATCCTGGCGACGTTCGGCTGGGAAGTCACGGTCATCTCGTCCAACTTTGTCAGCCTGCAATTGATCATCACCCTGGCCATCGCCGTGCATCTGATCGTCCGCTATCGGGAGTTCCACAATCAAAACCCGGGTCTCGACCAGCGCTCCCTGGTGCAGAACACCATTCGCACCAAATTCGTTCCATGTCTCTATGCGGCGCTCACGACCATCGCCGGATTCGGCAGCCTGCTTTTGTGCGACATCAAGCCGGTGATTCATTTCGGCTGGATGATGAGCGCCGGTATCATCGTCAGCCTGATCCTGACGTTCATCCTGTTTCCGGCCGGCATTGTCTTTTTAAAAAAACCCGACCTGGCCGGCACAAAACAATGGATCAACTTTTCATTGACCGATTTTCTGGCGCACTTTACCGAGTCCCACGGCCGGCTGGTGCTGGTCCTGACCCTGCTGGCCACCGTTTTCAGCATCGCCGGAGCGTCGCGCCTGGTAGTGGAAAACAGCTTTATCGACTATTTTAAACAATCCACGGAGATCTACCAGGGAATGAAAGAGATCGACCAAAAGCTCGGCGGAACAACCCCGCTGGACGTGATCGTCCAATTCAAGGCCATCGATCTCGGCGACTTCGAAGATGAACAAGACCCGTTTGACGATCCCTTCGATAAAGAGACGGCACAAAACAACGACCAATACTGGTTTACGGACGACCGTATGGCCACGGTTGAAAAAGTTCACGACTACCTGGAACAGCTGCCCGAGACCGGGAAGGTCCTCTCGCTGGGCACCCTGCTCAAGATCGGCCGCAGTCTCAACAAGGGAAAATCGCTGGATAGTATTGAAATGGGGGTGCTTTACACCAAGCTGCCCGATGATTATAAAAAATTGATCCTGAAGCCTTACCTGTCCATCGATCACAATGAGGTGCGCTATTTCCTGCGCATCAAAGACTCGCTGAAAACGCTGAAACGTGACGCACTGCTTAAAAAAATACGCAAAGACCTGGTCGATCAGCTGGGACTCGACAAAGACAACGTCCACCTGGCCGGCACCATGATCCTTTACAACAACATGCTGCAAAGCCTGTTCTCTTCCCAGATCTTAACGCTGGGTGTGGTGGCCCTGGCATTGCTGGCCATGTTCTGGATATTGTTCCGGTCGCTGAAAGTGGCGTTGATCGCCATATTCCCGAATCTTCTCTCCGCCGGCGCAGTGCTGGGAATCATGGGCTGGATGAATATCCCGCTGGACATGATGACCATCACCATTGCCGCCATCAGCATCGGCATCGCCGTGGATGACACCATTCATTATATTTACCGGTTCAAGGAAGAGTTCAGGACGGACGGGGATTATCTCCAAACCATGCACCGCTGTCACGGCAGTATCGGCCATGCCATGTATTATACGTCCATCACCATCATCATCGGTTTTTCCATACTTGTTTTTTCAAATTTCTGGCCGACCATCTATTTTGGCGTCTTTACCGGCATCGCCATGCTCATCGCTCTGATCGCCGCCCTGACGTTGCTGCCCCAACTGCTGATCGTGTTCAAACCCTTTGGGCCCCAAGCCGCGGAGCAGCCATCGCAGGAGCCGGGCTGAATCACCGATCGAGATCGATCACCAATGGTATGACATGCAGCTGGGTCGACTCTTCGCGAACTCTGCCCAGTCGCCAGGTTTTGCATTGGACCCGACCGTCCAGCGATTGAACCAATCGGGAAACCAGCCCCTCGGTGTCGATGATGGGATGGCGGGCAAACACTCTGGGAAGCCCATAGGTGAGATTGCATGCCAGGCACTTTCCCGGGCGCTGGTGCAATTCAAGCTCAAACAGCAATGTCCGGACCTGATGCTCTTTGAAGACCAGGCGGATATCATAGGCGCCCTCTTCCGAGTCGCCGAAAAGGGCTTCAAAAAATTGGTTCGATCGCTCCAAAGGAAAGAGAGCATCCAGTTTTTCCTGACTGAACAGCAGATGGAAATCTATGGAATTGTCACTCATGGTCCAATTTGGCTCCTCTTGTGGCCGGAAAAGCGGCGGTGACGCTTTCAGATGGTTGTCCGGCTGGTTTCCTATGCTCGAATTGCCAATTCCAGCACGGCGTTTAAAAAAGAATCTCAATTAGCCATTAAAAATTCAAGCCCAAAATATCGTGGCGGATGCCAACCATCGGAAGCCATCACGTGTCCAGAGTCGGCTCAAGTGCTCCCTTTCAAACACCGATTCTATTTTATGTCAAATCCTGCTATGGTGATCGGATGCGAGAAGCTGCAAAAACATATATTCCCGCAAAAGGCGGCATCAGCTCCCGCCGATGCCTGGCCTGCGGTGATCCGCTGCCGCCCCGGCATCGGCGGTACTGCACCATGTCGTGCCAGCAATACCTGCTGGCGTCGCTGAATCGACGCACCGGACTGCTGCAGGCGTTGAGTACGCGCTACGCCACCTTTTATTTCACTGATTTTATGGTCATTATGGATGTATTGACCTACGGTACCGAGCAGATCTACAGTTACATGCTGCCGCGGTCCGCAGGCCGAAAACCGGTGGAGGATTTTTGCGAGCTGTCCAATATATTAGGCTCGCTGTGGTGGCGGGAAAGGAATCGCACGAAAAAACGCTATCTTGCAACACAGCATGTATTGGAGAAGGCCAAAAAACCTGTAGCATCAAAAGAATCGGTTGTGCCGGTGGCACTGACCGTACCAACCGTTCGGGCGGGAAGCCTGATCTCCCTGGAACTGCGCTCGCAAGATTTGAACCCGACGAATTTGGAACAGTGCATCAAAAGCGCCTACCGCCGTCAGGTTAAAAAGCATCACCCCGATATCGGCGGCCACCCCCAAGCCTTTTTGAAGATTCAGGAAGCTTATGAGAAGCTGATTGAGTGGGCCAAGCATCCCACCTACGTGCGTCGGGCCGGCTTCCCGGACAAATGGCTCTATCAGGGCGAATACGGGCGTTGGATTAAACCCATCATGCCGCGTAAGCATACATCGTGAAATAATATTTGGATCTATTTCTTCGTTGCCTGTTTCTCAAGCAGCTCAATCATCCTGGCTTGCTGCTCAATGATCCGCAGATTGGTTTCCACCATAAACCTTGTCGAAACCGCAATCTGGCGCAGGTATTCATCCTGCCGTTCGGTTGTGTAGGTCTTTGTCCCTTCATCGCGCAACGCCCTGTAAAAATCCTCGGTCAATTCGATGGTGATGTTATGGCGCCGGTCTTTCGAGCCGGAATCAGCCCCGGCCGTCTGATGATGCAGGACCGCCGGAGCGGACAGCACCATCGCAAAGGCGGTGCCGAGAATAAAGGGTCGCCATCTTTTCATAATAAACTCCTCTGTTTTCATGCAGACCGAACACTCAATGCTTAAGCAGAATCAAGTCGGCATCCTGATCGGTCAGGAAATGTTTTTCGTAAACCCCTTTTGTCTCAGGCAATACCACGATGTGGGGCAGTGACGACCGCTTGGCGATCTGGGTGGGGATGCCTCGCTTATGAGCGTGACCGCTGCCTGCCACGACAACCATGATGCGTTCATCGTTTTGTTTCAGATAGTCGATGGCATTTACGGCCATCACCGAGTCCCAGACCAATTGCGCCTCGCAGAACTGTTCGAACTTCATCCCGCCGTGGCCGTGGGCGCCGTAAGCGTTCTGCACGAAATCACGGTAATCTTGGGTGACATCGCAGACAATGCCTTCCAGGGAGCCCTTCTGCTCCGGGGTCAGCGATTGAAAGCCGTGATAGGCCACCTGGAGCGTGATCTGGCGGGGTACATTCAGGCCCACCACCGGGATGCGATGATCACGGGCATAGATCAGAATCGGTCGATACAATTCCCATCCAAATGTCCAGTTATCGTTAAAGACGTCGATGAATGGCTTCTCTTCCATGCGGCCCGACATCCATTGATCCAGAGCCTGCTGGCTGTCCCGTCGAAACATCTCCATCCCGATGGCAACCTTTTTGCCGGCGCGATGCAGCGCCTGGATCACCCTGAGCTGCGCCAGGTGGTGATCGACATTGTTATGGTGCTCGCCGACCAGCACGATTCGCGCGCCCTCCAACCGCTGCAACGCCTGGGCATCGGTCAGCAGATGCTCGCGCTCGAGATCGTAGACCTTCAGCGAATCGGTTGTCGTCGTGGTACGGCACGCGCCCAGCGTCAGAACGGCCGTCAAAACAAGAAGATACATTAAAGGTCGTTTCATCATCGGACTCCATTCATTTGGGCGGCTCATCGGCAGACCAGTCGATGGCAACCGGCGAGCTCGTCACGGGCCAGGTTTGCTTGACCTGATTGCTCGGCCCGCTAAATACAAGATAGCTGTACTTGCCGTAATGGGGAATCTTGGCACTTAAAACAGATGCCGATTCGTAGGATTGAGGCAGGAAGAGCGCCACCAGGCGGTCCGGCTTGTCATGCGTCTTGAAAACACCGAAAAAACTCGATGTCCGGCGTGAATAGGATTTGCCCGATACCGTGAATTGCCTCTCGTCCAGGGTGAATTGACTCTCTGCAGCCGGCAGCCGGGCGACGTCGACGGGTTTGCCGATCCAGACAACGGGGTCACTCTCGGCTGTGGGTGACGCCAACTCCGTTTCCTGAACAATCTTGGCGGCGTCAACACCGAGGGCCGTGCAAAATCTGCGGGCGACGGTCTTCCAGCGCTCGTCCAGGTCCGCTGCCACGACAACGGTCAAGGCCTTGGCGCCCTTGATGGAATTGACCGTCGGCGGCATTTCCCGGGGGTCGAGGCGGCGGAACAGCTGGACTTGCGGATCAACCGTCAATCGAAGCGGTCGTTCGTCAATGCTGAATGAAAACGACGACTTGCCTCCGCGAAGCGAGACACGCCGGGTGATGCTTCCGTTGGCGGTTTCCAACACCACATCGGCCTCCAGAGCAAAGTAAGGCCGGCGCTGGGCCAGGATACCGCTGACCGTGGTTCCGGTTGCCGTCCTATCAACATGGGTATTGGATAGAAACAATTGCGGTGCGCCGGCTTGATAGACCCATTGTTGGAAAAACGTCTCCAATGATGTGCCGTATGTTGCTTCAAATGCAGTTTGCCAGTCCCGCCAGCTGATGGCCTCAAAGAGGTGTTTGGCATAGACGTCCCGCAAGGTCTGCCAAAATCGATCGTCGCCTACTTTTCGGCGAAGCATGTGAAACACCATGGCGGCCTTATCATATCCAATGGCCCGCGTGGCCGGGTCCGTCCGGCTGCTGAATCGGCTCAGCGCAAAATCGCGATCCATCGGCACAAGGCCGGAATAGTTGCGCAGCCACTGCCGTCGTTGGTCGACTCCGCCGCCGCGTTGCTCCTTGTACAAATAGTCGGCCACATAGCTGGTCAGGCCTTCACTCCAGTTCCCCAGCGCGGCATCCACCAGCACGCCGTTGCCCCACCAGCAATGGGCGATCTCATGGCCCAGGCTGGTATGAATGATAAACGGGAGCTGCAACACACGCCGCCCCATCAGTGTGTAGGATGGAAACCCGTAGCCGGTGGGAAAAAAGTTTTCAACCACTGAAAATTGGTTGAACGGGTAGGGCCCCAGAAGTTTTTCGTAGAACGTCAAATAGCGTCCGGTGGCGTCGAGATAGTCCTGGCTCAGCGCTTGAAGTGCTGGCGTGAAATAGGTGGCCGCGGTAATGCGGCCGAAGGTTCGTGTGGCCAGCTGATACGGGCCGGCAGACAGGCTCAGACCGCGCAGCGGCTTCTCGATCCGCCATTTGGATATGGTGCGGCCGCCGGCATCATGATGCCCCAGGTTTTCACCGGCGGTTACCCCCAGAACGCCGTGCGGCGCGTCGATGCTCAGCTTATAGGTCGAACCTGCCTGTCTGCTCCAAGGGTACCAGCCCGCACCTGCCAGCAACAGGGTGCCCCGCGGTCCGATGGTGCCGGTGACACCATAGCCCGGATTGTCTGTGTTCAGAGGCTGAACAGGCGCCTGGTCGCGAAAGTCGCCCCGGTAGGCGATCAGAAGCTGATCAAAACGCTGCTTCTTGCCCGGGTCAATGAGCAGCCGGCCTTCCGAAAAGGTAAACCGGGTCGGCTGCCCATTGACCTTAACGGCCAGGATCTCGAGGTGCCCGGCCATATGGAACGTCATCCGGGGCTGCGCGCCATCGACCACACGAATACGGTCCTCTGCTTCCAGAGCGTTGCGATTCGGATCGAGGCGTACATACAAATCATGGTGAAGCACCGGCATTGCGGTCGCCGGGCATACCATTCCGACGTAAAGGCAAAGGGATGCAAGCAACGCGATCAGGTATCGTTTCATCATTTGGATAATAGGCATAATAGGATTCGTCGCATTTCTCTTTAAGGGTTCCTGTCGGCAATAAGCCTACGATTTTCGTCGCTTATTTCGATGTAAAGAAGCCGGCTCCGTATCCACGTGGGGATATGTTACAACCACTCTAGCTCATGATGGCCGATTGTCAAAATGAGTCAGTGTGCTTCACACCATTTCTCGATGAATGCGATTCCTTTTCAACCATTTAGATTTTTACAGCGGTCACAGAAACACCTTTGCGTTATTCGCATCATACAAGCATTGTAGGAGCGGCGTCTCGCCGCGACATGTGACCTTCCCATGGCGTTTGTGATGTCGCGGCGAGACGCCGCTTCCACCACGATTTATTTTCGCCGGGAACCGATGTTCGCCTTATCCCCGGTTGATCGGAGCATGGGCTTTTGATAAGTTGGTGTGCCGGCGACAAGCGCCCGATCGGACCTGAGAGTTCGCAAGACAAAAAGATTTATGATATCAAACAGTAACGGATTATGTCAGATCGTTTTTGGAAAGGGAAAACGCTTCAGGAGCTGAGTCCCGATCAGTGGGAAGCCCTATGCGACGGTTGCGGCCGCTGCTGCCTGCAGAAGCTCAAGAACCCCACCACCGGAAAAGTGTATTACACCTGGGTCGCCTGCTTTCTGTTGGATATCGGGACCTGCCGCTGTTCCGACTACGAGCTGCGCCATATTCTCGTGCCCGACTGCCTCAAGCTGGGTCCGGACAACATCGCCAAACTGCGCTGGCTGCCCACCACCTGCGCCTATCGGAGGATCGCCGAGGGACGGGACCTTCCCGAATGGCATCCGCTGATCACCGGAGATCCCGAATCGGTTCACGCGGCCGGCATGTCGGTCCGGGACCGCGCCATATCGGAAGCCGATGTGCACCCCGATGATTTGGAAAATTTCCAGGTCAACGAACGCTTCTAGAATCAGGACGCCGGTCCGCAACAACGAAAAAGAAATGAACGGGCGCTATGACGATAACAGCCAATCCAATGCGGATTGTTTATCATTAAATATTGAGAAGATATAACCCCTGTTCACACATACCGTTTCCAGGAAACCGAAGAACGCTTTATGCTCTTCTTTGACGACCTCGGCAACGTGTATGCCGTGAACCGCACCGGCGTCTCTTAATTCCCTTGGGCGCTGATAAGTTTCCAATATGCCACCTGATACCTCACTAATATGACTGTGATCGATCAATACCTTTTTGATTTTCGCTTTTCTTAAAACCATAGAAATTTCCTGAGCCATTTCCTTTGATCCATCGCCATCCGCAATACCTCTGGTAACGATCTCGGCATACTGGTTTTCTTCATTCAAAGTGATCGTCCATTCCATATGTTTATTGACCTTTTCAGCACATTGACGGTTGATCCGACCGGTGCCGGGCCGGGCGCGAATCTGATTTGAACTTTACCGGGCTCTGAGGTTGATTATTGATGTGAAGGGTAAATATATCCGGCCTGGCGTAGTGGCCAACGACATCAAAGGTTCTTTTTGCCGGAGCAACAATACTCAGATCTATTTCAGCATAAAGGATCCCTTTTTTTTCATGCAGCGGGCCGGCTACGATGTCACCCTCGGGAGCAATCACTGCAGAATCTCCGGGATTGATCCATGCTTCATCATCAGGGAACAGCGCTTCTTTTCCAGGCAAATCAGACGGTATATCAGCATGTTCCAAGGCAACTCCGCAGCAGACAACCCAGCACCGTCCTTCCCTGGAGATATGCTGCATGGTGCCGATCCAACCGTCACCACTGTCGTAGGTCGGCGCCAAATACAATTCGACGCCTTGCGCATAAAGCGCATATCTCGCTAAAGGCATATAGTTTTCCCAACACAGCAACGTGCCGACCTTTCCAGCCGGAGTATCCACCACATTTAAGCCGGAAGCATCTCCAAAGCCCCACACCATTCTTTCGGGATTTGTCGGCATTAATTTGCGATGATGATTGAGGATATGTCCATCGCGTCCAATGATGACGACTGAATTGTAAAGCGTTGCCCTGCTTAAGCTGCCATCCCGTTCGTTAAAACCGCAGACGAGTGTCATGTGGTGTTTTTTCGCGGCATCGCAAAGAGGGGAAAGCGCATTGGCATCCATATCAACAGCGCTTTCCAATAGTCGAGCATACAGTTCCCTGCTTTCATCCCAATCCTCACCGGGTCTGAGACGCCAAATCCATGATGGGTATCCTGAAATAAATGCCTCGGGAAATACGATCAGTCCGGCGTTTTTGGCTGCGGCCTGCTCAACTAATCCAATCGCCTTAGCAATCGTTTTTTCCCGATTCAGCAGTATCGGTGATTCCTGAACAACTGCTATTTTTTGCATATCCCGCTCTCCATTGCCTGGAATCTCGTGGATGGGATAACATTACCTCCCGACGCTTCGTGGCGCACCGAGGGACCGAGTCGGCTAAAGAAAAATGTTCACCGAGCGATTCTTTGTCAAATCAACTTCCCCTTGGTCTTTGCAGCCTATAACAAAGGTGGCTGTCTATTATTAATTGCAAAAGCGATTCCCCTTTAATAAACCAATCACTATCTGCATCAAACTGATAACCGTGAACTTTGATATCGTGGGTTGTCACAGGACATATAGTCTCATGCAAATCAGGGGTTTTCGATTCGCAAATGTGTGACCTGCCTATTGGCAATGATGCAATGTCTGTTATCTGTCTAATAATTTCAAAGAAGATCAAATTAGAAGGATGGTTATGTGTCACAAATAATTTCTTTTTTTGGTAATTGCTTAGTATAAATTCAGATAGTTTAATTTCAGTTGACGATTCTCTTTTTCTCATTTCTGACAGGCATTTATTGAATCTTTCTATTAAGTTAAAATCTATCATCCCGTTCTTGTAGTCGCAGATTATCTCTTCTTTACTCTTTCCTGTATTCAGAATATCAATTATGATATCTTCACCATATACTAAGCCATAATGATGCTTATCTACCAATGGAGCATGGCAAAGAGAATATACCCCGCTATTAAATATATAAGGAAATGAAATTAGAATGCAGTCACTTCTAGTAATTTTTTTTAAATTTTCTTCGCATAATTCGCCGTGGTGAAGCCCTAACGGTTGATAAATCAATATATCGCATTCACCTATAGTAGAAAGAATCTCGTGTTCTTGTCTTAGGTTTCCTGTTCTTTTGTTATTTGATAAATAATAGACGCTGAATCTTAGAGGGGGCAATAATTCTAACAATAACTTTGCCAGCTGAGCCGCCTGGCAATTACCGAATGCAACTATTTTTTTTCTATTGATTTTTTTTCGTATTGATCTTGGCAAAAATTCTATAAGCAACCTCTTAAGATGGCATTTTAGATAATTATCGAAAACAACTTTTCTTTTCGTGTCAAATAAGTATTTTAGCAACAGCTTTACGAGATCATATTTTAAATACGTATCTAAAGTAATGTTTCTTTTCATATCGAACGCCATGCTCTCCGGCGCGGTGGAGCCGCGCCGGGAGCAGCATCGTTATATTTCATTTCTTAAGGCATGACTAAATTATAGGTCATTCGAATTAAAGATTGAAATATAACATTAGAGATGGCGGGCTTTCAAGATTCAAAAAACATATTTTTGTTTAATAATCAATCAGTTTGGCGCTTAACCGTCCTTTCCTGACATCCTCAGGCGCCCAGTTTCGAACCAGCGATGTTCCACAATTTGGTACAACATCATCGTCATGTGGCATCCATGTAAGCGCAGAATGAGGCGATAGAGGCGGAAACCGCCGCATGAGCTGTAGCGGAATGGAAACGTACTGAATAACCGGAAGGGTGTTTCGGCTCGGATGTCGGGTGCAATAAAGCCCCTCACCCCGACCCTCTCCCCACAGGGGTGAGGGAGAAACCGGCGCGGACCGCCGGGCGAAGCTACCGTTCCAAGGTATTTCGAGGATTAAATGCGTCCCCCAACGCCGATCGTGTGTTTGAACAATAATGTAAAATCGGCTTTGAGGCAGGCTCTCAGGTCCAAGATCAAGGCGGAGGATCACATTTAACCGCAGGAATACTTTAAGTATTTCGAGGATTAAATGTGATCCTCCAACGCAGAGATTGGGCCTGAGAGCCTGCCTCAAAGCCGATTTTTACATGGTTGCCTGATAGGTGGTGATATCATCCGGCAGGTCGCTCGTCCCCCGCCATTTTTCCGGCGCCAGGACCGGCCAGCGGGAGAGGTACATGGCGCTGAAAACGCGCTGAAACATGGCGTCCAGCAATTGATCGGCCGCGATCGGGGCGCCTGAGGCTTTGAGCCGTGAGGCGGCTTCGAGCTTACGCTCCAGGTGGACCTTCAACTGCTCGATACGCGACAGCATCTCCATGGCGAGATCACGTCGTTTCCGAGATGCCGAGTCCCCGTAGCGGCCTTCGCGGCTGAGCTTGTTTTTCATTTTGCCTATTTTTTGTGCGGGGGCATCCATCAGGAACTGGCACTTCTCTTTTCCAGTGAAAATGGTCTGCTCGGATACGGTCCTGGCCAGTGTGCTGGCGATCGTATCGCAGTCATGATGCAGGGAATTGATGATATCGGGCAGCAAGGCTTCCGGCACCTTGACCTCCACCCGATTGATCGTATCGCGTTTGCTGATCAGCGACTCATGAAATTCAGCCTGTGCGCTGTTCCAGAAGAGACGGTTGATGCGCGCCACATCCGATTCCAAATCGGGTCCCGCGGGATCAATGTGTTTCACGCGCTTGATGATTTCCGGAAACACACGGGCGGTTGTGGAAAACAGGTTTTCACCGCAGATGATCTTGTAAATGATGGCAATGGTTGCATACCAGTCCTGAAAATGGAGAATCGCACGAAGATCGTCGTAGATCTGTTGAAGGACAATGTTGGAGATCAGATGAGAGGGCGTCGCGTACAACGGGGTCCCCGCCAATTGGGGCTGTGGAATCTTGTCTGCACCTTGCGCATCGATAACCACCGCTGTTTCAACATCAATCAGGCCGATTGAAAACTGTTCCGGGTCGTTCAGAAAGACCGGATACATTTCCGGGTTCCCGGCTACAAAGAGATTTTCCGGCTTCAGGTCGCGCAATGCCAGGCCTTTTTCGCCGATCCAGGCCAAAAGATCCAGGGTATTGGCGGCCAGATTTTCGATCTGGCTGCGATGCTGAGAAAAGCGTGTTTCCTTGATGTAGGCCCGCACCTGCTTACGATAGCGCTCCACATGCTGATAATTGCTTTTAATTGTTTTATACATAAGCCGATTGATACGATCGATCAGCTCGTGAGGCAGCTTATAATCGTCGGGATTAATCTTCTCCCCGGCCAGATGGGTCACAAACCATTGTTTGAACTCGAAAGCGGAAATACTCTCACCGACATTTGCCTCTTCGATCAACTGCCGCATACGGCTTTCACTTTTGTAGTAAGCTTCCTGCAAATCATGGCATACGGCTCCGGCTTCTTCGCCATAGCGACACACGAAACCGTGCTGATCCCACAGCAGTTCATGATGCTTGAGCGCTTCGATGACAAGTCGCTGACTTCCGCGGTGAATCTCATCCAGTGTCGTACTCAGAAAAAAGTGTTTGGCCAGATCCATAAAAAAAGCAAACGACGGACCGATCATCAGGTATTCCTGATAGGAGGGATCGCCCTGCAGCAATTGCACGTAGCGCTTTTCAAGTTCATCATCGCCCATGTTTTCGTAGCCCGGTATCGTCCGGATAGCCTTCAATATCACCGAAATGCGCGGCACGATGCATTCACGGGGAGCCAGGCGGGACACAATCCGGGCTTCATCTGCAATCTGCTGGTGATATTTTTTGAAGTGGGGGATCGGTTGAGACGGAATTTTTAAAACCAAGTGCGAGTCGTATATGACGTAAAAACATTTGCTGCGACTGCCGCCGCCCTGCCCCAGCAGGCCGATGGACATTCGCCGGGAAGACCAGTCGCTGCCTTGCATGACACGCATTTCGTAAGTCTCATTGGGGCAGGTGGGCCGGGTTTCGATCAACACCAGCTGGGTCGGCGCGGTCGGGTCGGCGCCCGTTTGCTGCCGAAACAGGTGAAAGAAGAAATTCAGGACCCGCTCCTTGTCCGAAACCGGCTCAGGTGCAGATCCGCCCTGGACCGGCGAATTCGGTCTGGGACTGGCGGTTCCGGCAGTACGGCTCGGCGATATCGGATCGGCAGGTTCCGGGGCTTTTTTGCGCCATGGCCGAAAAATCATGATCAGCAAAATAAAGACGACCAGGGCCGGCGCACCGATGATCCATTTGGCGTACAGCTGAACCATTTCGGGGCTTACACCCACTTTTGCCAAAGCAGCGGCGGCCATGGCCTTGACTTTCGCAACCGGGCCCTGCGGCGCTTCCGGTTTGGGGCCGGAAGCCACATCAGAGGCATAGGCGACAGCCGGTCGAAGTGTCATCATCAACTTGCTTTCGGCTGGCGGTGACAGCGAGACAAGGCACACCAGCGCCATTGACAAAGCTATGCCGAAAAGCAAGTGAGAAAGTCTGTTCTTCACCGAACAACCGCCTTGGTTTGGCTCATCAGCCTCCCGCAATCGTGGGGTGGTGATATTTAGTCAACGAATGACCGGAAATGCGTTGGAGCAGGGCACCGGCCGGCTATTGATCGAAAATCCTCTGGCTGAGCTGAATCTGAAGCTTGACAGGACCGACGTCTACGATATCCTCATGGCTCAATTTGACGGTTCCTTTCACGCTTTCGCCGTTTCGCTTGGGCTTAATCAACCCTCCAATATATCGCAGAAAATATTCGCCGGCCTGTTTGTTGATGGTGGCTGCCGGTCCGCCGACGATGATGGACCAGAGACCGGTGATGACAATATCCGCATCTTCGTTATTGCCGATGGAGACCGGCTTTCGGGACAGCTCCAACTCACCTTCGCCGCCCCGCAGAAAACAAAGGATGTCCCGCTCCGGATGGAATGTTTCGGCAATAGTGTCTTCAGGTGCGGCCTGTTCACTCTTCGACGGGGGCGGATGGGGGGCGTCCAATGCCATGGTCTGATCATCGCTAAAGGACGGCGAGGCAGCAGCGTGTGACGTGCCGGGCCCAACAGCGGTGTCGACATCGATTTCGTTCATCAAGTCAACCACCAGAGAGTGCTTGCCGATGGAGATGATATCTTTATGTCTTAAAGAGGATACGGTGACCGGTTCGTTATTGAGAAAGGTTCCGTTTTTACTTTGAAGATCCGTGATAACGAAACCATCCTGCCTGGCCTCCACACGCGCATGGTATCCTGATACAGCCAGATTATCGATGATAATATCATTGCTCCGGTGGCGTCCAATCGTCAACTTTTTACGATCGATAAGCGAAAAACTGCCAAGAATTTTATCCTTGAATTTAAAGACAAGCTGACTCATGGAATCTCCAAGTTTTTGGATCCACAATCATATATAAAACAACACCAATGCCGGCCTCAAGTCAAGCATCCCTTGGCGCTGTCCGGCTAAATGTGACAAATTTTGTACACCCGTCAGCTCGCACAGGGGGTTCTGACCGGTATCAAACCGTGCCTGATGCAAAAAAAGCATGCAATACCCGGTTGTTGTATTTGACAACCATTGGACCATGGTTACATTTGAATGCAAAAATTGGACCAACCAGGACCGTGCTGCATGCGACACTGACATGCGGCCCAAACAGGAGGGTAAATGCGGTTCGATAAGTTTACGATAAAGTCACAGGAACTGATCCAGAACGCACAATCGATCGCCAGCCGGCATGCAAACCAGCAGATTGAGACGATTCACCTGCTGGCCGCCATGCTGGATGATCAAGACGGTGTTGCGGAAACGATGCTGCGCAAACTCGGCGTCAGCCCGGACACGATTGCCAAAGAGGCTGAAACGGCCATTGCCCGTCTGCCCAAAATTTCCGGTGCGGCTGATCTCTACTTGTCATCCAATACCAAGCGTGTGCTGGAAAGCGCTTTTTCGGAAGCAGACCAATTGAAGGATGAATATGTCAGTGTCGAGCATATTCTACTGGCGGTAGTGGATGAAACCGGTGATGGTGCCGGCGGCCTGCTGAGGCGGTATGGTGTCACCCGTGATGCGATTTTAAAGGTCATGAAGGAAATCCGCGGCAGCCAGAGGATCACCGATCCCAACCCGGAAGAAAAGTACCAGGCCCTGGATAAATTCAGCCGTGATTTGACCGAGCTGGCACGGCTGGGAAAGCTCGATCCGGTCATCGGGCGTGATGATGAGATCCGACGCATCGTACAGGTGCTGTCGAGACGGACCAAAAACAATCCGGTCCTGATCGGCGAACCGGGCGTCGGCAAAACCGCCATCGTCGAAGGCCTGGCACAGCGCATCGTGGCCGGTGATGTGACCGAAACGTTGAAAAACAGGCGCTTGGTGTCGCTGGACATGGGCGCCCTGATCGCCGGCGCCAAATACCGCGGTGAGTTTGAAGATCGTCTCAAAGCCGTCCTCAAAGAGGTGGAAAAAGCGGAAGGAGAAGTGATTCTCTTTATCGACGAATTGCACACCCTGGTGGGAGCAGGGGCCGCCGAAGGCGCCATGGATGCCTCAAACATGCTGAAGCCTGCCCTGGCCCGCGGAACATTGCGCTGCGTGGGCGCCACGACCATCAATGAATATCGCAAGCACATCGAAAAAGACGCCGCTCTGGAGAGGCGATTCCAGCCGGTTCTGGCAACCGAACCGACAGTGGAAGATACCATCTCCATTCTGCGCGGACTGAAAGAAAAATACGAAGTGCACCATGGTGTCCGGATCACCGACTCGGCCATCGTGGCGGCGGCCACATTGTCGCATCGCTATATAGCCGACCGCTTTTTACCCGATAAAGCCATTGATTTAATCGACGAGTGCGCCTCCAAACTGCGCATCGAAATCGACTCCATGCCTCAGGAGATCGACGAGGTTCAACGCAAAATCACCCAGTCGGAAATTGAACGGCAAGCCCTGAAAAAAGAAAAAGATGCTGCCGCAAAAGAGCGATTGGCCAAACTGGAAAATGATCTGGAAGCACTTCGCAACCAGATGGCCCGAATGAAAACGCACTGGGAAGAAGAAAAGGCGTTGATCCAGCAGATACGCACCATCAAGGAACAGCAGGAGCGACTTGGCATCGAGGAACAGAAGGCCGAACGCGAAGGCGATTTGGCGCGGGTGGCCGAATTGCGGTACGGCAAGGCGGCCGATCTGGCCAAGGCACAGCAGCAGGCGCATGAAAATCTTACCGCTCTGCAGGCCGAGCGCAAAATGCTGAAAGAAGAGGTGGACGAGGAGGACATCGCCGAGGTCGTTTCTCACTGGACCGGAATACCGGTCAGCAAAATGCTGGAAGGTGAACGCGAGAAACTGATTCAAATGGAAAAGCGTCTGGGCCAGCGCGTCATCGGCCAGGATCGGGCCATTCAAGCGGTTTCCGACGCGGTGCGGCGGGCACGTTCCGGATTGCAGGATCCCGACCGACCTATCGGCTCCTTTATTTTCATGGGGCCTACCGGTGTCGGCAAGACCGAACTGGCCAAAGCCCTGGCCGAGTTTATATTCGACGACGAGCAGGCCATGGTGCGTGTGGATATGTCGGAATACATGGAAAAGCATGCTGTGGCGCGACTGATCGGCGCCCCGCCGGGTTATGTCGGCTATGAAGAGGGCGGCTACCTGACCGAAGCGGTGCGCCGTCGCCCCTATGCCGTGGTCCTGTTCGATGAAATTGAAAAGGCCCACCCGGAAGTGTTCAATGTGCTGCTGCAAATCCTGGATGACGGCCGCATGACCGACGGGCATGGCAAAACGGTTGATTTTACCAACACCATTATCATCATGACCTCAAATGTGGGAAGCCAGCTCATTCAGTCGCTGGCCCAGCGGCGTGAGGACATGGAGCGGCAGGTCATGGAAGCATTGCGGGCGCAGTTCAAACCGGAATTCCTGAACCGCATCGACGAAACCATCATCTTTTTGAATCTCACTCCGGATCAGATTGGAGCGATTGTGGATATTCAAATCCGGCACCTGGCCCGGCGCCTGGCCCAGCGCCACGTCACACTGACGCTTGACCGCAGCGCCCGGGATCTGCTTTCTGAAAAGGGCTATGACCCGGTGTACGGCGCCCGTCCTCTCAAGCGCGCCATACAGCAGTATATTGAAAACCCCCTTGCCAAGGAGATCCTGAAAGGCGACATCGGTGAAGGAACCAATATAGTGGTTCGAGCGGAGGGGGATCGGATGAGCTTTTCGGCAGAATAGCGTACGCGGCCGCGCCCCCGAAAAATAATGCAATACAGTCCATAAGCAAGCAAAATGACAGGAGCTGCCCTTCTGTGAAATGTGTTCGATTGTTTGACTTATCAGATCTTTATGATATTGATGCAGGATCTGACTAAATGTTGCTTTTATTCGCTTATACTCACCCATTGGGCGCAATTGCCCAAAATCGTGCACAAAGCAGGAAATTCTCATTTATGACGATAGTTATTTTCATAGAGAGAAGGGAAAATGGAATCATTAACTTCTTTTATTAATCGCTTGAAGAGCTGTAAACCGTCGATTTTCCAAAGCGTGTGCATCACGCTTGTTATAACATGTTTTGTTGCGGCGGGTTGCAGTTTGGTAAAACTGAAAAAAGAAGTAAATGAAGCCTTGGAAGGCACGTGCATCGTCGGATGTATTAATGTAAGACACAAGGGAACCGGGCCTGTCATTGTCGCTGCTTGCTCCATGGGTGAAGAAAAAAAGATCGCAAATTATACAGTATTGCACGATTCCGGTGAGTATGAAATCGGGCTACATAAAGGAGAGTATTACGTCTTTGCGTATAGGGATGAAAACAGCAACCTGGTTTATGATGAAGGCGAAGCCGCCGGACATTATGGCGATCCAAAATTGGTTGACGCCCGGAAGGTTAATGTCGTTTATAATATTGATATTGTTATTCCGGAAGATGGGAGACCTATCGAGATACCCCGTGGGTTCAAAATTTCATCGGTCAGGCCGAAAAAACTCCGTAGCCGGCAGGCGGGCGCCATAACGGATTTGGATGATGAACGTTTTTCCAGGGAAAATGGAGTAAAGGGCTTTTGGGAGCCTTCTTCATTTTTCAATGAGTTTGGTGGGAACATCGTTTTTCTTGAGGAATATGATCCTGAAAAAACACCGGTTCTTTTTATACACGGCGCCGGCGGAACTCCAAAATCCTGGAAATATTTCGCTGATAATATGGATAGAACCCGTTTTCAACCGTGGTTTTTTTACTACCCGACCGGACTCCGCATCGAGAGTATGTCACACCTGTTGCTTTGGAAATTGGTCAACCTTCAAACCAAATATCAATTCAATAAAATTTATATTACGGCGCACAGCATGGGCGGGTTGCTCGCCAAGTCTTTTATCGTAAGTAATTGCCGTGAATTTCCCTATGTGAAACTTTTTATTTCACTGGCAACACCGTGGGGCGGCAATAGTATGGCGGAATACGGTGTCCGGCAATCCCCGACGGTAATCCCGAGTTGGATAGACATGCAACCGGAAAGTGACTTTATCACCTCTTTATACAGAATAAGTATACCCGAAGATGTGAACTTTTATATGTTTTCCGGCCACAGGGGAAGCCGCAACCCCTTCAGATCGAATAACGACGGAACAATTGAGCTGGCCAGCATCCAGGATTTAAGGGCGCAATCCGAGGCGAAAATGAATTATACATTTAACGAGGACCACGCAAGTATCCTTAACAGCAAGGAAGTGTTGGAGCAGTATAATACAATTCTCAATGCGTTTGATGAAAAACAAAGCGCGTCACTGGATCGATCCGGAGGACACATCAAGGTTAACTTTTCATATAATTTTTATTTCGACGGTGTAAGGCCCAGACCCGTGTTCATTCTTCTTCACGCCGACACAAAGGAGGTGAAAACCACCACTTATTTAAATGGTGACGACAGTGGCAGGATTCTCGGACCTTTTCCTCCCGGGGATTATATCGCAAGCATGGTTTCAGCGGCCGTAAAGACAAAGAAAAAATACGCTTCCGTCTCTGTTGAGAGCGGAAAAACAAAAGAACTCGAATACGTTTTCATACCTGACGGGGTGATTCGCGGGAGGGTGACGGCCCCTGTCAATCCGAAAGAGATTGTTGTTGGAATGCCGGAAGATAGGTATCGATCGGCCGACAGCGAAATCAATATCCAATCGATTACATTGGAAGGCAACGGAATCCATCGGGCACTCGGGCAAATCCAGGGAGATGATGTCAAAAATTATCATCCCTTTATTCCCTTTATATTGCGCGACGACCTCTGTTACAATAATTCATTTGCTTTCTATGGGTTGCCTGCCGGGGACTACAAACTTGTCATTAAAACCGAAGGCTATAAAACCGTCGTAAAACATTATTCAGTCATGCCCGGAATACCAAAAGATTTCAGGAATACTGAATTGACGCCGGAGTGAATCTTTTGGAAGCGTAATTACGTTAAATATAAGTTAAATCTGGGGCTGAGAAGCGTAGAAATTGTCCAGATAGGCTGCGATTTTATCCTGAGGATAGATCCCCTCTTCGGTAATCAGAAAATCGACCATCTTCAAATCGACCATGTCGTGGGAATAGGTGATCAGCTCGTAGGCCTGATCATGCTTGTCCTGGGTCACCGATTCGCTGTGGATGCGCTGATCGGCGGATACGCCATGGGCGAATTTCAATGTGTTGGCGAACAGGTAGACCGGGACCTGATGAAAATGGCACAGGCTGGCGATGTTGGCCGTGCCCACCGGCGCCACCACCTGATGGTCGGCCGTGATGGACAGCGCGCCGCAGAACATCTTGTTGGCCTGACCGATGTAGTGGCTCAGCGAGTACTCCGGCACGGCCTGCAGAGGCACATCGGACTGCTTCAGCTGGCTGATCATGCGCTTGGTTTTGGCCAGGTTCTGCTGAAGCACGATCACGTTGATGTCCTTGTCCAGCACCTGATTGGCCAGGGTGATGATGCCGATGACGTTGGCGTTGGCCGCGTGCACGACGATCATGTCGCCTTCCTCGATACAGGTAAGGCCCAGCTCGATAATTTTGCCGCTTTTGGTCTGCAGTTTGTCGTACTTGGCCTGAAGTATGTCGATGGCTGCCTGCTTGACCGTCTCTGTATCCTGGCTAAAGTGCGGCTCCATCTCCTTTTCAAACTCTTCGATCAGATGGATCAGGGGGATCACTTTGGGCCGCGTCATTTTTATTGCTTCGGTCAGCTCCAGATATTGTTCGCGCAGCCGATCCGGCGGACAGGCCAGATCCTGGACGGAAGCCATAAACGAGCCGAGCGCCAGCAGGGTGGAGCGCGACGATCCCAGAACGTCCTCGTGCTCGCGCATGAGACTGTGCAGTATCAATGTGTCTTCTCTGGTCATAATGCTATCCACAAATAAAGCATCAGGTACCCCGATGCAATGGTCAGCGTCAACACGGTGATCACGGCGCTGAACCGCATAAATTGAAGAAAGGAGATATTCTGGTTGAACCGTTTGGCCATGCCGACGGAGACGATATTGGCCGAAGCGCCGATCATGGTCAGGTTACCGCCCAGACAGGCACCCAGAGAAAGGGCCCACCACAAGAGGTTGCTGGGGACCGGGTTGTTTTCCTGCATCAATTGGATAATGGGTATCATGGTAATGGTGAACGGAATATTGTCCAGGAACCCTGAAACAATGCCGGACACCCACAGCACCATCATCACCGCCACGTAGGGGTTGTCGCCGACTCTCAGGAAAATGTTCGTGGCGATCCACTCGATAACGCCTTTCTCTTCGAGAACACCCACCAGGATAAACAGCCCGGTGAAAAAGAGCAGGGTGCTCCACTCGATCTCCTCGAGCATGTGCTCCACATCGACCCTGGTGATGAGGAACAGGAACATGGCCACGAACAGGGCCACCACACCCGGCGAAAGCTTGGTAATGGTCTGGGTGACGAACAACAGAATGGCCAGACACAGGCAGCCCAGGCTTTTGCCCAGAAACAGGCTGTCTATTTTTATGTCCAGGTAGTTGCGCCGGATTTTTTCCAGCAGCAATTGAACGGAGAAAACCTTGACCAGGCTCTCATTGATCGGTTTGAACTTGGCCCGATTGGTGATCCAGATAAACCCGACTGCAGCCACGAAACAGATCATGACCGGCAGGGTCAGGTTGAGCATGAACTGGTTGAAGGTCAGCCCCACCTTCGAACCGATAATGATGTTGGGCGGATCGCCGATGAGGGTCGCCGTACCGCCGATGTTGGAAATCACGGCCTGGCTGATCACGTAAATTTTTGGATCCAGCCCCATGCCTGCGGTCAGCTCGATGATGATCGGAATAATGATCAATACCGTGGTGACATTGTCCAGAAAGGCCGACAGGACAGCGGTGACCACGGAGAACAGAATCAGGATCTTCAAGGGGCTGCCCTTGGTCAGCTCCGCAATTTTGACCGATAATATGGTAAAGAATCCCGACTTGCGCAGGATCGCCACGATGGTCATCATGCCCAGCAGAAGCATGAT
Organism: Desulfobacteraceae bacterium; assembly: GCA_050291625.1. Classification (GTDB taxonomy): domain Bacteria; phylum Desulfobacterota; class Desulfobacteria; order Desulfobacterales; family Desulfosarcinaceae; genus JARRKU01. The sequence continues at coordinate 34,650 of JBNKKC010000108.1, forward strand.
GGTCTCGAAATCGATGAACTCGACGGCTTGATGCTCCGTAACGACATGCAGCACCAACAGAACCATAACCCCCAGCATGGCGGCAACGGCTTTATTGACCAGTTCAAAGGTAATGGCGACGTAGACGACTAAAAAAACGACGATGGGAATCAAAGCCCCGTGCATGGTGTTTACACCTTCCTCAAGTCCCTGAGGGTTTCGAAGAGCCCTCGAGATATTGATTAAGGCAAGGAGCTATACAGGAATCAAACTTATGAGTCAATAAAAGATATCGGTTGTCAATTGCAACACGGCTTTGTAAGTTGACGAAGCGACGAACCTGGAGAAGACATGCCACAATCCGCCAAAGAAAAATTAAAGCGATTTTACAATCGGTTCAGCGGCAATGACCATGTCCTGATACCCATCAATGCGGATCCGGACGCCATGGCCAGCGCCATGGCGGTCAAACGCCTGCTGTGGCGAAAAACAGCCGGGGTGGTCATCTCCAACGTCAATGAAATCCGGCGGCCGGACAACCTGGCCATGGCCCGTTTAATGGGGATTCGGCTGATCGCATTTTCCAAAATCGTTCCGGAACAATATTCCCGCATCGTGATGGTGGACTCCCAGCCGGACCACCACGAGATCCTGATGCAGATGACGCCCGATGTGATCATCGACCACCATCCCGTCAGCAGCGCCAGCGATGCGCCGTTCAAGGATATCCGCCCCAAATACGGCGCCACCGCCAGCATACTCGTGGAATACCTTCGCGCCGCCAACATCAAACCCTCCGCCAGGCTGGCAACGGCGCTCTATTATGCCATCAAGACCGACACGAGCAATTTCGAGCGCAAAACGCGCATCGAAGATCTGACCGCTTTCCAGTACGTTTTCCGTTTTTCCAATACGGCACTGGCCAACCGCATCGAACAGGCTGAAATGCGTGTCGACTTTCTGCCGTATTTCAAATACGCCATCGAGCAGCGCCGTTTTCGCAAAAACCGGGCATTCGTCCACCTGGGCCGGGTCGGCCATCCGGACATATGCGTTCAGATAGCCGATTTTTTTCTTCGGGTGGATACGGTCAACTGGAGTGTCGTTTCCGGTTTATATCAGGCGAAGCTGGTGGTTATTCTGCGAAACGACGGCATCCGCAAAAACGCCGGTACCGTTGCCAAAGAGTGCTTCGGGCGATGGGGTCCAGCCGGTGGGCACAAAAGCGCCGCCCGTGCTGAAATTCCGGTTGAAGCGCTGGCCGGCATCGTCGATATCAATGACCGCAGGGCCGTACTGAGTTGGATGATCGGTCTGATCGAAAAACAGGCCGGCGCCAGAAAAGGTTAACCGGTTACCGATAAAACCTGAATGACGGCTATCATGTCGCGGACTTGTGATTAAACAACCCATTTGATCGGGTCAAATCGTTCAATGGACCATTGGTGAAAGGAATCGCCACCTAATTATATGGAATTGCGCGTTACCATTCTTGGTTCCGGCACCTGCGTGCCGCGACTGGATCGATCCGCATGCGCCCTGCTGGTCGAAACCGGCCAGGCGAAAATTCTAATGGATCTTGGGCCGGGAACGATGCATCGCCTGCTGGCCGCCGGCACGACCATTTTCGATCTGACCCATATTTTTCTGAGCCATTTTCATCCGGATCACACATCCGAGCTGGCTCCGCTGATTTTCTCCACCAAATATCCCAACGCAGCCCGGCGCTCGCACCCGCTAACGGTCCTTGGCGGCAGGGGGCTGGTCGATTTCTATAAGGGGCTCCAGGCTGCTTACGCCGACTGGATCGTCCTGCCCGAAGACCGGCTGCGGTTCCGGGAGCTGGACACCACCAACGGCGAGACGGTCCGTTTGGCGGACGTCACATTGTCTGTTCGACCGGTTCAACACCGGCCGGAAAGCCTGGCCTGCCGGGTCGACTCTCCCGGAGGCGTCTCCATGACCTATTCCGGTGATACCGATGTGTGTGACACGTTAGCGCGGCTGGCCCGGCGGACCGATCTGTTTGTGTGCGAATCGGCCATGCCGGACGCTCAGAAAGTGCCGGGGCATCTGACGCCGTCCCTGGCGGGTCAAATCGCGAACCGGGCGGAGGCCAAACGGCTGGTGCTGACCCATCTATATCCACCATCGGAGGAGGTGGATATTGTCAAACAGGCCCGCAACACGTATAAGGGGGAGATAGTTGTGGCCGAGGACTTGATGTCCTTTGAGTTTGATACCGAGGCGTTTTGCAGAAGCAAGCGCGGCAAACAAGACTGATTAGAATAAAATATGCCATATTATCCGGTGAATTTGGACGTAAACCATCGAAACTGCCTCGTTGTGGGCGGCGGCCGCGTCGGGACACGCAAAGTCAGAACCCTGCTCGCGTGCGGAGCGCGGGTCACCGTCATCAGTCCGGAGGCGACGCCGGAATTGGAAGCCTTGGCCGGTCAGGGGCGGATCCAATGGCACAGGCGCAACTACCGGACCTCGGATCTCGACGACACGTTTTTAGTCATCGGCGCATCCGACGATCAACGCCTGAACCGCAACATTCACCAGGATGCTGAAATGGCCCAGCGGCTGTGCAATATCGCCGATCAACCCGATCTGTGCAACTTCATTTTACCGGCCATTGTGCGCCAGGGAGACTTGATGCTCACCATCTCCACCGGGGGAAAGAGCCCCGCATTTGCCAAACATATGCGGCAACAGCTTGAGAATCACTTCGGGCCGGAGTATGGCGCTTTCCTGAAGTTGATGGGTGCCATCCGCAACCGGTTGCTGGCCGAAGAACATGCCCCCGAAGCCCACAAGACACTCTTCGAGCAGTTGATAGCGGGCGGTCTGCTGGAGCTGATCCGATCCAATGACGAAAAGGGCATCAACAACCTGCTGACCCGGGTTTTAGGGCCCGGCTTCGACTATCAGTCACTTGTGCAAACACCATAAGGAAGACCCTATGCAGATTCTATTTGTGCTGGCCATCCTGTGTTACCTGCTTAGCTCCGCAGGATATTTCACCTATCTGATCTTTCAGCGCGAGATGTTGCAGCGCCTTGGCATCGGCTTGTTGCTGGCCGGATTTTTCTGCCAAAGCATTGTCATTATCTGGACCTATATCGTCGTCGGGCATGTCCCGGTCAACAATCTGCACGAAACCTTGTCGCTGGTTGCGTGGACCCTTTCGGGAGCATTTCTGGCTCTCAGCCTGAAGCTTCAAGTCAAAATACTGGGCCTCTACGTCGCACCTCTGGCCGCGTTTGTTTTAATCGTAGCCAGCCAGTTTCCCCGGGAACTGCTGCAACCTCAGGACCTGATGAAGGGCTTCTGGCTGTGGGTCCATATCATTTCCATTTTTCTCGGCAATGCCTCCTTCACACTGGCCTGCGGCCTCGGAACGCTCTATCTGATTCAGGAGCACAGCATCAAGCAAAAAAGTCACGGCTTCTTTTTCAAACGGCTCCCATCGCTGGATTTGCTTGACAGCACCGGCTATGCCTGTATTGTTACCGGTTTTACCATGCTGACCGTAGGACTCGTTACAGGCATGATGTATGCGAAAAATGTCTGGGGCCGCTTCTGGAGCTGGGACCCCAAAGAGATCTGGTCCGCCATTACCTGGATCTTTTACGCCATCCTGCTACACGAGCGGCTGGCCGTCGGCTGGCGCGGACGTCGGGCCGCCATCATGGCCATCGCAGGATTCGGCGTGCTGTTGTTTACCTTTCTGGGTGTCAACTTTTTACTGAAGGGGCATCACGGCCAGTTTACCCGCTGGTAGGGATTATCGCATTAATGGACAACCTGATTCTCATCGGACTCAACCACAAGACAGCGCCGGTCCATATCCGAGAATGCCTGACATTCAGTGAACCGGAGGCCCGGCAGGCTTTGGCCGAATTGCGCGCTCAGCCGGAGATTGAAGAGACTGTCTTGTTTTCCACCTGCAATCGCGTCGAAATTCTGCTCTCTGCGAAACAGCCTCAGGGAGCCATCGATGCCGCCAAGCATTTCCTGGCCAGATTCAAACAGGTCGCTCTGGGCGACTTTGAAACCAACCTTTACCTGCATTCCGGCAGTGAGGCGGTGCGACACGTTTTCCGGGTCGCCGCCAGTCTCGACTCCATGGTGGTGGGTGAACCCCAAATCCTGGGCCAGATGAAGCAAGCGTATCGTACGGCCACGGAAGAAAAAACATCCGGTGTCATACTCAACCGGCTTCTGCACCGCACCTTTTTCATTGCAAAGCGCATCCGCAGCGAAACCGGCATCGGTGACAGCGCGGTCTCCATCAGCTATGCAGCCATCGAACTGGGCCGTAAAATCTTCGGCTCGCTGGAAGGCAAACAGGTGCTGCTGATCGGCGCAGGCGAGATGGCCGAGCTGGCGGTCGAGCACCTGATCCGTAACAACAGCGGAACGATTTTCGTCGCGAACCGCACGTTCGAACGTGGTATGGCGCTGGCCAAGGCCTATAAGGGAACCGCCATTCGATTCGATGAAATTCCGGACCATCTCAGCCAGGTGGACATCATTATCAGCTCTACCGGAGCTGCGGACTATGTCCTGAGGAAAAAGGATATCAAAGCGGTCATGCGCGGACGCCGGAACCGGCCTATCTTTTTCATCGATATCGCGGTACCGCGCGACATCGATCCCGAGATCAACACCTTGAACAACACCTATGTCTATGACATCGATGATTTACAGGGGGTGATCGACGACAATGTCGAACAGCGCCAGCGCGAGGCCGTCAAGGCGGAACGCATCATCGACGAAGCCGTAATCCAATTCCGGCAATGGTTCGAAAGCCTGAAGGTGGTACCCACCATCAAGGCCATGCGTGAAAAAGTCAGATCCATGGCCCTTGAAGAGGCGAATAAGACCATGCAGCAGCTGGCGCATCTCTCGGAAAATGACCATAAAGCCATTGAGCGCATGGTCGATGCCGCCGTCAATAAAATCCTGCATCATCCGACTCATTATCTGAAAAGCAACGGCTGCCAGGGTGATCGCCCGGAAGCACTTGATATCGCACGGAAGTTGTTTGATTTGGATGATTGAATTAAAAGGAGGAATTCCCTTGAAAAAAATAGCCTTTCTATTTCCCGGTCAAGGATCTCAGAAGGTGGGGATGGGCATGGATCTGGCCCGGGAGGTCGGTTCAGCCAAAGAGATATTCGACATGGCGGACCGCGTCACAGGCCTGCCCATAACCGAGCTGTGCTTTGAAGGTCCCATGGAAGAGTTGACCCAGACCGTCAATCTGCAGCCTGCGGTCACTGCGGTTAATCTGGTCTGCCTGGCGGCCATCCGGAACGCCGGCATCAAGCCGGATGTATGCGCCGGACACAGCCTGGGCGAATACAGCGCCCTGTGCGCCGCCGGGGTGGTCAGCATGGAGGATTGCCTGAAACTGGTGTACAAACGCGGCGAGTTGATGCATCGCGAAGCCACCCGGCACGAAGGTGCCATGAGCGCCGTTGTGGGCCTGACCATCGAGCAGGTGACCGACATCGTCAACGCGGCCTCACGCAACGGCGTCGTTGCCGTTGCCAATCACAACAGCGCGGAGCAGATCGTGATAACGGGGGAGCCCGGTCCGGTCAAGACGGCAGGAGAACTTGCCGCAGATAAAGGCGCCCGTGCGATTCCGTTGAAGGTCAGTGGCGCCTGGCACAGTCCCCTGATCCAGGGTGCCGAGGATGAATTCAGATCCTTTTTGACGCAGATACCGTTTCACCCTCCGCAATGCGATGTGATGCACAACGTCACTGCGGACAGCGAATCCAATCCGGAACAGATCAAAGCCGTCATGGCCCGACAGCTCTGCAGTCCGGTCCGCTGGTGTGATTCGATGCTGAAGATGCTGGACGATCAGGTCGACACGTTTGTCGAGATAGGCCCCGGCCGCGTCCTGACCGGCTTGCTCCGTAAAATCATGCCGAAGGGCCATGCGGCCGCAGTTTTTAATGTATATGACCTGAAGACACTGGAGACCTTTCTCGAATCCCACGCTTGACGTTATAGTGTCCATCCAGAAATGGTAGGTTGCGATCCAGATCTCCCGCAAAAGAGCAGGCGGGACAGGAAGGCCGCAGCGAGTTTGATACCAGACGGTGAAACCTCGAAAGCGAAGCGAGCGTAGCGGCGCTACGCCGAGGATGGCAAAGCAGCGAGAACGCCGAGCTGGGCCGCAAGTCGCAGATCCCGAGCCCTTTTCGGGAATGCCATTTATGGATGGGCACTGCCTATTGCTCGGGCTCGACCCATATCACATGATCCTTGTTGATAAACAGCGTCTTGCCCGTTACCTCGCCATATGAGGCATCCACCATCACCACGAACGGTCCCTTCTGGAGATTGAACAATTCGGAAACCCGTTGATTGGGCGAAATGTTGACTTTGCCTTGAACCGTTGCGCCGTCGCTGGTTTTGATGGTTATCAGGCGATAATCGGTTTCATACCCTTTTTCATGGTTGGTCATGGTACGATTCCTTTCGATGCCGGGTTATTGCGAACTGGGGTATTTTATTATTTAATATCAATTGGTTCAAGCACTAAATGAGCTCAATATGGCATGCAGCCACGACGGTTCGCTCGGCGGGCACAGGACCTTCATGGCATCACGGCTTTTTTGCTTTACAAGCAGTTTCATGTTATGCTATCTACCATCTTTTTACAATTGTATACATTTTTGGTGCTCAAAGAGGGCGGCGTATGAAAAAGAAAGATATCAAGTATTTTGAAGAGCTTTTGAACAATCGCCTCCAAGAGTTGCTTAATCAGGCGGACAACACTGTTTCAGGCATGACTGAGCAAAAAGAGAACTTCCCGGATCCAACGGACCGTGCCACCTTGGAGTCCGATCGCAACTTTATGCTGCGCATTCGAGACCGTGAACATAAATTAATTAAAAAGATCAAAAAAGCGCTTGAACGGATTGAAAACGGAACGTTCGGAATTTGCGAATCGTGCGGTGAAGAGATCTCACCGGCCCGGCTCAAGGCGCGCCCGGTAACAACTCAATGCATTGACTGCAAAACAAAAGAGGAAGCTTTCGAGAAAGCCCTTGGACTCTAGAAAATGCGGGGGAATTGACCTCCACATTCACTCGAACGCCTCGGATGGATCCCTTCTCCCGTCCGATCTACTACAAATGGCCGCCCGTCTAGGCCTGGAAGCCATCTCTATTACCGATCACGACACCCTGACCGGAACACGAACGGCGTTGGCCGGAAACGTGCCCGAAGGGCTGCGATTTATCACCGGAGTTGAAATCAGTGCCCAGCCCCCATCGAAATGCCGGGTCAACGGCAGCCTGCATATTCTAGGCTATGGCATCGATCCGGATGACCCACCGCTGATAGACGCCCTTGCCGAAATGCAGCACTCCCGTGATCAACGGATCGCACGTATTGTCGAGCGGCTCAACGCCATCGGCACTCCAATTGCCCTGCAACAAGTATTGGACGAGGTGGGACAAGGCTCCGCCGGACGACCGCACGTCGCCAGCGCCATGATCAAAGCCGGCATCGTTGCCGATGTCGATGAGGCCTTTGACCGCTATTTGGCAAAAGGCCGCCCTGCATTTGTCAGCAAAAAACGGCTGGATTGCAGGCGCACCATCAAGCTGATCCAGGCGGCAGGAGGGGTGGCGGTTCTGGCTCATCCCTGCCTGATCCGGACTCAAGCACAGAATAGCGCAAAGGCTCTGGACCCCCTGGTCAAGCTGCTGTTCGACATGGGACTTGAGGGCATCGAGGTTTACTATCCGCGGCACTCGGCCCAGGATGTTGCCGATTTGAAGGATACCGCCGAACGATTGGGTCTGCTGATTACCGGCGGCAGCGATTTTCACGGAAGCATCTCTCCGGAAATTCAAATGGGTCGCGGATCAGGAGACCTGTACGTTCCCTTCGAATTTTTCGAGAGACTGGCTTCAAGCCGCACCGGGCTGAAAATCAAATCACGGACGTAGAGAATGATGAATACCCAGCGATTTCAAACAACCCTCGGCTATGAATTCGCCAACCCGGACCTGCTCATGGAGGCCTTGCGCCACAGCTCCTATGTCAATGAACAGGCCGATGACACACTTCGTGACAACGAGCGAATGGAGTTTCTGGGCGACGCTGTTTTAAATCTGGCCATCGGCCACCTGCTCTCACAAAGCTACCCGGATATGAACGAAGGCGATCTGTCGCGCATCCGCGCGAATCTGGTCAATGAAACACGGCTGTCCGAAGTGGCTCGAAGCATGGAGTTGGGCGACTATCTGCTTTTGGGAAAAGGGGAGATCCAGACCAACGGTCGTGAAAAAAACTCCATTTTGGCCAATGCATTTGAAGCCGTGCTGGCGGCCATCTATCTGGACGCCGGCTATGACGCCGCCCTGTCAATTATCGAACATCATTTCAAACGTCTGGTCGATAGCGCACAGGATCTTAACGTAGGCATGGATTATAAGAGCAGACTTCAGGAAGCGGCCCAGGGATCCCTGAAAGCCATCCCGTCATATGAGGTGATCCAGGAGAGCGGTCCGGACCATGACAAAACATTTCAAGTACGAATGACCGTCGGATCGATCGAAGCGGAAGGTGTCGGCAAAAGTAAAAAGACGGCCGAACAGGAGGCCGCACGCAGGGGCTTAAAGCAGATCGAGGCGGATCAGGAGTCTTAAGGTTCGTGGAAGGAATTAATTCCTTCCATGAACCTAATACGCAAAAGTATGAACGATCACCGTCGGCAAAGGCCTTTTGTTATACCGGTTTTTATACCCCACGCCGGTTGTCCGCATCAATGCCTGTATTGCGATCAGACACGCACCACCGACAGGGACAGGGCCTTTCCCACCGAATCTCAGGTTCATGCACAGATCAACCGATTTCTCAGCTATCGCCGGAACCCTCGTCGATGGACCGAGATCGCCTTTTTCGGCGGGAACTTTCTGGGCCTTGCCGACAGTCAAATGCTGCAACTGCTCGATGCAGCCGGCGAACACATCAAAGCCGGCCGCGCCAACGGCATTCGCTTTTCCACCCGACCCGATACCATCGACGAAAAACGCCTGGCGCTGATCCGGAAATACCCCATCAGCACCGTCGAAATCGGTGCGCAATCCATGAATGCTTCGGTTCTGACCATGTCGCGAAGGGGTCACAGCCCCGACGATACCGTCGAAGCGGTAACGCGGCTGAAAAACAATCGGTTCCGTATCGGAGTGCAATTGATGGTTGGTCTTCCCGGAGAATCGGAGCAAGAGACCTTGACCAGTGCGCAGCAGATAGCTGATTTGGAGCCCGATTTCGTCCGCATCTATCCTTGCCTGGTGCTGAGCGGCAGCCCTTTGGAGCAGTGGTATCGGCAGGGACGCTTTATCCCTTTGTCACTGGAAAAGAGCGTTTCGCTGGTCAAGCGGATCTACCTGCTGATGGCAGTTGCACAGATCACCGTGATTCGAATGGGACTGCAACCCACAGCCGAACTCAACACCGGCGCCGGTGTGCTGGCCGGTCCCTTTCACCCGGCCTTCGGAGAGCTGGTCTACTCTGCCTTGTGGATGGATGCCCTGCTCAGGACACTATCGTCCCATAACGTCGACCACCGCGAACTGACCATCGAAGTGCATCCCCGGTCAAGCTCCAGAATTCGAGGCCACCAAAACTGCAATCTGAAACGACTGCGCCGGGAGCATCGTCTCGCCGGTATCAAGATCGTGCCCAATTCCCGATTGTCCTACGACCAGGCAATGTTGAACGGGATTTCCTGCCCGCTGATACCGGATGAATAAATCAGCACTAATTTATCAAAGACGCTAAAGTTTCCTGCCGCAAGGCACGATATCATTGGAACAATAGAAGATATCGCAACGCGTTCGCGACTCGACCGCTCGACTCCAATTCCCGGACACCATCTCGACCACGGCATGGCCACCGATTCACCGCTGAAACCGGTGCATTGTCTTTATTGTCTAAATTTACGATAAGCAGTTGTCATGCTATGTTAAAACAAGAATTAATGATTGGGCTGCTCTCCGGATTTTCCGTCATGGCCGCCGCGCTGATTCATATTGTGCGACTCACAAAAAAAGTGGGTCAATCCAACCTCAGGGTGCAGGAGCAAGTGGACAGACGCAGGGCCATGGCATCCGTATTGCGCAAATCAGAGGCCCGGCTGGTGGAGGCACTTAAAGAGGTCCATGCCGCCAATAACGTCAAAACCCAGTTCCTGGCCAATACAAATCATGAAATCAGAACCCCCATGAACGGTATCATCGGCATGACCGGTCTGCTCAAGGGCACAAAGATGACCGAAGAGCAGCAAGACTACGTCGACACCATCCATGCCAGTGCCCGGAGTTTGCTGCGCATTATCGACGATATCCTGGATTACTCCAAAATCGAGTCCGGAAAACTCGAGCTGGAATCGATTGAATTCGAACTGCCTGCCGCCATTGCGAATCTGGTCGCATCCGTGTCGGCCAAGTTCAGGGAAAAGGGGCTGGCATTCACGCATGTTCTGGATCCCGCCGTTCCAGTACATGTTGCCGGTGACGCCGAACGGTTGCTCCAGATTCTGAACTACCTGCTGGACAACGCCGCCAAATTCACACAAAACGGCGACGTATGCCTGCACATCAATCTGCAGCAGGAAAACGACCTCTATACCACTGTCCGGTTTCAAGTGACGGACACGGGCATCGGCATCGAACCCGAACGAATCGACCGGCTCTTCGGTTCGTTTACGCAGGCCGACATCTCCCATACCCGCAAATACGGCGGAACCGGGCTGGGGTTGTCCATATCCCGATACCTCGTGACCAGGATGGGTGGAGATATCGGTGTTATCAGCTCACCCGGCATAGGCTCCGAGTTCTGGTTTACCGCAAAACTGAGAAAGCAGATCGGATCCGCCAGGTGCAAACCCGCTATCGCACATGATCCAGGCCCAAACGATATCCTGTCGGCTCGCACCACACCGGTGGCCGCTCCAACCGCCGGCACGGCCGGGACGCGTGAGCCGCGGATTCTGATCGTGGAAGACAATTTCATCAATCAAAAAGTGACGATGACGATTCTCGGCAAGTACGGCTGCAAGGCCAAGGTAGTCGCCAACGGCCGCGAAGCGGTCGAAGCGCTGAGCCGGAATACTTACGACGCTGTGCTCATGGACCTGCAAATGCCTGAAATGGACGGATTCGAAGCGACAAAGGCCATCCGGGATCCGTCCGGCGATTGCCTCAATCCCCGGGTACCCATCATCGCACTGACGGCCAATGCGCGGCAGGAGGCGTACGAAAAATGCCGGAAAGCGGGCATGGACGATTTTCTAGCCAAACCGGTCAGCCCCGGAGAGCTGATGCACAAAATCCGGAAGTGGACTGCAAAACTCGACGATAGACAGCCTGCCCGCGCTCTGAAAAAATACGCCTCATAGCATGTCTATATAACTCTTTCCAAAGCTTTCAAATTCCGGGCACAGCCGACGACGACCATTTTATCTCCGGCAGCAATCGGGGTGTCCGCCTTGGGGTTGAACAGCATTTGCCCATCGGGTTTGCAGATGCAGATAATCATCATGTCGAACTCTTTTCTTATCCCGGAATCGAGCAAGGTTAGCCCGTCAAACCGGGATCCCTGACGGACATGCAACTCTTCCATCTGGATGTCGGTGGTTTCATCGGCAAAGGCCATCTCCAAAAACTTGATAACCGTCGGTCGCAGGATGGCGTGGGCCATTCGCCTGGCTCCCAGATCGTATGGGCTGATAACCTTGTCCGCACCGGCGGCCAGCAACGTCTTCTTGGTGGCGTTCTGGCTGGCGCGCGCCACGACAAACAAGTCAGGGTTCAACTGCTTGGCAATCAGCACCAGAAACACATTGTCCGCATCCGTGGCAACCGCCGTGATAAGCCCTCTGGCTACGTGCACGCCCGCCCTTTCAAGGACGGCCTCATCCGTGGACTCGCCCACCAGATACAGGACGCCGTCCTCATCCATTTTTTGCACGCGCTTTTCACTGCGTTCGATGACGACGACATCGATGTATTTCTCTACCAGAAAACGCGCCAGCACCCGGCCGATCCGTCCGTAACCGCAAATGATATAGTGCCCCTTGAGCTTTTTAATCTGTGTGTCCAACTTGCGCCTCCCCAAGACAGACCTGATGCTGCCTTCCACGAGAAACTGAATGATGTTTCCGGCCACATACAGGAACAGCCCGACCCCCAGCAAAATCAGGATCACCGTGAATATGCGTCCCTCGAAACTGACGGTATGCACTTCGCTGTAGCCGACTGTGGCCAGGGTGATGATGGTCATGTAAAAGGCATCCATCCATGACCAGTCTTCGATCAGCATATAACCGGTACTGCCCCCGCAGATAAGGACAAGTGACAGGGCAATAGAAATCAGCGTTTGTTTTAAAGGGGTCACAGGGAAACCTCAACGTCGAACTCCAGCCGTCGGACCGATGGCCTGGATGAAGATCGAGTCAACAATGGACCGGGCATTACATGTTCGCAGAAGCAGCAGCCGAAACGCTCATATCTGGCGTTTCGATGCGGCCCTTGATATACCCGTAACGGCATCATACCTGTCTATGGTCGTTCAATGCAAGCAGGCATTTAGCCTTTGCAGCGCGGCCCGGCAGCGGCCGTTCCATTGACATATACGGCCCATTTTTGTTCCTGACGGACGCCCGACCGGCCGTCATACGGCGGAGAACGCCGAATCGCGGTTCAGCCGCGTCGTGCAAATTCCATTTGCCCCGGACTGCTCCCATGCGGTATCTTGAATCGCAAGGAAGTAAACCATGTGGCTGAGCGCATCAAATACGATCACTTTGAGCCGGTTGCGGAGCGGGAAGGTAATATAAGATGAACAAACACATCCTGATGCTTCTTCTGTTTATACCATCACTGATTTATGCCGAACCGCGATTGAGACCTCAAGTGTGGGGTCGGCCAATTATCGGGACACGGCTTCAAAACATTTACCTCGTTGACAAGGGCGTCTATCGTTCGGAACAACCGCAGAAGGGGGATATCGACACGATCAGGTCGCTCGGCATAAAGGAAGTACTGAACCTGAGAGAATTTCACAGCGACAACGACGAGCTGACGGATAAGCATCTTCTTCTGCACCGGGTAAAATTGAGAACCGGAAACATAACAGAGCAACAAATCATCGAATCACTGCGCATTATTCACCAACGACGAGGCCCCATATTGATTCATTGCTGGCACGGTTCGGACAGAACCGGCGTGATCATTGCCGCCTACCGGGTGATATTTAATGATTGGTCCAAATCCGATGCATTGGACGAAATGGTCAATGGCGGCTACGGGTATCACGCATCATTTTATCCTGAATTGACCGGATTAGTCGAGAACATGAATGTTGAGAAAATTAAAAAAGCGCTCAACCAATAGCGCACGGGCCGGTCACCAGCTGCAACCGCCGGGAAGCCGGCGTCATTGAACCAAACATCGGCGGAACGACATGAACATTACACGAGCGGAATCGCATGAACTCCCAAAGCTCCCACCGACTGAGATGTGACCCGCCAAAGAGCGTCCGCCCTTTTGGATGGCTCACCGATGCAGCCGAAGCATCCGGATATTGATGGCATTTCTTTCCCAGGCGTTGCCGCCGATCAGTTTGTCGATGGCCGATAGATTTTCCCGTATGACTTGTTTGCGATGGTCACCGATCGAAACGCCCCTGGCCACGGCGGTTACCATTCTTGACAGCAGCTTCAGCCGGCGGCACAAACTGTTTCCCTCATCGCACTGATCCATCTGTTTTCGCCATCCGGGAGAGTCGCTGAACATGCAGCACTCAGATTCGATGTGCCGGGAGTTGTGCTCCATGGCCCGGCGCTGATGCTCGCCGAGCGGGACGCCGTTAAGAAAGTTGCTTGCCATAATCGCCAACAATTGAATTCGACATTGGAAGATATCATCCAAATCCATTTCCCGGGCCACCTTGGGATCGGAGCCTAACCAGTTCATAAAGGCCCAGCCTTTCCATCGCATGATAAGGATTGAACAGAAAACCGAAATGGGAAACACGCTGTTGGACGCAATATACCTTAAAGAAACCAATGATGCTGTGATCTTGATCACATAATTATTGAAATTGATGCGCTATTGAATGAGATACAAGAAGATAGGAGGTGATGAAATGCACGCCGCTACCGCTGCAAAAGTGACGTTGTGCATCTTGATCCTAATCCTGCTGTTGATGATTCGCAATGTGTTTGCCATCGAACCCCAGCCAGGAAAGGGGTCGGTTCAGTGCTGTGAATGCAACATCGTGTCAGCACCTGCTTTGCGAATCGGTGCTTAAGTCTGCATGTTGCCATATTCCATCCGATCTATCCTGATAAGGCTTGTGACTCTTTCTAGACAACGTCGGGGGCAAGGGCGCCGCGACTGTCAAAGGACAGTGGAACGGAAGGACCAATGACGTCCAGCCGCGGCTGCCTTGCCACTTCCGCAAGCAGGGCATCGGAAACATCCATCGTGCCCAGCTCCAATGTATTGCGGATATGCACCACGCGGGCACGGGCTGGTTCAACGGTGCCGATGGTTTGCAGTGCCGCCCGCACGGCATCACGATCCGTGGGCAATGCGATTGGAATACGCCCCTTTTCCGGCGTCATGGCGGCGATGCAGTTGGTTCTGACGGCCTGTAAATCGATTTTATCTGACAAACGCCTGGTGATGTAGTCGGCAAGCCCCACGCCGGTGGCGTTGCCGTGGGAGGCCTCGGTCAAGTCCAGAACGACGATGCGCGTGATGCGCGGATGCGTCGGCTCCGGCTCTCCCACAAACAGGATGCGGCCGATGACATTGCTGTCCATACCGGTACCGCTGATGTTCTTGCCCATTTCATCGACGATCAGAACATCCAGCTGATCGAAGGGCAGTCGCGCCATGAGCTGCTTGGCCTGCCGCAGCAGTTCGACCTCTGTTTCAGGGATCTGTTCCGGGGCAACGGCCCGGATCATGGCGGGTCGATCGTTGGCATTTTCCACGATGCCGATTCCACACAAAACCGGCATTTTTTCCAGAATAACCTCACCGATGGCCGGAATGACGTCGCGGAACCCGTACTGGACGGTCTGCTGATGCACCTGCAAACAGCCCTTGTGATTGCCCAGACCGATCGCCAGCATTTTCATCAGGCCGCTCTCGACGGGTCCTTCAAATTCAGTGTGAGGTTTGATGCGATTCACCACAATGATGCCGTCTGCTTCAGCAGCATGCCGGTCGATCCAGACCGGGAAACCAAAACGCGAGACACCGACCTGCACCACATCCATGGAGCTGATCACCGGAACGCCCATGTGTTCCTGAGTGATACCCAGACTTTCCAAAACCGCCACCTGGCCATGGGCCGTACCGCCGCCATGGCTGCCCATGGCCGGAACCAGGAACGGCTTCGCACCCATCCGCTGCAGTTCGCGGATCACCTGCCTTAGAATCGCAGCGATCCCGGAAATTCCCCTGCTGCCTGCGGTAATGGCGATGGACGCCCCTTCGCGGATCCGGGAATTCAGATCCAGAGCGGCCATCTCCCGCCGCACCGCCTGTTCCAGGTCATGCTCCTCAGGAGCATCCACTATCTGCCGTATGCGCGTCATTTTCGGAAATTCATTGTCCATGTCACATTCCTAACATCACGTTGTTCCAGCGGAACCATTACAGGAGCTGCCTGAGTGCGGTCCGCCATTCATCCAATGAACCACAGGCCAACCAAATTGTCCATAGCGGCATGCTGGTCCGTAACGACGTCACGCCAGCACAACCGCCGTCACGGAGTGCCCAAAAACCGTTTGAATAGGTAGGATGAATTGGGTATCAATGGTCTGCATCGCCTCTCTTACCCCCGGCGGCCGCCAGTCACAGCGCTTGGTCAATTAAAATGAGTGCCGGACACCGCGTCGCCCGCAAACCGGCCGACGATAAGTCAGCTCCACAAGGAAGCTTCGATGTACATCAAGGTAGAAAACGACCGACAGATCGAACGCTTGGCGTGCTTGGCCAGAGAGATCTGGACAAACCACTTCGGACCGATGTTCTCCAGAAAAATCCTTAACGTAATTATCGAAAGGGTCCAATCAAAAGAGGCCATCGCCGAGCAAATGGACGACGGCCTTTCCTATTATCTGATCCCCGGCAAGCGCTCACCGGTGGGCTATTTTGCCTATAGCCTGTCTGCGCCCGAAAGCGAACTCTTCCTGAGCAAGTTATACGTCCTTGCCTCGGAAAGAAGAAAAGGCGTCGGCTGGCAGGTGATCCGGCACCTTGAATCGATATGCAGAAATGAGACCCTGTCGACCATACGCCTAACGGTTTATCATAAAAACACGAGTGCCGTCGAAGCCTACAGAAAGATGGGATTCAATACACTGGGCACCATCCACAGAGATCTGGGAAATGGCATTGCTTTTGACGATATTGTCATGCAAAAAACGATCTGAACCTCGGATCTATTTGATTTTGTTTATTCGACTACCGGATCTTGGGTTTCGGCCGTTTTACCTTTGGGAAGAATCAGATTCAAAACGACACCGACGATTCCGGCCAGACCGATGCCCCGCAAGGTGAATTCGTTTACCGATATAACCATGCCGCCGATGCCCGTCACCAGGATGATGGCGACGATGGTCAGGTTGCGCGGTTCGGTCAGATCATCGCCGGCCTTGACCAGGGTGTTGAGCCCGACCACGGTGATGGCGCCGAACAGCAGCAGCATGATGCCTCCCATGACGGGGACCGGAATGGTTTGCAGCAGCGCGCCGATCTTGCCGATAAAGGCCAGAACGATGGCGAAGATGGCGGCCCAGGTCATGATGGCCGGGTTGTACATGCGCGTCAAGGCAACGGCGCCGGTCACTTCGGAGTAGGTGGTGTTGGGCGGGCCGCCCAGCATGGACGCCAGCGAGGTGGCCAATCCGTCTCCCAGCAGGGTACGGTGAATACCTGGATGTTTGAGGTAATCCTTTCCGGTCACGTTTCCGATGGCCAGGATGTCGCCGAAGTGCTCAATGGCCGGCGCAATGGCCACCGGGACGATATAAAGGATCGCCTGCAGGTTCCATCTGGGCAGGACGAAATCGGGGATCGCAAACCAGGCCGCCTTGGAGACCGCATCAAAATTGACAAGGCCCATGGGAACACACACCATATATCCCACTAGAATACCGATCAGAATCGGAATCAGCCGCAGCATGCCTTTGGCCATCAGCGACACCAGGACGGTGGTGGCCAGCGTGAGGGCCGACACGATCATGGCCTGGTTCTGGGGCACCAGCACGGCGGAGCCGTCGCCGGTTTTGCCCATGGCCATGAAAACGGCCACCGGAGCAAGGATCAGTCCGATGACCATGATAACCGGCCCCACCACCACGGGCGGTAGGATGCGGTGCAGAAACGCGGTGCCGAAAGCACCGATGCAGATACTGATAATGACATACAGGATACCGGCGGCAGCCAGGCCGCAAAGCGTTCCGGGAACACCCCAGGTTTGCACGCCGTAAATGATGGGGGCGATAAAAGCGAATGATGAAGCAAGAAATATGGGTACGCTGCGCTTGGTCACGAGCTGAAACAGCAGTGTACCGGATCCGGCGGTAAACAGAGCCACGTTGGGGTCCAAGCCTGTCAACAGCGGCACCAGCACCAGTGCGCCAAATGCCACAAACAACATCTGTGCACCAAACAAGCTGTCTTTGAGTTGAAATCCGTAGTCGTTGTCATTTTCATTCAAGGCCATCATACCTCCTAGAAGCAGTCGTTGGATCGACGGCAACATACCGGGTCTATTTTGTTCCGAAGATTTTGTCGCCGGCATCTCCCAGGCCCGGCAGAATATAGCCGATGTCGTTGAGACGATCATCGATGGCGGCCACATAAATGTCGACATCGGGATGGGCTTTCTCAACCCGTGCCAGCCCCTCGGGCGCCGCCACCAGAAAAATGCCTTTGATGCGCTTGCAGTTGGCTTGTTTAAGCTGCTCGATGGTGGCCAGCAGAGTGCCTCCCGTCGCCAGCATGGGGTCCAATATCAGAGCGATGCGCTGTTCCACATGGCTGGTCATTTTCAGGTAGTACTGCACCGGCTCCAGGGTCTTTTCATTGCGGTAAAGCCCCATCACGCTGACTTTGGCCGATGGGATCAGGTGCAGAACACCGTCCATCATCCCCAGACCGGCGCGCAGGATCGGTACAACGGTAATCTTTTTGCCTTTAATGACATCGACCTCCAGCTGACCGGCCCATCCCTGAATGCTTTTCTTTTCTGTGGGAAGATCTTGGGTGGCTTCGTAGGTCAACAGACTCGCCACCTCGGAGGCCAAATCTCTGAAATCTTTCGTGGAAATGTCGTGGGCCCGCATCAATCCGAGTTTGTGCCGCACAAGCGGATGTTTCACAATCTTTACCGGCAAAACAGCCTCCTATCGTTCGGGAAAATAACACGTCGTTCGCGGAGAGGAATATGTCAAGAAAGGCGGGCTATGTCAACGAGGGTCGGGGCCTTATAAGCACGAAGCTATTTTTTAATGATCTTCTCCAAATCAGTTGCAAAAAAAGGGCCGTATCATCCGTACAAGCCGCTGGTTGAGGGCGTTGTCTGCGCACATTGAGCCGGAGGGATTCGTCATCTCAGCACCTTATCAATGGGGGAGACCGTGTCGCCGCATAGCACGGCTTGTGATATAAGAAGGCTTGATGTATGGCGCCGCTAGAATGACCAATACAGCCTTGCACTGCGGCGAACACCGGAGGGGGCAAGCATCCCCCGTTGATAAGGTACTGAGATGACCAGCCCGGAGGCGACGTGCGCAGACAACGCCCTCAACCAGCGGCGTCTCCGCCCATTGCCGGCAGTCAGAGTTCATATAACCCATGCACTAACTAACTTGAGAAGAACTTTTTTGCATTGCACAAACAAGAATGCAAAGCGCCAACGCCGCTCCCGTCTGGTAGGCGGCGTCGGATCAGGCATGTGAAACCAACTTTCGGGTATTGCAAACGCACTACAGGAGGTGGTTTGGGTGGATGATTGTTGTTCCGTCAGCACCAAGTTTAGTGCCGCTTAGATGCAGCGGAGGAGCAGCGTTGCGCACTGTTTGAGCGTCAGCGAGTTTGCGCAACGCCTGGAGCGCATCTTAGCGGCACTTAACAACCGTGCGTGGAACAACAATCATTCACCCAAACCACCGGCGTTTGAAACCCTCAAGGTCATTCCGGATCCAACATCGTGATTGCGCTATCCTTTCGTTAAGCAACTTCCTCGAAATCTGCGTCCACCACATCGTCGTCCTGTGCGGACCGGCCTGAGGTGTTCGAAGCACCGCCGGGGTTGGGTCCTGCACCGGCACCCGGATTATTGCGGTTGTACGCCGCCTGGGTCATGGTATGCGCGATCCGGGTCAATTGCTCGGTCAGCTGGCGGATGCGGGCGGTATCTTCGCCCTGCATGGCGCTTTTCAGTTCCCTCACGGCAGCTTCCGCCTGGTTCCGGCTCGATGCATCCAGGTTGGACCCCAGGTCGGACAGCGCCTTTTCGACGGCGTAGACCTGAGCGTCCGCAGCATTGCGCGCCTGTACCAGCTCTTTTTTCTTCCGGTCTTCGGAAGCGTGAAGCTGCGCGTCTTTGACCAGCCGTTCGATCTCCTCCTGCGTCAATCCGCTGGAGGCGGTGATTTGGATCGATTGGGCCTTGCCTGTGGCCATGTCTTTGGCCGACACGCTGACGATGCCGTTGGCATCGATGTCGAACGTGACCTCGATCTGCGGGACACCGCGAGGTGCGGGTTGGATCCCCACCAATTCGAAGCGACCCAGCGTTTTGTTGTTCCCCGCCATCTCCCTCTCTCCCTGCAGCACATGGATGGACACCGCCGGCTGGTTGTCCTCGGCAGTGGAGAAAATCTCGCTTTTCTTCGCCGGAATCGTGGTATTTTTTTCAATCAGGCGCGTCATCACACCCCCCAGAGTCTCGATGCCCAGCGACAGCGGGGTTACATCCAGCAGCAGCAGATCTTTCAAGTCACCTGCAAGCACCGCGCCCTGGATGGCAGCCCCCAGGGCCACCACTTCATCCGGATTGACGCTCTTGTTCGGTTCCCTGCCAAATATCGCGCGCACGCGCTCCTGCACGGCAGGCATGCGCGTCATGCCGCCGACCAGGATGACATCGTCTATCTCTCCATTGCCGAGTCCGGCATCACTCATGGCCGTGCGGCAGGGACTTTCGAGCTTGTCCAGCAGGTCGGCGATCAGTCCCTCGAAGCGACTGCGTGTGATTTTGATGTTCAGATGTTTGGGGCCTGAGGCGTCCGCCGTGATAAAGGGCAGATTGACATCGGTCTCCAGCGTGGTGGAGAGCTCCATTTTGGCCTTTTCGGCAGCTTCTTTCAGTCGTTGCAGCGCCATGGGATCCTGACGCAGATCAACCCCCTGATCCCTTTTAAACTCGTCGGCCAGATAATCGATCAGACGCAAATCAAAATCCTCACCACCCAAATGGGTATCACCGTTGGTGGCCTTGACTTCGAAAACGCCGTCGCCGATTTCCAGAATGGAAACATCGAAGGTACCGCCGCCCAGGTCGAACACCGCCACCCTGCCTTCGGTGCGCTTGTCCAGGCCGTAGGCCAGCGAAGCGGCCGTCGGCTCGTTAATGATTCGTTTCACGTTCAGCCCGGCGATCTTGCCGGCATCTTTGGTGGCCTGGCGCTGGCTGTCGTCAAAATAGGCCGGCACCGTGATGACGGCGTCCGTAACCGATTCTCCCAGATACGCCTCGGCAGCTTGTCGCAAGGCGGTTAAAATCTGCGCCGATATTTCCGCAGGGCTCAACGACTTCCCCTTGAGCTTGATGTGGGCATCCCCATTGGCCGCCGGCTCGATGGTGTAGGGAAGAATCTGCTGATCATTTTTCACCTGGGGGGCGTCAAATTTGCGGCCGATGAGCCGCTTGACGCCAAAGACCGTATTTTCAGGATTGGTGACCGCCTGCCGTTTAGCGATCTGACCCACCAGCCGCTCACCACTTGCGGATACCGCATAGATTGAGGGCGTGGTGCGCCCCCCTTCCGGATTGGTGATCACTTTGGCCTCGTTGTTTTCCATGATGGCGACACACGAATTGGTGGTCCCCAAATCAATTCCGATAATCTTTCCCATCTTGCTTCTCCTGAGTTTCATGCGGTCGCATGCGATCCGCAGGGGTTAAAATTTACTATGACCCGCATTACTTTTTATGTTGTACATGAATAATAATGCACCCATTCTCATTGTAAAGCCGTAAATTTTACATTTACCCAAAAAGAGATCCGGAAAACAATTTTGGAGTTGCCGGCATGTCCGTCTGATTGTTAGAGTGAATACAACCGGGAAGCTTTTTCGGAAGGGTTCCCTTAAAAGATGACGACATGAAAGAGTCCACCAAGAAGCGATGGGTGCCCATGGCAGGTGCCTTCCTGGCCCTCTTTGGAAGCTTTGCGGCCCTTATGTATCTCAGCGTTTACGCCATGCCCGTTGCACGATCGCAAGTTCCTGCCGCCTCGTTTTTCCGGTTTCAGCAGCCCCACACCCCCATCGACGGTTCCCGGAAGGTCCTGCTGCGAATCAACGAGCCGCAGCCGCCCATACCCGGTTGGTCAAAATCCACCCTGAGTCTCGATCGAGAATATCGTGTCGGCCATACGATCTTAATCTATCGCGGGTTGGAGGGTCGCTCGATCCTCAAACTCGACGCCGTCATTCCTGCTCTCGACCCGCAATATACCTATAGAATGAAACTGTCCATTTCCGAAGCAAAGAAGGGGTTCCGACGGGGAGGCGATCGGTTTGTGCTTCTCTCGGCAGGGAAATCGAAGATCAGACTGCTGCACCGTGCCACGCCTTAGTGGTGCAGCTGTTACGACTCTTCTTTCTCATCGATCACGGTACGAATCATTCTTGCCAGCTGTTCCATGACCAGGGGTTTGAGCGCATAAGCACGAATGCCCAGGGCCTTGGCCTTGGCTTCGGTTATCTTTGCGCTATAGCCGGTCGCCAGAATGATGGGCAGGTCCGGTCTTAATTCGAGCATTTTGACGGCCAGCTGATCGCCGGTCAGTTCCGGCATGATCATATCCGTGATCACCAGATCGAATGCGCGTGGATCCTTCTCGAACAGATCCAGCGCCGCCGGACTCTGGTTGCACACGGTCACCCGATAGCCGAGCAGTCCCAGCATCTGCTTGAGCATGTCGGTCTGGAAGACTTCATCATCGATGAACAGAATGCGCTCCTTACCCACGGGAAGGGCCTCTGCCGGCGTGTGTTCCAACATCTGGGTATCCTCGATAACCGGCAAAAAGACATCGAAACGGGTGCCGACGCCCGGTGTGGATGCGACACGGATGGCGCCTTTCAAACTGCTGACGATGCCATGCACCACGGCCAGTCCCATGCCGGTGCCTTCCCCTTTGGGTTTGGTGGTGAAGAATGGGTCGAAAACCCGGTTCAAGTGCTCCGGCGCAATGCCGGATCCGGTATCGGAAACAGACAGTCTGAGATAGGGGCCGGGTTCGATGTCGGTGTACTGATCGGTGAAAGAGCGCTCCAACTCCATTTGCGTCAAGGCCACCGTCAGTCGTCCACCCTTTTCAGACATGGCATACCCGGCGTTGGTGGTCAGGTTCATCATCACCTGGTGAATCTGCGTCGGATCGGCCATCACCATGGCGTCGCTGTCGATTCTTTGATCGATCTCGATGGTGGCCGGCAACGAGGCGCGCAATAACTTGAGCACTTCCTTGATAATCAATTTCACCTGGACCGGCTTCGGCTCGATTTCACCCTGCCGGGAAAAAGCCAGAATCTGTTTGACCAGATCCCGGGCGCGTTCACCGGCTTCCAGAACCCGTTTCAAATAGCCCTGGGTGTTGGAGCCCTTTTCAGATTCGGCAACCGCAATCTCGGAATAGCCGATGATAGCAGCCAGTATATTGTTGAAATCATGAGCAATGCCTCCAGCCAGGGTGCCCAGCGCCTCCATTTTTTGGGACTGCTGCAATTGCAGCTCCAACTGCCGGCGCTGCTGCTGTGCCTGGGTGCGCTGGGTCATATCGATGGATATGCCCCCCAAAGAGACCATTTGATCGTCCTGGAAAACTGGAAAACGGACGGTGAGCAGATAGCGCTCCTGCTCGTCCGGCAGCCGAACGGTCTCCATATTGCTCTGGGCGGTCTTGCTTTCCAATACGTTGTGATCATTGTCCTTCAGCAGCCGGGCGGTTGCCGCCTCCCACATCTGATCGTCGCTGCTCCCAATCTGATCCCAGGCCGGTTTGCCGGTGAATTGGGAAAAGGCCTCGTTGACATAGATGTATTTGCCTTCAAGGTCTTTCATAAATGCAAGTCCCGGCAGATGCTGCATAAAGGCATCGAACAGATTCTTGCTGTCCGCCAGGGCTTTTTCGACTTTTTTGCGGTCGGAAATGTCCAGCATAATGCCCACCAGGCCGGCCACCAGCCCTTCGGCGTCCTTGAAAGTGGCTTTGTAAAAAATATAGTCACGCTGCACACCGTCGGCGCAGTGGATACGCTCTTCATAGCTCTGGATACCCGGATTTTCGATCAGGCGCATGTCCTGACGGTGGTAATGTCGGGCCGCATCTGAGCTGATAATGGACTCCACATCCACCAGGCGTCTTCCCAGAATGTTATCTTTTGACATCCCCAGGGTCTCGGCATATGCGATGTTGCACCCCAAAAATTTGCCATCGGCATCTTTGTAAAAGACCGGGTTGGGAATCGTGTCGATCAGCGTGGTCATGAACTGGAGGTTGTCCAGCAGCGCCTTTTCCGCCTGTTTGCGAAAGGTGATATCCGAAATAACCATTATCAGACCTGTGACGCGGCCCTGAACATCCCGCTTGAAGTTCCAATCCACCTGAGTGTCGATGGTGCGCCCGTCGCGGGTCAGTTCTTTGCTGAACCAGGGACTTGGGCGGGGCTGCTTGTCAATGATGAAGTTAAAATGATCCTTGAGCTTGCGTCGCTCGTCATCTCCGGCGGCCAGATCGAACATGGTCCGGCCGACCAGATCCCTGGCCTGGCAGCCGTAAATATTGGCGTGGGCTGAATTGGCGTAGGTGATTTTTCCATCGAGGTCGACCTCCTGAATCCCGTGAGGAATGGTTTCAACCAGGCTGCCCAGGCGCTTTTCACTCTCCCTGAGGTCCGATATCGCCTGCCTGCGTTCCACCATTTCCATCTGCAGTTCCTTGTTGGCTTCGATCAGCTCCATGGTGCGTTCCTGAATGCGCCTTTCCAGCTGGGCGCGCGCCTGCTGAAGGGAGCGGTCGATTTTACCGTGTTGCAGCATCGCTCCGCCGGCTTTCAGCAGGATGATGCCAACCGTCACCAGCAGGGTCAGGGCGATCAGGATCAGCGTCAGATCGCTGCTGCGCAGCAGGTTGTCCAGTTTCAATTTCGCCTGGCTGATGTCGAAATGAAACTCCACCGCCCCCATCAGCCTATCGTGACGCATCACCGGTACGCATACGATAAGGGTGGCGGGGGCGTCCCGCCCGTTTTGACGCATCGAATCTCCGTTGGCGGCAAATCTGGAGTGGATCTTTCCATGAGCTATTTTTTCCGAAAAGTAGGCCTGGCGATTGAAAAGGCCGATTTCTTCAGGATCCGTTGAATAGATCACTTTTGCGTCGGGATCGTAGAGCTTGAAACGATCCAGTTCGAAATCGGTTTGAAACTGGCGAACGGCTTCCGGCATCCGGGCGCCGATCGCCGCATCCGACAGGGGCTGATCTCCGATGTCGAGCATACGCACCAGGTGGGCGGCGACGCGCCGGGCCTCTTCTTTGCTGATATCCGAAAGGATCTGTCGATAGGAGGGTTTCAGGTAGAGCCAGCTATAGAGCGGAAACAACACGACCACCGCAAGACACGCGATCAATATGTTGCGCAAGAAGGGAACTTTCAGAATATAAACCGCAATTTGCCCCGACCCGAATTCTTTTTCGTTTTTTGCATCAGTGGCAGGTCGTTCCGTAGTCATGGCGGCCTCGCGAATGTCGGAGCAGTGTCAATTCAGGCAGGAGCCGTGATCGTAAAAACGGTGAATGGCCGTGGGTGTTTTTACTGAAATTGCGCCTGAAGCAAAGTTGTGACATCACTTCAATTAAACTATCAGATGGACGTTGAACAGGGCAAGGTTTAATGAGGTGTCCGCTGCGATGACGGCATACCCGCCGATCGACGGCGGCTGCGCGCACACGCGCCGCGGAAGGCAAAGGCCGGCAGGGAGTCCAGGTTTTCTTTAAACAGATAGAGCAGGTGAAAGGTTGTACCGGAGCGGTCGTAAAAAATGCCGAAGTGCGGTGAGGAAGCCATTAAATGGAAGCCGTTACCGGCGGTGCAATAATAGCGCTCGTTTTTCCGATATCGATCCAAAACGTCCTTGACATAAAATCCCTGACCGTCGTCCTTGATCTGGACCAGCAGGCCTTTTTTGCCGCTAAAGACACGAAGCGCGATCGGCCGGTGCGGATCTTTCTGGTGTCCGTGGCAATAGGCGTTTGAGAGCGCTTCGCACAATATCCCTTTTTCACCTATCAATTCATACCGATGGCGCGACAGCCAGGGCTCCAGAAACTTGAGGATCTCGCGCTCATAACGATACAACCAGTCATATCCCCTCCGGTACGGGCAGTCCGGATGCAAAGGAAACTTGGCTGGAACCACAATCTCTTCACGAATCAGCTGGGGTGATTCGAGGATCACCAGCGCATGTTGAAAATTGATCGTTAATAACATGAAACGAATGCTTTGTCCGTTGGGCGGATGAAGTCGCCTGCCGATAGTGCCAATTGGCGAAACAGATCATTTTGCCGTTAAATAGAACTGCCGGCGATATCTGAGGCCCGGCCAGGTCTGCACGCGCCATTCCGGATGGCCGCCGCCAATTCGCTTTCATCGGACGGCAGGGCGGCAAAGGTCGTAAAAGCCTGTCCCACCTGCGACAGCGCATGAGCGTCGCTTCCGCCCACCATGGCGCAGCCGATCTGTCTGGCGCAGGCTTGAGCTTGTTGAGCCGCCTCGCCGACGGTTATGGTGCTGGCCACTTCGATGGCATCGATCCCCGCGGGCATCTCCAGCGCATCCAGCTGATTTTTCGTCTGGCTGTAATGAATGTGAGGATGTGCCAAGATGACTGCCGCGTCCTGTGATCGGGCCTTTCGGATCAACGCCTGGGCCGAAATACCGGGCCGGATTCCATCCATCCGCTCCAACCCGATGACGACGAAATGGCCGTTGCTGCTGCTGACCTCCACCCCGCGAAAGATGCGGCCGGAGGGCAGCCGGCGATTGAGTTCATCGATGTCGCTGCGCGGCCACAGATGGTCATGCTCGGTGATTACTATTCCGCTGAGATGCCTCCCAGACAGCAATGCCGGCAATTGCAGCGGATCGAGCGATTCGGCGCAGGGTGAAAATCTGCGTGAATGAACGTGCAGATCGATATACCAGGAAATCTTTGCGCGTTTTTCCACTAGACATCACACTTTCAAGATCTGCTCTTTAAATCGTATGGCGTCAGCGAAATCCGATTTCATGAAGAAATCGGATCTTCGCCGGCCTTCATCTTAGCGTGCTCACATCTGTTTCGTGTCCATCCAGAAACAGCTCTTTTCCGGTTGGAGGTATTGCTTAAATTCTACCTGAAAAATTCTGCAAGCTCCTGAATCACCGATGTCACTTTCATCTTTCCCATGGCCACATTGCCGTCTTTTTCGAGGATCAGGACCAGATGCACGTGGGCCCGCCCGGATGATGTGGCTGCAAAATCGGTGGCTTCGTTCAGGCAGCGGCAAATCACGTGCGCTTTGGGAGCCTCGACATGCACCAGTTGGCCGCGGCCGACATTCATGATTTCCGTGGTTTTCTGAGCCTTGAGCAGCACATCGTTGGCCAGCGCACCCATTTCAGCCAGGTTGGTGCCGTTCACGTTGCATTCAGCGACCATTTCACCGTTCGGTGAAAACGCGCCGGCGGCCTGAAACCCGTCGATAACTTTAAACTTTTCTAAAATTGCGTTGATATCTGACATTTGCAGATCTCCTTTCCTTGACGGTTGTCCGTCCAAACTTTGATCGTTTGTATGGTCTGTTGCCGTGTCGGCGACAGTGCTGTGTGTCTCAGGCGATGGGGTCTCCAACTCCCTGGCCTGGGTATCACGATCGTCATTTTCATCCTTCAGCCGTGCACCCTCCATGATCAGACTCATCAATTTCTTCTTGATGCGTCGTTTCAATTTTTTAGCGGGCAGATTTCGAAAGCTGATTTTGACGTCATCCAATGTGAGCAGATATACTGCGGCATCTTCGGCGGAGCGGTCGCCGAACACGGCATCGTAAAGTACGCCCTTGTTGAAGTAGAGCAGTCCCTGCCGGCCGTCCATGGTCTTGATTTCCATCAGGCAGGTGTTTCTTTCCATCTCGATAAGCTGGAGAAAACTGGGCAACGCAATCCCGGTCAGCGTACCACCGGTGAAATCCTGCTCGAGCAGCGACAGGATCAATTGAGTGAGCTCTTCAAAATCGACGGGTTTTTCCAGCATCCGGATCATTCCGGTCTGACTGAGCCGGGTTTCTATCTCCGGCGTGCCGAAAGCGGTCATGACAATTGCCGGTATCTGAGGAAAATTATGCTGCAAAAAGCCAAGGAGCTCGAACCCGTCCATCTCCGGCATTTTAAGATCGGTGACGACCAGGCTGATAGGCATCGTACCCAATATTGCGGTGGCCTCTTTCCCGTTTCGGGCCGTGATGACTACGAATCGATCTTTATAGGCATCAAACCCCGCCTGCATGGTCAGTAATAAGGATGTTTCGTCGTCAACAATTAGGACATTTTTCATGCTGGTCTCTCCGGCCTGAAGTCTGCTCTTCTAAGAGCAAATCGCGTACCAGGAAGCTATAATGGAAATAAACCATTGAATATCAAATGGGTGGATAATGGTTCGACAATAGTCCACCGGCAGAGTGATCTGTTTTCGGTGACCTATTTTGATACAGTGTTCTATTTTGTCGCCCGGTCCGTATTTGGTACGTTTTCATTTTACGCAGCAGGGTTGAGCGAGAAATGCCGAGGGCGGCGGCCGCCCGGGTGTGATTATTTTCGAGCCGGACAAGGGTCCGACGAATATGGTTTTCTTCCAGGTCCTTCAGCGTCGGAATTTCGGAGTCGTCTTGGGGCATCTTCACCGCAGACGTCGGGGTTCGGCTGGAACGGAGCAGGTGCGACGGGTGGATATCCGGCCCCTTGCGCACCAGTATGGCGCGCTCGACGACGTTGCGCAGTTCGCGTACATTTCCGGGCCAGGCATAGGATTGCATGGCCCTGATTTCATCGCCACACAGACGGATCTTATGATCATGGGCAATCTGATCGATAAAGCAACGGCAAAGCTCGACCAAATCTTCCAGGCGCTCTCGAAGGGGCGGGACGTGAATGCGCACGACGCTCAACCGGTAATACAGATCTTCACGAAACGTTCCCTGGCGGATGCCGGCTTCCAGATCGGCATTGGTTGCCGCCACGATGCGGACATCGACCGGATTGAATGCCTGTCCCCCCAGCCGTTTGATGCGCCGGTCGTCCAGCACACCCAGGAGTTTGGACTGAAGATGCCTCGGGATCTCGCCGATTTCATCCAGAAAGAGCGTACCGCCGGCGGCCATTTCAAAGATGCCTTTGGCTGACTTGACAGCGCCGGTGAACGCCCCCTTTTCATAGCCAAACAGCTCCGCCTCCATCAGATTTTCCGGTATGGCCGCGCAATTGATACAGATAAACGCACGCCTGCGATTCTCTCCGAGGTAGTGGATCGCCTTGGCCACCATTGTCTTGCCGGTGCCGGTTTCGCCGGTAATCAGTACCGGTGACTGGTTGTCGGCCGCAAGCTCCACCAGACGCTGCACCTGGGCCAGGCCGCTGCGATGACCCACCAGAATCGAACGGTCTCCCTCCAATTTGTCTTTGTACTGCTGAACCTGCTCAACCTGTTCAAGTTCCAGGGTTCTCAGCGCTTTGGACACTGCCAGACGCAATTCACCAATCTCAAAAGGCTTCGACAAGTAATCATGGGCGCCGGCCTTGATGGCGTCGACGGCATTTTCAAAACTGGGGTAGGCCGTGATAAAGATAATTTTGGCCCGATCATTTAATTGTAAAATCGGACTGCAGAAATCGATGCCATTGGCGTCCGGCAGCTTCTGATCCAGCAACACGATGTCGAAAGGATGCTCCCGGCAATGATTCAGGCCTTCCTTGCCCGAATGCGCTGCGGTCACACGCACCGGCAGATCCGTCAAGGCGCCGCCGATCGACTCACACAGCAACGTGTCGTCGTCGATAATCAGGATGTTTTTGTTATTCCGATCCATCCGCCATCCTGCCCCGCGGTAAATTCATGATAACAGTCGTGCCTTGGCCCGGACTGGAGCTGATCGTGATGCTGCAGTCCATTCGCGCCAGCAATTTTTTTATAATGACCAGTCCCAGCCCGGTTCCGTGCGGCTTCGAAGTGAAAAAGGGGCGAAAGAGATTATCGCGCTCGGTAACACTCATGCCGCACCCATTGTCAGTGACGCAGACCTGAACCCGATGAGCGCCGGCCTGACCGATTGCTATCGAAATGCGGGGCTCATCGCACTCCTGCACCGCATCTGCCGAGTTGATGAGCAGGTTGAGCATGACCTGGTGAAAGGCGCGATGGTCGATCATGGCCAGAATATCGTCATCGGGCATTTCCAGGTGGATTCGAATTCCCTTTTCATCAAAATCGCTTTCAACGAGTTTCAAGAAATTGACCATGAACCGCGACATCAGGGTGGACTCGACAACGGGGCTCTCGAACATGCTGAAATTTTTCAGAGCCTTGAGCAGGTACTCGACCCTCGCCAACTCTCCAAGACCGCGATCGACGAACTCGCGGATGGTCGCCCGGGGATAACGATCCAAATTCATGGACAACACCGACAGAGCCATTTTTACAGAGTTGATGGGATTACCGATCTCGTGCCGAATACCCGAAAAGATATAGCCCAAATTATCCATCAGATTGGCAGCTTCAGCAATGGCCTCCAGGCGCTTTTTTTCCGTAATGTCAATGCAGTATTTAATCACCTGCAGCACACTGCCATCCGTTCCGAACAGGGGAAAGGCGTGGACCTCGAATTCCGTTGGATTGCCTTGGGAATCGATATGAACGTGTTCGAGGCAAACGGGCTTACGCGTCTTGACAACCTCCTGCAGGGCACACCGCAGGCCTTTTTCATGACAAGGGACATTATTTCCGTGGTTGAGCCGGTAGCAGGTCGTCGCATCCGCTTTACGGTGTCGTTTTGCTGCGGAGTTGGCGATCTTGATCGTGTAGTCCGAGACATCCACCACCACGAACGGATGGGCCAGCGATTCGATAACATTGACCAGAAACGCATTTTGATGACGTATTTTTTTCTCGGCCCGTTTCTGATCCGTGATGTCGCGAACGATCCCCTGGAAGCCTAGAATCGATCCATCATGATCGCTTAGAATGTGCGCCGTCAGCAGACAGTCGATCCGATAGCCGTCCTTTCTTTTCATCCGGACTTCAAAATCTTTGACAAATCCTATATTTTCAATGGTCTGCTGAAATCGATCCTGTTGCCTGGCATCGGCGTACAACACTCTGCAATGAAGCTGGACCAGCTCATCTTCGGTATAGCCGAACAGATCGAGCGCCGCCTGGTTGATGGCCAATATGCCTCCGTCCCGGGAGGCCATATAGATGGCGTCTCTGGAGTTTTCAAACAGCAGTTGGTAGCGTTGATTGGTCTGCTCCAGATGCTCTGTACTGGCTTTAACCAGCTGTTCAAGATCGTTGCGGCATTTTTGATTTTCGATCTCTATTTGCTTCTTCTGGGTGAGAGTGGCCTTGTGTTCAACCGCCAGAGCAACACATTCCGCCAGTTTGGTCAGCGAGATCGGCTTGGGCAGGTAGTCGAAGGCATTGAGCCTGACCGCGGTAGAAGCCGTTGTGACCGAGGGCATACCCGTCATCAGAATGACCGGCGTATCCGGATGAAGCTCAAGGCTTTTCTGCAGCAGCCGCAGCCCATCCTTCCTGCCGTCTTCAAAGCAGATATCGGTAATGATTGTTTCAAATATCTGGGAGCGAATCAGTCTGACCGCCTCTTTCAGCGTGTTTGCCGAGCTGACACGATAACCCTGATTTTCCAGCTTTCTCTGGATCATCCGGCAAATATCCCACTGGTCATCCACCACAAGAATGCGACGGTCGGGCATGGGCAATACGCTATGGGCTAGTTGCTTCATCTCAACTGTTTATCGGAATAAATGCGGCAGAGTTTAATGCGTTATGATTCTTTTGGAAGGTTTATAAGTGGATTGTGACAGGGCAGGGCGGGGGAGATGTGCGATACCGCCCCCGATACGTTGAGGCGATGAGTGAAACAAGGGTACGGCGAGCCGTTTCAGATGATACCTGCTCACCCGGCACGATAAGGGCAAGCAGGTATCAAAACGGTTGGATTCAGTCGAATTTGGGCCGCGGCAGAACGCCTGCGCGCTCGGCAATCTCGGGGACTTTGTGCTCCCACTCGATGGCCATCAGGTGGACGCCGGCGACGCCTTCCATCTCTTTAAACTCTTCGATCTGCTCGATGGCGAATTTGATGCCTTCTTCGGCCATCTTGCCTTTGCCGGCGCCCTCGATGCGTTTGATCAATTCCTGCGGCACATCCATGCCGGGCACGAATTTGGCCATGTATTTGGCCATACCGGCGCTTTTCATGGGGGTGACTCCGGCCAGAATATAGCACCTTTCGGTCAGGCCCATATCGACGGCCCTTTTCATGAACTCGCGAAATCGCGGCATGTTATAGATGCACTGGGTCTGGATGAAATCGGCCCCGGCATCGATCTTGTTGGCCAGTCGATAAACGCGATACTCGGTCGGATCCGCAAAAGGATTGCTGGCCGCTCCGATAAACATTTTCGGCGGCACGTCAATCTCTTCGTCATTGTCGAATTTGCCCTCGTCGCGCATCTTTTTGACCATCGCGATGAGCTGCATGGAGTCGATATCATAGACATTTTTTGCTTGGGGATGGTTGCCGAAGCTCTGATGGTCGCCCGACAGGCAGAGCATATTGCGAATACCCAGGGCATAAACCCCCAGGATGTCGCTCTGCATGGCGATGCGGTTGCGGTCCCGGCAAACCATCTGGAAGTTGGGCTCTAGGCCGGCCCTGACCATCAAGGCGCTGGCGGCCTTGCTGGACATGCGCACTACGGCGGTTTGGTTGTCGGTGACGTTGATGGCGTCCACCATGCCCCTCAGCGGTTCCATCTTTTCGTTCAGATGTTCGACATTGGCGCCCTTGGGGGGACCGCATTCGCCGGTAAAGGCAAAATGTCCGGCCTTTAGCACCTTTTCCAGATTGCTTCCGGATTTATAGCCGTTATCACTCATCGCACCAACTCCTCCCTTATGCTCTTGCGCGGTCCGCCGTCACGGGCCGTACGCCAATCCTTGCTCGCCTTGCATGTTCGCAGGTCTTCCATACGCCCTTGCTCCATCTTTTTCTTGACGATGGTATCCCAAATGCACTCGATCTCCTTTGAAACTTCGCACTTGCCGTCCGCGCTGCCCCCGCAGGGGCCGTGCAGGATGCTTTTGGAACAGCGGGCCACCGGGCACAGACCGTCATAGTAGTGAATGACGCAGGTGCCGCAGCCGGCACAGCGCTCCTCCCAGATGCCGTGCGTGACGGCGCCGCCCATGAATTTCGTATTGACGGTTGGAAAGAAGCGTTGGCTGGGATAGGCCTCGGATAGAAACTGAGGGCCAACGCCGCAGGCCATGGAAAGGACGGCATCGAACTGGTCGAAATTATCGCGCAGCTGTTCGACATATTCAGGATCGCACTGGCGCTCCAGCATTCGCTCTTCGATCTGCAAAGGCCGTCCCTCCTTTTTGCGGGCGATGCGCAGCGTGGAAGCCAGAATTTCGACCTCCTTGAGACCGCCGGCGTTGCAGACGGTTACACATCCTTTGCAGCCGACCAGCATGATATTGTCGAAATCCTTGATCATCTCCAGAATCTCTTCCAAGGGTTTTCGGTCAGCGATTATCATATGTCACCTCTTGTTCGGTTGGGCCGGCACAGCCGGCTAAATTGCCCGACTCCGCATGGGCGGAGTTAATTTTCACATGGATTCAGCGGGCTCGGTCCCAGCTCCTTGACCTTGTTTGTCATCTCGGTGGCGATCTCGGCAAAGCGGGGTCCCTGAGCGGACGAGAGATTGTACATCTCGACGCGCTCCGGCTCCATGTTAATGTCTTTCAAGGTCTTTTTTACATATTCGACTTTGCGGCGGGTTTTGAGATTTCCTTCCAGGAAATGGCATTCACCCTCCAGTCAGCCGGCAACGTAAACGGCATCGGCGCCGCCTTCCAGCGCGCGCAGCAGATGCAGGATGTCAACGCGCCCGGTGCACGGCACCTGCACGACTTTCACGTTGGCAGGGTAGTTCAACCGCATTGACCCGGCCAGATCGCCGGCTGCATAGGCGCAGTACTTGCAGCAGAAGGCGACGATTTGAGGTTCGAAAGCTGCTGTCATATCCCTATCCTTTCTTTATCCGACCGGGAAGAAAAGAGGTTCATCCACTTTTGGCACGTTTCTTTCCGGTCTGCAATGTTAAAATCTTTCGCATCATTGGGGCTAGGATGCGCACTCGGTAAACAAAGCGACGGTTTTGGCGATCAGCTGCTCATCGGTAAAGTGCTTGAGCGTGATGGCTTTGCCCGGACATTCCGCCACACAACATCCGCACCCCTGGCATCCGGCCGCATCGATCACGGCATGACCCTCCTGACCGATCACGGGTACGTTATACGGACACGTGCGGACACAGGTGCAGCAGACGGCGCATTTATCCGAATCCACCTCGGCCGTGACGCCGCCGACCCAGATCGCCTCCTTACTGAGCACGGTGGCCGCTCTGGAAACGGCCGCCTGTGCCTGGGCAATGGTCTCGTCGATGGATTTTGGGTAATGGGCCAGTCCCGCCATGAAGATGCCTTCGGAGCCGAAGTCAACCGGCCGCAGTTTGGCGTGAGCTTCCACCAGGAACCCCTCGCCGTTCACCGGTACTTTAAACAACTCAAACAGATCTTTGTTCTCGTTCGGCCGGACGGCGGTGGCCAGGACCAACAGATCCGGATTGATCTCGATGGGTCGGCCCAGAATATGGTCTTTAACCGTCACACTGATGTGATCGTCATCGGTTTTGGCTACCTGCGGCTGGGCCTCCAGGTCAAAGCGGATGAAAATCACTCCCAGTTCCCGCGCCTCACGATAGAGATCTTCGCGAAAGCCGTATGTCCGGATATCGCGATAAAGGATATAAATGTCCATGCCCGGCTTCTGTTTTTTCATGGCGATGGCGCTTTTGACGCTATGGGTGCAGCAGATCCGGCTGCACGAGGGAAACGCTTCGTTTCGGGATCCCACACACTGGATAAAGACGGCGCTGTCGGCCTGGGCAATGCGCTGATCGCCCTCTGTCATGGCCTCGTCCAGCTCTTTGTGACTCAGCACATTGGGGTGCTGGCCGTATAGAAACTCGGAGGGCTCGTACTGCTTGCCCCCGGTGGCCAGAATGGTCACCCCGTGTTCCACGGTCACAGTGGTCAGGCTGTCACCGGCACCGGCCAGTGTCGTCGAAAAATTACCTAAAATCCCGCCCGTTTCAATCACCTCGGTGTTAAGAAAAATCCGGATATTGGGATGATCGCTGACCTTTTGGACCAGCTGCTCGACATAGGGCCGAACCGCCTCGCCCTGCCAGGTGTGCCTCAGCCAAAGGGCATTGCCGCCCAGCTGGCCGGAGCGCTCCACCAGATAGGCCTGGAATCCCTGGTCTGCGATACCCAGCGCCGATTCCATTCCGGCCACGCCGCCGCCGACAACCAGGGCGGCCTGTTGGACGTCCAGACTCACCTGATGCAGCGGTTCGATGAACGCCGCCTTGGCGACCGCCATGCGGACCAGGTCTTTGGCCTTTTCCGTGGCTTTCTCCGGATTGTTCATGTGTACCCAGGTATTCTGATCTCGTATATTGGCCATTTCGAACAGATACTTGTTCAGGCCCGCTTCCCGGATCGTCTCCTGAAACAACGGCTCGTGGGTACGCGGCGAACACGACGCCACCACAACACGGTTGATGTTGTTTTCGGCGATCACCTCTTTCATCTTGTCCTGGGTATCCTGCGAGCAGGTGAACAGGTTGTCTTCTACATGCACAACCCCCGGCAGCGTGCGGGCATATTCACGGACGGCCGGCACATCGGCCACGCCGCCGATGTTGATGCCGCAGTTACATACGAAAACGCCGATCCGCGGCTCCTGTTCGGATACGTCCAGCTCAGGCGGCAGCTGTTTGGTGCGGGTAAGCGAATTGCGGGCCGAAGCCAGATTCCTGGCTGCGGCGGACGATGCAGCGGATGCTTCCATTACCGATTGCGGAATATCCTTGGGGCCCTGGAAAACGCCGCAAACAAAAACGCCCTCTTTATTTGTAGCCACGGGAGCCAGATCGCTTGTCTGGGCAAACTGATGCCGGTTGAGCTCAACGCCCATGGTCTTTGCCAACGCGACGGCCTGCTCGTTGGGTGCAAGGCCGATGGAGAGAACGACCATATCGAAGATCTCTTCAACGATCTCACCATCTTCGCTCACATAACGCAAACGCAGGTTATCGTCCTCGACCGGATCGATGGTGTGAACCCGGGAGCGGACAAAGCGCACGCCGTGCTCCTCTTTGCACCTATTATAATAGCGTTCGAAATCCTTGCCGTAAGTACGCATGTCCATAAAAAAGACCACCGTATCCAGATCCTTGTCGCTGTGCTCTTTGGCGATTACAGTCTGTTTGGCCGCATACATGCAGCACACGCCTGAGCAGTAAGCATGGTCGCACTGGTTGATGTCTCTGGACCCGATGCATTGCAGCCAGGCGACTTTTTCTGGTTCTTTGTGATCCGATGGACGGACCAGATGTCCCTGGAAAGGACCCGATGCGGAAAGAACCCTCTCGAATTCGAGAGAGGTTACCACGTTGGGGTGGTTCGCGTAGGCGTAATAGGCATGCTTGCTG
The DNA here is from genome assembly GCA_050291625.1 of Desulfobacteraceae bacterium. GTDB lineage: Bacteria > Desulfobacterota > Desulfobacteria > Desulfobacterales > Desulfosarcinaceae > JARRKU01. The sequence goes on from JBNKKC010000108.1 coordinate 70,907, forward strand.
GGATCATACGGTGTAAACCCAGGCGCCAGAATCACGGAACCGACCTCAACCACGGTGCGCTTGGGCTGCATGTCGTGATCGACCGCCTTGGCCAGACAGGCCTCCACACATTGATAGCATTCCGAGCAGATGCCGCACTTCAGGCAGCGGTCCGCTTCGAGCTTGGCTTCTTCCTCATTGAAGCCGAATGAGACTTCCAGAAAGTTGCACTCTCTTGCTTCCGGATCGAGACAGCGCACCGCGGTACGCTTTTTCAGCGGTTCGTTGGCGAGATCGGGTTTGACAAATTCCCATTTCTTCTCGCGGCCGTCACTCAGGTCCAGGCCGTTGACAAAGCGATGAATCGACTCGGCGGCCTCTTTGCCGCAAGAGACGGCATCCACAACGGATTTGGGGCCATAGAAGGCGTCGCCGCCGGCAAACACCCAGTCGATCGGTGTCTGCAGCGTCACAGGATCGGCCTCCAGGCCGCCGGGACGCGAGATGGCAACACCCTGCTCCTTGATGCCGTCAAGATCGGTGCTTTGTCCGATGGCCACGATGACGGTATCGCCGAAATAGGGCTGGCAGACATTGTCATCGTATTGCGGATTGAAGCGGCCCTCGCCGTCAAACACTGCCGTGCAGGTCTTGAATTCGATTCCCGAGACCTTATTGCTCTTGTCTATAAAGAACGACTTGGGGCCGAATGAGTTGACGATCTCGATATCTCCCTCGAGGGCTTCCTCGATCTCATGCTCCCAGGCCGGCATCTCTTCGCGTTTTTCCAGACAGATCAGGGTGACTTTCTTGGCGCCTTTTCGTTTGGCGGTCAAGGCCACATCGATGGCGACATTGCCGCCGCCGACAACGATGACCTCGTCGCCTATCTCGACCTCTTTGCCCAGGGCGGCGTCACGCAGAAAATCGACGCCCTGCAGGACACCGGGGGCATCTTCATTTTCGACGCCCAGCTTGCGGCCGCCGTGCAGACCGATGGCGATGAAACAGGCGCTGTAGCCGTCCGATTTGAGGCTCTCCAGGGTGATATCCTTGCCAAAGGTGACGCCGCATTGAATATCGGCGCCCATATTGCGGATCACATCGATCTCGCCGGTCAGTATGTCTCTCGGCAGGCGATATTCGGGGATGCCGACCCGCATCATTCCGCCCGGCTCATCGAGTTTCTCATAAATGGTGACACCATAGCCCCGCTGCAGCAGATAGTAGGCGGCAGTGAGCCCCGCCGGCCCGGAGCCGATGACGGCGACTTTCTCGTCCCTTTTTTCAGCATCGATTTCGGGGACATAGCGTTTGCCGCTCTGTTTTTCATAATCCGCCAGAAAACGGTGGAGTTCGCGGATGGCGAGAGGCTGATCCACGTCGTTTCGGGTGCATTCACCTTCACACGGGTGGTGACAGACCCGGCCGCAGATTCCGGGGAAGGGGTGATCCTGCTTGAATAATTTCAGGGCCTCTTCGTAACGGCCGTCATTGATTAGAGCGATGTAGCCCTGAATGCTGACATGTGCCGGGCAAGTTGCCTTGCAGGGGGCTGTGCCGCGTTTATCGATGGCGAATGCGCTGGGCATGCCCTGTGGATAGAGCTTGAAGGCCGCCTTGCGGTCACGCAGACTCATATCGAACTGGTTCGGCACATCGATGGGGCACACCTTGGAGCATTCACCGCAGGCGGTGCATTTGTCCAAATGAACGTACCGGGGTCGCTCCAGCAGGGTCACCTTGAAATTACCGGCCTCTCCCTCTATCTTTTCAACTTCGGTCGTCGTGTGAAGATCGATATTCAAGTGGCGGCCGGCTTCCACCAATTTTGGAGAGATGACGCACATGGCGCAGTCGTTGGTTGGAAACGTCTTGTCCAACTGGGCCATGACTCCGCCGATGGCCGATTTTTCTTCAATCAGCTGGACCAGGTAACCTGAGTCCGCCAAATCGAGAGAGGCCTGGATGCCGGCAATACCGCCGCCAACCACCATAACGGATCCCACTACATCTTTTCTTGCTTCGTTTTCAGACATTTAAAATCCTTTTCGGGTTCTTGGGGCAATGCAATATGCCTTTAGAGTTCTCGCAAAAATAAATTTGCATCGACCAGTGCCGCCCGTCTGCGTCTCGATGCGAGGCCGAGCAAATATCTGTACGCAACACAAGGTAACACTCAAAGCAAGTCATATGCCAAAATGGCTAACTTGTTTACAATCATATAAATATATAATAATACAGTATGTTATGTGATAATAGGCTGAGAATTTCCTTGAGTCGTATGATACGAGCATTCGAGGAAAATGTATGCCATTATGGGATAAAACGAAAATATATAAATAAATTTCAAATTCTTAAATTCATACGTTCCATTTTGGCACTACTTATTTGTATGCTTCCATAATGGCATACTTTGACGATTGGAGAGCGGAAGACATTGGCTGAAAAAATCTCACGCAAAGTCGCAAAGATATTCATTAATGCGGTTCTCCATAAAGCTGAAATGCGCTAATTGTTTTTGGGTCGGCGGTGTTTGCGACTTTGCGTCTTTGCGTGAGATAATTTACCATTCGACTCCCCGGCACGCCCTAAATCCGACGCGCCGGCCTCATGGCACCAAGGCAGTACCTATCCTTGGCTCTTCCGTTCTTCGATCTCTTTTGCAATCCGAAGAAGAACGCAGCCCGGCGCCGGACGGCGGCTGGACAACTATGCCAAAATGGACTATATTATGCGGAAAGCAACTCATTTCAGGTTGTTATATCGTTCCATCGTTGCAAGCCATGCATCGGCGCAAGGATAAAGACAATGAGCAGCCGTATCATCCTGATTGATGATGATCGTGACTATATGGAATTGCTTGCCGGCAAGCTGAAATCCATTGGTTATGATGATCTGACGTTGGCGGACAGTCCGACCCGGGCCGCCGAAATGTTCGACAGTGAAGGGCCCTTTGACGTGGCACTGTTGGACATGACCATGCCCGATATGGATGGCATGGCCATGCTGGACTACATTAAAAACACAAGTCCCGGCACGGAGTGCATCATGGTTACCGCCATCAATGAAGCCCGCACGGCCGTGGAGTGTCTGAAAAAGGGAGCGTACGACTACCTGGTCAAGCCAGTCGCCAAGGATGTGCTGTCACTGACCTTGCCCCGTGCACTGGAGCGCAAGCGACTGTTGGATATCCTGGACATGGAAAAACGCCAGACATACCCTGAACTGAGGAATCCGCTGCCATTTCGCCCCATTGTTACGCAACACCCTGTCATGCTGCGCCTGCTGAAAGAGGCCGAGTTGCACGCCGCATCCAACGTGCCGATTCTAATTACCGGAGAGTCCGGAACCGGAAAAGAGCTTCTGGCGCGTGCCATTCACAGCGCGAGTGCCAGAGCCGATTTTCCCTTCACACCCATCAACATGTCTTCCATATCGCCGAATCTGTTCGAGGCCGAATTTTTCGGTCACACGAAAGGGGCCTTCACGGGTGCCGAAAGTTCCCGCAGCGGATTTCTAGAGCATACACACAAAGGCACCCTCTTTCTGGACGAAATCGGCGATCTTCCTTTGGAACTGCAGGGCAAGCTGCTGAGGGTGCTGCAGGAAGGAGAATTCACCAAGGTCGGCAGCACACGCAGCATGCGTGTCGATTTGCGCTTTATTGCAGCGACCAATGAGAACCTCGACCGCATGATTGCCCGCAAGGCGTTCCGTAAAGATCTGTTCTACCGAATCCGTGGCGGATGGCTGCATCTGCCACCGCTGCGGTCCCGGGTGAATGACATTCCCCTTCTGATCAACACGTTTCTGGAGAAGTACCAGGAATATCGCAGCGGACCGCGAATCGCTCCCGAAACCCTCGAACGGTTGATGGCATATAGCTGGCCGGGCAACGTACGCGAGCTGAAGTCCATCATTCAGTCAGCCGTCAACCTGGCTCAAGGCCGACGCATCGATATGCGCCATCTGCCGGGACATCTGCGAGACTTGCCAAAACCCCGCCGGACCCGGGCCTGCCAGCCGGAAGACCCGGAAATCGCCCCCATGGCGGATATCGAAAAGAAGCACATTCTTTTTGTCTATGAGCAATTCAACGGAAATAAATCCCGAACCGCCAAAGCCCTCGGTATCGGATTGAACACCCTGCGCAGAAAGCTTGCCGCGTATAGCGTCAATTAGATTCAGATGCTTAATCGGCACCGTCATAGTAAATGGGTTCGCCCAATTCACCCAGGGAGAAGTTGTAGAACACGTGATGGCCGTCATAGTCCAGGACCCGCAAATCGTCGGTCTGACGCAGATCCCCTAAAATGATGTTGTAATGCTGCCCGTAGCGCTGCTGGACCTTGTGCATATCGACTTCAAAAGCAATAAATTTCTTGATGCCTTTTGTGCCTAGCTTTTCAATGAATTTCGAATCGTTGAGCTCTTCGTAGCTTGTCAACAACAGGATGGGACCGGTGCCTGTGAAAAAAATGCCTGCCTTCATGATGCGCCCTCCTTTTTCTGGGGTTCATCGCTAAAAAGGTTGCTGCCCGTCAATTGTGAAGCACGCGGGAGCCGGTGCAGTCATTGACTAAAGAAGAGGGATACCGCTTAGGTTAACCACGGAAGAAGGCGCTCATCGATCGCATTTTATTATCGCAAAACCGCCTGATTAAAGGCAGCAATACTAATACATTTTCCGCAATGACAGCCCGTGCTGTCAAGAGCTAAATCATCGAAACGGTGAAACCGCTCCATTTCAACGTTGATGATCCTGCAAAAAAGAGATTTGAACCATTCGAATCAATCGGCGGTGGCGAGCTCCTCGACGGTCGCGACGAGAAATTTCCACACCGCCTCGACTGACGGCACCAATAACCGTTCACCCGGAGCGTGCGCATTTTCGATATTGGGCCCGAACGAAATCATATCCATGCCATGATAAATGTCACCGATAACGGCGCATTCAAGACCTGCATGAATCACTCTGATCTCAGGCGGCCTGTCGAACATCCGCCGGTAAACCGATATGGACCTTTTCAAGACGCTGGATGCGGCATGGGGCTGCCAGGGAGGATAATCATTGGCATCTTGCACGTCGGCACCGGACAGGGCCGCCAGCGAATGAACGGTGGCGCGAAGCTCTTCCAGGCGCGACATGACGGAGCTGCGCTGACTGACCAGAATGGAAAGCCGCCCATCATCCAGATTGACGGTGGCAAGATTGCACGATGTTTCCACCGTCCCCTCGAATTCAAGCTCCATGGCGGCCACACCGTTGGGCAACGCCAAAAGCATTCGAATGGCATGTCGTGTCTCTTCGGGGGTCAAGGCGTTCAACATGTTTCCCCCTTCATCTTCGGCGATCAACCGGATAAACATCTCCTGGTCCGTGGCGGCATATTCGGTCCGCACCATCGATTCCACTGCCTTGACGGCCATCCGGACGCTGCTTGCTTCCGAAGATGGGATCCATACCGTTGCTCTTGCATCTCTGGGAATGGCGTTGTGGCGGGTTCCCCCCTCCAGTGAACCGATTCGCACGGCACAAGTGCCGCCGATGCGTTCAAGCGCCCTCGCCAGCACCTTATTTGCGTTGGCGCGATGCTTGTCGATATCGATTCCGGAGTGACCGCCCTTAAGTCCCCCAACCAGTAGGCATAGGGCTTGGTGGTCTTTGGGAACCGGTTCAAAACCCATGGTACGGGTTATCGTCGTATCAATACCACCGGCGCATCCAATGGTGAAAACACCCTCATCTTCGGAATCGAGATTGATCAGGGTTTTGCCTTTCACAAAGTCAGGCCGCAGCAGTTTGGCGCCGTTCAAACCGCTCTCCTCATCCACGGTGAACAGCAGTTCCAGCGGAGGACGAATCACATCATCATCCTCTGCCAGGGCCATCATGTAGGCAATGGCAATCCCGTTATCCGCACCCAAGGTCGTATCACCGGCGGTCAGCCAATCTTGATCCATGTGAGATCGAATGGGATCTTTGGAAAAATCGTGCCTGGAATCCGGCGTTTTTTCACAAACCATATCCGTATGTCCCTGCAAAATCAGGATCGGATCCCCATGATGACCTTCGGTGGCAGGTACTCGAACAACTAAGTTTCCACCGTCGTCCGCCTGCGATTCAAACCCCAGTCCATCTGCCCAATGCTGCAGCCAGCGGCGCACTTGCGCCTCATGACCCGAACAGCGTGGAATGGCATTCAACTGCTCAAAAAAGTCAAGAATCTTCGTGATATGGTTAGGCATGTCGTTCTCCCGAAAAAGTGATGCGAGATATGAAATGAAGCTCGCAGCGTCTGTTTTGCACCTCAGATGATGCAGCTCCGGATTGAGAGCACCATAGGCGCCCTGGCGGGTGTTGTCAATCTGAATGCCGAATGTCTGAATGCGGTTTTCATATTCATCCAAGAGCGAGTATTTATTGACAAGACCATCCAAATGTGATCTTAAATTTCTTTTCTAAATATTAGCTCTTTTTAGGGAGACAAAGGCTTCACCTTATCTGTGGCCTTCAAACAAGTCGGCAAGTTCAATGAATGCGAGGAGGTGCGCAAGTGCATGGCTTAGCTGCAATCACCGCTCAAAACGGATGGGCAATGGCTCTGGCGGGCGCAAGTATCGTTATGACCGGTCTGGCCCTTCTGTCCTTCATCATTTCACAGCTGCACAAAATCGTGAACCTCTTTGAAAAAAAGCATGTACCGTCGGAAACACCGGCCTCGGACACATCCGTTCCTGCGCCCGCACCCATGAGTGGCCCTGAGAATATCCTGGATGATCTTGCAACGGCGGCCAAGCTTTATATGCCTTTGACGGCCGGTTTGGGAGATACATTTAAACTCTCCCGGCTTTACCAGATCTTAGAAAAAGAAAACCTGCCTCATCCCCACATCACCATCCGGGCGTTGCGCGACGCAGGCTATCTCGCTCCAGCAGGTGAAGGTTCCTTTTTTTGGAAAAACGTTTAAGCATCAACGCCATTACAATAAGGTAAGAGTCGTTATGGAACTTCTATACGAATTTATCAAAAATACCGGATGGTTTATGCTCGACTACCGATACATTATCATGATCGGTATCGGAATCCTGTTTTGCTACCTTGCCATTGCCAAAGAGTACGAACCGCTGTTGCTGCTGCCCATCGGATTTGGTGTAATTATTGGTAACATACCGTTTTTTAAGGGTTTTGGTCTCGGCATATATGAGAATAACAGTGTACTGCACTATCTTTATTTTGGTGTGACCACCGGGCTGTACCCGTCCATCGTCTTTCTCGGCCTTGGCGCCATGACTGATTTTTCATCCATGTTGGCCAGGCCCAAGCTGATGCTCCTTGGCGCCGCAGCCCAGATGGGAATCTATTTTACACTGCTCAGCGCACTGGCTCTGGGCTTTGCCCCTAAAGAGGCCGGCGCCATCGCCATCATCGGCGGTGCGGACGGGCCGACATCGATCTTTCTTACGGCCAAACTGGCGCCCCATCTGATCGGTCCTATTGCCATTGCCGCCTACTCCTATATGGCGCTGATCCCTATTATTCAGCCGCCGATCATGAAACTGATTACCACGAAACAGGAACGCCTGATTCATATGCCGGAAGACACGCGCACGGTTTCCCGCACCGAACTGCTGATTTTCCCAATTGTGGGCGTCTTGTTATGCTGCCTGCTCGCACCGGCCTCCATTCCGCTTTTAGGCCCCTTTTTCTTCGGCAACTTGATGAAGGTATCCGGCGTTGTCGACCGCCTTGCAAAGACCGCCGCCTCATCCATTATCGATACCGCTACGATTTTTCTTGGCTTTACGGTTGGTGCCAGTACGCAGGCTGATGTATTTCTTACCCCGAAATCGGTCGGTATCTTTTTCCTAGGTTCGGTAGCCTTTTCCATTGCTACGGCCTCCGGACTGCTGTTCGGAAAAATCATGAATCTGTTCCTCAAGGAAAAGATCAACCCGCTGCTGGGAGCGGCCGGCGTTTCAGCAGTACCCGGTTCGGCTCGCGAGGTTCATCTGGTCGCCCAAAAAGAGGATCCCAGCAATTTTCTGCTGATGCATGCCATGGCCTGCAATTCGAGTGGTGTCATCGGATCCGCCATCTGTGCCGGTATCTTGTGGAGCTTCCTGATCTAGGCGTTAAGCGAATTCATTTGGACGGCGTTATCGGTCGTCGCGGTATTCGTCATACAGCTTCCTCCCTCTAGCCTTGCCAAATGAATTCGCTTAACGCCTACCTGTGCAACATAATTCATTTGGACGGCATTATCGGTTGTCGCGGTGGTGACGATAGGCGTATGGCTCCAATTTCCTTGACCCTGTCGATTCCAGGCGTATAAACTGTTAGCAACGGAGAAGAACTTACAGCACTCGTTATACGATTATCGACATCGCAGATATTCAGACCGACGCAGCTGCGCCCTTTCTCTATTTCTATTCTACTTTTCCGTTTTGCATCTGAAGGCCGCATTTTCTTTTTGTTCGCCAATTAAAGAAGGAGGGATTTTATGATCGCAAAAATCCTCATCAAGCGTAAATTCAAACCTGGAAACACTCCGCAGATTGTTACGCTGCTCAATGAGATTCGAGCCCTGGCCATGACCCAAAAGGGTTATATGTCGGGTGAGACGTTAATGAAAAGCGAGGAGCCAGATGTTATGGTGGTTATCTCAACCTGGGAGAATCTTGACACATGGCGCAGTTGGCGAAGCAATAAAGATCGAAATAAATTCGAATCCATGCTGGAAATCTATCAGGAGGGACCGACTGAATATGATGAGTACCTGCTTGGTACCCCCTTGCACGGTTCATAGGCACCTTTCCCGGCTTGCTGTTTCGCTGCATCAAAAAGCGTTGACAATCCTCTTGCGGACCTGCAACTTACACATACAAAAAACCGTTTTACCAAGGATAGCGCATGGCCAAATGGAAGTGTTCAGTTTGCGGATATGAGACCTCGAGCAACGAAGCTCCCGATGAGTGCCCGGTCTGCGGCGCCGAAAAATCAAAATTTAACAATATCGACCCGCCCTCACGCAAAGCACCTTCGCCCGGATCAACAGAGGCAGGTGCACAAAACCAATGGAAGTGCCTCGTTTGCGGATATGTTCACACCGGGTCTGAGCCGCCGAATAAATGTCCGGTTTGTGGTGCAGATAGATCCCAATTTGTTCAGGTCGAAATCGACGCCGCACCAAAACAGGCAAAACCACCGAAGGCGATACCGACCCAGGACCAGAGCGTTGAACAGGCTGCCCGGATCCTCTCTCAGCAAAGCATGACACGAACCGGTCACTCCATTTTTCAGCTATCGGCCCGCATGGAATTTATCACCCGCCTTCACGGTCATCCCATCGCCGTGCATATTCCAAATGGCGTTTTGCCGCTGAGCTTTTTGTTTACACTCATTGCAGTGGCATTCCAGAGCGAGGCGTTCGCCACAGCAGCCGCTTATAATATCGCCTTTGTATGTCTCTCAATGCCGATTGTGGTGATTACCGGATTTATCGACTGGTATAATCGATTCAATGCAAGGTGGGCAAAAATGTTCAGTATTAAATTGATCTGCGGTATAGTGGTCGGCATCCTGTCTTTGATTATTGCCTTGATGTGGTTTATTCAGCCGGCGATCTATCAGGAATTCTCGGCGCGTTTGATGATCTTTCTGATATTGAACGTTTTCAATCTTATCACTGCAGCCGTTGCCGGCTATTATGGCGGCAAGCTGGTTTTTAATTTTAAAGCCGATTAAGACTTGTAAACCCTTGACAGTTAAGGGTTTACAGGGCCTCCGCCTGAGCGCCCCAAATTTGGACGATCTCAATCGGATTCATAGGGTAGGGTGGCTTTTTTTAACCACCTGTTCTCGCTAACTGCCGATCTAATTTTCCAACGCCACCACCATCCCGGACCAGCCATGCTCGGAATGTTGCCAGATCGCCTTGGCTGATATTCCGGTCAGCAGCGCGTCAAGACCGTGCGACTCCTCTTCTCGAAAACCTGCAAATATCCAAAATGTCGACGGAGCCGAAAATTGACGTAAAAAAGGTATGATCCGCTTTAATGTCGGAGGTCTTAGATTGGCCATGATCAATTCACAGCGCTCACCATTAAACCGTTCCAGATCCGTCTCATGTATGGAGACAAATGCATCCAGCCTGTTGAGCGTCACATTTTTTCTTGCTTCATGACAGGCCAGCGGGTCAAGATCCAGGCCGTATGCTTTGGCTGCACCAAGCTTAATCGATGCAATCGCCAGTATGCCTGAACCGGTACCGATATCGAGCGCGGTAATGAGATGAGATTCGCGTGCCGACACCATTCTGGTCATGGCATACTCAATCCCACGCAACGCGATGCGAGTGCTGGGATGATCTCCCATGCCAAAAGATGCGCCATGGCTGATTCTGATGAGAATGTCCCCCGGCCTTATATCCGGCCTGCAGTTGGGCGGCGAGAGGGTGATCCGGTCCGTAATTCGCATGGCTCTAAAATAGTTCACTTCGACATACGTGCGCCCGAATCGATCTGAATAGGTCAAGTCGCCATGCTCGACAAGTGATTTGATTGCCTGCCGGATCATCATCCTTGTGAGGTGAGGATGGTCACCAATAAGTGCCTTGGTCAGGCCGGCCGGTGTCATGCGAAGCGATGTCGAATTCAACAACTGCATGACGCTTGTTTTTGCATTCGCCTCACTATACCTATCGCGCGTTGATTTGTCTAAAAGATCGGACAGGTTGGCACAGGAATCCACGGTTCTATTTTTCGACCTTTTTTAGCTGCCTCTGATACCAGCTGGCAAATTCGTACATGCCAATGAACCGATCATCATTGTTAATGATGCCCAGCGCCATTTCAAGAACGCCCCGGCCATAGGCATTGCTGTATTTATCATGTCCGCAATTCTGCAAAAACTCCCGCACCAGTTGCTGGGTCGTTCGATTGGTCTTATCACGTCTTATGTCGATCGGATCTTTTGGTTCTTCAAAAGGATCCCATCTGTCATACCCCCTCTTCATAATGTGTTTCTGGCGACGGGGCGACATGCTGTCGAAAATTGCCTTCTTGCGGGCATTCGCATCGTTTTGCATCTCATTCATCAGTCCCATCCCCTTTCGTTTGCGTCGACTCGGAATCAGCGGATTTTACACCCAGGTACTCTTCGGTATAATCGGTCAGCAGCGCCATGGACAGGGGCACCAGCATTTCCGCCAGTTTGGGATAGCGGCTTTGAATTTCCTGGGCCAGTTCTGATGATATATCATACAGCCTCTGATGGATGGCATTCAATTTTGCGGTGGGATACGATTCCCCCTCCTTGAAATTGCTCAATCCACACGTATGGGCCTGATCCCCTATGACAGTTGGAGCGCCGTATAGACGACAAGTGATAGGCCTCGATTCATAAAGTTCGCACTGATCCTTGTCATTCAGCAGGGGACAGCGCACTCGCTGGGCAGACATCCAATCAAAGATCTCGCTTTCCGGTTTTCCATTTTGCTGATCTTTATGCGCCTGCCGTTTAAGTCGATGGATCTGCCGATCAGCTTCATTGGCGCTCTCAATGATCTTCGAGCGCAGCTCCCCTGTTATATCCGCGTCAAATTTATCTTTTAAATGGATCGCCTCCACCAGAGACAAATCAAACAAAGCATAGCAGCAGTCCGCACAGCCGACTTTGCAGGTAACACAATCTTCATACGCTTCCTGGATTTTATTGAAAGCAGCATCGACCTGCTCAACCAGCTGACGATATTTCTCAAAATAACGCTCAAAATTCATTACGCGACTCCTTAATGTTTCACGTGAAACATTTGTTTATTTCCAATCCTCAGGCCTGAGGGTGCATGAGGACTCTCGGAGTAAGACGCCAAGAATGAAGCCGTAGTCAGATCTACTGCGAGCCCTTGGCAACGCCGCTCCGGGAGTCCATATCACCGAATTATTATTCCAATCCTCAGGCCTGAGGGTGTATGAGGGCTTTCGGAGCAAGGCGCCAAGGGCGAAGCCGTAGTCAGATCTACTGCGAGCCCTTGGCAACGCCGCTCCGGGAGTCCTCATGCACCCTCAGGCCTGAGGATTATTTTCCGATGCAGAAATTCCTAAATATCTCATCCAAAACATCGTGCGCAACATCTTCCCCTAAAATCCGACTCAAACTCCGCTTCGCCGACTCAAGATCCTCGGCCACCAGTTCGTCCGCCCCTGATCCGACTAAGGATTCATAGGCGCGTGACAACGGTTCCAGAGCCTGTTCCAGGGCGGTCCGTTGGCGCAAGGTCGGCACCAGATCGCGGCCGGGATCTATGAAAACGCCATTCAGGCAGACCTCCTGAATGGTTCGTTCCAGCTCGTCAACCCCGTCTCCATTCAGAGCCGATATGGTAACTGTCGGCAGGTGACGATATTGTTGCGGCAATGCCAACTGCCGACCGGACGATAGAAGGTCGCACTTGTTGACAACAAGGATAATGTTCCGGGCATTGATCTGCTCAAACACGGCATCATCGCCAGTTTCATTGGGAGCACATCCGTCAATCACGAAAAGGACCAGATCCGAACGTAAAATATTATCTCGGGTTTTTTGCATACCGATGATCTCAACAGGATCGTCAGTTGCATGAAGCCCCGCTGTGTCTGTAATTAAAACAGGAATACCACCAATGCAGAAATAATCTTCGACCAGGTCTCGGGTCGTTCCGGGAATAGGGGTAACGATGGCCTTATCTTTACGGATAAGCCGGTTTAGCAGGCTGGATTTTCCGACATTGGGTCGGCCGACGATGTCCATCCGCAGACCATCTCTTAAGATATGCCCCTTGCTGTAGTCATCGATAAGCTTGCGAACAGGCGCTATGATCTCCTGGTCGAGGGCCAGGCGCAGCGCTTCTGTTTCGGCTTCATCTCCCAGATCTTCGATAAAGTCGATTCGAGCCTCGATTTCCGCCTGAATCGAAGTGATCTTTTGAACGATGGATCGTATCATCGATTTCATACGGCCCGTCAGCTGACGGGCTGCAAGCTGCAACGCGGCATCACTCTTTGCTGAAATGACTTCCGCTACCGCTTCGGCTTGACTCAAATCGATACGGCCGTTGAGGAAGGCACGTTTGGTAAACTCTCCCGGCTCTGCCAACCTCGCGCCGCATCCGAGGACCAGGTCCAATATTTTCCGCTGAACAATCGGCCCGCCATGAGATTGGATTTCAACGACGTCTTCCCGGGTATAAGATTTGGGCGCTTTCATATAAGCGGCAAGCACCTCATCCACGATTTGCCCGCTTTCCGGGTCGTAAATATGCCCGTATCTGAGTCGATGCGTGCTCAAGCCAGAAAAAAGATCTGGATCAGACGTATCGTTTGATGGTGGGTGAACCGGCATCCGGAACAACTTAAGGGCAATGGAAAGGGATGTGGTACCTGAAATCCGAATAATACCAATGCCGCTGCTTCCAAGAGGTGTTGCAATAGCGGCGATGGTGTCGAGTTCCATTTTTAGCTCACAATAATCCTTTGTCGTCCACGGTCGCCGCTGCGGGTGACATTCTTCAAAACCACCTGACTTTCACTAGTCAGGAGGCAATCGACAAATCGCCCGATGAGTGGCTATGCATTCTTCTGGTTGTTTTGACGGCTGCGTCTGCGTTTCTTCGGGAAGACGATAAGTTTACGATAGTATCCTTCTCCGACACTTTGGGTTCGAACCGCGTTGTTGCTTTTTAAATGCAAGTGCACTGTACGCCGATCGTAAGCATTCATTTGGCCGATGGTAACCGGTTTTTGCGTTCGCTTGGCTTTATCGGCCATTTTTGATGCCAGTTTTTGTAAATTGGTCTTTCGAGTTTTTAGATATCCCTCAACGTCCACCAACACCCGTATGCGTTGCTGGGTCTGCTTATTAACAATTTTTTCAACCAGATACTGGATCGCTTCAAGCGTTTGACCGCGTTTTCCAATGAGCAGGCCGCTGTTGCCTCCGCCGACTTTGAACAAGATGCGCTGTGAACCGGATTCGGATTCAATGGTGGTATCAGCGGTAATGAAGTCGACAATTCGTTTGAGGGCCTCTTTTCCGACCGCGATGGCCGGTTCAATATCCTGTATCGGTTTTTCTTCATGATCATCGAGTTCGAAGGCATCCTTGACCAGATCCCTGGCCTGAGCCCTGGTGTCGCTCCTGTCAGATCCAACATCCGGATTTTTAACAATAATCTTGGCTTTCTTCGCCCCCACCAGACCGAAAATACCGGAGGATCCGTAGGAAACCACATCGTACCTCAGCTTTTCGATGGGTACGTTCAGTTCGGAACTGGCCTTCTCCAAGGCCTTATCGACATTTTTACCTATAAATTCAACACTTTGTGACATGATTGGTCCTCCACAAACTACTCTGACTTTTTCTGCGTGTAATATTGCTGGGCTATTGAAAAGATATTGCTGACTAACCAGTACAGCACGAGCCCCGAAGAAAAATTAACGAAAATCACGGTAAATATTACAGGCATGAGCATCATCATCTTGGCTTGAGTGGGGTCACCCGGAGTGGGTGTCATTTTCTGCTGCAGGATCATGCTGGCTCCCATTATGATCGTCAAGACGGGAATGCCATAGGGGGGTTCCATCAAGGGTATTTTTACTCCGAAATCAAACAGGCGATCCGGCGCAGACAAATCGGTAATCCATCCAAAAAAGGGTGCATGCCTCAGCTCGATGGCCTGATACAGCATTCGATAGAGCGCAAAAAATACAGGAAGCTGAATCAGCATTGGCAGGCACCCACCCATGGGATTCACCTTGTAGGTACGATAGAGATTCATCATCTCCTGGTTCATCCGGGCTTTGTCCCCCTTGTATTTTTCCCGGATTTCCTGCATCAACGGCTGAAGCTTCCGCATCTCCCCCATGGATTTGTAGCTCTTTTTCGCCAAAGGCCAAAACATGCCTCGCGTAATAAGCGTCAAGATAATGATAGCGATACCGTAGTTTGGAATAAAGCGGTAGATGAAATTCATGAGCATCAAACAGGGCTTGGCAAAAAAGTCCACCCACCCAAAATCGATGGCGCGATCAAGATCATTATTCAGTTTACGCAAAAGTGAAAGGCTTTTGGGCCCCATAAACAGTTTGAAATTGAATTCCTGTTTTTCAGCCGGCTGCAGCTCGTTCGTGCGGAAAGCGAGCTTGTTCTGCAGCTGCTCGTCCTTGTAGTCGAGCATCATTTGTCCGGCCATTGCTTTGGCTGGAATGATGCTGGTCATAAAATATTGATCCTCGATGGCCACCCACTGGATGTCTCCGTCGATGATCGGCTTTTCATCAATATCTTTTATTTTAACTTGCTCCAATTCCCCACCGATCAGACCGCTGGGTCCGCTGAAGCCGTATCTGCCGACATCCTTGTGCATCACGTTTCGAAGTGCGAGCGAAAGCTGTCCCTGAACCGGCTGGGAGCCCTGGTTGACAATGCGCACGGTAAGGTCGAACAGATAGGAATCTGAATGGAAGGTGTACGCTTTCTCGATAATGACGCCATTTTCAGTTTGATGTCTGAACGTAACGACCTGCGGCTTGCTTCCGACGTTGATTAGATCCTGGCTTTGATCGATGCTGAAATCGGCGTCCTCGATCTTGTAATCCCGTGAGTCGCGATAAGCCAGAAGGGCGCTGCCGCCTCTGGTTTGGGCATCAATCAACTCTTTCAGCTCCGAGTCCTTATCAATGGTCTCACGATAATTTTTCAGAACAATGCTCTTTACAGCAGCCCCGTGTTCGGACAGCTCAATACGATACAAACCGGTGTCAATGTGGATGGTTCGAGCCGCCGCGAGACTCGTCTCCTGCGGCTGATCTGTGACCGGAGGTTCGCTTGGCGATGGTGCTTGAGTGCTTGCCGTTGGGGGGGGCTCCTGCTCGGCAGCGGGAGGCGCACCGGGTTCGGTTTGGGCGGTTTCCTGGGGGGGCTCCGGAGCCTTTTCCGGCGGTTTTGGAGCAAAAAAGATGCTCCATACGAAAAACACGGCAAAGGATATACCGATTGCGATGAATAAGCGCGCTTGTTCCATACAATTCTCCTCAACTCCAGCCGTATCGGGCCTGAACAGTTGGTTTGGGCGTGTGTTCAGCAGAAGGGGGTCCTACAGGGTCTTTTCAAATGATAGATCAAGGCAGGTTCAGGCGTCCGATGGCTCGGCGGCGCTAAGGTACCGGATCAAATCCGCCGGGGTGCCATGGCTGGCATTTCAGCAGCCGCCGAATCGATAAGTACAATCCCTTGCGCAATCCATGTCGGTCGATGGCGGTAAAAGCATAATGGGAACAGGAGGGCACAAATCGACATGTGCACCCGAATAGAGGTGACGCGATGAGCTGATAACCTCGAATCAAAAGCATCGCGAGCAGGGCGCCCAGGCGTTTGATCTTATGAATGTGCTGCAATCTGATCAAAAATATTTTCCAAAGACTGAAACATGTTCGCATTGGCAATATCAGCGCTCTCTCTTTTGGCGATCAAGCTGATATCCCAATGTTCCTTAAACATATGCCGATTTTGCCTGAAATACTCCCGAGCAAGACGCTTGATACGATTCCGCGTCGCGGCCTTTCCCACCTTCCGTGTGACCGTTATGCCAAGGCGACAGCAATTGAGATCATTTTTTGCGGCGTACGCGATGAAAATTCGATTATGAAATCGTTTCCCCTGCTTGGCCAGGCTGAGAAACGTCGATCGCTGTCTAATTCTGTCGCCCTTGGTAAAGGTTTGCCTTGATGATGAACCCTGTTGTCCAATTCCCACTGAACTAAAATTGCCCTTTGGTCTTCACGGCCAAGACGTTGCAAAGCCCGTCTGCCGTTTCACTTAATTGGCCAGTCGTTTCCGACCTTTTGCTCTACGCCGGTTGATAATTCTACGACCGGCTTTGGTGGACATTCTCTGACGAAAGCCATGAGTTCGTGCTCGTTTAATTCTGCTCGGTTGAAATGTTCTTTTCATGTTTTTTCCTTTATCCTCGGATAGTCCTTATATTTACGCTCCAGCGTTTAAGGAGTATCAAATATTCCTGTTGAGTTTTCGGCCGATAAGCGTCGAACCCGTGAAAATAACCACATAGCTATTCCAATGTCAATATGCAATCAATGGAAATCGCGACATTTCTCTGATGCCTTTGGATGGCGTCCTGGCGGGTCTAAGGCTCTTCGCTGAGCGTTTCGAACAGTTCGAACTCTTCGAGATGGTAACGCCGATCCGGATAGATCGTGATCTGTTTGTCCAGGCGATGTTCAAGCGTGCTGATCAGGTGGTTTTCCTCACCGTGCAGCAGCTCCGCAATATGCGGATTGACACGCAACGTCAGACCATTTCCCACCATGTCCTTGGCCTGGCGCAAAATGTCACGGTTGATATTGTAGCAGAGCGTCTGGCCGGAAAGCAGATGGCCTTCCCCCTCACAATAAAAGCATGGTTCGCACATCAGGCGGGCCAATGGTTTTCGAATGCGTTTACGTGTCATTTGAATCAGGCCCATATCCGACATCGGCAAAATATGAGTCTTGCTGCGATCCTTGGAAAAGGCTTTGCACAGAGCGCTGAAAACCTTCTCCTGATTGGATGTTTTCTCCATATCGATAAAATCGATGATGATGATGCCCCCGATGTCGCGCAGTCGAACCTGATAGGCGATTTCCTTGACCGCCTCCAGATTCGTTTTTAAGATCGTTTCCTCCAGATTGTGTTTTCCAACATAACGGCCGGTGTTCACATCGATGGCAACCAATGCCTCGGTGTGCTCTATGACAATATAGCCGCCGGATTTCAACCACACCTTTTTTTTCAAGGCCCGAGAGATGTCTCCCTCCAGATTGAATGCATCGAAAACCGGTTCGTTATCATCGTATAGCTGCACGGAGCTCTTCAGGTTGGGCATGAAGGTATCCAGAAATGAGAGGATCTCCTGGTAGCCTGTTCTGGAGTCGATAATCAGGGTCTCGGCTTCATGCAGCAGCAAATCTCGAACCGCCCGCAATCGAATATCCAGCTCCTGGTGGATTAGCGACGGAGCAGGGGCATTCTGATATTTGCGCTGAACGCCGGCCCAGAGTTTTTTTAAAAAGGCCATCTCCTGGGCGACTTTATCCGTCTCCGCGCCCTCCGCGGCGGTCCGCACAATATATCCGAGATTGTCCTGGCGCAGCTCACCAACCATCGACTTGAGCCGATTGCGTTCGGATTCGTCCTCGATCCTACGGGAAATGCCGATATGGCTTGACGTCGGCATGAGCACAAGGAACCTTCCCGGCAGGGAAATATGGGAGGTGATGCGGGCGCCTTTGGTCCCGATGGGAGACTTGGCCACCTGCACCAGCATCTCCTGACCGTCCGTGATCAGATCGACGATGTTGATTTTGGACTTGCCGCGCCCGGAAGCCGGAACCGATTTATTCGGCATCGTCGACTCGGAATCGTCCGGGTTGAGATCATCCGTCTCAAACAGGGATTCCATCTCTTTGTGGTTGTCGGCCTGGATGTCATTGACGTACAGAAAGGCCGCCTGACTCAAACCAATATCCACAAAGGCCGCCTGCATGCCTGGAAGTACGCGCTGTACGCGCCCTTTGTATATATTGCCGGTGCTGTCGGATGCACCCGCCCGCTCGATAAACAGCTCGGTGATGTTCCCGTCTTCAACCAGAGCTACTCGTGTTTCATGAGCCGTATCGTTGCAGATGATTTTTTTATTTGCCATAACCAGTCAGATTTACATATTTTTTGACCATCAAACTAATGTGTGGATGGGAGAATGTCAACAGCCGGTTCTCGCGTTAATTGGATTAATATTCGCAATAGACGCTCAGATAATGTTTTCGGCAAGGCGAGCGGGAGGAAGCTGTATTTGGATACCGCGACGACCGATAACACAGCCAAAAACATTATCTGAACGTCTATTTTAGCTTGAGGATGCGGGCCCCCCGTATCGATGGCTCCGCCAAACCGAATACACTTCGCAATACGTCGGCCGGTCTTGCGATGGGTTTGGTATCGGCCTTGATCCCGATTTCGATGGTATGTTGATCAACAGGTTCCAATTGTGCCACCACCAATTTCAAGTCAAAATGTTGCGCACGACCTTTATGACGAATTCGTGTATAAGGCCACTTTCCGCTCGCCTGAAACGCATCGATCCGCATCGGATCAACAGCGGCATCGGAAAGCACCACTCGGTAACGGTCAATTTCGGCCTCTTGGCGGACCTGTTTCTTGGTGTGCATTCGATGACACGCCACGAAGCTGATTCCCTGCGGCAGAAATGGATTGATGCGATCGATCAATTCATTTTCACCATAGTGCGAGGCGGCCGTCAGGCGCATGAATTCGGATTCACTTTCAATCCCCAACGGAAGCGGATTGTCGAAAGATATCCTGGGCATTGGATGATACCCCTCCGAATATTTGACGACGATGGCGGCGCGACGCACCGCTCTTCCAACATGGCGCGCCAACTCCAAGTGACCAAAAAACCGTGCGGATCCGAGCTTTTCATAGGTCAGAACAAACGTGCTGAAATCTTGAACGTCCTGCTCATCAGGCGCTTGTACCGATGATAGATGTCGGCACGAAGTGTGAACCTGGGGCTGCAGCGTCTCGAAATCACAAACGCCGCAGGCATGGCATTCACCATGGCGGCAATCTTCCACCAGATCTCCACGCAAGGCCGATTCCCATTGATCCTTAAAAAACCGCTTGTCCACCCGCGAATCCATGTGATCCCAAGGCAGCGGTTCTTCATGCCGCCGTATGCGCGATGTGAAAAAATCGATAGGAACGTCGCAGCGGGTCAGCGATTCGACCCATCGGGAAAGATTGAACTGATCGGTCCATCCATCGAAACGGCATCCGTTTTTCCAGGCGCTGAGCAATACCTTGCCCATGCGTCGATCCCCCCGGGCCAGGGCACCTTCGATCAGGCTCATTCCGGGATCCTGCCATTTCAGCCGGACCGTTCGCATGTTGTCGAACGCCGATTTGAGATAAGCGATTTTTTCGTTTGATTCATCCAATGTGATCTGAGGTGCCCACTGAAATGGCGTATGCGCCTTGGGAATGAAGGTTGTCACACTGACATTGATATGGCCTTTGCGCCCCTTGGGCCCCTTGACGGCGGTGAGCTGCCGCACCATGTCCACAATGGCATCCAGATCCGACTGGGTTTCCGTCGGCAAACCGATCATAAAATAGAGCTTGATGAGACGCCAACCCATGCCAAATGCATCTTCAACGGTGTTCAAGACATCCTCAAACGAAATGTTTTTATTGATCACATCCCTGAGGCGCTGACTTCCCGCTTCCGGTGCGATGGTAAAACCTGTTTTGCGCACCGATTGGATCAGTTCCATCAACCTCGGCGTCAGAACCCCTGCACGCAGCGAAGGCAACGATACCGCAACACGCTGGCGTTGACACCGATGCATCAGTGTTTCCATCAGCGGCCCGAGGCAATGATAATCACCCGTGCTCAGAGATAAAAGAGACAGGTCTTCATAGCCTGTGGCCGCCAATCCATGGCACGCCATATCGAGGACCTTTTCCGGATGGCGTTCGCGCACCGGCCGATAGATCACGCCGGCCTGGCAGAAGCGGCAGCCCCGCGTGCAACCCCGCGATATTTCCAACCGAAGCCGGTCATGCACCGGCCGGGCAAAGGGAATCAACGGGTGGTCGGGAAAAGGAGCATTGTCCAGATCCGGCACTATCACGCGCCGGACCGGCGTCCGCGCACCGTTTTGAGGGTCAAGATGTTGAAACCCCATTGCATCGTAGGTTGCCTCGAACAGCCGGGGAACATATATGCCATCTATCTGTGCCAGCCGTCGCAACAGGTCGATTCTTGATTCCGACCTGGATTTCCACCGCAGCCATTGGTCCGCGATTTGCAGGATCAATTGCTCTGCATCGCCGAAAACCATAGCATCGAAAAAGTCGGCCATCGGCTCCGGATTGCATACACAAGGACCGCCGGCCAACACCACGGGATCGTCCTCGCCGCGATCAGCGGCATACAGCGGCAGTCCGGCCAGATCGAGCATGTTCAGCACATTCGTATAGTTGAGTTCGTAAAGCAAACTGAACCCAACGAGGTCGAATTGCGAAAGGGGGCGCTGATTTTCCAGACTCACCAGTGGCAGGTTCCGTTGACGCAGGAGCTTTTCCAGATCCATTTCCGGAGCAAAAACCCGCTCGGCGACGATGTCCGGCCGCTTGTTGAGCACGTCGTAAAGGATCTGGATACCAAAATGAGACGTACCGATCTCATAAAGATCCGGGAAGGCAAGCGCTACGCTCAACGATACGGTGGACGGGTCTTTTTTAATCCGGTTGATCTCAGTACCCATATACCGGCTGGGCATTTGAACAAACGGTAAGAGATCTTGAATGGGGCTGTCGGGCATGCTACATGATTTCCGTTTTTAAGGTAATAATAAACAGCATTGCAGCGACTTAAGAGAAAATCGATTCCATGTCAAATGATTACGGTCCAATTCGCGCGTTTATGTTCATTGTGGTGTTCATCTGCGCCGGCATGAGCAACACTGCTGCAGCCTTTGAGCGGCAAACACCGGTCGTTCGGGCCGTTAAACATGTCGGGCCCGCTGTGGTCAACATAAGTTCTGAATATGAGATCCTCAAGCGTCGAAACCCGTTTGGCTCGGACCCCTTTTTTGAAAACTTCTTCCGTGATTTTTTTGAGCGGCGGCCTGAAAAAAGGACCAGTCTGGGATCCGGTGTCATCATCGACGGCAATCGCGGTTTTATCTTAACCAATGCCCACGTTGTTGAAAAAACCGCTACCATAAAAGTGCTGCTCCAGGATGAGCGAGAGTTCGAGGCGCGAATCGTGGGAGCCGATCCCGACTCGGACCTCGCGGTGCTTCAAATTTCTTCAGACAGTCCGCTGCCTTCGGTTCAGATGGGCAATTCAGACGATCTGCTTATCGGCGAAACCGTCATCGCCATCGGCAATCCGTTCGGATTTTCGCATACCGTCACCACTGGTGTTATCAGCGCCGTCGATCGCAGTATCAAGACAGACGAGCGAATTTATCATCAATTCATTCAAACCGACGCCTCGATCAATCCGGGTAACAGCGGCGGTCCACTTCTCAATATCAACGGCCGTCTGATTGGAATCAACACGGCCATTTATGCCAAGGCCCAGGGCATCGGATTCGCGATCCCCATCAACAAGGCCAAACGAATCGTCAACGACCTGATTCTCTACGGCCATGTCATTCAGGGCTGGATCGGTTTAAGTGTTCAAGATCTCGACGACCGCCTGGCGCGCTATCTCAAAATTACGGACCTGAACGGCGCCCTGATAACCCAGGTTGAGTCCGGCAGTCCGGCCGCTTCGGCCGGCATCAAAGAGAACGACCTAGTCACGGCCGTTCAAGGTCGTCGCGTTAAAACCAGCGCCGACTATTATTCCCGCGTACGGGGAGTCGGGGCCGGAGAAAAACTGCGGCTGGGTATTTTTCGCGATGACAAAGAGCTCTCATTCACGTTCGAAACCCGGGCCTATCCAAAAGAGCGCGGCTCGAAGCTGGCCTGGAGACGTCTGGGCGTCAAGGTAACGGCACTGGACTCGACCTCCCGCCAACGCTTTGGTGTTTCCGCGGGCAAGGGTGTCGTCATCTCAGCTGTGCGCCAAGGATCTTACATGGACCAGATCGGCGTATTGCCCGGGGATGTCATTCGCCAGATAGAGGATCTATCGGTTTCGGATACGGACACATTTGTAACGGCCATGATCAAACACCGCTATAAACCGTCACTGATTGTGTTGCTTCAACGGCAGGATGCGCTGTATCATCTAACAGTCCGAATGAGTCCATAATATGGCTTTTCATGGCTCAGAACAAAAAAAGGACAACCAATGAAACGATTAAAGATATCCCGATTATTGGCATCTGAGATGCCGAAGGAAAATGTGCTGCTAAAAGGCTGGGTGCGCACGAAAAGAGATTCGAAAGGTTTTTCCTTTATCGAGGTCAACGACGGATCGTGCCTGGCCAACATGCAGGTGATCGTGGACGCCGACCTGCACAATTACACCGACATTCGAAAATTGACGACCGGCGCCGCCGTTGCGATAACGGGCGATTTGGCGCCTTCCCAGGGAAAGGGTCAGAAATGGGAAATTCAAGCCTCCGGGGTAACCGTCATCAGCGAGGCTCCGGAAAGTTTTCCGCTGCAGAAAAAACGCCATTCCGATGAATTCTTGAGGACCATTGCACACCTGCGTCCGAGAACCAATAAATATGGAGCCGCCTTTCGAATCCGGTCGGAACTTTCGTTTGCCGTCCACCATTTTTTTCGGCAGCGAGGATTTCGCTATATCCATACACCGATCCTGACCGGATCGGACTGTGAGGGTGCCGGCGAGATGTTCCGGGTGACGACATTGCCTCCCGGCAGCAGCCGGATCGAGGATGATTTTTTTGGACAGGAAGCGAATCTTACCGTTTCAGGTCAGCTGGAAGCGGAAATGCTGGCGCTTGCACTGGGCGACGTATACACCTTTGGTCCAACGTTTCGAGCCGAAAACTCAAATACACGACGTCATGTCGCCGAGTTCTGGATGATTGAACCGGAAATGGCCTTTTGCGAACTGGACGGCTGTATGGATCTGGCGGAGTCGTTCATTCAATATTTGACTCGATTTACGATAGAGGAGTGCGCACCGGATTTGGCCCTGTTCGCGCGATTTGTGGACAAAACATTGATGTCGACACTTGAGAACATTGCCCGGTCGACCTTTGAACGACTGCCCTATGCAGAAGCCATCGACATCCTGCTGAAAAGCAACCAGACATTTGAGTACCCCATTTCATACGGAATAGACCTGCAGTCGGAACATGAGCGTTATCTGACGGAACGTAGATTCAAGAAGCCGGTCATCGTTTATGACTTTCCGCGAACCATCAAACCGTTTTACATGCGGTTGAACGACGACCGCAAAACGGTGGCTGCGATGGATGTCCTGGTACCGGGCATCGGCGAAATCGTGGGGGGCAGTCAGCGTGAAGAACGCCTGGACATCCTCGATTCCCGTATGCATGAACAAGGCCTGTCCCGTGAGGATTATTGGTGGTACCTGGAATCGCGCAAATACGGCACCGTTCCCCACAGCGGATTCGGCCTGGGGTTTGAGCGCTTGTTAATGATGGTGACCGGAATTCAAAACATTCGCGATGTCATACCGTTTCCCAGAACACCCAACAATATCGAGTTTTAACCCTGATGGCGTGTCCGCCGACTCCGCAGGGCAGCGACCGCCGACGATTCAATGCCAATAGCGTTTTGTTGACGTGTTGCGACGTCATCAATCCTTCAGGCAGCGCAGTTTGGCCAAATCTTCGGCGTAGCCGTACAGGTGCAGCCCTTTGCTTTCGACAATCATTTCACCGTCTTTAACGCCGATCTCGCCGGCCATATACTCTTTCAGATTCTGGATGCCCGCCAGATTCGCCGGCAGTCCGCCCCACAGGTCCCACGATCTGAAATAGATGCAGAAATGGAGCGTACCGTCCTGGATGCGCGTATCGATGGACCGCAAACACGGTGGATCGACCAGGGTCAAATCCGACGGGTGTGCGATTTGCAGAACCATTTGATTGTTGCGGTGCCCATGATTCCTGTATGTATCGATAATCCATTCTATTTGATTGAGATAGAGCGTGCCCTGTTCCTCAAAAACGATTTTTCCATCCACTTGCCGAAGGTCGATGATCTCCTTGTTGGCCTCTTTCCACCAATTCAGCTTATCGCCGTTCAGCGGAACCCGGGTCATCCTTTCGCCATACGTGTAAGACTCGCCGGGTTCTTTATGTCCGGTCATAAGGTATTCGATATAGGATCGGTCATACCCCTCGCCGCCGTAAATATACCCATCCTCAACAGGATTTGGGATCCCGCAGCTGGCCGGAATATCCGGGAGCATCGGCAACGTACCCGGAAATTTGACGTGCCCCATAAAATAATCGTACTCGAGCCGGGTTTGTCCGGCATAGGACCCTCGATCGATAGTGAACCGTCGTCCCTGATCGAGGATATCATGAACAGCCTGAAACCATAGATCAGGAAGGTCGCGGGCCTCCACCTTGTGAATATGCATGTGATTTACCTCTACAAGTTGATTTAAAAAGTACTTCAGTTATTGGTATTTTATCCGTTAAACTTATGCTATCACTTGAAGCATCCCGCATCCAGTGATGAATGTAGCAAAAATGTAATTATTAACTTCGATATCGATTTATATTCATTTTAGGCTTGACATCACTTTTTCCGTATGGCATAGAACCCGTGCGCTTATCATTGCTTTGTGTTGCAGCTGAACGCTTCCTGCCCTGAACAATCTGAATAAAATCCGAGCGGAAACTTAAATCTGACTAAAAAAGCGCACCCAAATTTAGAGCCCCCACATGCAGGCCGCAGCGTGTGGGGGCTCGCCTTTTCTTATCCCTTCAATACTCTTGCATTTTATAATTTGCCAAGTCCCATTGAAAAGGGATGATCGTACTGCATTATTTTTTTTCGGATCCTGGAGTGAAACAGAAGTCCGTTAATGAAGTCTTTTGCCGGATGATAACCGGTTTTAACCGACAGTTTAGCCTTTTTTAAAATCGCTGGAACCGAATGCAGCCTGCGGTAAGTGGACCAGAAAAAGTCATTCAGCTCTTCCGGTGAAAAATGCTTCGGCTGAAATACCACATGGTTGCAATCGTATTTTGACCAGTCCCGTATGGTTATTCTTCCTTGTGTATCCAGTTTCTGATACAGATCGGTACCCGGCAGCGGTGTTAAAATCCATATGATAATGCAGTGAACATCCCAACTCAAAAGCGAATCGACGGTTTTGGTCAGTGATTCGGGGTCATCTTCATCGAGGCCGAACATGATGCTCGCCCAGGGCCTGATCTTCGCACGTTTTAATCGATCAAACAATTCTTTATACATCTCGGGTTTATTCCAACTCTTTTTCAACCCTTTCAGCGTATCCTTGCTCAACGATTCAACGCCCAGCAAAAGCCCTTTGCATCCTGATTGAGCGGCCATTTCGATCAAACGCGGCTGCTTTACCAGCCGCACGCTCGCCTGGCTAAACCACCAAATCCCCTTGGGCTTTATCGCCCTTAATAATTCTTCGGTATATTCGTGTTTGCATATGAGATTGTCGTCGACAAAAAAATAGCTTTCCGCAGCGGTCGCATCTATTTCCTGAAGAACATTTTCAATCGGCTTGAATCGGTAGGTTCTCCCAAAAAACTTACTAACCGAGCAGTACATGCAATCATGGACACATCCCCGCGTGGTATAAATCGGCATGCGAGGCATTTTTCGACCGAAAGATCGATAGTATATACCGAGATTTGCCGTATCCCATCGTGGAATGATGAGACGATTCATGTCGAAAATGTCATCGGCTCGGTACAATTCTTTCAGTTGATTATTTTCGCAATCAACCAGAATCTGCTCCCAAATATTTTCTGCCTCTCCTATGACGACAGCATCGGCATGCAACTTTGCTTCGTCAGCCTTCATGGTCGGATGGACGCCGCCAAGGATGACTTTCTTTCCTTTTGATCTGAATTTTCCCGCTATTTGATAGGCTCGTGTGGACTGGGTTGTAATCGCCGTAATACAAACCAGGTCACAATCCAGCTCATAATCGATATCTTCAACACAATCATTGATGATTCTGGTGTCATGTTTATCTGGTGTCAGGCTGCACAGGGTTGATAGATTAAGGGGGGGCAAAAAGGCCTTTTTGAACTTGACTGGACGGCCGCTCATATCTAACCTTGTTGGATAAATAAACAGAATCTTCATCAATAGCTCCCTAAATATTTTGAAGCGTGCAACCGAAT
This sequence comes from Desulfobacteraceae bacterium, assembly GCA_050291625.1. Lineage (GTDB taxonomy): Bacteria > Desulfobacterota > Desulfobacteria > Desulfobacterales > Desulfosarcinaceae > JARRKU01. Next base: position 97,808 of record JBNKKC010000108.1, read on the forward strand.
CAAATTATTATTAGCGCAGTTAAATAATACCGCAATGATATAGTAGAGCTATATATCCAACGAGCTAACTTCCAACGCATTGTTTTGGATAAATTCCCTGCGGGGCTCGACCTGATCGCCCATCAATACAGTGAAAATCTCATCGGTTTCCAAGGCATCCTCAATCGTAACTTGAAGCATGTTTCGTTTACCAGGATTCATTGTGGTGTCCCACAATTGCTCAGGGTTCATTTCCCCAAGACCTTTATATCGTTGTATCTGTATTCCTTTTTTTCCTTCTTCCTTGACAAAATCAAGAAGGCTTCTAAGGTCCTGTGTTGAGTATGCCTCTTTATTTTCATCCCCGATCTGAACGATAAAAGGCGGATTGTTAAAGCGAAGTATTTTTTGACCGTTCAGAATACATTTCTGGAAATTAGAAGAGTAAATCAACCCCCTTCCAATTTTAATGGTTTTTTGATTTTCTGTGGCGGCATTATTGTTTTCTATTATAATTTCGAACACTTCTCTTTCATCGTGCCATACAGGAGCGGTTGCCGAAAAACCGTTTTCCAATAGATTTTCATATAGCTTCGTCATCGCTTCCTTATTCTGAAGGTATTTTTTATCATTCACTCCAAGGGCGACCAACGTTTCGATAATTCCTGTATGGAATCCCTGAAACTCCAGCTTCTCCAGAGCCATAAAATACTCGGATAGCTGGCACACAAAATTATACAAATCATGGCCACTGAGTTTTTCTTCTTCAGGTCCAATTGAAATCATGAATTTTTCACATATTTTTTTCAATATATAATTGTTAAATTCCGTCTCGTCTTTAATGTACTTTTCATTTTTTCCCTTTCCAATTTTGAAAAGCGGAGGTTGAGCAATGTAAAGATATCCACTATCAATGATTTCAGGCATTTGACGATAAAAGAAGGTCAGCAATAATGTGCGGATATGCGATCCGTCCACATCGGCATCGGTCATAATAATGACCTTTTTATAGCGGATTTTCTCGATATTATACTCTTCCTTTCCAACACCCGTTCCAAGCGCTGTAATAATATTTTTTATCTCCTCGCTATGAAGTATTTTATCAAATCTCGCCTTTTCCACGTTCAGTATTTTGCCTTTCAGCGGCAAAATTGCCTGAAATTTCCTGTCGCGACCCTGCTTGGCCGACCCGCCCGCCGAATCGCCCTCCACGATGAATAACTCGCGCTTCATCGGATCGGAAATCTGGCACTCGGCTAATTTGCCAGGCAAGGTCGCATCGACAAGCGCCCCTTTGCTTCTGGCAAGATCCCTTGCTCGTTTTGCAGCATCCCTTACTCTTGCCGCCTCAACTGCTTTTCCAATAATTTTCTTTGCTATTGATGGATTTTCTTCCAGAAAAACGCCGAGTTTTTCATTGACCAGGGATTCGACAAGCCCTTTTACTTCGCTGTTACCCAGCTTTGTTTTTGTTTGTCCTTCAAACTGCGGTGATTTGATTCTGACACTGATGATCGCAGTGAGCCCCTCACGAACATCATCGCCGCTTATTTTTGAGCTGAGGTTTTTCGGCAGACGGCCATTGGTTGCATATTGATTTAATGTCCGCGTCAATCCGGCTTTGAAACCGACAAGGTGAAATCCGCCTTCAACCGTGTTAATGCCGTTTGCAAATGTAAATAAATTTTCCTTGTACGTATCATTGTATTGGAGCGCTACCTCTATCTGCACATCACTGCGATCACCTTCTATAAAGATCGGCTTGTGCAAAGCGGTATGGCGGCGGTTCAGGTATTTAACAAAAGATACAATACCTCCCTTATAAACGAATTCATCCTGCTTGTCTGAACGTTCATCTTCGATGATGATTCGTACGCCTTTATTTAAAAAAGCAAGTTCTCTCAACCGTCTGGCAAGAATATCATATGAAAATTCAACGTTATTGAAAATTGTATCATCCGGGAAAAAGTGAATTTTTGTTCCATTTTTTTTGGTTTTTCCGACGATCTTTAATTCACTGGTTTTTTTTCCTCTTTCAAATGTTTGATAGTAAATGCTTCCCTTTTGATATATTTCCACCTCAAGAAGAGATGAAAGGGCATTGACAACTGATACGCCAACGCCGTGAAGCCCTCCGGATACTTTGTAAGTATCGTTGTCGAATTTTCCGCCGGCATGAAGCTTCGTCAGGACAACTTCAACAGCCGGAACATTTTCATTCTGATGAATATCCACAGGTATGCCACGGCCATTGTCTTCGACGCTGACACTGTTATCAGTATGTATCAATACGGTAATTTTGTCGCAATGGCCTGCCATTGCCTCGTCGATGCTGTTGTCCACTACTTCATAGACAAGATGATGAAGTCCTGCAACATCTACGTTTCCAATATACATAGAAGGTCTGAGTCTGACTGGTTCAAGACCTTCTAAAACATCTATACTACTTGCATCGTATGTTGTTCCCATTAGACTCTCATCGGCATAATAGCGCTTAAGTAAGATTTATCTTCTTTGCCCTCGATAAGGCATGGTTTTTCTTCACTCTTAATATTTATAACAATTTCCTTGTCATCGATACTATTCACGGTATCAATGAAAAATTTCGGGTTAAATGCCGCTTGAATTTTGCCACCCTTATAGGCAATAGGCATATCCTCTTTGGACTCGCCTATATCCGGATTGGTTGCCTTTATCACAAGTTCATCGGCATCGAAAGTAAACATGGCGGCGCGGTAACTGTCGGTGCATAAAATTGACATGCGTTTAACCATGTGATGAAAACGCTCTTTTTCAACAATGATCCGGTGGCCGTCTTCTCTCATGATAATATCTTCATATTGAGGAAACTGTCCTTCGAGCATTCGAATATAGATGGTCTCTCGACTGCTGGCTACAACAAAGTAGCTCTCGTGAACGCCAATCTGTATGGTGCCGCTTTCAGGCAGGAATTTACTCACTTCATTCAAGCCCTTTTTGGGGATCAGAACACCAGGACCTTCAGGGACGGAGATGTCATCCGGCAACTGCAAATCATATTTGGAAAGGCGACTGCCGTCGGTTGAAACCATGCGGATGACGGCTGGTGTCCGTTTGACATGCCGTTCGAAAAAAACGCCATTGATATGCGGTTTCTTATCTTCACCGATACCACTGACAGCAATGGTTTTATCGATCATTTTTTTAAACGATGATGCATCGACGGTCATGTAATCAACATCTTCGATGGTGGGTGTCGTCGGAAAATCTTCAGGATTCATTCCCTTGATATGGTATTGAACGTTATTATTTCCGATATCGACACGTCGGTTTTCACTCTCTTCAATCAGAATTTTCGAGTCGGGAAATTCGCGAACGATTTCATAGAATTTTCGAGCACTGATGGCAATCGAACCCGGGGTTTCGCCCTCAACCGGGAAAAGTCCTTCGTAGCCGGTTTCCAAATCCGTTGCCACGATCTGAAGTCCTTTGTCCGAAACATTAATCAGAATGCATTCAGTGATGGCAAGGCTGCTGCGTCTGCCGGCCAGACCCTGGATTTTTGCCAGAACGTTGACAATCTCGCTTTTCTGAATTGTAAACTTCATCTCTAGTTTCCTATTTTATGTTATTTTATGTTTATAAATATATATTAGGTCATGTCTACTTGTTAGGAAATCGAATAAGCTATTAAATTAATAAACATAAATAACCACTCTGCCTGTTCAAAAATATGTTTATAAATGCTCGAAAACTATTTGATATTGAACAATCGGAATCAGTTCGTTCATAAACAGCATGTTATTGACATCCAATCATCGCGATATAAACAGTGAATGTTCAATTTGGCAAACGCCCTTGAAACCTGTCGAGTCATTGATCACGACGGATCGGACTGGATCCATTTTTTCATTTCTGAAACAGTTTGTTGCCATCCAGCGGACAGGCGCAGCTGAATAAAACGCCGGTAAAGCTGATCAATAAACTCAAAGGGCTTTTCATACAGGTAAATTTTATCGATGATCGCTCCTTCCAGATCTTCCGATTGTTCGATCGATCCGGTTTCAGGCAGTTTCATGCCTGAAAAACTCAGGCTTTCACCCTTTATCGAAAAATGCCACTGCAAATCTCCGGATTTGTATATTAGATTGATATCGATAACCGCCGCTCCTTTTCTCAGAGCCAGCAGAGCCTCCTCCAATCCGGCGCTGTCGCCCTTAATGGTGATGGTTTCCACGCCGTTGGCATACCGATTTTCGAGGACCATGCGATTGCCGATTTCAAGCCCGGCACAATTTGGGTCGGCTTTTTGGAAATGGTGTGGATCGGTCTCAATTGAAAACCATACCCAGGTTAAAAAAGAATTTCCCAGAAACCTATACCGGTTATACGCTACGGCAATATCAAGCATGATAAAATCAGCCCCGGTCTTTGTCTGCGGACAGTCGGGACAGTGCATCCAGCTGTTCGGAGGTCATTTTGTGATCGAGTGCAGCCATGGTATAGGGGATACACCGCGTCAGGCTCAAACCGAACGATTTAATAAATAACGTTTCCAACTCTTCATTGGCACCCTTGAGATTTGAGAAAAACCACAAGTTATGCTTTTCATACTGCCAGACCACATCATAGACGCTGGGCGTGGATGGCATTTTCAGGTGCAATTTATTCAACACATAGTCCTTGATGGCCCGCTTTTCGTTGGGGGACAGAAACTCGCGCCCCAATTCTTTCAGCCGGTTTTCCGATTCGAGAGCGATGTGCTTTTGAACCATCTTGGCAGGGATTGATTTTTTATCGATACGCAGAGCGAAAACAAAATCTGTGCCGAACAACACGTCGGCGCCGTTAAATCCGTTTTGGTACGGATTTTGGAATGCCGTCCAGCCCACTGCCTGATCGGACGGATTTTCATCAATATCGGTAATGGAATGTTGCTTCAATCCCTGATAAACGCTCTCAATCAGCGGTTCATCCAATTCCCCCTCGACCCGATAGCGTGTCAATGATGTGGTTGCCGATAAAAGTCCCATACCGTCCTTACTACTATATCTTGTATTAAAGGTCTAAAATGGTACACAAATATAGCTGTTCTCCGGTTATAAAACAAGCAATTTTAGCATATTTTCCTTACGAGGTCAGGCCATTTTCTGATATGGTAGTGGCTTATGGATCTGGCTAAAATGAAATAAAAGTGTATGTGTCATGTCGTCCGATTTAATCCACGAATTAGAATCCAAGATTAAGCAGCTCGAAGCGCAATTGATCGAGCACCGCAAGCGTCAGCAGGAGCAAAAGGTCATCCAGCGGACTCTGGAGCAAAGCGAGGATCGATACCGCATTGAACAAGCCGAGGTGAAAATTAAAGAGCAGCGAGCCCAATTGGCTGCGATCCTGAACGCTTTCGACGGGCAGATTTATGTTTGCACCGCCGACTATCAGCTCAATTACGTCAATGAACAACTTGGCCACAAAATGGGCTCGGCCGGCCTGGGGAAAAAATGTTATCAAGCGATCCACGGCCGCAGAAGCCCATGCCCGTTTTGCGTCATGGATCAGGTTATTTCCGGCGAGACGTTGCGATTCGAAGTGAAGAATCCGAAAGATAAACATTGGTATTTCAGCATGAATGCACCCATTCGACACGTGAACGGGACCATATCGCTGCTGGCCATGATTACCGATATTAACGACCGCAAAACCGCAGAGCAAGCCCTTCGCGAAAGCGAAATACATCTGTTGCAGGAAAACATCTTTCTGCGCACGCAGATCAAGGAACGCAAAAAGTTCGGCAACATCGTCGGACAGAGCCCGGCGATGCAGCAAGTCTATGAACACATTCTCAATGCCGGCGCCACAGATGCCACGGTCGTGATCTATGGTGAACCGGGTACCGGCAAAGAGCTGGTTGCCAACGCCATTCATGACATGAGCGAACGCAGGAACAATCGCTTTGTTCCGGTGAACTGCGGAGCCATTCCCGAAAACCTGATTGAAAGCGAGTTTTTCGGTTATAAAAAAGGAGCGTTTTCAGGAGCCATTACCGACAAGGCCGGGTATCTGGAATATGCCGACGGAGGCACGTTGTTCCTGGATGAAGTTGGAGAAATCAGCGTACACATGCAGGTCAAGCTGCTGCGCGTCATTGAAGGCGGTGGATACACGCCTGTGGGCAGCAGCCAGGTCAAGACAACCAATGTGCGCATTATCGCGGCGACAAACAGGGATCTGAAACTATTGGTAAAAAACGGTGTCATGCGGGAGGATTTCTTTTACCGCGTCCATATACTTCCCATCCATTTGCCGCCGCTGCGGGACAGGATGGGGGATCTGCCGATGTTGATCGAACATTTTATGCGCCTTTACGCCGGCAAGCGCAAAGTCCCTCCGTTGACGCGCAAATTGATGGAAAAGCTTTATCACCATGACTGGCCGGGAAATGTTCGAGAACTCCAAAACGTTATCGTGAGATATTGCAACCAAAAGACAATCGATCTGACCAGTGCGGCCACAAAACCGGAGGCCCCTCCGGATCAAATGTCGTTCCCGAATAAGGACGTCTCTTCGGTCAAAGATCTGAGCGCCATGCTGGCAACTTATGAGAAACTCCTTGTCTTAACGACCCTCAACCAATATCAATGGCACCGCCAGCGCGTTGCAAAAGCACTGAACATCGACCGCAAGACGCTATTTAATAAAATGAAAAGGTACGGGCTGACGTCCCCTAATAAAAATGGGTAAATACATCCCCAATACGGGAATATATATCCCCTCAATAAAAGATACCTAATAAATACAGTCTGATTATCCTCTATAAGGGTCCAATCGGGGAATTTTTTCGACTTTTGGGGGAATTGTTTCCCCATTTTTATTAATCACCATATTCGTGCCCTGTCACTGATAAAATCATATAAAATCTGCAAGTTAGAAACAGGCTCGCGCTATGGCACGACATTTGCGGTGATTTTCGTCATCGTAGAATAAGCTGCATGGGGACCGTCCGGCTGGACACCCAAAATCCGAAACGGCGGTAAAGGCTCCGCCGGTGCGGCAGCGGGTTGCGGGGTGTTCGGCCGGACATGTCATTTGCATAAAGTCGAACCGCGGGCTATCAGACGGAATATCTGAAGCGTTCAAGAAAGGCCGGAAGATACCCGATCATCGACACTATCCTAATCTGGGCCACTGGCCCGTTTGTTTCAGCAATACTTTCCGTTCGTCAAGCCATGCCGTCATATCTGCAATCATCTGGAGTGCGCCTTTTGAAAACGGCGCGGCCTGCCCCGCCGATTTGCTGGAAATGTCCGGGCTGAGGAAACCGGAAAGCGCACGACCCTCGTTTGTGGATCGCGTCTCCATGCTAAGGTATTGCAGCGCGCAGGTTTTGTGCGCGGCATGCAGGAGCCGTTTCTGCCGGTCCAGCAACAGAAAGTGTCTTGACGATTGAAGCATATCACCAAAGTCAAACCGTTTGACGGCGTGTCCATTGATCCGTTTATAATTCATGGCCACCACCAGGGGGTGGCCAAAAAAGGTGTCCCATGCCAATGCGTTCAGAGGGTTAAAGAATTCCCCGTCAAAACAGTAGCCTGAGGCACGCTGATTAATGAGTTTTCCCCAGAAAAAGGTTACCCACCGTTTTGAATGTTGATAGCCGAAAAGACGTTCAAGGTCGGGTGGCGTATGTTCCGTAAAAAGCTCGATCCCAGTATTTGCCTGCATATACCAAACTCCACAGTGATAATCAGCAACAGGTGAGATAGCTGATATGCGTCATCTGCATAGGCCGCAGGTTCGTTGTCAGGTGGCGGTACAACTTGTCCTTGGTACACAATTTCACGAGGCCGCAGAGATGCGGCAGGCGTTTTTATCCGGTTTTTGGATGTTTTGTTTGGAAGCCTGGCTACCTACTTACTATCATCGGCAACCGGTGAAAAGAGCGTCTCAACCCCTTTTTAACGAAATGAAGGGAGCGAAAATAATAATGGTTATTATTTCGGTAAGTTATTGCAGAGAGCGCGCATCGACTATTTCACGAAATGTAGGACGCTTTATCCGCACGAGGCGTATCCAAGGCCTACATTTCGCTTGAATGAAATGTCTTTTTTTATTTAATTGAACAGGTTGGGATATTTTCCGCGCAGCCCGGACACCTTGTTGCGAGATACGGGAATCCGGTCTTCGGATCCATTGATCAGCGCCTCGAATTTATTATCCGACACCTTGACAATATGTTGAACCTTATCCAGATTCACCAGGTAGGATCGATGCACATCCAAAAAACGGGTGTCGCGGATCGAGGTGGGGATTTTACCGATCTGCATGTTCAGTTCGATGGCCTTTGCGGCACCCATCCTGTAAATCAGGCAAAAGTGGCCGTTTGATTTGATATGGGTGATCTGATTCAAGTTGGCCAGAATTTTACCCACCTCGACATCGCACTCCTCCAGCAGGGATGCAAACTTGACGTTGGCCTGGGCCAGACTCTCCGAAAGCGATTCGGACCGCGTCAAGGATTTTGCAAATGTGTCTGCCATGAAACAAAACTGCCATATGACAAAGAAAAGCACACCTGTGGGCGCCAGGCGTGTCGTATCGATCACACCACTTGAATAGAGAGTGTCATTCACAACAGTAATAAGAAATGCAAAGCATGGGATCGATTGGGCCAATGCTCCTTTTTGTTTGTCTTTTAATGCATTGAATAGAATATAGCAGCAATAGAGGATAGATAATATTAGTACAAGGTATAGTATGCTGATGATATTGTTGTATATCTCCGATGTTGTGATCAATATGATGAGAGCGATGACCGTCGTGCTAACCCGTAATGTTTTAACAATTTTTCTGTTCGTATAGTGGGGGAAGAGTGCTTTCAGGTAAAGCAGATACATAATGGGCGTATAGAGAAATGTAAAGAAAAGGATTTTAAAATGAATCTCCCAATAAAAGTTCGGAAAAAGCTGAATATGTAAATGTTCCAGGAGGAAACTGATGTAGGCTGCGAAGCTAAAACAGAAAAAGGCAAAAAACAGGGGCGCCCTGTTTTGCCGACGCCGTATGAATATGATCAGATTATACATCGCGGCGATCAGGAAAGTACTCGCAATTGAAAAATTTAAAGTGCGCCGATTTAACACACGGCTATGGATTAAATTGTGATTCCCAAGCGTTATGGTTCTGACAATACCGCTTTGAAAATGCCTGAAATTTGATACCTGTATAATGATCTCGATATGGTCTTCTTTAATCCAGAAGAACTCCAAGGCGTTTAAATATTGGGGTTTGGCCGACTGGCGATCTTTACCCACCACACCCACACTGCTGAGCTTTCGGCCGTTTACCCAAATCGTGAAAGCGGTTTCAATTTTTCTTGTGCGCAATGCATATCTGCCGGAAGGCGCTTTAATCCTGGCCCTGTATGTGGCATAACCATAAGGGCCAAGCTTTTTTTGATTTAAACGATACCCTTTCCACGCCCTGGGCACTGCTATGTAGTCACATTTGAGGCCGCTATAGCTGTTAAAATCGGCGGAGGTCAGCAATCGCTTCCAGTAAAACTCCCACTCGCCATCCAGATCGATGCTTTGCGTTTTAAAATCCCATCCGCTCAGATCCAAGAAGCCCGCTTCTATTTTCGGACCGGCGTTTTTACAGCCGCTTAATATCAAAACCCAAAAGAGCAGGTAACAAATCTTCCAATTCGTGCGTATGGCTGTCATCAGTTGCATATCGGGGAGCCCGAGTTTTGTGGTTCGCGTAATTGCATTGCCTGGTAGGTTTTTATATGATCCGGCAGGCCGAATCTCCGAGCTGTGCGATTGCGCTCATACCGTTGCATCAATCGTTTGAGATTTAACCTTAAGCCATACATGTTTGGCCCGTAGCTTGTGATAAAATCAGAAGCGATGGTTTCAAACATGAGAACCTTTTCGTAAAATTTATGGTGATGCTTGAACACCAAGATAACCATGTCATCATATCCGATGGTTGATGCGTATGATATCGTATAAAGACAAAGATGCAATGAAAGCTCTCGAGACCGGTTCTGATAGCTGGGTTCTATGGCCAACCGACCGGCCTCCACAATTCGGCGTCCGGTTTGTCTCAGTGTGGCAAGGCAGGGACCTAGCCCCTCGTCATCCATAAGAAGTCCGATCTGCGAATCGGCAACATATCTGGAGGTACCAATAATTTTTTGCCTGTGAGACAGCACGAACGTCGTGGCATTGCCTGAGGCGTCATAGATATCTTTAAATTGTTTTGATGGGTTCGGCGCTATCAGATCGGCACGTAAATATGCCTTATACCTGATTTTGTAGACGGTGTCCATATCTTCAGCATTGGCCGGACGCAACTCAAAGTTTCTTAAGGTCGACATTTTTTCCTCCTTCATTTGTGGCATTCGTTTGTGTGGGTTAGAATTCAATACATAATGATTGCAAATAGATACAGTTATATGGTTACACGCTGCGTCACTGGATTGACGCAACGATCGCCGATAGCTGTGAGGATTTAAATCGAGTGATAATTTTCCGGCACAGGTAATGCAAACTATATGGCTATGAGGTTGCGCAGGATGCGACCCTGAGAACTTTCACTTAAGTTCTATCTGGAAAGATAGTATCCGACGGATGAACTTTTGATGTTATGCTTATCTAACCATTTGTAATCAGGCTTTTATTGGACATATTCTTTTTATGCGCCGGATGCCCCGGTAAAGTCAAGGCAGATCTGTTTTTGCATGCTTTCAATACGCCGGAACGACAATTTCAGCATCTTCTGTTCGATGGCCGACAGCTTTTTGGGATTGATATAATTGTCGGGCATGATGCCTTTAACGATGATGGCATTGATCTGGTGCGTGATTCGTATTTGCATGATAAAATTAAAGGCCTGCTCGATCTCGCGGTACGCTTCGGGATCGAGCACCTGTTTGAGATAGAGCTGGTGGAACCTTTCCTGGGTATTGGTCTCTCGAATGCCGCTTTTGAGCGCATAGATTCTCGCATAGTCAACCATTGCGGTCATGGCGTGCTTGATATCCAGGCAGCCGCGATGGTTGCCGCTCGATGCGACGTGGAACCGCCCGAAAAGACCGATGGGAGGCTTGAAGTAAATGGCGTTTTCGGTCATATGGCGAAAAAACCCCGGCCACGTCTCCAACGTTTTGAAAAGGTAGTCGCCAAGGCGCTCAACCAATTGCGCATCACCTCCGCCGAACCGTAAATCGAAAAAGATGCTTGAATGGAGTAAATCTTCGGGTCCCGCGGCATGGATCCAGTCGAAAAAGTACTTTTTCCAGACGGAAAGGGGCTGGCACCATTTGGGGTTGCCGGCCATGATCTCACCTTTGCAGAAGTGATAACCGACCTGGTCGAGCAAGGCGCAGACGCGCTTTCCCAGCTTTAGAAAATAGTGCTTCAGCTCCTGCCCGGATCGTTGAGACGGGTGGTCCGCATCGTTATAGATGATGGCATTGTCCTGATCTGTTTTCAGGGTCTGTTCTTTTCGGCCCTCGCTGCCCAGTGTGGTGAAGGCAAATCGTGTTGGCGGCGGGCCGAGCTCCTCGATGGCGAATCCGATTACTTTTTTAAACACAATGTCCGAAAACGTTGTGATCAGCCACGTCACGTTTCTGATGGTTGCACCGCTGTTGATCATACTGAAGAGTAATCCGGGCAATTGGCTGTGCTTTTCCACTACCTGATCGACGTTCGATGCGTCGGAAATGGATCGAATCAGGACCGTATAAGTCAGTTCGGTCAACAGGCGGCTGTCCAGATCGGGGTTCCGGCCCGGCTGGCTCATCAATTCCGGATTGAAAAGTTCGGCATGGGTTTCCGGCATGATGGTAATGGGTTTTGCTATCTCCGGTGCGTGGCCTTTCCGCGCCGGCATGATGAATCGAAAACACGAGTGGTCGAGCGATTCTTCACAGCCGAAAGAGAGCACAGCCGCTTCGTGATGATCCAAAACATCATTGAGGGTCAAGGGACTTCTTTCCCCCTCAAGGACGAGATGCCGCTCCTGCAGCCGCTTGAGGACCCTTGCCGGGATGGGCATTCCCGGCCATAAAAAATCGAGATGGACAAATTTAGGGTCGATGTCAAACCGGCTGACGAATCGCCACTGGCCAGATTCATTTTTCAACTGGTTCAGCACGAACAGGATGGCTGTGATAAAGGAGTAGCTGTCCACGCGAATCCAGATCGTTTCAGGCGGAGGTTCACCCTCGACCACGATGCCCAGCCTGTTTTTGGCCCTCCTTCTGATGGTGTCCAGCAGGTCTGAAAAGGCCATGGGCACCAGGGATCGCTGTTTTTGAAGAATGGCGGAGTAGTCGCCGGCCATCTTGCTCAGCGTATGACTGATGGAGATGGATTCCCTATGGATAATTTCTTTGAATTGCTGCAGACTGGCGCTGTCGATATCCGGATATTCCAGCATGGCCTCGCTGGCAGCCCGGATGCTTGCCAAGGGTGAACGGGCGCTTCTGGTAAGCTCCTGCAGCAGATTGTCCATGCGGCTGTCCGCTTCACGCTGCTTGGTGATATCATCAAGTATCAACACGAATCCGGCGAACTGGCCCAGGCGGTTCAGGATGGGCCGGGCCTCGGCGCCGATGATAGGGCGGTTTTTTTCTTCGATGACAAAATGAGAAGCCGTATATGAGACGTTTCGCTTGAGACGTTCATTGATTTCATCCAGGGCATGTTCGATGATATGTTTGTCGATGAGGGAAAAGATGGACTGCCCCAATGCCGCCCCTGCCTCGGGGGCGGTATCGGACTGCGGTCTTTCATCCTCGCCGATTCCCAGAAACTCGGCGGCGCGGCGGTTGAACAACAGGATTTGCCCTTCGGCATTGCATGCCAGCACACCTTCGGGCAGCTCCGATATCACGGCAGCTAAAATATTCTTTTGCTCTTCAATCGCCGCTCTGGTCGGCCGATGCTCTTTCCGGATCACGGTTTGGTGTTGCTCATAACGATCGGCCAATCGGTTGACGGCTTGCACAAAGCCCGCCAGCCCCTTGACCCCCTGGGCCTTGAGTCGATGAGATGGGTTGGCCGGAGTGATTGCATCGATCTCTTTTGCCAACCGATCGATCATGCGTTTAAAGATGATCATGTGTCAGCCTTTACGGTGCATCTGCCGCAAATGGATCACAGGCAAGATGACGTGGTATGCAGCGCATCCCGGTTCAGGTTTCCCTTTCGATCCAAGGCTGCAGCCGACAGCTGTTTTGGTTTCAATAAAACCTGTTATTCCAAATGATTGGCCGATTTAATCTTTGAGATCCCTCTCCGGTCCGGGCTGCTGATATGAATGTCTGATGTTGCGGGTACCCTTGACGCCCGGTGGATAACGCAACCGCATGGTCTCGATGTTTGTAATCTAAATATTGCATGTTCCCATGAAATGACACAAGCAATATTCCGTGTCGTCATGAACTCGGGGCTTGAGCCGTATCCACACTTTTTGATAAGGAACATGCGATGAAATTTACGGCTGATTTTCATATCCACTCCAAATACTCCCGCGCTACGGCCAGGAACCTGGACCTGGAGAACCTCTACGTCGCCGCTCAGAAAAAAGGGCTCACGGTGATCGGCACCGGTGATTTCACTCACCCGGACTGGTGGCGCGAGATCAAGGAAAAGCTGCAACCCGCGGCAGACGGCGATGGATTGTTTGAACTGAAGCCGGATATCGCTCAAGCTGCCGACGAGCGGGTTCCCGGTTCCTGTCGCCGACCGGTGCGCTTTATGCTGGTCACCGAGATCAGCAATATTTATAAAAAGGACGAGCGCACCCGCAAAAACCACAACCTGGTCTTCATGCCCGATCTCGACTCGGCCGAGCGCCTCAATACACGACTTGGCGATATCGGCAATATCGAATCGGACGGGCGGCCCATTTTAGGCCTCGATGCCCGCAATCTTCTGGAAATTGTCCTGGAGACCGATGAGCGCGGCTATCTGATTCCGGCTCATGTATGGACGCCGTGGTTCTCATTGCTGGGATCAAAATCGGGGTTTGATTCGGTCGAGGCGTGTTTCGAGGACCTGGCCCCCCATATTTTTGCACTGGAAACAGGCCTGTCGTCCGACCCGGTAATGAACTGGCGCGTATCCGGGCTGGACCGCTATACCCTGGTTTCCAACTCTGACGCCCACAGTCCGTCCAAGCTGGGGCGTGAAGCCAATTGCTTCGATACGGATCTGAGCTACTCGGCCATCCGCTCGGCGCTGGAGACCTTCGATCCCGCATCATTTTTAGGCACCTATGAATTCTACCCCGAAGAGGGAAAATATCATGTCGACGGGCATCGAAAATGCGGATTTCGCTGCTCCCCGCAGCAGACCAGGGCCTTGGATAACCTGTGTCCGGAGTGCGGCAAGCCCCTGACCCTGGGGGTGCTCCACCGGGTGGAATCTCTGGCGGACCGACCCGAAGGCAGCCGCTCCCCTCGCGCGGCCCCCTTTCGAAGCCTGATTCCATTGGAGGATATTTTATCGGAGGTGCTGCAGGTCGGCCCGAAGTCAAAGAAAGTCGTCCGGGCCGGCGATCGGTTGATCCGGACCTTTGGATCCGAATTGGAGATATTGTGCCGGGTGCCGCGAGAAGATCTGGATCGGTGCGGTATGTCGTTGCTGGCCGAAGCCGTCGAGCGTATGCGTGACGGCCGGGTCACATTCGATCCCGGCTTTGACGGCGAATTCGGCCTGGTGCGTATTTTCGACCCGGAGGAGCGCAGGGAACTGCAGGGGCAGCGGAATCTATTCGATGTTCCCTGCCACAACGGTTGTGTGGTGAGTGACGAACCGGCGGCGGAAGCGGCAGCGCCGATCCGGCCCCTGCATCAGATACCGATCGATGCTGATCCGGAGCAGGGACAGGCCGCCATTCGACTCAACCCCCGGCAGCAGGCCGTCGTCGATCACCGCCGGGGGCCGCTGTGCATCGTTGCCGGGCCCGGTACGGGCAAAACGCGCACGATCACCTCCCGTATGGCCGCACTGCTCCAAAAGGGCATCAGCACCATTCTGGCCGTCACCTTTACCAACAAGGCAGCCGAGGAGATGCGCCAGAGGCTGAAGGCGACACAGGACAGCCATGCCTCCGACGACGGCCTGCCGGTGATCGCCACGTTCCATGGCTTGTGCTGGCAACTGCTTCAGGAGGTATTCGACCACAGTCATGGCGCCATTATCGATGATCAGGGCCGCACTGCCATGCTGGCGGACGCTCTGGCCCTGGTGGCGGAGGATGGCCCGACCATCACCTTCCCGGAGGCTGATCTGCTGAAGTTGATTGTCGAGGCCAAGCAACGGCTGCTGAGCCACGATGATGATTTGAGTCCTCTGGTTCCCGATCCGAACCTGCGAAGCCAATTGTCAGCGGTTTACGGTCGATACCAGGCTCTGCTCAAACTGCAGGATCTGTTTGACTATGAGGACCTGATCCTCGAAACGGTAAAGATTCTGGAAAGTGACGCAACCTGGCGCAAAGCGCTTCGAAAGCGCTTCAGCCATATTTTTGTCGACGAGTTTCAGGATATCAATTTTGGTCAGTATCGATTATTGCGCGCCTTGACCGCGAAGGGGGGGCAGGTATGCGTCATCGGCGATCCGGATCAAGCCATTTACGGTTTTCGCGGTTCGGACGTGCGCTTTTTTCAGCGTTTCAGCCTGGATTATGCGGATGTGCGGTTCCACCAGCTCAACCAAAACTACCGCTCCAGCACGACCATCCTGGAGGTCTCCCGTCAACTCATGCAGGGACATCAGATCGTGCTGCAAACCGGCGAACGGGCGCCGATACGCTCGAATATTTCAGGCGCGCCGGCGGTCACGGTCATGGAGACCGCCTCGTCAAAAGCCGAAGCCGTGGCCATCGGCCGGACTATCGAGCAGTTGATCGGCGGAATCGGATTTCACAGCCTGGATTTTGATAAGCTGAAAGATCACCCTGCGGCCGGGGACAGCAGTTTCGATGATGTTGCGGTGTTATGCCGCACCGGCGGACAGGCGCAATTTATTGCCCGGACACTGATAGAGGCCGGAATTCCGTGTCAGTTGGCCAGTCGTAACGCGGTGACCGGTAAATTAATGGCCAAACTGCTGTCGGCCCTCAAAGTCATCAAAGGATCGGGGACCTATGCGGATGTTTCCCGGCTGATGGATCTGGGAAAATCGCGGATCAGCCGGGAGACACTCGATGCATTCAAGTTATGGGCCTATACCAAAGAGCTTCCCCTGGCCACGGCCCTGCATGCCGTGAACCGCTTTCCAATTCCGGGTCTCGGATCGAAACGCCAGATGCGCCTGTCATCACTGGTGCACTTGCTGGAGACACTGCGTCTTGAGACAGCCGAAATGCCCCTGACCCGCTGCCTGGCATGTATCGTCGAACAAACCCGGCTGTCCGGACAGCTGGAATCCCGGGAACTGGAAGCCCTGATGGCACTGGCCGAACCGTTCGGCGACCGGGCCGATGCGTTTACAACGGCCCTGGCACTGCGCGAGGATACCGATTATTTTGAGGCCTGCATTGAAAAAGTGGCGGTCATGACCCTGCATGCGGCAAAGGGACTGGAGTTTCCGACGGTCTTTGTGGCGGGTTGTGAAGATGGTTTGATTCCCCACCGACGCACCGATCGGGATGCGGTGGATCTGGACGAGGAACGCCGCCTGCTATACGTCGGCATGACACGGGCCCGGCAGCGCCTGATCCTTAGCTGGGCCCGCAAGCGGACCCGCTTCGGCCAATCGGTCCAGACCGACATATCCCCCTTTCTATCAGCCATCGAACCGCGATTAATAGAGAACAAATCCCTGCAATCTAATTCTAGAGGGCCTAATCAAAAGCAGTTGTCGTTGTTTTAGAGTTGGTTTATCCGGAAAGCTTAAATACAACAAACGGTGTTTGATCGCCGGTGATCGGTCTCTGGTGGGGGTGCCGGACACGCCATCACGGTCCAAGTGGGGCTAAGGGGCGCTCCGGGCATCCCGCAAACTCGCTTGCGCTCAAACAGTGCGGGACGCTGATCCTGCGCTGCCCCTAAGCCCCACTAAGACCGCATGGCGAACGTCCGGCACCCCCACCAGAGACCGATCACCTCTAGCTTTCGTTCTAGACACAAGTAACATCGGCTTGATCTTCCTGGAAATGCGCAAATAAAAAAATGGTGTTTCTCAAAACTAGTTATTGAAAAGAGGTTATATCAATAGCATGTAGCCGCTGGATGGGGGCTTTGTCTGTGCACATTGAGCCGCAGGGATTCGTTATTTCAGCACCTTATCAATGGGGGAGACCGTGTCGCCGCCTAGCACTGATGCTGAAAAAAAGGAGGCTTTATGTATTGCTCCGCAATGAAAGCCCAAACAGCCTTTCACCTCGGCGAACATCGGAGGGGGCAAGCATCCCCCGTTGATAAGGTGCTGAAATAACCAGCCCGGAGGCGACGTGCACAGACAAAGCCCCCATCCAGCGGCGGCCTATCTTCTTTTCGGCTTCAGCACAAAGGCTAAAACGGCGCCTGCCGCGAAACCGCCGATGTGGGCGAACCAGGCGACTCCGCCGGTTCGTACCGACAGCTCGGTCATACCGCTAACGATTTGAAGCACGATCCACAAGCCCAGCAACACGACGGCCGGCAGCCGTACGATGCGGACGAACACGAAGATGATAAAAAGCGTGCTCACTCTGGCCTTGGGGTAGAAGAACATGTAGGCGGCAAGCACACCGGCTATGGCTCCGCTGGCACCGACGCACGGCACCGAGCTTTGGGAAAACAGGGTGCCGTGGACCAGTCCGGCGCATATGCCGGATGCCAGGTAGAACATCACATATCGCCAATGCCCCAAACGATCTTCGACATTGTCGCCAAAAATAAAGAGGTAGAGCATGTTGCCCAGTAAATGGAGCCAGCCGCCGTGAATAAAAATGGATGTGACCAGGGTCAGCGGTATCGGTACGGAGGTCAGGGGCGGCGTATCGGTCAGACCGAACATGTCACTCGGGATAAAGCCAAACACGTTGATAAAATAGGCGGGACCCTGCGGAAAATAGAAGTACTGATAGCCGAATACCGCGAGATTTGCCATTATCAGCAGTAGATTGATAAACGGAAACCGTCGGGTCGGGTTGTCATCTTTGAGAGGGATCATGCGTTTTTTGCCATAACCATTAGAGGCGCAGGTTTGTCAATCCCCGACTTCAGGCCGGGGTCCCATCCCGCAAGGATGAATTCCAATGAATATACCAGATCCGCTTTTGTTGCAATATCAGCACAAAACGTGGACAATCGTTCAATTTTATGGCATCAATGACTCCGACGCCAAAAACTCGATACCGATAAGGGATCATGACTGACAATATCATTCAATTCAACGTCAATGAACGGCTGTTGGCCAAGGTCCGCTGCTATATCTACGGCGTGGACAAACTGATCCGTGAGGGAGATGAGGCCATCGATACGCTGCTGCGTGCTTACCCATTGGCGAAGGATGATTTGAAAATAAAGATCGTTTTATTGCTCGGTACGGTAGCGAGACCCGCTGTCGTCGATCCGCTGTTGACCATCATGACCAATGAGGCCGACAGTGAGGCCATTCGCCAGGCGGCGGCCATTCAACTCAGTGTGGTGGGCGGTTTTTTGATTGACAGCGAACCACTGGTGAGCCGGCTGCTTGAGGTGTTGCAGGGCGGCTCGACGTTCCAGCGGGCAAATGCGGCATTTGCGCTTGGCTGGGAGGGTAATTTGCAGGCGGCTCCTTTTTTGATCGATTGCCTGTTTGATGCCGAAACCGAGGTTCAACAGGCCGCGGTGAACGCCCTGTCCAATATCCAGGACGATCGGCTGTTCGGCGTGCTCACCGGTCGGCTGCATAAAAGCTCAAAGGAGCAGCAACGCAGCATCCTGTACAATCTGGGGCAGTTTTCGTCGCGTTACGAAGAGATCGTTCAGATCTGCAAGGATTATTTGTTTCAACGGGACAGCGACCTGCGTTATGATGCCCTCGTCGTGCTCAACACCGTCGCCGACCCGAATGAGAGCGTGACACTTCTTAAAGAATGTCTGAACGATTCCGATGCCCGGATCCGGGAAAGGGCCTTGATGACGCTTACGGCCGTCGATCACCACCTTCTGTCGGAGTTGGAGCCTCAAGTGCGCAAGCTGTTGAACGATGAATCGGCGCCGGTTCGCCGGACAGCTGTCCGGCTTGTCAACCATATGTTTCCAACCGCCGTCGTTCAATCATAGCCAAAATAGGTCAGCCCATCAGCAAGAAAGCCAGCGCAATCAGCATCAGATGTTCATGCAGCTCGTCTTCGGCGGTCGGATAGGACGGCCGGCCCGACGGCTTGTATCGACGCTTGTACTTCATTTTCCCATTCTCGGCCATTCGCCCGCCTCTTTGAGTGTTTTGACTCGAAGGTCCATCCATTGAATCATATTGTTAATCATCTCCAGCCGGCCGGTTGCCATGCTGTCCACGGATTCATTTTCGGCCATCCATATGGACTGACCGGCGATAGCGCCCGTATCTCCGGGGCTTTGTTGAATCAAACCATGGAAGAAATCCAGGACATCGTTCTTTTCACCGACAAAAAGAGTTGCATGTTGTCGGTCCAGTACAAGCCAGTGGCGCGCAGCGACAAGCGCATTTCCAAATTCATAAAGTGTTTTCAGGCCACCTTCGACCCTTGCATGGTTGAGGGCGACGACCAATTGGTGGCTGAAGAACGAATCCCAAGCCAGGGCACTGACAGGCGCATAGGCATATCCGTCGAAACTCAGACAGGTGTCTTCCCGTTTACTCCAAAAAAGCGCCACCCATCGCTGGTATCTGTCATAGCCAAACACCCGATCGAAATTGGGCGGCAAACGCTTCATATAGATTTTTAAACCGTTGTCGTGGCGCGCTTGTCGTTGTCCGCACATATGAGGGTCTCGGAAATTTAAATCCAGATATTAATAACCCAGACTTATCGGATTTATAATATTTTTAATAGAAAAATCTATTTTCCGGGTTTTGTCAATCTTTTTTATCTTATGATTGAAAGGGATTCTGGGTGCCGATGGGTCAGGTTATTCGTCTGCGGAGGGCTTCAATATGCTTTCCAACTCACTGAGCTTTGTAATGGTTTCAAACTTTTTTGTTTCAAAATTATTTCGTATCCATTTTGTCAGGTTGATGAACTGGTCGTCGTCCATTCTTGCTTTGGTGTGGACTTCAACCATTTTCAACGCGATGTCGTTGAGCAGCCGAAACATGGTCATAACGGGAAAGATGTTCTGCTCGAAGATATCCTGTCCGCTGCTGCCTTTGATCTGATCTGACATGCCGATGACCTCATCAGCCTTTGCCTGCTCCAGTTGGCGTTTCAGAGCACTTACACGCTCTTTGAGCTCCTCATTTTCAGCTTCGATTTTTAAAATTTCAATTTGCTGCTCGCGCTTCTGATCCTGCTGCCGGTCGATGGCATGGTCATCGATGTCATCCATGTATTTGGCTCCTATGCCGAAAAGGAGCCAATTGGCTGATACGCCGGACAGTTGAATGATTTTCATCAACTTATCGGTCCGTGGAAACGTTCCTTTGTAGTAGCTGTTACTAATGACGCTCTGGGAAATCCCGATGTGCTCCGCCCACCAGACCTGTGTGCGCTGGTGGAGGATTGACATCAGCCTTTTCTTAAACGCGCTGAATTGGTGATCGTCGTTTCTGTTTGCCATGATTCGCTTTTGGATGGGCGCAAAACGTTAAGGTCAATGATTGGTTTTTACGTAATGTTTATTAAAAAATCAATATCTGAAAACCAATAATCATGATGCAGGCCGAATCCAATTATCGCGGGCCGCCCACAAGATGTGGAAAACAGCTAATGGAAGGGTTTTTTCACAATTGATTGACGCTCCTGCTGAAATTGCGCTATCTATGGACCAGCTGATCCTGTTGCGCGCCGCCGGGAAGCGGTGCCGATGCAAATCCGATGTCGCTTCACTTTTGCCAAGACGTATGATGGATAAAACAATTCTGATCGTCGATGATGATGCGCTGATCTGCCAATTACTCAAAAGGCTGTTTCAGAGGCACGACTTGAACGTTATTACGGCCTGCGATGGTATCGAGGCCATCGACAAGACCATTCAACACCACCCGGATCTTATTCTGCTGGATATCAAGATGCCGAAAAAAGACGGCCTGACCGTACTTCGCGAGCTGCGGTCCATGCCGAGATATGAACACATTCCAATTATCATTTTAAGTGCCAAAGATCAGCTGCACGAGGTTCGCACCGGCCTGGACATCGGCGCCACGAGCTATTTAAGAAAACCGCTGACATCAAAGGAAATTGCGGATACCGTTTTTGAATATCTCAGGCCATGATCAGCGAGGCGGTTTTCAGCGGCATACGATTGTCCTGCTCTCTGCGTCCGCCTGACGACAAACAGCCCCGGGCGGATCCGCAAGAAGGTTCATGCCCTTCAGCCCGTCAGTCGAGTGCTGCACGCACCGCCTGTGCAATTTTTTCAACCGTATAGGGCTTTCGTATGTAAGTGCCGGCGCCCAGGCGCTGAGCCTCTTTGACACGTTCGTTTTCCGCATAGCCGCTGGCGATGATGGCTCGCTGATTCGGTTCGATTTTCAGAATTTCGATGTAAGTGTCCAATCCATCCATTCCGGGATCCATAATCATATCCAACACCAGCAGGTCGACCGAATGATCTTTGAGGTATTCCAGCGCCGCTTCGCCGCTGGGCACCGTTACTACCTCATATTGCAGGCGCGTTAGCAACGTGGAAGCGATTTCACGCTGCTCCTCGACATCATCGATCACCAAAATCGTCTCGCCTCTGCCGCAATAGTTCTTCAACGGGACGGTTTCGACCTTGTCTTCGATCGATTCCCGCGTTACCGGTATGTAAATTTCGAAGGTGGTGCCCTTGTCGACCATGCTCTTCACATTGATGTAGCCATCGTGGTCCTGAATGGTTCCCCAGACCACCGCCATGCCAAGTCCGGTGCCGCTGCGACCCATTTTCTTTTTGGTGTAGAACGGCTCAAAGATGCGGTTCAAATCCTCCGGTGCGATACCGGAGCCATAATCCTTGACCTCCAGCATGACATAATCGCCCTCGTTGACTTCGTCGTATCCACTGATGGGGCGGTCGACATAGATGTTCTTTGTCGCAATAATGATCCGCCCGCCGTCGGGCTGGGCTTCGGCCGCATTGGACACCAGGTTCATGATGGTCTTTTTCAGATGGATGGCGCTGCCGCGGATGTTCATGATATCCGGCGCCAGTTGTGTTTCAACGGCAACAAACGGGTGGTAGGACTGCATCTTGTTGAATTCGGGCGAGTTCAAATAGTCGAGGATGATATCGTCGTTTATATTCAGAACGGATGTATGCGTCACGCCGCGTCGTGCAAGAGCGAGCAGGTCCTGGACGATGGCTGCCGCTTTCTGCCCTGAGCGCTGGATAGCCGTGACCATGGTGCGCGTGCTGTGACCTTCGTCAAGATCCATCAAAATCAGCTCCGGGTAGCTGACGATGCCGGACAAGACATTGTTCAGGTCGTGGGCGACACCGCCGGCCAGGAGTCCGAGGGCTTCCATTTTCTGTGATCTGGCCAGACGTTCTTCAAGGGCGCGTTTGGCTTGATCCGCCCGGATACGCTCATGGATCTGGTTGCGAAGCTGTTGGTTGCTTTCACGCAACTCCAGGGTTCGCTCTTCCACGATGCTTTCCAGATCGGTATTCAGGCGGGCCAACTTCCGGTTGGTATCTTCCAGTTGTTCGGCATAAGAGTCCCGCAGCTCCATCGAGCGTAACAGACGCCGCCGCTGCTCTTGAAGCTGTGTTGACATGGCGTTGAACGCGTCGGCCACCAGGCCGATTTCATCTTTAAACTTAAGCGACACCTGCTCGCCAAGATGCCCTTGCATGACCTGGTCCATTGCATTGCGGATTTGCGAGACCGGCTGAATCACTGAGCGGGTGAGCAGCAGGTGCAATACGAGGGATAGAACCACGAGCATGCTGCCGAACACCGCTACAATCAGTAAAATGCGCTGATGCGAGGCCCGTTGGAGATCGGAAAGGTCGTAATAAATGCGAAAATATCCGATTTTTTCACCGATGACCTCAATGGGAGTCGTATAGGTCAAGTATTCTTTCTGATCCAGTGTGATCGATCTGAAAATGGGGCCGGCGGTCAATTTCGACCGGATTGCCGCACTGATGTCTTCTCGTTTTCCGTTGCCCGTCCATTCAATCAGAATTCCTTTCAGATCGAACAGGTGGACCGCATGGATGCCTTTGACGGCATACAGCTCTGAAATGGATTGCGTGAGGGCTTCCCGATGATTGGCGAATATTTCATTGGCCAGCTCTTCTCGTTTTTGCTGATAGAGGGCATCCAGCAATATTTCGGCCTGTTCGGTCTGCGCCTGCCGCTGCTGCTTTTCAAAGGCATAGAAGAAGAGGCCGAAAATCAGCAAGATCGCCGCACATACCGTCCAGATGGCCGCATTGATGCGAAAGATGAGGCTATCGGTTTTTAGAAAAGAAAAGGGCATGTCGTCTCGTCGTCTCCCTGCAAGGCCCGGCCCGCACTGCGGCCTTAATCTGAACCGGGTTCAAATGACTTGAAGAAGCGCCATTGACCATCTTCGTATTTCAACATGCTTGCGCCTTTGCTGATGGGGTCGCCGTTGTCATTGAATGATATTCTTCCGGTTGCGCCCTTGAAATGTCTCGTGACGGCCAGCGCATGTCGGATGTCATGCCTGTCCAGGGATTTGGCGCGCTTGATGGCGTCCGCAAACAACAGCAACGCGTCGTATGCCAGAGGCGCATATGCGGAGATGGGCGCATCGCCAAACGTGGTTTTAAAATTGGAGACAAACTCGGTGCTTCGTCCATAGGGCACCTTGGGATGCCAGTGGGTAGAAAAAAAACTGCCCTGCAGGGCTTCATGGGCCACATCCTCCACGGATGTTTCCCAGGCGTCACCGCCTAAAAAGACGGCATCGATTTTCATGGTGCGGGCCTGCTTGATGATCAATCCGCTGTCGAGTGTGTATCCGGGGATAAACACCACATCCGGCTTCAACTTTCTGAGCGGGGCCAATATGGCGGAAAAATCGATGGCGTTGCCTTTATAGCCCTCGTTATAGATCACATCGCCGCCATTGTTTTTAAAATGCACGGTGAAATATGTGGCCAGAATCTGGCTGTAGGTCTCGCTGATGTTGGTCAACACCGCGGCGCGGTGATGTCCGATGGCCTTGTAGGCGAAATCAGCCAGCAATTGGCCCTGAAACTCGTCCGTGTAGCATGTTCGAAAGATATAATCGCCAACCCGGGTGACTTCCGGCGCCGTCGAACCGGGACTGATCATTGGAATCTGGTTATGTTGTAGTACCGGAGCCGCCGCCAGAGAGTGGGTGCTCCATACCGCACCGACGACACCAATGACCTTGCGGTTTACAGCCGTAAGCGCCGCTTGGCGAGTATGCAGGGCGCTGCTCTGATTGTCCAGCACCACCAGCTCGATTCGATGGTCGAGAACGCCTCCGGCCCGGTTGATTTGATCCGCAGCCAATTGCGCCCCCTGAATCACCGCCCGGCCGTAAGCTTCGGCCTTACCCTTCCGGGCCACGATCACGGCTATTTCGACAAATCGATCCGTCGAGGCTGCCGCGCCGTGTGGGCGCACAGCAGCCGGTGCCGTCAACAGCAGCAAACTAACGATGAGGATCAGTTTTTGTCTCAATGCCATGTCAGGGATCCTTTCCAGGCGGAACGGCGGCAGTTGCAGCGCTGGTCCATCGGCTTGCACGGCCACCGCATATGACAGCGCGGACGGTATATCTTCGGTCAATCGGGTGTTTGCCGCGATCAATGCACGCTGTTTGATGGAAAGCGATCAATGCTCCGGCCTCACTTGTTTCAGATAATGCGGACGGCCATCCGATATTTTCATAATGATGATCGTTTTGATGGGATCGCCTTGTTTGTTGAACGAGAGCGTGCCCGTGACACCTTTGAAGTCTCTGGTATCCGCCAGCGCGTCCCGAATGGCGGACCGCTTTGTCGAACCGGCGCGCTCGATGCACTCGGCCAACAGTTTGACGGCATCATAGGACAGTGCGGTCGGCGCCAACAAAATGTCATCCCTGCGATAACGCTCCACGAATTTCCTTGACGTTTCCGTCTCGACGGCTTCATGCCAGTGGGTGGTAAAGTACCCGTGTTTGATTCTGTTGCCGCCCAAATCATAGAAGTTGGGGTTGTCCCATCCATCCCCCCCCAGCGGGACGGCGTCGAGGCCTTCATATTCGGCCATCAGGATGATTCGGGCGCTTTCATCATGGCCGCCGATAAACAGCGCATCCGGATCGGCCTTCTTGGCCTGCCTCACCAGATCGCGGAAATTCGACTGCCGGGCCTTGTACCTGATTCTGGCCAGAATGATGCCGCCCTGTTTCTGAAACGCCTCCTCGAATATCTCCACAAGCCCCAAACTGTAATCACTGGCAATATTGACCATGGTCAGGACCGTGCGATGGTTGAGCGTTTCATAGGCAAACCGGCCCATGACGCGGGCTTGCTGGTCGTCGTTAAAACAGACGCGAAAGATGTAGTCGCCGATGCGGGTCAGTTCGGGATTGGTCGCGACATTTGAAATCAAAGGGATGCCGTTGGCCTGAGCCACGCGGGCGGCCGCCAGTGCATACGAGCTGAAGCCCGGACCAATGATGGCCGTTGCATCAGAAGCAGCCGCTTCTTCGGCAGCGACCTTGGCGCCGATGGGTGTACTGCGATTATCGAGCTCGATCACCTCAAGCGGTCGGCCCAACACGCCGCCCGCTGCATTGATTTCGCTAGCGGCCCAGCGTACTCCCTGCAGGGATGATACGTTGGCGGCAGCGGCCGGACCGCTGGAGGCAAAGATGGCAGCGATTCGAATGCTCTGCTGCGCGGATGCGGTGCCCGCGAATACTTGGCCCAGCAGGCATGAAAATACAGCCCACCGGTATACGACAGGCATCTTTCGCTCTCTCCATTGACCCACCAAAAGCCTTGCGACATTTACAGCTGCGAGCTTCATAGTCATCCCTGGATCAAGTATGGATGCAAATTCCGTTCACTGTCAATAAAGAAGCCTTGATTCCGGTTGTTTGGATTTGACAAGTGTGCATCAACACTTACTTCCTTACATATAGAGAATCCGGAAAACACCAAATGGCGATGCCTGTCAATCAATGCGCGGGAGAAAAAGAGGGTATGGGGTATATCGTACTGCAGGGTGGTGCGGAGTTCAGCGGGAGCATGGCCCAATCGGATCGCCGAAGTCTGGCCCTGGCCGGCGGCAACCGGGCGCGGGTGGCCATCCTGCCCACCGCTGCCGTTCCGGACCGAAATCATCAGCGTGCCGGTGAAAACGGAAGACGCTGGTTTTCCTCCCTGGGAAGCGGGCGGGTAGAGGTGCTGCCGCTGATCGATACACTGTCCGCCGCCGACCCGGAGTTGGGTACGTCCATCGTTGCATCGGACCTGATATACCTTCTGGGCGGCTTTCCCGGCTATTTGGCGCAAACGCTGGGCGGAAGTGCCGCCTGGAGTGCCGTCAGGACCGCACATGAACGCGGTGCCGTCGTTGCAGGCAGCAGTGCCGGCGCCATGGTGCTTTGCGAGAAACTGTACGATCCCTATCTTGGCCAAGTGGTCCAGGGTCTGGGATTGGTGCCCGGCTGCTGCCTCGTTCCGCACCACGACACGTCCGGCCGTAAACGGGTCGCCGAATTGCAAAAGGAATTGCCCGGACTCACGATAATCGGTATAGATGAACAGACCGGAATGATCGATGACGGGCCGCAGCGGCAGTGGAATGTCTATGGGCGCGGCGCCGTCACAATCTACCGCCGGCACAGCGCCAGACAATACAAACCGGGCACTCTCTTTGAATTGTGATCGCTGCCGATGCATGGGAAGTACCGGGACGGCTGCCGTCAGGCCATTCCGTATTCCAATCGGCCATCGGCCGGTCGAAAGGAAGATCGCTCTGCGGAACCGGAAAACCGATACACGTTATGAATGATGTGAAAAAACCGGGAATCATCGCACTGATGGGATCGGGAGAACTGACGGCCACCATGGTCGAAGTTCACAAGACGTTGCTGCGCCGCTGCGGACCCCATGCCAGGGCGGTTTTCCTGGATACCCCCGCCGGATTTCAGCTCAACGTCGACCATATCGGAAGAAAGGCCGTTCAATATTTTAAGGAGCGCGTTCGGCATCCGCTGCATGTGGTCTCCTACAAATCCTCGATCGAGCTGGATACCCCTGTCGTCCATCAAACATTTCAGGCGCTGCGCCAGGCGGATTACATGCTGATCGGACCGGGCAGCCCGACCTATGCGCTCAATCAGCTGCAGGCCAGCCCCATTCCACGGATGATCACGCAACGTATCGAAGCCGGCGCCTGTCTGGTAACCGCAAGCGCCGCGGCGCTCACCGTCGGTCGGCTCACGCTGCCGGTGTATGAAATTTACAAGGTCGGACAACCGGCACACTGGGTGGAAGGATTGGACATCCTGGGCCACTTCGGCCTCAACCTGGTGGTGGTGCCCCACTGGAACAATGCCGAGGGGGGCAATCACGATACGCGCTATTGCTTTATGGGACAACCGAGACTGGCACAGCTCGAAACGTTGCTGCCGGATGCGACTCCGATTCTGGGACTGGATGAGCATACGGTCCTGATGATCGATCTGCACCGGCGATCGGCTGCCGTTCAAGGCATCGGCAATGTGACGCTCCGTTACCGCGGAAGGGAGCGGGTCTTTCAGAATATGGAAGAGATACCGCTGGATCGGCTTGATTCGGGCACGTTCGAGGGAGCGGCGGCCACCGGCGACTCAAGGCCGCAGGAGCTGCAACCGGCCCCGCCGCAGACGCCCGATGACGACCACTGGACCACATTGCACAAACTGGAGCACGAGATCATCGAATCGTTGCGACAGGGCCGGGCCGAGCAGGCCACGCACACCCTTCTGGAGCTGGAGCGGCACATCTGGAACGTCAGGGAGCTGATCGAAGAAGAGGGCGGTATGGGAGCAGCCAGAGAGGTGCTGCGTGAACTTCTGGCACAGTTTGGTCAGCACATGGCCGCACGTCCCAAAAGCCAGGAAGCAAGCATCGGTCCCATGGTGGAAGCTATCCTGGAATTGCGCAAAACGTTCCGAAAGCAGAAAAACTGGGAAGCGGCGGATCAAATCCGCAACAGCCTGGAAAAGATCGATGTGTTGGTTGAAGACACTCCCGACGGCACCCGCTGGCATTTTCAAACACAAACAGGCCTGAGGAGGTCCATAGCCTGAAACAGACAGCAACAGATATCGTTTCGGTCATCACACTCGACGATCTCGAATCCTACTGGGCGGATGCGCACTCGCAACTGCAGTGGGACTGCCCATTTGTACTGCCATTCTGGCTCCAGACCGTCCGGCGCCACCTGGGCGGCAAGGGCGAACCCTACCCGCTGCGTGTTACCACCGGCGCCGAACTGGCGGGAATCGTGCCGATCTGCATCGAAGACGATACAGCCTGTTTTATAGGCAATCCCGATGTCTGTGACTACCAGGATATCATCGCAACACCGGGGCAGGGCCAACGCGTCATGGATGCCGCCATGCGGCATCTGTCGGCGCAAGGCATCCGTCGCCTCGATCTGGGCACCCTGCACCCGGATGCCGCCGCTCTGCAGGCGTTGAATGCTTTAGCTTCCGATGGTGCGCTGACGATGCAGCTAAGCCGGGATGACGTCGCCTACGAAATGGATCTGCCGCCGCGCCGGGATGATTACCTGATGCAGCTCAGCGGCAAGCAGCGTCATGAAGTTCGCCGCAAAATCAGGCGGCTGCAGGCGCACGGCCCTTATGCCTACCGGATGACGACCGGTAAGGAGGGGCTTGAAGCCGATATCAACGTCTTCCTGAAATTGTTCCGGCTCAACCGGGAGGATAAAGCCGCCTTTTTGGATCGGACCATGACCGATTATTTCCGCGATCTGATTCAAACCCTGGCAACATGCGATATGTTGCGCCTTTACCTGTTAACAATAGACGGTATCGATGCCGCGGCCGTGCTGTGTTTCGACTATAA
The DNA here is from genome assembly GCA_050291625.1 of Desulfobacteraceae bacterium. Classification (GTDB taxonomy): domain Bacteria; phylum Desulfobacterota; class Desulfobacteria; order Desulfobacterales; family Desulfosarcinaceae; genus JARRKU01. The sequence goes on from JBNKKC010000108.1 coordinate 126,963, forward strand.
CGATGTCCGTTATCTTTACAACAGCGGATATGATGCACAATATCATGGGCTAAGCGTAGGAATTCTCAGCAAGGTGTTCAGCATTCAGACAGGGATAGATGCCGGATGCCGGCGCTATGACTTCCTGAAAGGCAATGAAACCTACAAGAAGCGTATCGGCGGCGTTCAAACGCAGTTGTATCGCTGCCGCGTCGAACTGAAATAAAAGGATAGATTGCCACATGGCCGTCGGCAAATTAATGACCCCATGCCCGCCGCTGCGCATCGCCATGCTCAGTATACACTCCAGCCCCGTCGGTCCCCTGGGGACCCTGAACACCGGCGGCATGAGCGTTTATGTGCGCGAACTGGCCCGATGGCTGGGGGCCGCCGGTCACAGCATCGACATCTTTACCTATGCTCCGGGACAGAGCCGCGACATCGCACTCTGCCCCGGCGTTCGCCTGATTCACCTGAACGAAAAAAGCGGCCTCATTGCCAAGGAGCAATTGCCCGACCATCTGCCGCAGGTGTTCGACGCCCTGGAGGCGTATCGCCGTTCACAGGATCTGGTCTATGATCTGGTTCACAGTCACTACTGGCTGTCAGGTGTGGTGGGTGCTATGGCCCAAACACGCTGGACCTGCCCCCACCTGACCATGTTTCATACGCTCGGGGTCCTTAAAAACAAAACCGACAGCGCGGAAAACGAACCCGACCATCGCATCGCCCACGAACGAAAACTGGTTCGCTCGGCAGACGCCATTGTCGTGCCGGCTCGTAAGGAGCTGGACAACCTGCTGCTCGACTATTATGCGCCGTCCGACAAGATTTCGGTCATTCCGTGCGGTGTCAACCTGGAGCAATTCCGGCCCCTGGACCGGGCAGCCGCCCGTACGGTCATCGGTCTGGCGCAAGGCGATCCGGTCGCTCTGTATGTGGGGCGTTTTGCTCCTTTGAAAGGACTCGATCTCCTGCTGGCGGCCGTAGCCCGCTTGAAAAAATGCCTGCCGAATCTGAAATTGCTGGTGGCGGGGGGCGACGGCCCGCGATCGGCCGGCACCCTGGATTTGATTGAGCAGTCCAGACGATTAGGCATTATGCGGCAGGTTTCGTTCGTCGGCCGCATCGAGCACGATGACCTGCCCTATTATTACAGCGCAGCCGACCTGCTGGTGGTGCCGTCGCACTACGAAAGCTTCGGACTGGTGGTTCTGGAGGCCCTGGCGTGCGGCACACCGGTGGCGGCCACGCGGTTTGGCGCTGCGGAAGCCGTGCTTCAGCCAGACCGCAACGGCGATATCATAGCCGGCCCCGACGCCGACGCAGTAGCCGAGGCCATGGACCGGCAGCTGACCCGGACCCCGCACAGGCGGTTGTCCAGGCGTCGTATTCGCGAAACCGTAACGGCCTATGATTGGCGGCGAATTGCGGCCAGCGTGGCCGAACTCTACCACGAACTGGTGGATGAAAATCTAGAAAGGCGCACAGCGTGACGACACCCGTCGATTTCATGGTCATCACCGCCCATCCCGATGATGCCGAGTTCGGTGCGGCCGGGACCGTGGCCCGTTGGACCAGAGAAGGAAAATCAGGGGTTTACATCGTTTGTACCAGCGGCGACAAAGGCACCAGCGATCGCACCATCTCATCGGAAGAACTCATCCCGATCCGCCAAGAGGAACAGCGCGACGCCTGCAAGGTCCTGGGAGTGAGTGACGTCGTATTTCTAGGATATCGTGACCAGACCCTGGAGGATACACCCGAATTTCGCAAACATATCGTCCAGATGATCCGCACCTACCGCCCCCACACCATCGCCACCCTGGATCCGTACCGCCGCTATCTGTGGCACCGCGACCACCGGATCGTGGGTCAGGTGGTAATGGACGCCGTTTTTCCGTTTGCCCGGGATCATATGGCCTACCCCGATATGCTGGCACAGGGCCTGGAGCCGCACAAGGTGGCGCAACTGCTCTTTTTCGGCACCGAAGACATCAACTACTACTCCGATGTCACCGACACCTTCGACCGGAAGCTGGCCGCCCTGCGCTGCCACGAGAGCCAGATGAAGGAGCTGGGCGTCAACAACCTGGAATCCTGGCTGCGCAATCGCTGCCGCCGTATGGCCGACGGCAGCGACTATGAGCTGGCGGAGGGGTTTCACAAACTAAAACTCCCCTAACCCCTGTGTGGGCCGGAGGCTTCCCTCTGCTGCGTTATCAAGGGCTTGCAATAGTCCAGCTATGGCTGCGCCCTCGAATGCCTTGCAGAGGAAAGCCTCCGGCCCACACAGGATTTAAAGGAGGCTTTCCAGTGCTGCGTTATCAAGGGCTTGCAATAGTCCAACTATGGCTGCGCCCTTGAATGCCTTGCAGAGGAAAGCCTCCGGTCCACACAGTTATCAGAGTGCGAGTTTTCGATGCATGCGGGGATGCTTTCCTGTGAAGCGTCTGGGCACGTATATACGCAGGGATGTGCTACGTACGCACAACCCGGTCATGGGCAACACTTTTTTAGAATGATGCACTGCAGATACATCCCCGGCTGCGTCTTCCTCTCCGCCTCAGGAGGAGAGTTCACTCATAATTCCTCTCCCCCTTAGGGGGAGAGGTCAGGTGAGGGGGTGGTCTTCGGCATGGTTCACCCTTACACCGACCCTCTCCCTCGAGGGAGAGGGGATGACCGGTTGGACGCCAAACGAAAGAATTGCCTTCAAATTGGAGATGTCAGGGCTGATGATAGCCGATCCCGGGCCGCTCGTCGGGGGCGGCGGTGCGATAGATCAAGGTGGTGATGGATGCGTGGCCCGGGTAGGCCACGGGATATCCGGCCTGACGCAGGCGGGTCTTGTTCTTCGGCGTCAGTTCGAAGCCCAGCGCCCACAGGACGGTGAAGGTGACGATGTCTCCGTGGGTGACCGCCGCCACGTGGCCGCCATCATAACGCTTTCGCGCCCGCAGCGAGAACTTGCGGACTCTCGCAACAAGATCTTCCGGCTGCTCATAGCCTTTGCCGCTGCCGGTATACACGTCTCCGCCGCGCGCATCCAGCTCCGCCCCCGGCCGGCCCTGGTAAGAGGTGCAGACCTCGTTCAACCAAGAGCTGATCTGGAGGCGTAAGTCGGGGGCGCCGCTGACGATGGCCAGCGCGGTCTGGCGCGCCCGCAGCATGGGGCTGGAAAAAAGCGCTGCAAGCGGCCGGCCGTTTAACCAGCGGGCCGCCGCATGCGCCTGCTGCCGTCCCGCATCGTTCAGACCATAGCGGGGCAGGCGCCCGTACAGGATCCGCCGGGGATTGTGGACTTCCCCATGCCGGACCAGATAGATCCGGGTGGATGCCGCTACCATCGGACAATCTCTCCGGTGTCCATCACCATACCCGATGCAGCAAAACGGGCGCCGATAAACACGCATGCCTGCGGCAGCTGCAGAAGCTCTTCCAAGGAGGAAGCGATGCTTCGCATCATCGTCTCCACGTCGGCTGCGCTGTTGAAGTCCGGCACGATCAGATCCACCAGGATCTGGTGCCGCCGCGGATCGAACCGGACTCCTGAAGCTGCTCCGCACAGATAGTGCTGCGGCTGGAAATATTCCCAGGTGACTGTGACATGGCGCTGCTCGATACCGGCCTTCTGAGCAAAGCGCTTGGCGATCTTCTCGAGAACTGATGATGGATTCTTGTCATCTGAAAACGGCAGTGATTTTATATGGATAAAGGGCATGATGTGCTCCAGTGCTCCGGAAAGAGATGTTTTGCGAGGGATCCTTCACATGCATCGGATGATTTAATGTTCGTGCGGCTGCCTGCCAAACGGGTGCGCATTCTCATGGAAATGGGGGTGGTGCCCGGTGTCTTCGATGATCTTGCCTTCCTTCATCGTGTATAATGCCGTTACCGTTATATCGAAACGTCAAGCCGGTTTCTTAGACCGCCACCGTGTCGGAAACAGCATGGGAACCTGTTTCTGGTACTGCCGGTACGCATCACCCAGTTCGGCAACCAGCTTGCGCTCTTCGAGCAGTGTTCCGCAGACGATATAAATCGTCAAAATAACGTTGACGATCAACGACGACAAGGTAATCCTGGCCTCATCCGACCATAAAAATAAAAGAGCCCCGAGATACCAGGGATGCCGGATCAGCCCCAGGATACCCGTCATGTCGATGGCGCCGGTCTCGGACATGACGGCGTGCCGGTTGCCGGAACGCAGCTGCCGGATGCCGGCGAGCGAGAGCAAGTCGTACTTGAGCGCGCCCAAAACGAACAGCCCGATAGCAGCGGCCAGCAGCATCCATTTGAACCACAATAGCGGCCCCTGCCAATCATACAGCACCGGCGCATCGATCCGGCTGCTGTAAATCAGCAAAGGGACCAGGGTTACGATCGAAACGCCGTTGAATACCAGCCGGTAATAGCGGTATCCGTCAACCAGGCGCTTCTGGAGAAAATCGGTCACCCGCAGCGCAATCATCCCGCTGTGCAGCACGCACCAGAGACACCACAGCACAATCAGGGGCAGATAATCCATAGCCTTCACCCACGTAAAGCGTCTAAAGACAGCGATAGTGACATAGCTGGCAGACAGGCCGCCGGGGTCGTTGATGCCGGTGTCGATCTGCACATATCAACTCATAGGACATACTTCAAAAAAGGTCAAATGATGAAAATGGCAATTATTTCTTTGACATGTTCCAACACCAGCGGTAAATTTTCTTTTGCTCCACATAGAATCACCATCTCAGAGAATAGAACGCTACTGACAAGCCATGCAGCTATTGATTCACACGGCACGATAAGCTTGACGACATACCAGATAATCAGATGGCGAATTTGCCGTAACTCTCCAAAATTTTGAAAGGAGGGCAATGGGAATGGCAAGAGATCCGGGAGTAGGCAAAAAAGTTATAGCAACCATTTTAGACGTTAAAGGTGACTGCAATGCCGGTCATCAGAAGGGGGATACATTTGAGATCAGTTGTCATAATCCTGGCGGGTTATGTGGATTTTTCTACCATGATATTTTCCCAAACCTTTCTACCTTCCAATTTGGAGGAGATCTTCCCTGGTGGGATGGCGATACGATAGAGCTCCAATGCCCGGACAGCTATAACCTCGTGACGTTAAAACTGGAAAGAATTGATCGGGGCTAACATCTTAAAAAGCAAGTTTTACAGCCATGTATGGTTGCTGGCCATTCACTGGTGAGGGCGCAAAAACAGGGCCGTACCGTTCAATTATTTTGTTTATACGACGCTAAAAGAAAACCCTGTTTATGTTGAGGAGAAGTAAGATCATGCATCAGATTCTGGTTTATGCCGATTCCCTGAGCTGGGGCATCATACCCGACACACGATCTCGCTTTCGGTTTGATCAAAGATGGCCCGGGGTTGTTGAGCGTGAGCTTCAAGCAGCGGGAGTTTCGGTCCGGATCATTGAAGACTGTCTGAACGGGCGTCGCACCGTCTGGAATGACCCCTTCAAGCCGGGTCGCAATGGCCTTGACGGTCTGGAGCAAAGAATAGAGATAAACTCCCCCCTCTCCCTGGTCATCGTGTTTCTTGGAACCAATGATTTTCAATCGGTGCACCATCTCAATGCCTGGCAGTCGTCCCAGGGGCTTGCGGCCATCGTTGCATCCATTCGCCGGGCCCCCATCGAACCGGGGATGCCCGTTCCCCCGATTCTGCTCGTCGCACCCCCGACAATTCAAAAGGCCAAAGGCCAAATGGCTCAAAAGTTCATAGGGGCCGAAACAAAAGCGGTCGGGATGACTTCCGCCGTCAAGATGGTGGCACAGGAACTTGATTGCCATTTCTTCGATGCCGGTTCGGTTACGACAACCAGCCGGGTCGATGGCGTTCATCTCGATGAGGATCAGCATTTGGCTCTGGGCAGGGCCCTGGCTGAGAAGATTAAGGTAATCCTGTCGTAATGGATTCGCTTAAGGATCAAATTGTTCAATAGACAAAGATGAAACGACATGCCATGATACGCTTTCTGCTTGTTCTCAAGCGATAGCCGGAAGGAATGCACCGATGAACTGAGCCAATGCAGGAGAATCCACTATGCCGACACCAGAGCAGATCCTCAACAGTCTATTCGAGATTGCAAACACGTGGCAACCGATTGCGATGTTTTGGCATCTTTATTTTGCGGTACTTGCCGTCGGTCTGATCAAAGGTGCGCGTCCTACGAAACGGTTTACCGGCTTCCTGCTTATCCTGCCGTTGCTGTCCGTCAGTTTGCTGGCGTGGCTGAACGGCAACCTGTTCAGCGGAATCGTGCTTGCCGTGTCCGGCGCGGTATTGTTTTATATAGCATTGCGTCTGCCGGCGAGCGGTGTGCAGGCCGGCCCCTGGTGGGCTGTTTTGCCGGGAGCGCTGTTGATCGTCTTTGGCTGGGGATACCCACACTTTCTGGACACCCTGTCATACCTGCCCTATCTCTATGCCGCTCCTACCGGACTGATCCCGTGCCCGACGCTGTCGATAGTGATTGGATTCTCTCTGCTGCTGGGCCGTCTCGGCTCGCGCGCCTGGTCCATGATTCTCGGCGCGACGGGGATATTATATGGTGTATTGGGAACATGGCTCCTTTGCGTGGACTTGGATTGGTTGTTGTTGATCGGTGCGTTGATTCTCCTTGCCGTTGAGTTTTCCACACGACGCGTCAGGAACGCCGGTGAAACGGATGACCAGCATTACCGTGAAACAATTATCTAGAGCGCCCGTGAGGCGTACCCGATGAAAAAGAGCGTTTTAAAATACTGGATCGACGCTGTTTTATTTATCATTGTATGCTCCATGGCCGCGATCGGATTGCTGCTTGGATTTATCATTCCAAGAGGAAGAACGGCCTCCAACTATTTTTTAGGGCTTCACAGACACGAGTGGGGTGAGATTCACCTTGCGCTTTCCATTTTTCTGCTGCTTTTATTGACGCTTCACATCTGGCTGAACTGGCCCTGGATCGTTCAATTAACCAAGCGCTGCTTTGGCGGCAACTGGAAAAATGCCTTATGGTGCTTTTCGGCTGCCTGGATAGTGGTATTGCTCATGGCATGGATCCTGTCTGTCCACTGAAACAAGGAGAGCCGAGGGATGCGGGTTCGAGGCCATCCGGCTCTCTTCCGGCAGGGCCGAATCGCGATCCGCGGAGGCGAATGGCGCCAGGTGACGAAGATGAGAACCTATTTTGACGATCTGATCGACGGTGAACGTCTCGATTGTCAGCCGGTGGTCATGACCCGGGAGGCCATCATCGATTTTGCAAAGCGGTATGATCCGCAACCGTTTCACATCGATGAGGCCGTTGCGCGCCAATCGCTGTTCGGCGGGTTGGTGGCCTCGTCGCTGCATACCCTGTCGGCCTGCACGCGGTCGGTGGTCGATGCACAGGGTGAGATCGCGATTCTCAGCGGTGTGGGGATGCATGAAGTGAAGATGTTCAACCCGGTGCGGCCGGGAGATACGCTGTCGGTGAGCGCCCGGTGGTCAGAGCTTCGTCAATCCGACAGCAAGCCGGACCGGGGATTTGCCTCGATTCTCTGCAGGGTCCACAACCAGCGCAAGGAGCTTGTGATCACCTACGGCTACCGCTATCTGATTGCCTGCCGGGATGTTGATATCCCGGTGCAGGGCACTTGAAGCTCTCTGTTTTTTTGGACTGTAGTGCCGCAGCATTCCGCCAGATCGGTCAAACCGGGACGAAGGCGGCAGATCCCGCAGATCACCAGATCGATCTCCACCCCGATGTGGGACGCCAGGTAAAGAGTGTCGATGATCCCCGGATCGACCAGGGCATTCATTTTGGCCCAGGTGGCGGCGGGTTTTCCGTCTCGGTTACATAGCGATTTTGCTGATTGTTTTAATAGCGGTGTCGCTGAATCCGGGGGTTAATTTCAGATGGACCGAATAGTTGTCCAGGGGATGGTTTTGCACTCCGCGGACAATACCCTTGACAACAATGGGTTTTGAACGACCGCAGCCTTTCAAATGGAAGCGGACGCACATGGCTCTGCCGAGCAATCGCTGAACGGATTTCATATGTTTTGATTTATAGTAAAACGAGAGCCCGTTTTTGGAGATATCCCACATGTCGCCGTTGATAGGCATGCCGGTGATTGGGTCGGCGTTGGATGTCAGAAGATGGGCCATGATCCGGGTGGACAGCCTGTAGCGTTTGCCGTTCCTTCGTTCAATGCCCTTGATGTATAGACTGTCGTATGCGGTTCTGCTCAGATCGCATATGATGTTTTCCAGGTTGGAATAGAGCAGGGGAAATTTGGTCTGAAGCGAAACCAGCCTCTTTTTTTCCAGGCAGCTTAATTCTACGTAGGACAGGGTTCTAACCGAGTGCGTACAAACGTTGATGGAAAAAAAGGTCTCCTGGCCGAAGCATGTACCTATTCCCATGGTTTTTATCAAAAGGTCATTGCCGCCAATTCGGCAAGACATCTTTAACCGGCCGCTGTTGACCAGAAAAAGCCGATCATTGGCCTTTCCCTGTTCGATTACGGCACAATCCGGGCCCAAATGAACCGGCTTCAATGCCAGGTGCAGGGCATTGGCTTCTTCGATCGTCAACCGGTTGAAAATAGGGGCCCAGATTTGACGCAATTCAGGAGCCATGGACCTGCTCTTTTCGTTCTCAATGATTTCATTGACCTTGATGATGGCTGATATCGCCGAGCCGTTGACTTCATACAGCCGATCCCGACAAGTTTCCGCTTCATCGAAGCGCTGATGCCTGGCAAGGCCGATGGCCGTCCTGCATAGCAGCTCAAAAGCGTCGCAAGCTCTATTATCATCGATGTATTGGTCGACCAATGCCTGTGTCTTATTCATTTCCACCTCCATTGCAACCCGGATCGCACTGCAGGAACGTCATCTCCGCTCAACATCAGATTCCACTGGTATTGACAAGTTGTGACTTAAAATTGCAATGGTTGTGCCAAAGGATCCTGTTCAAATATACGCGTGATAACAGGTGGATATCGAAAACCAGCACAGCTGTGGGGAAAAACCGGTCGATTTCTTTGGTGAAATCGCCAAACCTGGGTTAAATCACCCAGCTAAAAGGGGGCGGCAATATCCCATTTTGCGTCCAATCACGCAAGCGCTGGAGGCTGAGATGTTTGTTCGAGCATTGCTGTCGTTTCTTTTGCTTCCCGGTGTTTTGGCATTTGCCTTGCCACTGTCGATTGCCGCGATCGATCCCTGGCGCTCGGCCGTTTGGTGGCAAGGCGCTCCCCTAATGCTGATCGGTCTCGTGTTGTTGCTGTGGTGTGTTCGAGATTTTTACATTGCCGGCAAAGGGACCATCGCGCCGTGGGACCCGCCGAAGCATCTGGTTCTGATCGGGCTTTATCGCCATGTTAGAAATCCGATGTATATTGCGGTGCTTGCTCTTGTCTCAGGCTGGTCTGTTTGTCTGGTGTCACCGCTGCTGGCGCTTTATGTCATTGTATTATCTGTTGCTTTTCATCTTCGTGTGACGGTTAGCGAGGAACCTGTGCTGCGTTCGCGGTTCGGAGACGAATGGGCGCAATATTGCGGCAATGTCTGCCGTTGGTTTCCTCGTATAAGGCCATGGCGCGGGGATCTCTGACCAACTCTTCCATCATAAGTTTCTGCAGGCTGGAGGGTATCAAAAACCCATTCCAACCATTTTCGACAATTCAGCGGTATCCGCTAAGGCACTGTCATAATCGAATTCGGAAAGGTGTTTTTCCAACGCATTGACCATGTCCCGGTAACGATCGGGACCGCTTTGGCCCTTCAGCGTGAGCAGCAGCTCTTCATCAACCAGGTCGCTTGCCGTCAAGCGGCTGTGGATCTCAGCCAATGCCTGCCCGACCGTTTCCTTTTCGAATTCGGCGGCACCTTCCGGCACTTTTTGGTCAGCGGCTGTCAGTGGTCGGATGATGGCAATGGTTTGAAAAAGCACCTGCAGTGCGTCTTCAAAACGGCTTGTCAACCTGTAGAAATTTCCCCTGTCGCAGTGTTTGAATGCTTTTTCAAATGCTTTTGCCGTATCAAGAAGATCCGTGGCCTCCAAATCGCCGGATGCCCCGATCAAGCGGCTGACCAGGCGATTGCCGGCCTCCAGGTCTCCTGTGTTTAGAATACGGCGCATTTCAGCGGATGCATCGGCGAACTCTTCACCGAAGCGGAGCAGAAGCTTTTTGAATAAACCCTTGTCCCCATTGACTTTGGCAAGGCCGGCCTCCAGGTCGATGCCCGGGAGATAATCCGGTAACATGGTGTCGCCTGCTCCTTCGCCGGCCGCCGAATTGACGGTGTCGAACAGGATGGATTCAATGGCCGCATCGAATCGGGATCCGGGCGGTTGATTCTCTGCAGGCAGACAGCCGAATCTCGCGGTGAAGGTGAACGCGCTTCCCGCTCCGGCCCGGCTTGTCACATGGATGCTGCCACCCATCATTTCGACCAGCCTTTTGGTGATGGCCAAACCGAGACCTGTCCCGCCATATTTGCGGGTGCTGGATCCATCGGCCTGATAAAAGGCGGAGAATATACTCCGGGTCTGATCCTGTTTAAGTCCGATGCCGGTATCTTTCACCGAACACGTCAGCACGACATGATCCGATACGTCCTCACCTGCTTCCGGCGAGTGCGTCACAGCAACGGCGACCGTTCCCTTTGGGGTGAACTTGACGGCATTGTCCGCAAGATTGACCAAGACCTGCTCTAAGCGCCTGGGATCGCCCACAAGCGTGTCCGGCACTTCGGAACTTATGCTGAACGTCGTTTCCAGCCCCTTTTCAAGGGCCTTTGGCCCGATCGATGCGGATACCTTGTCCAGAACGCTTTGCAGATCAAAGGCGACGGCTTCAATCTCCAGCCTTCCGGCCTCGATCTTTGAAAAGTCGAGCAGATCTTTAATGACCACCATGAGATCCCGGCCGGAGGATTGAATCTTGCTAAGGTGATCGCTTTGCTCAGGTGTCAGATCCGTTTGCAGGGCAAGGTGGCTCAGCCCGATAATACCGTTCAAGGGCGTAAGGATCTCATGGCTGATATTGGCCAGAAATTCGCTCTTGGTTTTATTGGCCAGTTCGGCTTCCTCTTTTGCTGATTTGAGCGCACGTGTCCGTTCATTCACCATGCGTTCCAATCCCTGGGAATAGGCGTCGATCCTTTCATAGAGGACAATGCTCTCAACGGCATTGGCGCATTCGAGCAGAATGATCGAGATCAGCTTCAAGTAAGGATCGGCGATGCCCACGTCATCCACAATGCCGATGAACATGCCGTGGGTATTGGTTCTGGTGGAGACGACGTTCAGGATAACCAGCTTGCCGGCCAGAACCGAAGGAACACAAACACACCTGTTGTGTTTGAGCGCCCAGGCGAACACCCCTTTTTGAATCAGGCGCTCCATCTCCGTTGTCAGGATGTGTCGTCCGCCCTCCGCCGTGCAATAGTGGATGGCACAATCCAGCATGGCGTCGTCGAACATGGCAAAACCGGCGGCGTCAAAGGCGATGAGCCGCTCCAGCGCTGATAAGGCGGCTTCGTACACCGGACGCGGTTCTCCTTTGCGGATCATATCCGCACTGATGGAAAACCCGAAATTGGCGATCAAATCGAGGCACTCGGCTAATGTGAGTCGTCCTTCGGTATCCCCGTCGCGGCCGATGTTTCGGATATCTGTGATGTCGTCGCTCTTTCGCTGCTCTTTCATAGGTTATCACTTGAATATTCTTAGCAGATCCCTGACTTCGTTGTCCGCTTCCTGCGCTATGCGCGTCAAAGCGGAAGGATCGATTTCCAGTTGTTCCCATGCCCCGGGTACAAGACCCGGCACCAATGCGTTGCCGCTGCTGCCCATGGTCGTGGCGGTGGCCAGGATATCTGCGACGTGGATGATGGCGGCCTCCAGTTTGAATCGTCTCGATTTGGACGGTTTGTGATGAAAGGCCACCGCTTCCTGGTGGCTGGCGGGGAGCCTCCAGGCTTTCAGCAGGGCCGCGCCCACGTCGGCGTGTGAAAAATTGAGCATTTGTTCTTCAATCACATAGAGCGCATTGCGGGACAACGATGCACGCATGATCGTGGCCCGTACGATGTCGGGGGCGTGAGACAATAGAATCAGTCGGCCGATATCGTGCAGGATCCCCATCACGAAAAACCGCTCAGCGTTGGGCTCATGGCGCAACAAGGCCAGCTTTCGCGCAAACACTCCGCACCCCATGCTGTGATTCCAGAACAGGTTCATATCCACCAGACCGCTCAAGGCGCCGTCGAACATATTGATCACCGAAGTGGCCAGTGCCAGATCGCACAGTTCTTTAGTTCCCAGTATGGTAACCCCCCGGGAAACGGTGTCGATTTTGGACGGAAAGGAGTAAAAGGCGCTGTTGACGATGCGCAGCAGGCGGGCGGTGAGCCCCGGGTCACAGCTGATGACATCGGCCACGTCGGCGGCCGAACTCAGGGGATTGTCGATCACTTCCATGAGCTTCTGGTAAATGTCGGGCAACGACACGATGTCTTTGACCTTGGAAATCAGCCGGGAAACGGAAAGCGCGCCGGGATCCATGTCTGTGGCTGCTGACTGCGCGTCCTGGCCACCACGATTAGCGGCGGATAATGCAAACGGGGTGGTTTCAGGAACCCCCCTGCGTTCCATGTGCAAGATGCTTGTCACAATCACCTGCTTCATGGCAGGATGAACGGGCTGGTTGGGATCCAGGCGAAACATCCTGGCGGCATAGTCCCGGATGATTTTTTGGTCGCTGATATCCGGATCTTCTTTTCGAACGTCGCTGCTGCTGCCATCGCCGTCGGCCTGCTCTATCCGAACCGATGGTATTCCCCAGATCTGCAACGCCCGGATATGTTTTTCCTCTATGGGCTTGCCCGCGGGGATCAGCAACTGGCCGCGGTTGTTGTAAACCTCCTCGCCGACGATCATTCCCGCACGTATATCTTTCAGCTTCATGCAAGGCATCGGCGGTCCCCCCGGGATGTATCTAAATCAATGCATTTGCATTGATTGCGTCCCGCTTCTTTGGCGTCGTAAAGCATCTTGTCGGCGGCATGTATCAGATCCGCAGGGTTGGCTTCTTTGGTCGGAACAACCGTGGCCGCTCCCAGGCTCAAGGTCAGACGATTGGAAATCGAAGAATACGCATGGACAATTTCCAGCGATTCGATCTGTTTTCTTATTTTTTCCGATATGGTCAGAGCCCCATCTGCATCAGTCTGCGGCAGCAGGATCGCGAACTCCTCCCCTCCATATCTGGCGACAAAATCAGAACCCCGCGCCAGCGAAGATTGCAGTCTCATGGCGACGGATCTGAGACAGTTATCTCCGATGGCATGGCCGTAATGGTCGTTGACGCTTTTGAAATAATCGATGTCGGCGATGATCAGTGTCAAAGGATGACCGCTGCGTCTGGCCCGCCGCCACTCATTTGTAAAAACCTCGTCAAACCGGCGACGGTTGGGAATATTCGTCAATCCATCGAGGGAGACCAGTTTTTCGAGCATCTCGGTCTTGTGGATCAAACTCATTTGGGTCTTTACTCTGGCCTTGACGATGGGAGGATGAAAGGGCTTGGTGATATAGTCGACGGCGCCCATTTCGAGCCCTTTTTGCTCGTCTTCCACCTCTCCCTTGGCCGTAACAAAAATCACGGGTATGTTTTGGGTCCGCTCGCTCTCCTTCAGCCGCCGGAGCACCTCATAGCCATCCATCTCCGGCATCATGATATCCAGCAGAATCAAGTCCGGCGCATTTTCGGAAAAAGCGATTTCAAGGGCCTTTTCGCCTTTCGTGGCAATTTTGACGTGGTATTCGGCTTTCAAGGCGCCGGCAAGGACCTGGATATTGATGGGCATATCATCCACGATCAGGATATGTCTTTTTTTCTGTTGCAATTCCATATCTGTTTCCTCTTTTACAGTGCCATCTTCAACGAGGTTGCCAAATCGTTCAAAGTCGATATCGCATTCTCATAATTAAAATCGGCGATATGTTTTTTAAGTCGTTCAAACGCGTCCCCCGGCAGCCTGCTGCCCATCTCAATTTGTAAGGCCCCCAGCAGATCGTCTTCGATCAATTCGTCGTTTTCCAGGCCGGAGTTGAGCCGGCGCAGCAGCTCAGCCGTCTTTTCGACATCGACATTCCCCCCCGCCCGGGAGCGCTGAGTCCTGGGCGGTTTCCCTTGATAAAGCATGGCTGCCGATTCCAGGAGTGTATTCAACTCCGTCTCCAGGCGCTTTATCAAACCGTCGAGAACGGGGGCATCGTTTTGTTCGATGACAGGTTCCACATCTTGTGCAGCCGCGTGCAACCCAACGGCACCGAGATTACCGGAGACCCCTTTCAGATTATGGACAAGGCGCTTGGCCGCAGGCAGGTCGCCGCTGCCGATCATTTGTCGTAAGGTTTCGGCCGCCCCGGCAAATTCATGTTTGAACTGCCCGATCAATTTTATGAACAACTGTTTGTTTGCGCTGACATTGGCCAGAGCGGCTTTCATGTCGATCCCCGGCAGCGTGTCGGGCAACGGGATATCCGCTGCGCATTCGGGAGCATCCGACCGGCGGGGCGCCGACGTGCGCTGACCGGGTTCAATCCATTTGATCAGCGTCGCGAATAACGCTTTGGGATCTATGGGTTTGGTGGCATGATCGTTCATGCCCGCTTTCAGGCATCTGTCCCGCTCATCGGCCATGGCATGAGCGGTCATGGCAATAATGGGTATGCCATGCTTCGGTTTCCGGTTTAAGGTCCGCGGCTGCCGGCTTTCCCACTCGCGGATGCGCCGGGTGGCTTCGAAACCGTCCATCTCCGGCATCTGCAAATCCATCAGCACCGCGTCAAAACCGGCGTCACCGCTTTCCGCCAGCACTATTTCAACAGCCTTGCGACCGTTGTCGGCCAAGGTCACCATCAGTCCGGCGTTTTCCAGCAACTCCGTGGCCACCTGCTGATTGATCTTATGGTCCTCCACCAGCAGAATGCTGGCCCCCCGGATCTGCTCCATGGCCGCCGTGATTTCGGCCTCCTGGCTGGAAACACGCGTCCGGCGTCCAACGGCTTTTCCAAAAACCTTTATTATGGCGTCAAAGAGCACGGAGTTGTTCAGCGGCTTGAAGATGACGGCGTCTGCCGCCGAATGGCGATCCTGCCGATGGACCGCCGCATCGCTGTATGCGTTTGTCATCAGGATGACCGGCACGCGGGAATACCGGGGATTCTCTTTGATCGTTTCGGGCAGTTCGATCCCGCTGTCATCCGTAAGGATCAGATCAAAGGCGCTGTTCGCTTCACACCGCTTTAGTTCAGCAAGGGCCGCTTTCGCTGAATCGACGGCCACGGCCGCAAAAGATAATGATGTCAACATCTCGCACAGCTGCTTGAGAGCCGTGGCATTGTCGTCAACCACCAAAACCCGCAGGCCTCGAAGATCAACGGGAAGCTCAAGGCGCTCTCTACGTATTTGTCGCCCTCTGCCGAGCCGGGCCGTAAACGAAAAGGTGCTTCCCATACCCGGCTCGCTGGACACCCGGATGTCACCGGCCATCATCTCCACCAGCTGTTTGCAAATGGTCAACCCCAGGCCGCTGCCGCCATATTTGCGGGTGGTGGAGCTGTCGGCCTGGCTGAAAACACGAAACAGGCGATCGATCTGATCGGGGGAAATTCCGATGCCGGTATCCTGAACAGAGAATTTTAGAACGATCTCGTCCGTTTCATGGCCCGATGACGGGGGTACCACCTCTGTTCTGACGACGATCTCGCCGGTTTCGGTAAATTTGACGGCATTGAAGGTCAAATTGATCAGAATCTGCCCCAGCCGCAAGGGATCGCCCACCAGCGAGAGCGGCACATCCCCGGACGTGGCAAACACTAGTTCGAGGCCTTTTTTCTCGGCTTTGAGACTGACCAGAGAGGAGAGGTTGTCCAGGACCTCTTCCAGTTCGAATTCGATGATATCGAGCTCCAGCTTTCCGGCTTCGATCTTTGAAAAATCGAGGATGTCGTTGATAATGCCGAGAAGCAGGTTGGCCGAGGAGTGGATGTTTTTCAGATAGCCGTGCTGTTTGGCCGTCAAATCGGTTTGCAGGGCGAGATGGCTCAAACCGAGGATCGCGTTCATCGGGGTGCGGATCTCATGGCTCATATTGGACAGGAATTCGCTTTTAGCCGCGTTCGCCTTTTCCGCGGCCTCCGCCATGCGGTTGGACCGGTCGATGGCCAGCTCCAATTCCTTGTTGATTGCTTCGGTTGTGTGGTTGGCGTGCCGGAGCTTTTGTTCCGCCTCGTTAAGACTGTCGATATATTCGATCGCTTCTATATTTTGCGTTACCCGGCAGTAGAACTCCTCGGCGCTGAAGGGTTTGCGGATGAAATCGTTTGCGCCGCTTTTAATAAACAGGGCCGCCAGATCGCCATCCTCCTGAGCGGAAACGCCAACGATCGCAAGCGCCGTTTTTTTATATGTTTTCCGGATTTCCCTGGTTAGCTCGAAACCATCCATGCGAGGCATGTGGAAGTCGGTAATGACCATTTTAATATCCGGAAATTCCAGTATTTTTTCTAAAGCCTCCTTTCCGTCGCACGCTTCGATAACCTGAAACTGGTGAATTTTCAAAAGGTTGCAGATATGGGACCTGGCGACCTTGCTGTCATCGACCACCAGGACCTGGATCGATCTGTTGTCGTGAATTCGCCTGATGAGAGAAACGATGTAGTCAACATCCTGTGCGGTCTGTTTCAGCACATAGTCGATGATTTTTTTGGACCAGATCTGCTCACGAAGCTCGGCGGTGAAATCGGCCGTAAATACAATGGAGGGGATATCTTTGGACAGGACCAGGTCCACCACTTCCCCGTCCGGGGCGTCCGGCAAATTCAGATCCAGCAGTGCGATAAAATAATCGGATGCATGGCGGTGGAGCAGCGCCTGGGCATCCCGATAAGAATCGGCCCAGTCCACCGTGAAACCAAGACTTGTCGTAATCTCTTTTTTTATCAGTTCAGCAACGAATTTGCTGTCTTCGACCAGCAGCGCACGCATGACCATCTATTCAAAAAGCAACCATTTACAATACGGCAATCGTATCAACCTGCATTAGGACATCGGTAGATGCTCGAGGAACTTTAGAACCTTACAGATTTCTTTAATTCCGCAATGACAGATTTCTGACAATACGATTGTCATGAAATTGTCGTCCAACGCGATGCGGATATATTAAATAATATAAATACGGCATGTTAACGAAGTGGCCTGAGGATGGCATCGGACTTGCTTTTAGTTGTGTCCATCCAGAAATGGGCTATTTTCGGGTGGCCCCGGGTATGGACTATCGAAATCGTAGCAAGGCAAAGGAAGGTACCATGCAACGCTTAAAAGAGAAAAACAGAACGGGAGGCGCCTTGGAAGAGAAAAACAAACGGCTGACCATCGACATCCCGGCCCGGCTGCATAAGACCTTGAAGATGAAGGCGGTTACGGACGGGGTGACCATGGCGGAGATCGTCCGCCAGCTTCTGGTGCAGCAACTCGCACAAAACGACGGATCGCGCTGATGGCACAAGCCAAACTTATACCGGCTGTTGAGAGGCAATCATGAAAAAGGAGATGAACCGGCGGGATTTTCTGAAACGTTCGATGCATGCCGGAGGATCGATCCTGGCCTCCCACATCGTTGGCGCCCGGTCTGTTTTGGGCGCCGAACAAATACGCTTGAAGCTGAACGTGGGATATCTTCCCATTTCCGATCACCTGATCCTGCCGGTCTCCCATGCATCGGACAACCAGACATACCGGCATGTGGAAGTGAAACCTTACTTGTGCAGATCCTGGGATGAGCTCTTAGGGAAAGTTGACATGGGAATGCTTCACGCCGTTTTTATGCTGGCGCCGCTGGCCATGTTCAAGATGACCACCGGCTCGCCGTTAAGGTGTGTGCTGCTGGGGCACAAAAACGGCAGTGTCATCGCCGCCAAGAAATCGGTGGTCGGCGCCAAGGGGCTGATCGGCAAAACCATCGGCATTCCACATGCGTACGCAACCCACAGGGTGCTTTTGTATCAGTACCTTAAAAGCCGGAAGATCGAAAAAACCGATGACATCAGGCTGATCAAAATACCACCGCCAGAGACGGTTGAAAGCCTGAAAACAAAAAAAATCGATGCTTATTCCGTAGCAGAACCCTGGGGCGTCAGGGGTGTCAATGCAGGCATTGCCCGTATTTTGGAATATTCCAGAAATATTATTCAGGATCACGCATGCTGCCTCGTCATGGTTAAGAAAAACATCATTGAAAAGCACCCGGCGGCCGTATCCGAATGGGTCCAAAGCCTGCAGCGGGCCGGGCAGACGATCCATCGAAACCCCGATCGGGCCGGGCGGATTCAAAAAGCCTATATGCACCACCACCCCGGGGATATTGCCCGGATCGTGAAAGAGAGCATCATCTCGTATGAGGTGCTGAGGCCGGCCAGGGATAAATTATCCGTCATTCATGATCTGGCCCTGGAGTGCGGTGTCCTGTGGCAAGCGTGTGATCTGGATGAATTTGTTGTGGAACGTTTTGCGTAAGGGGGATTGAAGCAGTGAACCGGACCATTGAAACATCATCTGCCAACGCAGATAATAAACGTGCGGCAACAAAGACACACAAGCTGGGATTCTTCGCCGGACTGCTGGCCTGGTTTCTTCTCCTGTCCCTGCTTCCCCTCATCACCGTCAGTTACTTCAACTACCGAAACACTTACGACGCGCTGTGCAACAAGGCAAAAACCGACCTGTCCATCATTGCCGAAAACAGAGCCCATGAGATTCAACACTATTTCAGAGAGAGCCTGGCCGATCTTTTGATCGAGGCCCGCCGCAGGAGCGTTCTCTCCATGCTCGATGATTTCAGATCCGCATACAGGGCCATGGGAACGGATCTGCATGCCTTTGTAAAAAGCCCTCAATGGGCCACGCTCGACCAAAAGCACAGAGAGCAGATCGAGTTTTTCACGGCATCTCACGGCTACTATGATTTTTTCATCATCGACGAAGCGGGCAATCTTCTCTATACGGTTCAACAGGAAAAGGACCTGGGCACCAATCTGTTCAGCGGCCAATACGCCGGCACCTTGTTCGCCAGGACGTGCCGGAAAGCCTTTGAACTGGAGATGCCTCTCTTTTCGGATTTCGAACGATATGCGCCCTCTTTGAACGCGCCGGCCTCCTTTTTGGTCACCTTGATTCTGAACGACGATGGGGAAAAGATCGGCCTGGCCGCCGTACAGTTCAGCAATGCCGAAATAGACAGGATCATGAAGGAAGCGATCGGTCTGGGCCCCAGCGGCGAGTCCTATCTGGTCGGCAAAGATCTGGTCATGCGATCCAATTCTGTTCTGGACGACACACCGACCATTTTAAGTGAAAAGGTGACAACCGACCAGGCCAGACACTGGTTGAACGATCATATTGAAAGCGAAGCGCCCGTGGTGGATCACCGTGATGCCCATAAGGCGTCTATCTATACCGGCCGCAAAGGCTATACCGTGATCGGCAGCCACGGCAATCTTGAGATCGGCGGCATCCGTATGGCGGTGATCACCGAAGTGAAGCTGTCCGAGGCGATCGAGGCGGCCACCACCCAGAAAGAGCTGAATCTATATATCCTGCTGGCCACCATGGCCGTTGCCTCCGGCCTGGCCTTCACGGCCGCCAGACGCATCACCCTGCCGGTCAAAAGGCTTTCGGATTGGGCCGGCCGCGTGGCTGCGGGCATCCTCGACCATGAAGAGATACCGGTGCCAAAGAATGAAATCGGTCATATGAACGATAGTTTCAGGCAGGTGGTCGACTCCTTTAAATCCGTCGCCGACGTGTGCGAAGCCATTGCCCGGGGCGATTTCAGCAAAGCGGTGACCCTTCGCAGCGACGGCGACGTGCTCGGCCGATCGGTCAACAAGATGGGCCGGCGCCTGAAAGCGGCCCACGAGGATGCCGCCGCAAAAATCAGCTACCTGAACAATATCCCCACCCTGGTTCACGTCATCGACAACGATTTCAATCTCCTGTTCATCAATGCGACCGGTGCCGGAATGATCAGGAAAACCCCGGACCAATGCATCGGCAGAAAATGCTATGAGCTGTTCAATACCGGTCATTGCAATACACCCGCCTGCCAGGCCGCCATGGCGATGCGAACGGACAGGGTATGCAGCGCGGATACCACGGCCACTATCGAGGGGCCTGAAAACGTCCCGGTTCGATACACCTGTGCGCCTTTAAAGGATGACAGCGGCCGCATCACCGGCGCCATAGATTATGTGATCGATATCAGCGATGAGATGACAGTGGTCGATCTGGCCGAAAGGATTTCCCGGGGGGATTATGCGGTTGAAATTGAAAAACGCACGGACAATGACAGGTTAAGCGCCGCCCTGAACAGAATGACCCGCAACCTGCGCGACATGACCCGGGACAGCGAAAGGCGAAACTGGCTCAAGACCGGTCAAACGCAGCTCAATGACCGCATGCGGGGCGAACCGGACCTGACCGACCTGGGGCGAAGCCTGATTACCTTTCTGGCCAAGTATCTCAAGGCGCAGATCGGCGCATTCTATGTGCCCGACGGCAACCATTGTCTGCATCTGGTGGCCAGCTACGCCTATCAAAAGCGCAAGCACCTTTCCAACGTGTTCGAAGTGGGCGAAGGCCTGGTGGGACAGGCCGCTCTTGAGAAGCGGAGCATCATCCTCACCAACGTGCCGGATGACTATATAGCGGTCAGTTCCGGTCTGGGCGAGGCCCGGCCCCGCAACATCGCCGTGCTGCCGCTCCTTTTTGAGGGCGAAGTAAAAGGGGTCATCGAGTTGGGCTCCCTTTACGAATTCGCCGATGAAAACCTGGCGTTTTTAAACCTGGTGGCTGAAAATATCGCCATTGCCATCCATTCGGCCCAGTCCCGGCTGCGGGTGCAGGAATTGCTGGAAGAGACCCAGTCCCAGGCCGAAGAGCTGCAGACCCAGCAGGAGGAACTGCGCCAGGCCAACGAAGAGCTTGAGGAGCAAGCCAAGGCCCTGACCGAGTCCGAGGCAAGACTGCAAGTCCAGCAGGAGGAGCTCCAGCAGACCAACGAAGAGCTGGAAGAGCAAACCCAGATCCTTGAAAAGCAACAATCGGATATCAAAACAAAGAACACGGAATTGGAGAAGGCCCAAAAACTGCTTGAAGAAAAAGCCAGAGACCTGGAGATCACCAACAAGTACAAATCCGAATTTCTGGCCAACATGTCCCATGAACTCAGGACGCCGCTGAACAGCATCCTGCTGTTGTCCAAACTGCTTTGGGACAACAAGGAAAAGACGCTGACAAAAAAGCAGGTGGAATACGCTCAATCGGTCTACAGCTCCGGCAACGAACTGATAGAGCTGATCAATGAAATACTGGATCTGTCCAAGGTGGAGTCCGGCAAAATGGAGCTTCACATCGAAGACGCAAAGCTGACACAAATTGTCGCGGCCATGAAACGCCATTTCAACCCCATTGCCAAGGAAAAGAAGCTCACATTTGATATCCGGGTGGCCAAAGAGCTGCCGGAGACCGTTCGCACGGACCAGCGACGCCTCGAACAAATTATCAAGAATCTCTTGTCCAACGCCTTTAAGTTCACCTCGCAGGGCGGCGTCAGCCTTATAATCGGTCGGCCGGACCACGATGCGAACCTTGCCAATACCGATCTGACATTGGACAGGACCATTGCCGTTTCCGTGTCCGATACCGGAACGGGGATCGCCCCGGAGAAACTGAAAATCATCTTCGAGGCATTTGCGCAGGCCGATGGAACGACCATGAGACAATACGGCGGCACCGGGCTGGGGCTTTCCATCTCGAGGGAACTTGCCATGCTGCTTGGCGGAGAAATACAGGTCGACAGCCGGGAGGGGAGCGGTTCCACATTTGTGCTTTTCCTGCCTGAAACCTTCAGCGAACCCCTGGCGCAAACAGCCAAGCGAACCGAAAAGCCGGTACCGACCGCAAATAATGAAAAACCGGAATTGGACGGGATCCGGCATACGCCGCCCACATCGGAGCAAACCGGCGGCCCGGACGGGGCGTATCCCTTTATTCCCGACGACCGCAACGCCATATCGCCCGGGGACCGGTCGATTTTAATCATCGAGGATGATCCAACGTTTGCCCGGCTCTTGCGCGACATATCCCGTGAAAAAGATTACAAGGCCATTGTGGCCCGAAGCGGGGAAAGCGGTCTGCACTTTGCCGACTATTACAAACCCAGCGGCATCATCCTGGATATCGGCCTGCCGGGCATGGATGGCTGGACCGTCATGATCCGACTCAAGGAGAATCCCAATACCCGGCACATTCCGGTGCATTTCATCTCTGCCGTCAATGGCGGCCATGATGCCCTGCGGATGGGTGCCGTCGGCCATCTGACCAAGCCGGTCAGCATGGAGAGCCTCGAGCAGGTTTACGAAAAGATCGACCATATTCTTTCAAAGCCCGACAAGCACCTGCTGGTGGTGGAAGACAACAGAACTCAGCAAAAGGCCATTACCGAATTGATCGGTGATAAAGATGTGCGCACCACCGTGGCCTCCACCAGCCGGGAGGCTTATGCCTTGCTCACGTCTGAACGATTCGACTGCATGGTTCTGGACCTTGGTCTTGCCAATATGTCCGGGCTGGAACTGCTTAAAAAAATCCGCAGCTCAAATCATCTGAATACCCTGCCCGTTGTTGTCTATTCGAGCCGGAAACTCATGGCCAAAGAGAAGGCCGCTCTGGACGAGCATGCCCAGAGCATTATCGTCAAGCGTGCGGAAACGATGGAGAGACTCCTTGATGAAACCGCGCTGTTCCTCCATCGTGTGGAGGCAGACCTGCCCGAAGCGAAACGAAAGATGCTGCGCATGATCCACGATAATGAAGCGATTCTGCACGGCAAGAAGATCTTAGTGGCGGACGACGACATGCGCAACGTGTTTGCCCTCACCAGTATTCTTGAACAAAAAGGCATGCAGGTCATCGCGAACAAGAACGGCAAAGAGGTCCTCCGGCAACTGCAACGGCATCCCGATATCGACCTGGTGCTGATGGACATCATGATGCCGGAGATGGACGGCTACACCGCCATGCGCAACATCCGAAAGTTAAAATCCGGTATGCGTGACATACCGATTATCGCACTTACGGCAAAGGCCATGAAGAATGACCGCTCAAAATGCATCGCCGCCGGAGCCAACGACTATCTTGCCAAGCCGGTGGAAGCGGACAAACTGCTCTCCGTGCTGAGGGTGTGGCTTTATTGATGGAGAGCTTCATGAAGCGGATGAGCAATGAGGATATTGAAATCAAGCTGCTCCTGGAGGCTATCCACCTCAAGTACGGCTATGATTTCAGGGACTATGCCAAAGCCTCCATCAAGCGGCGGATTTTGCACAGGCTCTCGTTATCCGGGCTCGGATCCATTTCGAGTATGCAGCACAGGCTGATTCACGATACGGTCTTTTTTGAAACACTGCTCAAGGGTCTTTCGATCAATGTGACTGAAATGTTTCGAGATCCCTCTTTTTACAAAGTCGTGCGGGAAAAGGCGCTCGGCTCGCTGAAAAAACAGCCCTTTGTCAAAATATGGCATGCCGGCTGCGCGACCGGTGAAGAGGTCTACTCCATGTCGATTCTGCTGCAAGAGGAGGGGCTTGTAGAAAATGTCCAGATCTACGCCACCGACATCAGCCCGGAAGCCATCGAGACAGCACAGAAAGGGATCTATCCCGTCGATAAAATGAGCGGCTATATCACCAATTACTGCAAAGCGGGGGGAGCGGCCTCTTTTGCAGATTACTACACCGCGAGGTACGATTTTGCCATCATGCGCAATTGCCTGAAGAAAAATGTGCTTTTCAGCGTCCATAATCTCGTGACCGACAGCGCCTTCGGCGAGATGGACATGATTGTCTGCCGTAATGTATTGATCTATTTTTCCAGAGAGTTGCAGAACCGGGTCTTCGCCCTGTTCCGGGACAGCCTGCGACCCGGCGGGTTGCTCTGCCTGGGCTCCAAAGAGAGCATTCGCTTTTCGCAATATTCGGATGAATTTGAGGATGTCGACAAAAAACAGAAAATATACAGAAGGAAAGGGGCCTGATGCGCTACCAAGCCGTGGTCATCGGTGTATCCGCCGGGGGTATGACGGCCTTAAGCGCCATCCTGCCCGAACTGCCAGGTGATTTCCCGCTTTCCGTTCTCATCGTCCAGCACACGCATCCGACAACTGATGATTTTTTGGCCCGATATCTGGACGAGCAATGTCGTGTGACAGTCAAGGAGGCTGATGAAAAGGAGAAGATCTTGCCGGGCATCGCCTATTTGGCCCCGGCCAACTACCATCTGCTGGTGGAAGCGGACAAGACCCTCTCCTTATCGACGGAATTGCCGGTCAATTACGCCAGACCCTCCATCGACGTCTTGTTTGAAACGGCAGCGGATGCTTATGGCGAAACAGTGGTGGGGGTGATTCTGACGGGTGCCAATCACGACGGCAGCCGGGGACTCCTGACCATCAAAAAGGCAGGGGGGCTTGCCGTTGTCCAGGACCCTGAAACGGCTGAAGCGGACGCCATGCCTCGGTCGGCCATCGAAACCGCCGCGCCGGACCATATTTTGCCGCTGGAACAGATCGGCCCCTTTTTGTCGGGATTGGTCTTTGACAGCTAACCGTGTCAATCGGGTGATAGCATGAGTGAAACACAACAATTGAAAATTCTTGTAGTGGATGACAGGCTGGCCAATCTGCTGGCTCTGGAAGGACAGCTGGCCGGCCCGGATGTGGATATCGTCAAGGCAACGGGCGGCGAAGAGGCCCTGGGACTCATGTTGGAGCATGAATTTGCCCTTGTTCTGATGGATGTGCAGATGCCCGGCATGGACGGCTTTGAGACGGCGCGACTGATGAAAAAGGCCGAAAAAACAAAGTACATCCCCATTATCTTTGTCACCGCCATCAGCAAGGAGCGGCAACATGTATTCAAAGGGTATGAAGCCGGGGCCGTGGATTATCTGTTTAAACCGTTGGACCCGGACATTTTGAAATGCAAGGTCAGCGTGTTTCTCGATCTTGAAAAGCAGAAGCATGCATTGAAAGAGGCCAATCAGAAAATTCTGGAGCAGCAGAAATCGGTTATCGAAGAGGAGCGGCTCAAGGTTCTGCTGCAAATGGCCGGGGCCACATCCCACGAACTGAACCAGCCATTGATGGCCCTTTTGGGAAGCATCGAGATCATGCAGGTCGACGAAAAGATTCCCCAACGGTTGACTCCGCATATCGACAGAATCGATAAGGCCGGCCGCCGCATCGCCGACATCGTTAAAAAGATGAGCGCTATCCGTCAGGTCCAGTCAACGCCATATCCCGGTGGCGAGGCCATCATCAGCTTCAATCAAACGACCCGTATTCTTTACGTGGAGGACTCGGACGAGGATTACATGCTTTTTGAGGCCCATCTGGAAGGCCTGGCCAATACTGAATTGGTCCGGGCCGATAGCATGGCCCAGGCCATGTCTATTTTGGCAAAGCAGACCTTTGACCTCATTTTTGTGGATTACCTGCTTCCCGGCGGCTCGGGGCTCGATTTTATCCGGTGGATGGCAAAGGAGAGCCTGGATATACCGGTGATCTCGGTAACCGGCCACGGCGACGAGGTCGTCGCCACCAATATGATCAAGGCTGGGGCCTATGACTATCTTCCCAAGGCCTCCATCGATCAGGAGACGCTGTCGCGTTGCATCGTCAAGGCGTTGGAAAAATACAGGCTGAAAAAAGAGGTCGAGCAGACCAACGCCAGGATGGTGCAAATGGCTACCCGCGATCCCCTCACCGGCCTTTACAACCGCCACGCCATGAATGATCTGTTCGAAAAAGAGTTCAACCGGGCCCGGCGTTATCGGACCGATCTGGCTTGTCTGCTCTTGGATCTGGATTCCTTCAAGGAGGTCAACGATACGTTCGGCCACCATTTCGGCGACTACGTGTTGCAGCAATTCGGCCAAAAGCTCATCAAGAACCTGCGTGATACGGACGCGTGCTTTCGCTACGGCGGGGAAGAGTTCCTGGTCCTGCTGCCCAACGCCAATCTCAATAAGGCCCGCCAGGTCGCTGAAAAAATCAGGCGCGCTTGTGAAAGCGACCCATATGACGATGGAGAACATGCGGTTGCCGTCACCGTCAGCATAGGAGTGGCCACGGTTTCCGATGGGAATCCTGCGACCGCCAGAGACCTGCTGGCACTTGCCGACAAAACCCTTTACCGGGCCAAAGCCGAAGGCCGCAACCGTGTGGTGGTCTGCCACCAGGATTTGTGGGCGGCCAACACGGCAAAAAATTTCAGCTATCTCAAAAAGCGCCTCACTGAAATATTGGAAAAGACCAAAAAGGCCTCGGTGGAATACCTGCAGTTGATGGTCTGGGACCGGGATGGCGATCGCCTCAGGGAGCATAACCAGCGGGTGATTCAGTATGTCAATCTGATCGGCGTCAGGCTCGGCTTTCATCCATCCATTGTCAAGGCGCTGAAACACGCGGCCATTTTTCACGATGCCACCAAGGTCCTGTTAGGTGATGTGGATCAAGCCAAGGACCTGGATGAGGGCGGCGCCGCACTTATTTTCGACCACCCATACAAGCTGCAGGAACTGATCGAGCCCTTCGACTTTTTTGCCGAGGAGCGGTCGGTGCTGCGCTCGCACCACGAGCATTACGACGGCAACGGCTATCCCGACGGACTGAAAGGCGATGACATTCCTCTCAGGGCACGCATCTTCGCCATCGTGGACGCCTTTGTGGCCATGACCTCCCGGAGGCCCTATCGCCGGCAGTTTACCAGCGAAGAAGCCGTGGGCGAACTGGCGGCCTATGCCGGCACCCAGTTCGATCCCGTCCTGGTGGGTGTCTTTATCGATGTCCTCAAAGAGAGCGACAGCGTCACCCTCTCCGACGAGACGGCGGCGGCTGCCAAAGCAAAAATAGACGACATCTTAGGCGGATCCTGACCATTTCCGCCGCGGTTCAACACGCATTGCCCGCATCTCCTGGGAGCCGATGATTGTGAAAAAGAATGAATCGCCGGAGCTATGGCACACAGGATCTATCAGGCCGGATCGATTCCCCTTCATGCGGGTGCGCTGCCTGACGTTGTTTAATAATGTTACGGGCGGCTGGTGTGACCTGTCCACTATTCTTGTTTTTCAATGGGGTTTGTATTAGATAGTGTCCATCCTTTTTTAATGATTCTTATACCCCTGAGAAATAAACGATGTCAAAAGGGCTTGATTTTTCGGATTGAATATAAAGTCTGTTCAATTCGATCCTGTTGAAATTGCGGCGATTATTGAAAAAAACAAGGCTGAACGGATCGGGAATATCGAGCGTTTTTGCTCGTGAATAATGGTTCACCGAAAGAATCGATCTCGAAGGTAAGGTGATCAATATGTCAGAAGAGAAATTGATACGCTACTCGCAGAGAGTGGGATACACCGAAAAGGAAACCGACTTTTTTCGTGAGTCTGGACATCGTATAAGACATGTTGAGCGCATTTCAGAAGCAGCACCAGTGTACTCAATTGTCGCTGAGGTGGTTGAGGCTCGCCATTGCAATTCGGGCCATAAAATAGGCCAAAAATTAGTACTGGATGTAGATGGCAATTTTATAACCAAACTTTGTCCATCAAGGATTTGTGTATATCTCGCATCCCAGCTCACTATTCCCGTCGCCCTTATAAACGAAAGACTGAGCGAAAGTCTTAAGCCAAATGATTTTCATTTCATGCGCTATGTGAGATGCCCTGATGTAGGCGTTGAATGCCTCGGATATGGTGAAGTGAAGTTGAAGGTTGAGGTAATACCTCGAGAGAATGTTTAACGGCGAACAATTTCCTTCAGGCGACTCGGTTCCATCGCGCCTGAGGCCAAGCGTTGGGGAGAATAGATAGCTATGAATGAAGCAGATCAAAATGCCATCCTTAAAAGAGGTGAATTTAACGTAAAAAATTTACGTTTGATCGCTCTTTGGGGATCAGTTCTTGTCTCGCTAATATTAGGTGGTGTCTATTTCTATCTGTTCATATCTAAAATATTCACAAGCTCGAAAATCCAAACGATCCTCATTGAACATGCGAAAGCATCAATTGGGATACCATTATCTTTAGTGTGCTCAATGGTACTGATCACTGTTTTTGAAAAGTATTCAGGCGAAATTCAATTGAAAATCCCTGGGTTCGAACTAAAAGGAGCAACCGGTCCATTGCTGTTATGGATCGCATGCTTTTTGGCTATGATCACGGGAATAAACATATTATGGTAACTCCCCAACCATCTCTTTCAACGGAGCGCAAGGACCATACGCCCGCTGAAGAGCACGTTCAGCTGATTTGGAGGGAATATTATGATTATTCCAAAATATAAAAGACCCGTTCTTTTTTATAGCATCTCAACAATAATTCCCTGGACTTTTTGGTTTATCGCGGGCTGTGTCAGTCAAATCACTCCATATGAAGATAAATACTTAAGAATAGCGAGCATACTTGGTTTTTGTGGCCTTTTAGGCCCTCTAATCGTAACATGGTGGCTAGTTTCGAAAGATTCCGATTTACGAACAGACATTTTGGGGAGAGTATTTAATTTCAAATCATTCCGATCCATCTATATTATTTTAAGTTTCACTTTGATGTTAGTAAGCATATTATTAGCCCAAGCTATTTCATTACTTTTTGGATATAGCGCATCGCAATTCGTAATTACAGGGCATTTCACATTTTCATCTGGCATCTTTCCCGTATGGTTTATGCTGATTTTCGCTCCTGTCATTGAGGAGTTGGCCTGGCATTCTTATGGGACGGACTGCTTACGTAGCAAAATGAACCTTTTTAAGGCATCTCTTCTCTTTGGTGTTTTTTGGGGGATTTGGCATGTTCCACTTTCGACGATTCGGGAATACTATCAGAGTAATCTTGTAGCAACAGGCTGGATTTATAGTATAAATTTTTTAGTCAGCATTGTCCCGTTTGTTTTGTTGATGAATTGGCTATATTACAAATCAAAGAGGAATATTATCGTCCCAATTATTTTCCATATCTCAGCTGTATATTTTAATGAAATATTCGCAACTAATCCGGACAGCAAGATCATACAAACAGTATTATTGCTTATTCTAGCAACCATATTGATATTGAAAGAAAAAGATTTCTTTTTTAAGCGTGATTTGAATGTGATCGAACTATTATAAAAAAACCGGGGCCAGGTATTCTTTTTTTGGCAGAATGCAAAAGCCAAGAAAAATCTGTTAAAACACGGTATTGCTTTTGCAGACACATTTGCGGTTTTTGAAGATCCAAACACTGTAACTCTTGATGATCACGGGTCAGCTTAACAGCGTTTTATCACCATAGGAATGGATGCGTTTGGTCGCATTTTAGTGGTGGTCTACACATGGCGAGGGGATAATATCCGTATTATTTCAGGACGTAAAGCCGTGCGTAGTGAGGTGAAACAATATGAAAGCGAAATATGATTTTAGCAAAGGCAAGCGTGGGGCTGTGCTGCCTCCGTCAGGGAAAAAAGTTCGGATCACCATTAGACTTGATCGCGATATCATTGAATGGTTCCGTTCTAAAGTAGAGGAGCAAGGAGGGGGCAATTACCAGTCTATGTTAAACGACGCCCTCCGAAAACACATCGAACATCAAGACCAACCTCTTGAAGAAATACTCCGTCGTGTCGTGAGGGAAGAGTTACGTGCATCTCACTAAATTAATATAGTAACGAACCAGTGGTTGTTGTCGGACTCGCTTCACTCTCCGCAAAACCGCACCGTTAGGCGGCAAAAGCTATGAACGAAGACGAAGTAATCGAAATTGGAAAGCGATATTATCAGAGTCTCTTTCCTAGAAACTGCCCAAACTGTCAACGGCAGTTCCAATCGCTTCGTGAATATTTATTAGTCACTAAACGAATTGGGCTTGCCCTTTCCTATGATGCGGAAAAAGGCGATTGGAAAACTGAGAATCCGATTGGGACGATGATGTATTCCAATTGCCCTTGCGGTACCACTATCGCACTGAGCACAGATCACATGATGCTTACACTAAGATTGGCATTGTTGGATTGGATTCGGAAAGAAACACAAAGACAAGGCATAAGCCCATCAGAGTTATTGGAAAGGTTGCGGGACAGTGTGCGCCAACTTGTCTTAGATGAACCAGACAATTAACTACGATGATTTTTCACAGCAGGTTCGAGCTGACCGGAAGGCTCGGCGGCGCTCGTCACGGAGCGCTCGGGGCCGGCAGCTCAACTTGGACGCTATAGGTTTAATTTCAAATTATGAAATTACTTGAAGATATTGTTGTTGAAGATTCAATTGAAATTGAAGCAGAACCTGAAGACGTATTCAAATTCCTCTTGGATCTGAAAGATGATGCATCCTATCGAGCATGGCACCCGAATGATCATATTTCGCTCCGTTGGGTAAAAGGTAAGCCATGGGAAGAAGGATCAATTGTATATGCTAAGGAATATATTCACGGTGTAATTCACACGTTAAAATTTGTCGTAACTAAAATGATTCCTAATCAATTGATTGAATATACACCAACTTTCTGGTTGTTCCGTATCTTCATTCCAAAAAATTCCTTCATAATTGAAAAAACCTCAAAAGGCTGCAATTTCAGGGCAGTTGGGTGTTATAGAGTCGGGCGGATTGGAAAACTGCTTGCGAAAAAGAGAATTACTGAAGGTATAAATTCAATCAAAAAACATCTTCGAGAAGAAGGAGAGTTTATAAAAAAAAGTGTTGAAAAAAATGAGCTATAACCTCATGTTCATGGCGGTGATCATCTCAAGGTCCACCTCAACGCTTTTGCGAACTTGGGGATCATCAAAACGTTCGGCCACGCCGTCATGGTTGTATTTACGCGATAGTTTCTTTTTAAATCCGGGCAGATTGTACTGAGTGTTGGTGATGATGATATGGGCGACCAGCTCACCGCAGCGTCTTGAGATATCCATGCGCCGTCGCAGCAGGTCGCGCGTGGCGCGCCATTTGGCCGGATAGGCATAGGCGGTGGGAAATGTGCCCCCTTTGAGCAAAGTGGCCAGTTTATACGAATCGATGCGATCGTTTTTTGTTTTGCCGCCATGAATGGCTTTCATGTATAATGCATGACCAAGGACGAATGCAATATGGTGTTCGGCGCACAAATCCGCCAGCCAATACCAGTCGAAGATCCCGAGCTCTTTTCGGGGCAAAAGACGCACTCGACACCGACAACGATGTCGTCCAGATAGGGAAAGATCAGCTCAAAGAACAGCTCAGGGTCGGTGTTGATGTTTTTTTGCACTTTGACCTTGTCCCTGGTATCGATGATGCAGACATACATTTTGCGTGCATGTAAATCGATCCGGCAGTAATACTTGTGCTGTTGATTGTAAAATCTCATAGCTTGGCCTCCTTTGTTATGAGTATTTGTTGTGGGAACAAACATCATAAAAAGGTGTGCCCTGTGAGATCAACTTAATGATCTGATCTCTTATACGAGGTGATAAAAAAGATGGATAGGTTTTGGAGAGCAATTGAGCGTCTAGGCACTTTTGCTCCAATTCTCACGATACTGTTTCTGTATGCATTTTTTATATATTGCAGAATCAATTTGGGGTATTGGCCTTATCCATACCATCCTGATCCCAAAAGCGCTGATCAATCACTATTGTTCATGTGGCCTGTATTTATATTTGTTGTGGTTTCATTTGTAACGTACCCCGTCCTGGCACTGAGTAGAATATATTTACTAATAAAAAATACGGATAACTTCATCCAGCCCCTGAAAACAAAATGTTTGCATTTAATTCCTGGAGTCGTATTGTGGATATCTTATTACGTCGACCCATGGAGAGTGTGGGAATGGTATTGGGATTGACTGTGCCTAACAAGTGCGCAAACACGGATCGCACAAAGTTGCGCCGCTTCACTCTGCAACTTCGCGCGTCCGGTTACGCGAAACGTTAGTGCCTGAAAAATGAATGAGATAATTGATATTCAATACCTACCACGACGTCTAAAAAAATGAATAACGAAGATAAATTTAAAAATAGTTTTTCAGGTAAAGGTGTTTTCCCTCCTAAATATGCCTTCACCCTATTGATACCTATTAGAAATATATTCCTTTCTCCGAATAAATTAATTCACCGACTGGATTTAAAAGAAAAACATACAGTCCTGGAAATTGGGCCAGGCCCAGGTTATTTTAGTGTTAAAATAGCAAAGTTTCTGAGGAGCGGCAGACTTGTTTTATTAGATATACAACAAGAAATGCTGGATTTCGCAAAGAAACGACTAAAGAAAAGGAAAATTGAAAATGTCGATTATGTCCTAAGTAATGGGTCAAATTTCGACTTCAACAATGAAACTTTTGATAGAGTTTTTATGGTGACTGTTATTGGAGAAATTGAGAACAAGAGAAAATACTTGAGAGAAATTCATCGGATACTTAAAAATGACGGATTGTTGTCAATCTCTGAATTGGCCGGAGATCCAGATAAATTAAATATAGTGGAATTGAAATCTCTTGTTTCTGAAAACGGCTTTGAAGAAAGTGGGTTTTTCGGTACAAGGCTTAATTACACAATAAATTTTAAAAAAGGCAATAATCCAATGGAATCAAACCTTGAATAGTGAATAAGGCGCACCAATTCACTATTCAAGGTTTGACCCCATACCCTCGTCGACCGGCTACCTCTTCATGATGATGACGTCATCGAGGTGACGCTCGTATGGCTGCTGATCGCCCCAGCAAGGAGTGACGCCGTCCGCCATGAATTCGGGGCAGTCGGTGAACAGTGGGCGGCAGCTCATCGCATGGTGGTACTCGACGCTCCCGTAGGGGACACACTGGTTGGCCTCGTTGAGAGCCGCCTGCACGCTCTGGTAGCCACCGACCTGCGCCGTAACGGTCGGGTCATCCGCCAAGGAAGGACAGAGCGTTGTGTTCATATCCTCAATGCTCATGACCAAGCGGCCGTCGAGGTAGGCGCGGAAGAAGCCGTCGGGAACCGGTGTGCCGCCATCGCAGGTGCTGTGCTTCACCCATACTTCCCACTGTTCCCAGGAACCCGGTGAGATGTCCCAATAAAGCTCCCCTGAAACGGCCCCCTGTCCTTCGGTCGTGCAGCCGCTCCCGCTGTAACAGGCGATGCTGCGTTTCCCGTCGCCCTCCGAATAGACTTGGTACTGTGTGGTCAGCGTCAGGTAAGGCCCCGGCGGTGGGTTCGGATCGAAGCGGATATCGCGCATGCGGCTGTTCTGCAGCTTCGCCAGATAGAAATCGAGGGTGGCAACGGCATTTTCCCCGAGGTACTGCCAATAAGACATGTACACCTCCTTGGCCGCCCCGGTGGGCACGTTGTAGTTGCAGAACGACTGCTCCCCGGTGGTCATACAAGCGAGTCCGTACGATCCGGTATGGGCCCCCGACGTGGAGATCTCCCCGGGGACACCGGTCAGGTTGGCGGCGTAAAACGACGGATTTCCGGCACCGTTGAGTCGGCCTTCGGCGAAGCTCTCCTGGTTCACCACTGTCCACCCCGCAGGAATCGGGCAATCCGTCATGTTCGTGTCTTCGCTCACCGTGCAGCCGGACAGCAGGCCGCTCTGTCCCACCGGCCCGGCATCCGGCTCTGCGCTGTCGCCGCCATCGCCACAACCCGATAGTCCGGTAACCAGTCCGATGAGCACAAGCGCGAAGATACGCGGAACGACAATCCATTGTGAATTCATGACAACCCCTTCATAAAAAAAGTTGACCAACGTTTCATTTCCCATGTGGAGTTCTAAAGAATAGCCAGGATTTTTTCATTGAACAATTCCGGATAGAAAATGAGCCATGAAGGCTGGTTTTTTCCCCGCCGCGTAGCGGCTTCGTCCAACAAGCGGGCTAAGTTGTTCCTCTGGAATCGGTGGAATTAAAAAGTGAGGTTTCATACTCAATTGACATACTATGACCACTTCCTTTTTGTCCAGCGAATTTGGTTTGCTGCCATAACTTATTGGAGAGTTACCGTTTTTATGGTTGAAAATTTTTACTTCCTTACGGCCCGACATCAGTTGCACGGCCAGCCCAAACCCAAAAAAAGTGATTGAAAATCTATCGATTATTTGTCATAAATAAAGTATATAAATTTAATAAAACAGGATGTTAAGATCATGATGGGACGTCAGCCCGATGCTCAACACAAACTGTTTTACAGCTGCCTCAACCTGGAAAAAGCATCCGCAAGGATCACATTTTAAGAAAGATTGCCAATCTTATCGACTTTGATTTCATTTACGAGCAAGTCGAAGTTAAATACGGCACCAAAGGCGATGTGCCGGTTCCACCTCCTGTGATCTTAAAGTTATTGCTTTTTTCAATGCGTTGAAGCCGGCCTAATCGATGGCAGTAAAATGTTCACCGACGCCGGCTATGTTCAGGCCGACGCCTATAACAATTCAGTGGTCAACCAGCACTCGCTGAAACGCAATTTAAGCAAAAGCTATAGCGAACTTGAGTCTCGGTTGGAACAGCAACATGATCGTGAACCGAAAAAGGGCAAAGCCAACCGTAAACATATCTCCACTACAGATCCGGATACCTCAGTAGTTCGCATGGGACCAAGACGCTCCAAACTCAAATACAAAGTTCACCGGAGAGAAGGTTTGACACCATACCAAGAATAGAATCCCATATGAAAAGGCATAGGCAGGAAAAGAGGATATGAAAACCATTTATAAAGTTAAATGCGAAGTAGTTGAAAATGAGTTTTGTCCGTTCGCTAAGGGGGAATACATTTTTAGTAGAATGACTCCAAGAAACATGTGTGCAGCAAGCTTTGCAGCAATTTGGCCATTTGCCAATGCTATGCGTCATAGTGATAAAACCGGTTTTGAGGATTCAAATGGACATATCATCGTAAATTGCCCAGATGGTTGGGTGCAGTACAGGTTGTCTCGAATCAAGGCTGAAAAACAGTTACAGACAAAGAGTGGCGAAGAAACGGAATGTGGCTTCAAGTAGCCATAGAACAAATAAAATAATGAGTTTATCAGCAAGATAATAAATGCATTATAATCGAATGATAACAATGCAATCCAAGGGAAGGCAAGGACCGGGCCACTATGTGAACTATTGCGTTGACCCTCAACTTTGACGGTTTCAAGGTCAGAGGAAACCCTTGCTGCCCCTGACCGCAACGTTGGCATACTATAATGATACCGGAAAAACTATTAGAAGAATTCACAATTCGGAATATTATCCCATATGATCACCATGAAATACTTGCGGTGATGAAAGAGTGGTGGGGTGGTCGAGATTTAACCTATGCTCTTCCAAGGTTATTCTTTGATCATTTTAATGATAGTTCATTTGCAATCTATCATCAGAATCAACTAGTTGCTTTTTTGATTGGGTTTTTATCCCCTTCAAAAGCAAATGAAGGTTATATTCATTTTGCTGGAGTTCATCCTTCGTTCCGCAAAATAGGGTTAGGCTCACATCTATATTCATTATTTTGCGATTTTTGTCGCTCGCATAACAGAAACACTATTAAATCATGCACGTCTCCTGTAAACAAAGACTCCATACAATTCCACATCAAGCAAGGTTTTGAAATTGAGCCAGGAGACTCTGAGATTGACGGCACCATGGTTAGCTTGAATTACAATAGTCTCGGTGATCATAAGGTATTATTTAAAAAAACAATCTAAAATGCCAACGGCCTCCAGGCGACTTGGTCCCCTCGGTGCGCTAGAGGCCGGGCGTCATACAATAATATAGAAATGGTCCCCTCTTGCTATAGATCGGACCTCAGAAACCGCGGACTATATGGCCCGAAACAAACCATCAGCAGCGGAAAAATGGATCGATACCATATTTTCAAAGGTCGAACATTTTGTTGTTGGACTGATACGGAGGCTGATGTAACGCTTTACTGAAATAAGGCAAAAACATGTTCAGGAAAATTAGAAGAAAAGAAAAGCAATTAACTGCTGAAGAATGTAACGTAATTTTAACTATGGCAGAGTATGGGACATTAGCCTCAATGGGTGCTGATGGCTACCCATATGCCGTGCCTGTAAATTATGTTTTTCACAATGGTAAAATTTATTTTCATTGCGCCATGGTAGGGCACAAACTTGATAACATCGGCTATTGCCCTAACGTGTCATTTAACGTTGTAACAGATGTTTGGGTGGTGCCACTGATACCTGATAAAGATGTCGATGAGAATGACTTTAAATTTAATGGATTCGACACAAATTTTAACAGTGTGATTATATTTGGAAAAGCCAAAGAGGTAATTGACGAAGAAAAGATGGACGGGTTATGCGCCCTTTTAAAAAGATTCTTGAGCAAGGATGAATACAGTAAATTTAAAGAAGCTGGAATTAAATATATTGAGCGCTCATTGAAACGAACCAAGTTGATCAAAATCGAAATCGAACATATGACAGGCAAAAGAGGAATACGGGAAAATAGGCAGATACAAGGAAAACAACATTAACTTTGTGAGGCGACAGGCTTTGTGCCCCTATTCGGCAATTGACAGCCCGGCAGGTCTTCTATATATTCACTGACGTCTGACAAAGAGGGATCGATATGCTTTACAAACAATTGAACGCCGCGGCCGCCGCGAGCAGCACAGCTCTGGCGATGGCAGGCGGCTGACACGCCGAATCTGGAATTCCACGCCACGGGCTGTAGCGGTCGGTCCGTGGTGTTGCGCTTCATGCCCTGGATCGACACATCGATCCGGGGTTTTTTATTTGCGGGTCGTGGAAGGGGTTCATGCCCTAAGCGACTCTGATCTAACGATGAAACGATGGAGCGCATGACCCATTGCGCCTTTCAAGGCCGCTGAAACGAGGAAGGAAAACGCCATGCAGGAAAAACCGCAGATTCAATTTGCCCGACGCATGTCCCAACTGCCCCCCTATCTGTTCGGAATGATCAATAAGATGAAGATGGAAAAGCGCTGGCAGGGCGATGATGTCATCGACCTGGGCATGGGCAATCCCGTTGACCCGGCACCTCAGCAGGTGATCGACAAACTGGTGGAGGTGACCAACGATCCCAAGACCCATCGCTATCCGGTGGCGGACGGCCTGCGCAACCTGAGGCGGGAGATCGTCAAGAAATACGCCCAGGATTACGATGTGTCACTGGACGCCGATGAAGAGGTCATCTGTACCATCGGCTCCAAAGAGGGTATCTCTCACCTGGCCCTGGCGCTCATCGGGCCCGGCGACACGGTTCTGGTACCGGCGCCGGCGTTCCCCATTCACGTGTACGCCGCCATCATCGCAGGCGGCAGCGTGATTCGCATCCCTTTGGAAAGCGAGCAGGTATTTGTCGAGCGAATCGCCGCAATGTGCGAGAATGTCTACCCGCGGCCCAAGGTGCTGATCCTGAACTACCCTCACAATCCCACCAGCGAGTTGGGCAGCATGGACCTGTTCCGGCAGATCGTAGCACTGGCGAAGAAGTACGCGTTGCTGGTGATTCATGACTTCGCCTATTCCAAGATAACATTTGACGGCTACTCGGCTCCCAGCTTCATGCAGGTGCCCGGTGCCAGCGACCTGGCTGTGGAATTCGGATCTTTCTCAAAATCGTACAACATGGCCGGCTGGCGCCTGGGCTATTGCGTGGGCAACCGGGATATCGTGGCGGGGCTGCGAAAAATCAAGGGGTATTACGATTACGGCATTTTTTCGGCCATCCAGATCGCCGGCATCGTGGCGCTGCGCCACTGCGACGCCGACGTGGTGCACCAGGCCGGTTTGTATCAGAATCGTCGCGATGTGATGTGCGAGGGGTTGGAGCGCATCGGCTGGCCGGTGACGCCGCCCAAGGCGGGGATGTTTGTCTGGGCCCGCATTCCGGAGCCGTTCGACCGCATGGGCTCCATGGAGTTTTCCATCCAGATGATGAACCGGGCCAATGTGGCGCTGGCGCCGGGGATCGGTTTCGGCGAAGAGGGTGAAGGTTACCTGCGGATCGCCCTGGTGGAGAACGAGCATCGCATTCGCCAGGCGATCCGTCAGATGAACCGCGCCATGCAGGCCATGAAAGACGAGGGGATTGTCTAATGACCGCCTCCACCTCAAGCTTTCGCTATGGATATATAAGCCATCAACTTGAGTTTTATGGAAAAGCGCTATCTTTTCTCTTCATCATTCTCAACAAACACATCTATTGTCGAGATCCTTGACTTTAATAATCTGTCCCGCTACCCTTCACCCAAACACCTGCAGCCCATACCCTCAACCAACCTCTAAAAACAGGACGCCAGGAGGACGCCATGTCCAGCAAGGTCTTTTTTATCGATTTTCGAGCCACCCCCCAAAAAAACATCATGGCCAAGCTTTTATCGCTGATGGAGGCCGCCGGACTGGATCGGATCATCCGCGAGCGGGATCTGGTGGCGCTGAAACTGCATTTCGGCGAATTGGGCAATGCCGCATATATCCGGCCGATTTATCTGCGAAACATTGCCGACAGAGTCAAAGCGCTGGGCGGTGTTCCTTTCCTCACCGATGCCAATACCCTCTACGCCGGCACCCGCAGCGACGCTCCTAGACATCTGACCACGGCCATCCGGAACGGATTTTCATACGCCGTCGTGGAGGCCCCCCTGGTTATCGCGGACGGCATGCGGGGAAAAAGCGAGGCCTCGGTGGCTGTCTACGGCAAACACTTTGAAAGCGTCTACATCGGCAAAGAAATTGTCGAAGCCGATGCCTTTATTTCCGTGGCCCATTTCAAGGGGCATGAACTCTCGGGTTTCGGAGGCGCTCTCAAAAACACGGGCATGGGATCCGCTTCGCGAAAAGGTAAACTGGCCATGCACTCCTCGGTTGCGCCACAGGTCAGTGCCGAAGATTGCATCGGCTGCGGCGAGTGCGTGGAGCACTGCTCCCAGGAAGCCCTGGCGCTGACGGATGACAAGGCCGCCATCGACCAGGAGCGCTGCATCGGCTGTGGCGAATGCATCCTGATCTGCCCCAACGAGGCCATTGCCGTCAATTGGGATCAGGAAATTCCGATCTTTCTGGAGGCTATCGTGGAGTACAGCGCCGGAGTCCTGAAAAACAAGACCGGCAAGTCCCTGTTCATCAATTTCATCTCCGATGTATCGCCGGCTTGTGACTGTTATCCGGCCAACGATGCGCCCATTGTGAAAAACATCGGCATCGTCGCCGGCACCGACCCGGTGGCCCTGGATCAGGCATCGGTGGACCTCGTCAATGCCGAGCCGGCTCTGGCCGGCACCCAATTGCTGACCAATACCGAGCCCGGTGCAGACAAGTTCAAGGGCCTCTATCCCAATGTGGACTGGTCCATTCAATTGGATTACGCCGAAGATCTCGGCTTGGGATCGAGAACCTATGAACGGATAACGGTTTGACGGACGTGCGATTCATACCTATGGTGTTCTTCTCAGGGTTCTCATAGTAGCAAACGACCGCTCTACCGGCGAAGGTTCAACCCTCAGAGGCCTGGTCATGGACATCTGGATCATCACCGCCATATTGATCGCAACGCTCTATTTTCTGATCAGTGAGAAGATCTCCGTGGATTTGACCGCCATCGGCATCATGGTCCTGCTGACGGTGACCGGAATCCTCGAGCCGATGGAAGCGGTTGCCGGGTTCGCCAACCCCGCGGTGATCACTGTAGGGGCCATGTTTCTCATCAGCCGGGCCATGATCCGTACGGGGACGGTGGAGTATATCGGCCAGAAGGTGCTGGATTGGACCAGGGGCCGCCCGGCAGTGACCATGCTGCTGATACTGTTGATGGTGGCCGCGGCATCGGCCTTCATCAACAATACCCCCGTTGTGGTCCTGTTCATACCGGTGATCATGAGCCTGAGCTGCCGCTTTGGGTTGAGCCCGTCCAAGCAATTGATCCCCATCTCCTATGCCTCCATTCTGGCCGGGACCTGCACGCTGATCGGAACCTCCACCAATATCATCGTCAGCGATCTGGCGGTCCATTACGGGTATCGCGCCTTCGGCATGTTCGAGCTGGCCTCGGTCGGCCTGCCCATCGCCCTTGTCGGCCTGGCGACCATTGTCTTTCTGGGACCGATCCTGATGCCCGATTTAAGCAATCCGTCCTGCGAGCTGGAGAGCACCCAACGACGATACCTTGCGGAATTGACCGTGCCGAGAGGCAGTCGGCTGGTCGGTATCAATCCCTGCAGTGGACTGCCGGAGCGATATCAGGGGGTGGAGGTGCTGGAAGTGATCCGCTATTCCCATATATTTCATCCCTGTCGTGACAGTGTCGCCATTGCACCCGATGACCTGCTGCTGGTCAAAGGCTCCCCCAACAGCCTGATGGGAATGCTCAATGACAAAGTGGCCCACCTTCCCGCGACCGAAAACGGCCGACCGCTGGCATCCGGCGGGGGTCGATTCGTGGTGGAGCTGATCCTGCCGCCCCAGTCGGGCCTGATCGGCCAGCGTTTGCGCAGGACCTACCTGGCCAGGGATGACCGGCTCCACATCGTGGCCATCCAACGCAGCGGCCTGCACTATACGGAAAAACAGATCCAGGATGTACGCTTGAAACTTGGTGATATTCTTCTGGTGTGGTGCCAACCGGATGAACTGGAGAACCTTCGCGGGCGAAACGATTGGATCGTGGTGGAAGACGTCCATCACAAAATCGTGCACAAACCCAAGGCGCCTCTGACCGGATTTATTTTCGGCGCCATGGTCGTGGCGGCCGCCTCGGGGTTGGCCGATATCATGGTCTGCGCCCTGACCGCGCTGTTTTTGATGATCGCCTTTGGCTGCCTGCCCCTGCACGAAGCCTACCGGGCCCTGCAATCCAACGTTCTGATGTTGATCGCGGGAACCATCGCCCTCGGCATGGCCATGGACAAAACCGGTGCCAGCCACTTCTATGCCGATCAATTCA
Source organism: Desulfobacteraceae bacterium (assembly GCA_050291625.1). Taxonomy (GTDB): domain Bacteria; phylum Desulfobacterota; class Desulfobacteria; order Desulfobacterales; family Desulfosarcinaceae; genus JARRKU01. The sequence goes on from JBNKKC010000108.1 coordinate 167,977, forward strand.
TCCGGGCCTTGGATGGCTGGTCGCCGCAGATGATCCTGGGAGGCATCATTGTCCTGACCAGCATCAGCACCCAGCTGTTGAGCAACAACGCCACAGCGGTCCTGCTGCTGCCCATCGCCATCTCAACGGCGCTCAAGCTGGGCGTCGATCCCAGGCCGTTTATCATGGCCGTCTGCTTCGGTGCCAGCGCCTGTTTCGCCACCCCCATCGGGTATCAGACCAATCTGATGGTATATGGCCCCGGCGGCTATCGTTTCAGCGATTATTTCAAGCTGGGCATTCCGCTCAACCTGATCGTCGTGGTTATGGGGACCTTACTGATACCTGTCTTTTGGAAGTTCTGACGGCGTTCCGCCTTAAGCAATGGCCTTGGCAAAAGAGTCTCGATAGTTGCTATTCCGAAACATAGATTACCTGCCGTCAGCGTTTAAAGTTTAAAGTATTAAGTTTTAAGTTAATGAATTTTATCGATTTTTAAAGGACATGGCACCGCCAGCCGGGGATCTGTCAATTGTGGGAACAGCGTCCCGCCGGGACATGTTTTCTATAGTGGAAAAGTCGCGGCGGGACGCCGCTCCCACTGTACCGACAAGCCTGCATCAACCGAGTATTAGATGGAGAGTCGTTCCGATTTAGAACCTTGAACCCTGAACATGGAACTCTGGCGCGCGGTTTAGGAGCGCCAGAGTTCCATGACCGTTTCCGCAACCTGATCCGGGCTCAATTCGTCCGTAGCGATTTGATATTGCGATGCATCTTGATATCTGGCCGTGCGCGCCGCGAGGACTTCGGCCACCTCTTCGGTGAAGGTCTTGCCTGCGACCAAGGCCGGGCGCTGGGTATCGTCCTGGATGCGGGAAACGATGGTTTCAACCGAGGCGGTGAGCCAGACGATGCGCCCGGTCGCTTTGAGCGCCGCGATGTTCTCCGGTCGCTCGATCACGCCGCCGCCGGTGTCGATCACCAGATTATCCCGCCGGGCCAGCTCGGCCGCCAGTTCGGACTCCATGTCCCGAAACCCGGGCCAGCCGTGGCGTTCGACAATCTCGGGAATGGACATCCCCGCCCGCTCGACGATCCCGGCATCCATTCCCACATAGTCCATTTGCAACCGCCGCGCCACGATGCGGCCCACCACACTCTTGCCGGTGCCTCTGTATCCGATCAGGACCAGATTCATGATGCCAATTGCTCCAAAACCACCTGCCGCATAATGTCGACAGGGGCCTGTGCGCCGCAGAAACGCTCGAACTGCAGCACGGCCTGGTTGACAAACATCTCGACCCCCGAAACGACCTGCAAACCGGACGCTTTTGCCTCGGACAGCAGCCGGGTCTCCAACGGCGTATAGACGATGTCGAACACCACCTGGCCGTTTCGAAACAGTTCCCGCGGAACCAGCGAGACATCCGCCTTGGGGTGCATGCCGATGGGCGTGCAGTGCACGATCACGTCGGCCTCCGCCATGGCTGCAGCGAGCGATTCGTCATTGAACTTTCGATCTACTATGGTGGCAGGGGTTCCGTTTTTCAGATCGGCAGACAATTCATCGCGCAGGCCGTCATCGATGTCCAGGATCGTGAGCCGCTGCGAACGCGTCTGATTGGCCAGAGTGAAGGCAATGGCGCGCGCAGCGCCGCCGGCCCCCAGCATCAGGACCTGCTTGTCGTCGAGAGCCGCCCCGGCGTCGACCAGGGCTTTCAGGGCGCCCGGTCCGTCGGTGCCGAATCCCACAAGCCGGCCCTTGTCGTTGATCACCGTATTGATGGAGCCGATGGCCTGATCGATGGGGTCGACGGCATCCACATATTGCATGGCGGCTATTTTGTGCGGAATCGTGATGCTCATGCCTCGAAAGTTTTCAAGGGCGCGCATGCCGGCCAGCGCATTCCGCACATCCTGCACGCGGCTGGCCAGATAGAGATAATCCAGGCCCAATGCATCGAATGCGGCATTGTGGATGGCCGGTGAAAGACTGTGGCCGATGGGATCGCCGATCACCATGCAGAATTGGGTTTGGGGAGTGATGGATCGAGGCGCTGTCATTGCAGTCTCCTAAGCTTTATAGTGAAATAGACCATCCCGGGATAGGGGAAGCGGTCGGTGGGTTTGATGGTGGAAGACTGGACGTTCGGATAGCATTCGAATTGATCGGCGCGCTGTACGAACAGTTTTTCAAAGCCTTCCAGCTCGAGGGTATAGCCCGCGGATTGGAAGATGCGAATCACATCTGCGTATACGCGTGTCTGCCGCCACCGGTGGACGACCATTTGGTGCGCATCATGTTGTGAGTAGTGCTGCGGACTGGATGCCAAATAAGCCTGCCAGGGCTCGTAGCCTGCAAAGGCCCTCATATTTTTTTCCTGGATCTCGCACACGTTTAAAAAACCGGATGCAGACAGGCTGGCCAGCTTCAAGTTCTCCCCGAACTTGTCATGCAGGGCCTGCATGATTTCGCTGACGAGTCGTTGCGTCTCGTGGCTGCTGAATGGACGGTTGTCCGGGCGCCGCTGCGGTCGATAAGACAGGAAGGCTTCGCCAATCTGATCAGACCCCTCTTCAAGACGGCGCTGGCTGAAAATCATGACGACGCTATGGCGCGAATCAGCGGCACTGATCCGATGATCGATCAGCGTTCCATGATCAAAGGTCTTTGTTATTTCAACGGAAATGTCCTTATCGGCACAAAAACCGGCGGAAACCAAAATCGAAACAAACAGAGACGGTATCAATATGAGACGTAATAAACAGCGGCCCCAACACACACTGCAGCTCCTTATCGGTTCAGTTGACAAACGGCCCTAATCCTCTTCGTAGCGGATGTCAACCCGCCTAAACGATTCGGGTTCAAAGGTTTCGATGTCCTTGCCCTTCTCCATTGCAGCCGCGATCTGTTTGTTCGCGCTTTCATAGACCCCCATCGCCGCAGTGAGCCGATCGGTCAGCGGATCATCCTCGCCCAATTCGGCATAAGCCGTTTTGAGCAGCCTGCGGCCCTGTTCCAGGTGCTGCTGAATCTGCATGAAAATCTCTTTGCGCTTTTTGTAGCGTTTGCGTTCGTTTGCGATGATGGGAAGCAGCCGCTGGACCGAAAACTCGATGAGCACATCACGAGATGCATTAAAGTGTTTGGCGATGTCCTCCAACTGCAACAAGGCGCTGCGACTCATGACATACGTTTTCTGAACACGGTCTGAGGCCCTCAGTTGCGCATTTTTCACTTTGCGTGCAATGCTGCTGAGGGTATCTGCGTCCTGGAACAGATGGTCGAACAACGATTTCTGCTTGATACCGAGTTGGGCTGCAACAATACCGATGGCATCGATACAGTCATTGGTCAGCTTGAAGGTGGCGCGTACGGATTGACGGCCGCGTAATTCGGCAAAGGTCGATCCCAACAGATCAATATCATCAAATATGCTCTTTTTGGCCATGGCCGTTCGCTGCCTTTCCAGGGGCTTGAAATTCATTACTAACATAACCCATACAAATTAGTAATGCAACCTGACAACCGTTCAACGACCTGTGTTAAAAATTCTATTAAAGATAGTTTACAAACGACCGATAGTGGACGTATGCTGCTGGAATAGCATCACGCCACCGTGGCGCCGTTTCAGACAGCCTCTGCGGCCACAAGAACAGGGTTGCCCGACCGAGTCGGCGGTTGCATACACCGGCCGGCCGATCGCAATCGACCCGATTGTATCAAGATGTCAATATAATGTAGCTGCCAACAGAGCTTATTACGATCTCATACCGGAACCGGCACTACCACATCAGTTCCCCTCGAACGCTGAATTGCCACCCCACTGAGTTGATTGTCTTTGGTAAAACCGCGTGTTTTGCATGCGGTCATAACTGATTCAATGGCAGATATGCCGTCTGTGCTTCAATCTGCGGGCCATGGCCGCAAATTGAAGCCGCCCCCTTTAGGGCTGGTCGTTTACCCGTCTCGGCTGAACATACGACCTGTGCAGTACGTTGTTTCTTTCATGAAGGCCTGATCGATGCTCAAAGAACCCATCATAGCAGATCAATCTTGTTTATCCGCCGCCCCGCACCAAGCCGGACCCCGCCTTGAATCCAAATCGCTGCGCCTGAAACACCCGTCGGCCACAACACCTCCTGCTGAAGGCCGACCGATGTCAAAGGCCGTACAGATTTTCGGCTGCCTGCTGGTGTTCTGCGCCGCGGCCTTGTTCTATTTTTCCACGGCAACCATCCGCTGGGCGGCTCAACATGTCTCTCTGGACCCTGCCTTTTTTGTGTTTGTGCGGTTTGTTGCCGGATTTGTCCTGGTCAATCTCATCCTGCTGGTCAAGCGCCAATCCCTGCGGGCCAAGCGGTACGATTTGCTGGCCGGCCGGGCTGTGGCCAACGCCATTGCGGTTTATTGCTTTTACACGGCTGTGAGCAAAACCACTCTGGCCGAGGCCAATATTCTGAACATGACCTACCCGGTCTTCGTGGCCCTGTTTTCATGGATTTTTCTTAAACGTCAGCGGGATACGGTCATGACCATCGGTGCCCTGGCCGCCTTTGCCGGAATCTGGCTGGTGCTGGCGCGCGGGCCCATGTCCCTGAGCCGGGACCATCTCTGGGGCCTGACGTCCGGCGTCTGCGCTGCTTGGGCCATTATTTTTCTAAACCTGAGCCGGCGTTATCACGACACCAATACCGTGCTTTTCTACCTGTTCGGTCTGGGTGCCATCTTGACCTACGCCGCCTTTCCATCCGCGATTTTCTGGCCGAGCCGCAGCGAAGCGCACTATCTGGCCCTTTGCAGCGGATTCGCCATCGCCGGCCAGTACTGCATCACTTTTGGATACCGATATGTCACGGCTGTGGAAGGAGGCATCATCTCGTCAAGCCGGATCCTGCTTGCATCGATCCTGGGTCCCTTTATCGCCGCGGATCCCGCCTTGGTGCTGAAGGGCTGGATCGGTGCGGCCATCATCATGGGAGTCAACATACTGCTGGCCGTACGAAAAGTCAGAAACGGACAACAATAGGCGTAAACTCAAACCATTGAGGAAACCATTATGACATGCATTCGACGCGCGACCTCGCAGGACAGTGATATCATTAACCGTTTACGTATCAACGAATTCCGTCGATCCACCGAATTTGATTTGCTTCTGGCAGATCAGCTGAAATGGAACCGCTGCGATGACGGTAATATCGTTTTGGCCGCATGGACAGACCGGCGAACAGCCGTCTCCACCATGCGGGCGGTTGTGGTCAGCACCATCCCGGAAGCCCTCACCAGCGTACAGTGCTCGCTGCCGGACCAGCTCGCATTTCCAGCTATCGTGTTCAACTCCGCCGCGACTCATCTGGACTATCGCGGGCAGGGGCTGAACCAGGCCATTCGCTACTACTTCCTGCGCGCCGCCATACGCTGCGGCATCGAGGCCGTTCTGAGCCCCATATACCGGGGAGCACCCAGGATCGATTTCATGAAAGCCCTGGGATATCGGTTCATGACTCCGGAAAAGAGCTGGCAGACGAAACTGGCGCCGAAAAAGGAGCGGATTCTGGGAATACTCCCGCGCAACCGGATGGGGCGTGCCATCGATTACCTGCGAACCCATCGCAATGAGGTATTGCACGTCTACCCCTGGGAGGGCCCGCTTTTTGAATTTCCACTGGAAAAAACCGTTGAAACAAGAACTGAACGCCGCCGTCCGGTGCTGCCCCAGCGAAAAAGCAGCCGCATGCATCGGATCGCGCAAGCCTTATGTGGTTTTCGAGATCGCAGACCGGGCGCCGCCGGCAGCAAGAGTTGGCGTCGCGCTATTTAAGCAGATCCTGCGGAGCTTCGCAGAAAGGGTCTTCGGATTGGCCTTTCTGCAATTCCACATAGTGGGCTGCGGCCAATGAGGCCAGGCAACCATCACCCGCCGCCAGTACGATCTGGCGGGCATAGCGCTCTCTAAGATCACCGATGACATAAATACCCGGCGTGTTGGTCTCGCACTTGTCATCGGTCATGACGAACCCATCGGCATTCATCCGGATGCCGGCTGGAACGAGTTGGTTGTTCGGTACAAATCCGATGAAGATAAAGACACCGTCGATGGGCATGTCGCGTTTGGCCCCGCTTTGGGTGTCCTGCAGAATAACACCGTTGACACCCTCTTCATCGGCCTGGATGCCGGTGACGATGCTGTTCCATAAGATCTCGATATTGCAATCTTCCTGGACACGCTGCTGTAATATCATGCTGGCCCGTAATGCATCCCGGCGATGCACCAGGTAGACTTTCGACGCCAGTTTGGCCAGATAGAGCGCCTCCTCGCAGGCGCTGTCTCCGCCGCCGACCACGATGACCTGCTTTCCCCTGAAGAAAAAGCCGTCGCAGACGGCACAATAGGAAACCCCCTTGCCGTAACATTCCGATTCGCCGGGAATCTCAAGCTTGCGGGGTGATCCCCCCGTGGCCACAATCACGGCATGGGTTCGCAGCGTTTTCCCGCCGGCCAGCCGGACGGTGTGGTGCTTGAGCCCCGGCTCGATGGCGGCAACCTCTTCATTGAGCTCCTCCAGGCCGTATGAGCGTGCGTGCTCGGCAAATTTCATGGAGAGTTCCGCCCCGCTGATATGTTCAAACCCCGGGTAATTTTCCACCTCATTCGAGAGATTGATCTGGCCGCCGGGGACTCCCTTTTCGATCAGCACGGTGTTCAATGCGGCCCGCATGGCGTAAATTCCGGCCGACAATCCTCCCGGTCCCCCTCCGACGATGACCAGATCGTAAAACTGCTCCTGGGACATACCACAACTCCTTATTTTTTCACTTTTTTCAGCGCCTCGGCCAGCTTGTCTCCCAGCGCCCCCATAGAGGAGCCGCTCTCCGAGGGCTTGTCGGCGAAATGGTGCCAGTCGCTTTCGTCATCACCGTCACCCGGCGCCAATGAAATTTTTCGCTCCACGGCATTGATGCTGGCCACTTTGACTGAAATGGTGTCTCCCGGCTTGAGTTTATCGATAAGAGAGGCCTGGGAGGATCGGCTGATGACCGATTTGGGCAACAGGCCCACGATACCGGGCGCCAGCTGAATGAATAGACCGAACTGCTCCCGCTTTTCCACCGTCCCGCTGACCGGTTGACCCACGGTAAATCGTTCGGAAACATCCAACCATGGGTCGCCTTCGGCATCCCGGAGGCTCAAACCGATACGCCGGCTCTTTGCATCGATCTCCTTGACCAGCACCGATATGGTCTGGCCGGGCCGAACGATATCTTCCGGATGGACGACCCTTCGGGTGTAGCTCATTTCGCTGATGTGGACCAGCCCTTCGACACCGGGACGTATCTCCACAAAGGCCCCGAAGGGCGCACAGCGGGTTACCTTACCGGTAAGCTTCCGCCCGCTTTCGATTTCCTCGCCCAATCGCTCCCACGGATCGCCGCTCACCTGCTTGGCGGACAAGGCTATTTTTTGACGCTTGCCGTCGCTTTCGATCCGCAGCACCTTGACCTCCAGCTTGTCTCCGGGCGACACCGCCTCCTCGGGTTTTTCCAGACGCGACCAGCTCAATTCCGATATGTGAACCATGCCTTCCAACCCGGGCGCCAGCTCGACAAACGCACCATAGGGCATCAATCGCGTGACACGGCCGGTGAGCACCTGATCCTCGGCCAAGGTGCTCAGGAATTCCCGCCGCTCCTTTTCCTGCTGCGCTTCAAGCAGATCGCGCCGTGATAAAACGATGTTGCGGCCACGCTCGGCCAGCTTGGTAATGCGAAACGAATAGGTTTTGCCGACATATTGCTCGGCGTCCTCCACAAACCGGGTATCCATCTGGCTGATGGGGCAAAACGCCCTGCGCTGCAGGACCTCGACCTGAAATCCGCCCTTGATGGTTTGGACGACTTTGCCCTCAACCGGAATGGCATTGCGAAAGGCATCGGTCAGCATGCTCAAACCGCCGATACCGGCAATCGCTTTTGAAAGCCGGATTTCGCTCTCTTCGGCTGCGACCACAAACAACTCCAGCGTATCGCCGACAGCATACGGCAATTGTCCGGATTCGTCCTTGAGCTCTTCAATTTCCACGACGCCGTCGGCTTTGGTACCGGTATCGACAAAAACGGCACTGTCACTGATGGAGATGATCTTGCCGGTGATTTTATCCCCGACGCGAATGTCTTCATTCATCCCCGCCGAATAGGATTCGAACATCTCTGCAAAACTCTCTTCCATCTCCTCATCCGGCGTTTCATCGGGATCTATGGAATGATCGTCATCCATGGGCTTACCTCTTTGTTTTCATCATGTGATGCTCCCTTACGGGAAGGGCCAACTTCACCAAAAAATGAAGCGATTTGCAAGGACAATAGCGCCTGAAAGGCACCGAAAGATGGAATATTTTTTGGGCTCTTCTCTAAAAATGATACGGTCTTTCCCTTTAACTAGTTTTCGGGCTCGGCATCGGGGTCGATCGAGACAACTCTTTTCGATTCCTGTGCCGGCCACGATGGTTCTTTCCCAATCTTGCAACGGATAGTCTTGAACTTTTTGAGGGGGGCCCTATATTTACACGAAGGGTGATCCGAGAGGGACGGCGGATTGGGAAATCAACGACTTAAAACGATAAATGACAGGAATATCGATGGGTAACCAAATCAGAACCACCTTGCTGCTGGCGGCCATGACCGTTTTTCTGGTGATTATCGGCCGCTTGATCGGCGGCCCGTCAGGAATGGTACTGGCCCTGATCTTTGCGGCCGGCATGAACTTTTTCAGCTACTGGTTCTCCGATAAAATCGTTCTGCGCATGTACCGCGCCCAGGAGGTATCGCCGCAACAGGCCCCGGAGCTTTACGAGATGGTGGCGACGCTGGCCCAACGCGCCGGGCTGCCGATGCCCAAAGTGTATATCATCCCCAATGAGGCGCCCAATGCCTTCGCCACCGGGCGAAACCCCGAGCATGCCGTTGTCGCCGTCACACAGGGATTGCTCAAACTGATGAACCGCGATGAGCTGATGGGTGTGTTGGCCCATGAATTGGCGCACGTAAACAACCGCGATATCCTGATCGGTTCGATCGCCGCCACCATGGCCGGCGCGGTGATGGTGCTGGCCAATATAGCCCGGTTCAGCGCCATTTTCGGCGGCCGCAGCGATGACGATGACGGCGGTCTGGGCGGCCTGGGGTTGATCGTGATGTCCATCCTGGCGCCCATCGGCGCCGCAATCATCCAGATGGCCGTTTCGCGCTCCCGGGAATATCTGGCCGATGCCACCGGCGCCCGCTATGCCGGCGGCAGCCGGGGTCTGGCCGCCGCCCTCGAAAAGCTGGGCGCCTACTCCCGTCGTCTGCCCATGGCGGCCAACCCGTCCACCGCCCACATGTTCATTGTCAACCCGCTGTCCGGCAAAAGCATGTGGAGCCTTTTTTCGACCCATCCACCGCTGGAGCAGCGGATCGCCCGTCTGCGCGGCACGAGCCCGCCTCCGGCGCCGCCCCGGGGTCGGCAGTCGCAGCGCGATGACGCCAAGGCAAAAGCGGAGGCGTTCTGGGACAATCTTTCCAGGTAAGAAAATCGAATCGCCGGGGCCTGGGCGAAGCC
>JBNKKC010000109.1:0-10883 GCA_050291625.1 Desulfobacteraceae bacterium
CAATTACCGTATCCGAATTGACGAAAGTTCGGGCGCGAATTGGAGCTTAAAACGTCAAAAGCAAAACACAAAAAAATACAACCGAATGCTCAGGGAGAGGTGTTTTTTCTATTGACGAACCCTTTAATGGATGACCCCATTGTTTCGCGAAATCGGTTAACAAAAGGCCGGGTTGACTTGAGGATGTCCCTGTCTCCCCTCTAAAGCCCATAGCAATCCAATTATAATATAAAAATCAGCACTCGTTTCGCGGCTTTGAATGGATGATTGTATCATTTCATTTCGAACAACAAAATATTCAAATGGAAGAAGTTTATTGTGACTTTGTCGTTTATGGTCTGCTTAAAATGACTTTTTATATAAAACCAGTGTTTAAGGAGGTTTTCCATGTCAACCACAGACAGATGCTGTACAATCGTCCCCTATTTCGAAGTTCACACAGATAAACTCGAAACGTTTAAAAAGATAGGCGAACAATGTGTAAAGAAGTCAATTAAGGAGCCCGAATGCCTTTATTACGGATTTACATTTGATGGGAACCTGGCCCATTGCCGGGAAGGGTATGCGGATGCCGAGGCAGTGCTGGTCCACCTTGAAAATATCGGTCCGTTGCTCCAAGAAGCCCTAAAGGTGGCCGATATCGCTCGCCTGGAAGTCCATGGTCCGGAAGCCGAGATTGCAAAACTCCGTAATCCCATGGCCAACCTGAATCCCCGTTTTTTTACGCTAGAATGTGGTTTCCGCAGGTAACGGGCTGATACAATCATCAAAGGGGGGCTCGGTACGCAGCAACAATGCCCCTCTTTGCATTTTAATTGCCGATTCATCATTGCTCGCCAAGCAGTGGCTTTTCCCAATCATCTTAGGATCTTCACTTCATTTATCGGTTGCCTGCTCGCCGATCAACTTATTGACATAGAATCAGTTCTTTGACATACGATTAATGGCGGGAAGTAATTTTCTATTGCTGCTGTTTCTCGGGAGAGCGTTTTTGAGGTTTTTGATGAGAACGTTTGTATGCCGTAATATTTCCATAATGTTACGGAACGGGGATGCGCGGGCACATGAAACGTGAAGTTATTCATACACCAACCCTAAAATGGCGCTAGGCGGTTAAATTGGGAAAAAACGCGCGTCGAAAAGGCTCCTTGCAGTCATTCCGTTTTAATTCCGGATTGCATCTTCATATCGCTGATTTCGTACCGTCTGAAACAATCGTCGAACGGTTTGGATCGGGGGATCCGGCACTCAGGTTCTATTTTAATATCATCGCCAGCGGGTACTGGGAATTGCAGTCCCCATACCGACCTACCTCCAAAGACAAATTGGTTCGCTCCAATAATTTCAGTTCCGTTATTTTCTATCCGGAAATGGAAGGCAAGATGTGTTTGCCGATGGATCGTCGTCAGTTCCATCTTAGCATCTATCTTAGACCGTCGCTGTTGAGCACGTATTTCGGCGGTCTTTTCGACCAATTCCCGGAAGCGCTCTCCGATATAGCCCAAGGGTGTGACGAAGTCGGCTTTTCCCACGAAAGTGCTTTTTCGAAAGTAATGAATCTGTCCATTAATCACTTGTTGGACTGTCCATATACCGGTTCCATGAAAGAGTTCTACATGGAAAACAAGGCCATAGAGCTGATTTTACACAAACTGGCCCAAATCGTATGTCCAAATGACAAGAGAGATGCCCCACTTAAGCTTGAGCCGCACGAAGTGGATCGCATCCATCGTGCCAGGGACATCCTGTGCCGTGACCTTGAGACCCCACCGCGGTTATTCGATTTGGCGCATGCTGTCGGGACAAACCACAGCCGGTTAAACCTCGGTTTTCGGGAATTATTCGGTACCACTGTTTTTGGCTATCTCCGGCGCAGGCGACTTGCTGAGGCGAGACGACTGATAGAAGCGGAGGACGCGAACGTGACCGAAGCGGCTCTTAGCGTGGGCTACAACAGCATTTCTTCATTTTCAAAGGCTTTTTCAGAGTACTTTGGTGTGAAACCAATAATGTGTCGTAAAAGAAAAATCACTAGTATTTAACTTGGCTCCCACATAGATCCTAAATGCCTTTGCATTCATTTGACTGAACTGGGGTCAAGTCTACGATTGACTTTACTTGCCCTGGCTGTTAAGGCCCATTTATGTCAAGACCATTGAGAATCGACTATCCGAATGCATGGCATCACGTCATGAATCATGCCCGGAGTGGGCAAGATCTTTTTTTGGAAAAGGCGGATTATCAGAGATTTACAGGTTTGCTGCAAGAGACCACGGATCTGTTCAATGTTAAAGTGGCAGCCTATTGTCTCATGCCGACCCATTACCATTTGCTGCTCCAGACCCCGGATGCCAATTTGTCCCGCTGCATGAGACATCTCAACGGCGTTTATACCCAAAAATACAATGCCATCCACGGTTGCGACGGAACGCTGTTTCGCGGCAGATACAAATCGATTCTCGTCGATGCAGATAACTATTTATTGCAGTTGATGCGCTATATACACCGGAATCCGTTAAAGGCGGGATTGGTGAAACGGTTGGACCAGTATCCCTGGTCAAGCCATAGCGGCTATTTATCAAAAGCCAGGAAGTGGAATTGGCTATACAAAGATTTTGTACTGCAGGTGCTGACAGCGAATAAAAATCATCAAATCAAGGTCTATAATCAGTTTATGGCACAGGAGCGGGAACAAGAAGTAGGTCGGATCCTTGACGGCAAGAGACTTCCATCAATGCTTGGCAGCGAAGGGTTCGTTTCCTGGATCAAAGATCGATTTTTTAAAAAGAAAAAAGACGGGCAAGTTCCGGCGTCAAAAGAACTCGCGCCGGATATGGGAACAATCATTTCACAGGTGTGCCGCTATTATGAAGTCAGCCCAACCAGTTTAAAAGCGATTCGCCGCGGTGTTGAAAACGAACCCCGTGATGTTGCCATGTATCTGATTCGATCCCTACGTGCAGAGCCGCTAATGCGAATCGGCGCCGATTTTGGGTTGACCCAATTCAGTTCTGTCAGCAGCGTGGTTATACGCGTCAAGGCAAGGCTGCAAAAGGATAAGCAATTGAAAGGTCGCCTCCAAGATATTGAACGTAATGTCCTCAAAGGTCAAACGTAGACTTGACCCCATTGATTGTTAGGGAACATGATGAAAAAAAACCAATTTCTTTTGAGTATTGCAGTTGTATTAACCCTGTTCTGGGGAAATATCGCATACGGAGCTAATCCGAAGATCGCCTGGTTCTGGTCCGATCCGACATCGGGATTTTGGCCGGTGGTTGAGCAATTTGTTTCGGCAGCCTCGAAGGACCTCGGGGTGGATATCGAGATTTATCCTTACGGGGAAAACCCGATGATGGTCGTTCCCACCGTTGAAAAGGTTTTATCGCCACCGGATAAACGGCCGGACGCTATTATGTTTCATAACTATAAAAATACCGGAAGGAAGATTCTGGAACTGTGTGAAAAATACAAGGTGCCCGCCTTTGTTTTTAACGCAGGCTTCCACCCGGAAGACAAGGTTGGAAAACCCCGGCAAAACTATAAATACTGGATCGGCTTGATGCTTCCGGATGACGAGTATGCCGGCTATATTCTGGCCAAAAAGTTGATGGAAGAAGCCAGGCGTCTAGATAAACGGGGTAAAGATGGTAAAATCCATGTGGTTGCCCTTGAGGGGAATCGCGCCTCGGAAGCTTCCAACGCGAGGGTCAGGGGGTTTAAAAAGGCGATCAAGGAAGATCCGGATTTCGTCACGAAACAGTTTTTTCATACCAAGTGGTGGGAGCGTCTTGCATCTGAAGCCTTCGAGCTGAGTATCATCCGATATCCCGACGTTTCGCTTTTCTGGGCGGCGAGCGACAGCATGGCGATAGGCGTCGTCAAGGCCGCGGAAAAAAACGGGTGGATTCCCGGAAAGGATTTTGTGACCGGAGGTGTCGATCTTCTTCCCAATGATCTGGATTACCTGATGTCCGGGAAACTGTCGGTCAGTGTCGGCGGCCATTATGCCGAGGGTGCATGGACGCTGATTTTACTCTATGATTATCTCAAGGGATACGATTTTGCAGCCTTCGAATCGACCGTGTTTTCCACCAGGATGGGCGATTTTACGAAAGCGGATGTTGTCAAATTGGGAGATCTCCGGCAAAAGCTAAGCAAAGAACATATCGAAACAATAGATTTCAAACGTTTTTCCAGGGCCTATCATCCTGAACTGGGAACGTACAATTTCGAGTTTAAAGCGTTGTTTAGATGAAAAAAAATAAAAAACAAGACTATTTTCATGTGAGCCTTAAAGACTCTATTGCCACAAAGCTTTTGCGCTATGTTTTCTCGGTCTATCTGGTCGTGGCGATTGTTGTGACCGTCATTCACATGGTGTCGGAATATCAAAGGGTAAAGGGAAATATTATTGAGGATATAAAGATTATCCACCTCAACGCCAATCCGACAATGGCTATCGCCTTGTGGGAAGCCGACAAGGAACAAATGCTGTCGATTCTGGACGGCATGGTTAAAAGTCCGACCATTCTGGGTGTGAAAATGAGCGACCTTTCGGGACAATATGTCCTGGAAAAAGGAGAGACGATTGATCCCGGCAGTGAGGTGAGGTCCCCGGCGAAGGGGGGACCGGGTCTCCTCGTCAAGAAAAAAAACAGCGACCTGTTCGGCTACCAGTTCCCCATCATCATTTCCACTAAAGGGCAACGTCATGAATTGGGTCGCATTACGATCTTTTCAAGTTCAGCCGTCATTTTTTCCAGGGTGCAATACAGTTATTTTTTCATCGTGATTAATGCCATCATCAAAACAATTGTGTTGTGGATCGTCTTTCTCTGGGTCAGTCGGTTTCTGCTTCGTCGACCCCTCTACACCTTAACTTCCGCCGCCAAGCAGATTGAGATGGATAATCTCGAGAATATCCAAATAGATATCAATTCCAAGGGGAAAAACGAGTTGACGATACTCGCCGAGACCCTGAAAGATATGATTCAGAAGCTGTTGAGAGCCAGGAAGGAGTTGTATCAGAATAGAGACCAGTTAGAATTTCGTGTCAGTGAACGGACGGCGGAATTGACCGAAGCTTATACCAAGTTAAAGATAGAAGAAGACGCTTTGAAACAGGCGAAACAGAACGCCGATGCCGCCAATAGGGCGAAGAGTCTTTTTCTGGCCAACATGAGCCACGAACTGCGGACACCGCTCAACGTCATTCTCGGTTTTTCAGAGCTGTTGGCCCGTAGCCCCAATCTGTCCAGCGAACAGCTCACCAGTTTGCAAACCATCGGCCGCAGCGGCGAACACCTGCTGGCGTTAATCAACAATGTCCTGGAGTTCTCCAAAATCGAGGCGGGCAAAATCGAATTGACGTCCGAACGCTTCGACCTGCACGGCTTTCTCCTCGGCCTGGAGGAGATGTTCCGCCTGCGTGCCGGGCAGAAAGGGCTGGCCTTGAAGTTTAACCTCGACGACGATGTGCCGACCTATATCCGGGCGGATCAGAACAAGCTTCGCCAGGTCCTGATCAACCTTCTGGGCAATGCCGTCACATTCACCGATGAGGGCTCCATCACCCTTCATGGCCAGTGCCGGGAGTACAAGCCGGAGCCGTCCGGGCGATGTCTCCTTCGATTTGAAGTGGCCGATTCCGGTGTCGGCATTTCCCCGGAAGATCAGAAGAGAATTTTCGAGGCCTTCTTTCAGACCGGCGGTGAAGGGTCGACCCCCAAAGGGTCCGGTCTGGGGCTGGCCATCAGCCGCAAGTTCGTCGATTTAATGGGGGGCAAACTGGAGGTGGAAAGCGCTGTCGGCCGGGGAACGCGGTTCACCTTCGATCTGCCGGTGGAATTGGCGCAGGAGGGGGATGTGGAAACCGGCCGGCCAAAAGGACGGGTCATCGGCCTCGCCGATGCCCGACGGGAATTCCGCCTCCTGGTGGCGGAAGACAATCCGGAAAGCCGCATGCTTTTGGCGACCCTTCTCAAGTCGGTGGGATTTCTTGTCCGGGAGGCGGTCAACGGCAGGGAAGCGGTCGAGATCTGGCGGAAGTGGCGGCCCCACCTGATCTGGATGGACATCCGGATGCCGGATATGGACGGACTGCGTGCCATCAGAAAAATCCGGCGTCTGCAGGGCGGGGAGAAGACTGTCATCATCGGTCTGACCGCATTTGCCTTTGAGGAAGATCGTCGGAAGATCCTGGACAGCGGCGGAGATGATTTTGTCCGCAAACCCTATGTTGAAGGAGACATCTTTTACCAGCTGGAAAAACATCTGGAGGTTCGGTTTCAATATGCCGAAGACAAATCGTCGTCGCCCGAGGATGAGGGAGCCGATTCGCCTGATCGGCAGGAGATTGTCACCATGCTGGATGCCCTGCCCGATAAGATGCTCTCCCGCTTCGATGCAGCGATTCGCCTAAGTGATGTCGACGGGATCGAAAAAGGTTTAAACGAGATCGGCGGGATCAATCCGCGACTGGGCCGTTTCCTTAAAACACTGGCCGATCAATACGCCTATGAGGAGATCGTCCGTTGGCTGGATGACGACGACATCGGGTAGAAGCGGTTTCAAAGCCTCCCTTCGAACCCAAACTCGGCGTTGGACGGCAGATTTAAATCCTCGAAATAGCAGACTATTCCTCCGGTTTAAATTTGCCGCCCGCCTTGATTTTGGGCCCGAATGAAGGCTTTGAAACCGCTTCTAAGGGCCTCAGCGCACTGCTCCTGGTGAAAGTGCTTTTCTGAACTTTTTGGGTGTGGTCTTCTTGATCGTTTTGAACCAGCGATTAAACACCGATTTCGAGTTGTATCCGGACTGGAACGCCAGATCGAGGATCGTGGCGTCGGGCTGTTGTTCCAAAAGTTCGCAGAAATGATCGATCCGGTAGCGGTTGATCAGGTAGGCGATGGAGCGTTTCATTTCCACATTCACCGCCTCGCTCAGATTATGCCGCGTCACGTTGAGCCGGCCGGCAATGGTCTCGACGTTCAGCTCTTCGTCAAGATACGGAGATTCTTCTTCAAAGCAGGCCTTGAATCGCCGGCAGATCTCCTGTCGCTTCTCCGGATCCAGCCCGGATTTGCGATACTCGCCCTGCCCTTTGGGTTTCGGGCGCCTTTCGGGCATGGGCTGCATTTTAGCCGCCAGGCTGCCCATTTCAGCCATATGCTCCGATCTTAATTTAAGCTGTCGCGCCACCCGGGCCAGCACTTCATCCAGGTTAAACGGTTTGGTGATATAATCCACGGCCCCCAATTCCAGCCCCCGCACCTTATCCTCCACTTCATTCAAAGCCGTTAAAAAGATCACAGGGATGGAAGCCGTCCGCTGCTCCTGTTTCAGCGTTTCGCAGAATTCAAACCCGGTCATTTTCGGCATCCGGATGTCCAGCAGAATCAAGTCGACGGTCTCGATCTCCAGGGTCTGCAGGGCGTGAACCGCATCACGGGCCGCCCGGACGTCATAGCCGTTCTCCCGGAGCAGCTTGACCAGAATGGCGATGTTCTGCGGCTCGTCATCAATGATCAGGATCCGGGCCGATCGAACCTGTTCGCTATGTTGGCGTGGTTTAGCCATGCCGTTACCATAGCATGGTTTCAGTTGGCTAAAAAAGTACTTATTTGTGGGGAAGGACGATTTCTGTGCTTGCCTGCGATAGAATCGTTTCAGAAAAACAGTTGATGGATGGCCGGCCCGTCCCCGCCGGACGGGCGCCTCCCTGGACGAATAAGGGGGAAAGGGAATTATTTCCATCGAAGCAGATACGGAGCAGAAGGAAGGTGGATGCCCATTGCGGTTGTATTGGCAACCAGAGAAATAAGGATAAAAAGATGATCTCGAAGCGAAGAAGAACAGACTCGGCAAATGGGAAAGGACACGTCCTGAATATGCCGTCCAAAGGGCAGACGAAGCTCCCTGGAGCGAAACGCTTTATAGGGAAGCCGTGGATCACCTTTTTTTTGCTGGTGCTTGCGGCAATGTTGCTTGCCGGCTGCAGCAGCGGCGGCGATTCAAGCTCCGGCACCGCCCCGGGGGCTGACTCGGGGGGCACAATGGCCGGCGCGGGGGTCAAGGGACCGCTGGCCGGGGCCGTGGTGAACCTGTATCGGGTCGACTTGAGTGCCGCCGACCTCAAGGGCGGCCTGCTCGATACCGGCGACACCGACGCGGCCGCGGCGATTCAGGGGCTGGCACTCCCTGCCGACACGACCGGACCGGTGCTGGTCGAGGTCGCGGCCGACGCCGACACCATTGACATCACCAGCGGCGCTTATCCGCTCCTGGATACCCTCTGTACGGTTCTCGACGCCCAGCGGATCATCGACGGCGATGCCGTCTTTGCCACCCCCCTTACGACCATGGCCGTCAAGCTTGCCCGGGCCAAGGCCGACACCGGCGCCCCATACTCCGGCGACGGCGACGACACCATCACCCAGGACGAGTTCACCGCGGCACTGGCGCTGGCCCAGGCCCAGGTCAAGGCCACCCTCGGCTTCGGCCTCGACAGCAGCATCGACATCTTCAGCGTGCCGCCCCTGCTCACCGACGACACCGACACCGCCGCCGAGCAGGAGCAGGTGGCGCGCTACCGCCAGGCCATCGAGGCTCTGGCCGCCGTTGTCCAGCAGGTGGCCGACGACTCCAGCGCCAGCGACACCCCGCAGCAGATCTTCGAGGCCCTGATCGACGACCTGGCCGACGGCCAGATCGACGGCGAGAACAGCGGCGTGCCGGTGGCCGCCCTGGCCGCCCTGGACACCCCCATCGACACCACCCTGGCCGGCCTGAACCTTTCCACCCTGACCATCCCCGGCACCACCACGCCGGTCTCCGAAATCGAGGACCAACTGGCGGCGGAGGCCGTTCAGACCGGCGCGGCGGTCGATACCACCGATCTGGAAAGCGGCGCCGTGGCCGCCGATCTCGACCCGCCCGCGCTGGTGGCCGACAGCGACGGCGACGGCGTGCGTGACGACCTCGACGCCTTTCCGCTCGATCCCGCCGAAACCGCCGATACCGACAGCGACGGTGTGGGCGACAACGGCGATGCCTTCCCCAACGACCCGACCGAAACCGCTGACAGTGACAGTGACGGCGTGGGCGACAATGCCGATGTGTTCCCGTCCGATCCGACCGAGTGGCTCGACAGCGATAGTGACGGGGTTGGCGATAACGGCGATGCCTTCCCCGACGATCCGACCGAATGGATCGATACCGACAATGACGGAATTGGCGACAACAGCGACCCCGATCCCCTCACTCCGGCCTGGATGGCAACCTTGGATGCGGTGGCCGAACCCGGCCGGATCACGCTGACCTGGAGCGACAGCCCCGCTGCCGCCATGTTGAGCAAAGCAGCCGCGGCGAGTCCCCGCGCCTTTGCCGTCGCCGCCACCAAGATCTATAATCTCTACTACGCGACCGAGCCCGATTGCGACGTTAGCAACTACATCAGTTGCGAAGGCGGCACCAAGGTGCCGAATGTCACTTCCCCCCATGTGGTCGATAACCTTGCCAACGGAGAGAACTACTGGTTCAAACTGGAGGTCGAGGAGGACGGTGACAAAGCCGTTTCCGACGACGAGGGCGCCCGGCCCGATCGGGCAATCACCGATGGGGATGTCTATGCCATCGCCCAGGATGCGGACGGGGTCACCTATCTCGGCGGCACATTCACCCGGGTGGGCATGCGTGCCAGCTACGGTGTGACGGTAGACGTCAATGACGGTCACCTTGGCGCCTACCCCACGGTCAACGATGTCGTCCAGGCGGTAATTTCCGACGGTTCCGGCGGTTTCTACGTCGGCGGCGCCTTCACCAATGTTGACGGCAGCGCACACAACCATCTGGTGCACATCCTCGCCAGCGGCGCCCTGGACGATACCTGGAACCCGGACGTCGACGGCACGGTTTACGCCCTCGCGCTCTCGGGCAATACGCTCTATGTGGGCGGCGAATTTACCAGTATCGATGACGGCCGCGGCGCGCAGACCCGCAACAACCTGGCCGCCCTCGACACCGGCGGCACCCTGGACGACACCTGGGACCCGGACGTCAACGGCGGGGTCTATGCCTTGGCCGTCGATGGGGATACCGTGTATGTCGGCGGACTCTTCGGCACCGTCGGCGGCGAGGGGAGAGGCAGCCTGGCCGCCATCGGTACGAATGGCGTGCTTTCCCCCACCTGGAACCCGAGTGCGAACAGTTATGTCAAGACCCTGGGTGTTGCCAACGGTGTCGTATATGCCGGCGGCAGCTTCACTCAGGTCAACGGGGTGGCGCATAATAAAATTGCCGCCATCGGAACGGACGGAACCCTCAGCGATTGGGATCCGAATCTGAACGACGGATTGGGCGGCCAGGTTCGTTCGTTGGCGGTTTCCGGCAACACCGTATACATCGGCGGAACCTTCGTGTCTGCCTGCGGTGAGGGGCGTTACAATCTTGCCGCCGTCAACACCGACGGTACCCTCGGCGATTGGGCTCCGTTATTCAATAACATCGGCGTAAACGTCATCACGGTTTCCGACAATACCGTGTATGTCGGTGGTGCGCTGCCCGGCTTCGGTCCTTCTTTTGACTTCTTCGCGGCCTATGACACGAATGGGGTACGCTCTTCCTGGAATCCCGATCTTAGACACAACATTTACGCCATCGCGATTTCGGACGGCGCTGCCTATGCGGGCGGTGCATTCAATATCACCAATGACCAGGACCGTAGTCATTTGGCGGCCTTCAATGCCGACGGCAGCATAAGCAGTTGGGACCCGAGTACCGATGGCGCCGTTTTGACATTGGCGGTCCTGGGCAGTACGGTTTATGCCGGTGGCGACTTCACCACCGTCGGCGGCGAGACCCGCAACCGTCTGGCGGCCATC
>JBNKKC010000110.1:0-57304 GCA_050291625.1 Desulfobacteraceae bacterium
GGCCTTCTCATGGCATTGATGTCGCGGCGAGACACCGCTCCCACGACGCCCATATAGCGTGTTTTTCATTGTGATGGTTGGAAATAGCGTGATGGAGATATTAAAACAAGCGGAGAAGCTGATCGATCTGGCCCTGGCTGAGGATATCGGGACCGGGGATATCACCACTGACAACCTGGTGGATGCCCAGGTTCCGGGACACGGGGAAATCATCGCCAAACAGGACCTGGTGATCGCCGGGTTGGATATTGCGAAACGCGTGTTTGAGCGGCTGGACCACGGTATCGTTTTCGACGCGGCATTCAGGGACGGGGATTTCGTCCCCGGCTCGAGCCGGGTCGTCGCCGTCTCGGGCCGGCTGGCCGCGCTGCTCAGCGCCGAGCGCACCGCCCTTAATTTTTTGCAGCGCCTGTCCGGTATCGCGACCCAAGTGCGCGAATATGTTTCACAACTAGGAGAGCGGCCGGTCAAGTTGCTCGACACCCGCAAGACCACTCCCGGTTGGCGGGAACTGGAAAAGTACGCCGTGCGCATCGGCGGCGGCACCAATCATCGCATGGGATTGTACGACGCCGTTTTAATCAAAGACAATCATATCGCTGCGGCGGGGGGCATTGCCGAGGCGGTTGCCCGAATCAAAGGCAGGGTGCCGGCGGCGATCACCATCGAAGTGGAAACGACCACCCTGGATGAGGTCCGGCAGGCCCTGGCTGCCGGAGTCCACATCATCATGCTGGACAACATGGATCTGGATCAGATCAGGGCAGCGGTTGATGTGGTCGGGGGACGGGCCCAACTGGAGGTGTCCGGAGGCGTCACGCGTGAGCAGCTGACGGCGCTTGCCGCTACGGGCATCGACCTGATATCGTCGGGTGCACTGACCCACTCGGCCTGTGCCGTGGATCTGAGTATGAAAATAGCGGGTAATTGAGGTTGAGTTGAACGAATTGAGCGCACAGCCGATATTTTTGGAATCTCCCGCTCATGATTGACGAGAGCCTTGAGCTGGACTGTCGAGCGGCGCCTGCGATGAAAGCAATGCCATGATTCCGATCCGTGATACCATCCCGTCAAAGAACATTCCCGTGATCAACAACGTGTTGATCGGCATCAACGTCCTCGTTTTTATGATCCAACTGATGCAGGGCTCCGGCATCGAATTCCAGCGCTTTATCTACACCTTCGGTCTGGTTCCGGCGCGTTATACCATACCGGGCGCCGGCGATCTGAGCGGGTTCGGCCGGACATTCGCCCTGCTCTCCTTCATGTTTCTGCATGGCGGTTTTCTGCATCTGTTGGGGAATATGTGGACCCTTTATATTTTCGGCGACAATGTCGAGGATCGACTGGGCCCCATGCGCTACATCCTGTTTTATCTGCTGTGCGGGCTTGTCTCAGGATTGACGCACTTATGGCTGAACGCCGGTTCGACGGCTCCCACCATCGGCGCCAGCGGTGCCGTGGCGGGTGTCATGGGCGCATATTTCCTCCTGTATCCCAGAGCCAGGATCCTGACGCTGATCCCTATTATCATCATACCCTGGTTTGTGGAAATACCGGCCTTTTTCTTTCTGGGCATCTGGTTCCTGCTTCAGCTGCTCAATGCGTCGGCCGATCCCGGCAGCGGCGGCGGCATCGCCTGGTGGGCCCATATCGGCGGATTCATCTGCGGCATGGTCTTGCTGAAGGTCTTGACGCTGCTGCCCAGCGCCGGGGTAACATCCCAGGTGCGGAAAATGACGGAAAAGAAAAAGAGCCACCGCTTTCAGATGGCCAAGCCTCTCGCCCCCGACAAATCGGCCGGCGATCTGCACGCCACCATCGCCATTTCACCATACGAGGCGCTTGTCGGCACGCGCAAGCTCGTGAACATTCCTGTGGGATTTCATCGCCGCACCTATCGGGTCATCGTTCCTCCCGGTATCGAGGCGGGCAAACAGCTTCGGCTGCGCGGTCAAGGCAGACAGCTGCCTGACGGCAGCAAAGGCGATCTGATGCTCAAAGTCGTCATCCAGTAATGGAAATTTGGCTCGAGTTGTGGTAACGTAAATCATACCGGTCAATTACCGTAGATCAGGGCTGACCCAACACCCGACCCGCTATGGTTCCGTTTTGGCATGCGATCTCTTTTTCGCCCTGCCGGCACTCCATTCAGACGATCGTTTTGGACCCTCCGCTTGCAACGTAGCGAATCCGCCACCGGTTTCGCGGCAGACACGCACTGACCTTGGTCACATGCACCACGGCCGGTAGATGGATTTTGATACCGTGACATATTCCCGGACGCTTTCTCCTGATGGGTGCGGTTCAAGTTCTCCCCATGCCGACCGGTTGACGCCGCACCGCACTGAAGCAACGGAACGCCGGATCCGTTGACTCCACTTTGGATTGAATCCCGTCTGGCTGACTATCGGCCCCAAAGAAAGGATGGTGCGATGCAAACACTTACGATTCAATATCTGCAAATTTTCAAGGCCGTGTGCAAAAAAATCAATTCATCACTCGACATCGGCGAGGTGCTGAACTCGATCACGGAAAGCACGGTCAGCGCACTGCATGTCAAGGGATGCGCCATTTTTCTTCTCGATCGGGAGATGAAGAAACTTCGGATCGGTGCGTCCTTCGGATTGAGCGAAACCTATACCAACAAGGGACCGGTGGATTCGGAAAAAAGCATTGTCGCTACGCTCAATGGAGAATGGGCAATGGTGCAGGACGCAAAAAACGATCCGAGAATTCAATACCGGGACGAGGCGGGCCAGGAGGGAATCGCATCCATCCTGTCGGTTCCAATGTCTGTCAAAGGTACGATCATCGGCGTCCTGAGGATTTACACGTCGGAGCCGAGGCATTTTTCAGATATTGAGAATGAATTCATATCAGGACTGGCCGAAATCGGCAGTATTGGAATTGAAAATGCACGAATCTATGATCATCTGAAAACGGAACATGAAAAACTGATCTTCGATGTGCATCAATGGTTTGACTTCGGCGCATCGTCGGGCGCCAGAGTATAGCGCTATGAAACACACCATACGCAAGAGCGTCAGAAAACAACTGTATGACACCTTGTATCCAGACAAGCTGCACCTCGATTTCATTGCAGGTATCGCCGGCGATCGGACGTTGACGACCGAGGAGGATTCACACTTCCAACAATTGCTTGCCAAATATGGAAACAAGGTCTATGCGGACATGCTGTTTATCCTGACGCACCAGCATTTTGCCGAGGGAAGCGCCCGCTACCTCTGGCGGAATATCATTTTCCATAAAAACACAATGGAAAGACTTCTTTCAAGGCCCGTCGGCATTTCCGTGGCCGCCATGGATTACTTCGCCAATATCGACGAACGCATTCAGGCACCGAGTGTGATCAGCAAAGAAAAACTTGCTCAAATCGCCGAAATTGCGCTGAAAGACGGGTTGACCCAGTTGTTTGACGTCTCGACGTTTCGCACTAAATTGGAAATTGAAATCAAGCGCTATAAACGCTATGGCTCGGAAATGTCGCTGATTATGATAGATATTGATGACTTCAAACAAATCAATGACTTCCGCGGACACCTGGAAGGCGACCGGGTGCTGCGCAATATCTCCAGACTTCTGATGAAATCGGCCAGAGCCCTTGACATTTGTTTCCGGTACGGCGGCGAAGAATTCGCCGTTATTCTACCGCAGACAAGCTGCCGGGAGGCGATACAACTGGCCGAAAGGATACGACAGCGTGTCGAAAAACACTTCAAAAGCAATTTGCATGTCACCATCAGTGCAGGTGTCGCCACCTGTCCCCTGAACGCCAAGTCCGCCCAGGCGCTGATCGCAAAAGCGGACCAGGCACTTTACCAGTCCAAACGCAGCGGCAAAAACAAAGTCACCTTGTGCGAACAGCACCCCTGAGTGTTATGGCCCATCCGCATTCCATGTCTGAATTATGCGCCCTGTTGGACAGGCTCGATGGCCTTGCCTATCCGAACTACCAGGATTTGCGAAACCGGACGTTTTGCCTGCCGGCCGGCTTCCTGCGTTTTGTTCACATTCAGGCAAGCCCCGGAGCCTTTCCCGCGTCGGTGTGCCATCTCACCCTGGAGATGACCGGACTGGCCCTCGACCATCGGTGTCTGTCCAATCCGTCGCGAACAATGGCTTCGGAAGATTACCTGTTGCGGGCATTCACGGGCGGCATCGCGGCACATGCCCGTCAAAATCGCGGCGCCCAGGGCAGCGGATCGTTTCAACCGCTCTTCTTGCCCCCGCAAGTGCTCAAACGAAATGTCGTTCGCTTGAACCGCACGCGGCTTCGAATCGCCTTTCATATCAGCCTGCCGGGTTCGCATGACAACACGATCCTGGGGCACCAGGCAGCCCGGATGTTCACGAAGGAAATGCCCGCGATTGTCGATGCGGTGACCGCCGCCGCCGGGGGTCAAACAATCCGACGACACTGCGATGTGGTCGAAGACATGCTCCATCTTCAAGGCCGGCTGACGCAGCTTGGATTGGTCGCCTTTGTCGGCGACGGCGCCATTCTGCCGCGACAATCGGGCGTCTCCCAAGCCCCGCTCAACAAAGGCGCGACGGCATTTCGCGCGCCGGACCCCATGGCGATATGGGTTGAGCTGCCCAATGCCGGCCGCTTGAGAGGTCTGGGCATCCGACCGGGTGTCAATGTGATGATCGGCGGCGGTTTTCACGGAAAGTCGACCCTGCTGCATGCCCTGGCCATGGGGGTCTACCCTCACATCCCGGGAGACGGGCGTGAACGGGTCGCCACCCATCCCGACGCGCTTTTCATCTGTGCCGAAGAGGGAAGAGCGGTGAACGGTCTGGACATTTCCGGCTTTATCGACAACCTGCCCGGAAACGTGGACGCCTGCAGATTTCGGACGAACAATGCGAGCGGCAGTACATCCCAGGCGGCCGCCATTATCGAGGCTGTTCTTGCAGGCGCAAAGCTGTTGCTGATCGATGAGGATTCATCGGCAACCAACTTCTTAATCAAAGACCGGAACATGCGTCGGCTGGTGCCGGAAGACACCATCACGCCGCTCTTCGATCGGGTCCGCGAACTTTATCATCGATTTGGCGTGAGCACCCTGATCGTGATTGGCGGCAGCTCGGACTATCTGGGCGTTGCCGAGCATGTGCTGGCCATGCGGCATTATCTTCCCGAAGACGTGACGGATCAATTGCACCACCTGGCCCTGCCGAAGCCGAGGCCTCCCGCAAAACCCCTGGCGATGAGGGATAGCCGCCGGGTGACGGCCGGCAATTTCGATCCCAGCTACCGAGTTCACCGCCTGGACAAGACGCTGCCGATAAGAATCAAACCGCTTCGGCTGCAGGAGAACATTCTGGAATACGGCGACGAGCAGTTGGATCTGACCAGACTGATGGCACTGGTCGACCCCCATCAGATGGTCGCAGTGGGATACGCTTTGCTGATGGCGCGGGAAGAGATCGAAAAGCGCCCCATGTCGCCGACACAGATTGCCGAAACGGTTCACCAACGGATCGAACGGGAGGGGCTCGACAGCCTTTTCCCCGGACAGAGCAAGCCCCTCTTTCTGGCCCGCCCGCGGCGATTGGAACTGGCCGGGGCCATCAATCGCCTCAGAAGCCTGACAGTCGATATCGTCGAGTAAACGGCAAAACACCAAAGTCCGAGTCAGCCTTCACAGTAAGAAGATCATATCATCTTCTCCCCTTCAGAAGCAAAGGGTACACTTGATTGAATTCCTCTCCCCCTCAGGGGGGAGAGGTCAGATGAGGGGGTGGGCTTCGCCAACGTTCACCCTCACCCTCACCCTCTCCCTCACGGGAGAGGGAACTTGTGCGGCGCCTCTCCCTCAAGGGAGAGGGAGTTTTTACGGTACCCCTCCTTCGAGGAATGGGGAATTTATATGGTGCATCTCGCCCAAACATTGAATTCCTCTCCCCCTCAGGGGGGAGAGGTCAGGTGAGGGGGTGGGCTTTGGCAGCCTCAGGGTGTAACTTTGCCGGCATATAGATGTATCCGGCGGTCTGCAGACCGGCTCTGTCCTGAAACCGAAGCCTGCATCTCCTGCCAGGGCTGGAGGGCCTCGGGATCGTTGATGACCATGACCGGGCAATTGGAGCGGTAGCTCACACGTTCAACGGCACTGCCGGGATACCACTTGCCTTGGGACTGGCGCGTATGGGACCCCAGCACAATGAGGTCCGCCTCCATTTTTTCGGTGCAAGCGAGTAATTCCAGGTGCGGCAAGGCGCCCGGATGGATATGGTAGGTCCAATCCGTTTTCGCCAGATATTCGTGGCAGAAATACATCAAGCGCTCGCTGGCGGCGATACGATCGGCTTCGTAGTCGGCGCTGGTATATTTAGGATAAGGAGGAACCGGAATCATATGAAAGGCAAAAACCTTGGCGCCGTAGAACTCGGCCAATTGCCCGGTGAAGCAAAGGGCGCATTCGCAGGCCGCCGAAAAATCGATGCCCACCAATATGCGCGAAAATCGGCGGATCTGACGTGCCAGGCGCGGGTTGACGATCATGACCGGACACTTTTCGCGCGTGACAACCCCTTGAACCGTACTGCCGACGCGTCCCGCCACCCGAACAACGCCCTTGCGGCCGGCACGACCGCTGTGCGGTCCCATGACAATCAAATCGGCAGCCGATTGCCGGGCCTGTCGCAGGATTTCCTCCCAGGGGTAACCGGTCGCGACCTTGATGTTACTCGCCGGCAAACGGTCCACGGCTTTTTTGTGGGTGATTTCCAATTGCCGTTGAACCAGAGTCTCATAAGCCGTGCTGCAGTGAAAATCCTCTCCGGTCTCAAAGTGTTTCACCCAACGTCGGTCCTTTGTCGATGCCGATTCAAGAACATGGAGGATGACAAGCCGGCTGTTGTTTTCGGCGGCCAGAACGGCTGCCGCTTCCACCGCCGGATCTTGCGTCGTGATATGATCGGTTGCCGCCAGAATTGTTTTGAACATGGCGTCCTCCTTTCGAATCGGTCCTTACCGTTATGTTTTGTGTATCGCCGGCCTTTACAGCACCGGCGCAGTCCCACGCCAGCAAGGCCTGAATGCAATCGTGAATCGGTCGCGTCGTATCCACCTGGAACCGAGATGCCGGATCCACTTCATCGGGGGGGATGTACCGCTGGTTCAGCAACTCGTAGTGCCGGAGCCGTGCATCCGATGCCGAAACCCTGCCCTCGCGCTGTTCCAGACGAGCTTTTATAAGGTGGGCCGGCGCAATGCACTCGACAAATACGATACGGCAATCAAGCTGCCCGGCAAGGTCTATAACCTCGCGTCGATAGACCGGTTCGCTGAACGTGGCATCGACAATGACCGATTCGTTCCGGCGCAGGGCGGCCCGGGCCATGTGCAGCATGGTATGGTAGGTGATCCGATGCGCCTCCGGACTGTACAAGTCTGGCTCAAGTCCGGTCCCGGCTGGAAATTGCGGATGTTTTGCGACATGTTGCTTGCGGATGACATCCGACCGCAGCGCATCTATCAAGAGGGTTGTGGAAAGAAGGCGGGCAAGGGTGCTTTTTCCGGCACCCGGCGGACCGCACAACACCCAGAGGGTCGGCCTGGCGAACCGCTGCGCATATCCGTGGGCCAAGGCCAGGTACATGGCGGCCCGATCCCGCGCCTCCATCGATGCATGCTTGCCGATCGTTTTCTCCTGCAGGCGAATGCAATTGACCTTGCATCGGACCATGGCCCGATAGCATTTGTAAAACGGCACAAGCGCGTATGCCTGCCAATCCCGCGTTCGGCGGGCATACGCCCGAAGAAGCGCATCTCCCAGTGCGCAAACGCCCCTGCCATCCAGATCCATGGCCAGAAATGACAGATCGGAGGCGATATCGATATGGCGCAGGCGCGAATTGAACTCGATGCAATCGACTATCTGGTATTGTCGCTCATCGTCGAAATAGATGTGACCGGCCCGCAGGTCCCCATGGCCATTGTAAATCTTACCGCTGCCACTGCGGGCATCGAACAGGGCTTTTTGATGATCCAGAAACCATCGCGTCGCCGAACGGACCCCCCGGTACTGGTCCGGAATGAGCACTTCGCCGACCGCGCTGCGGGTCTGCCTGAAGTTCTCTTCGCAGGCCGACCACACATGGTCCCGGCTGGCGACGGCCAACTCAGGGCGAATGCTGCCTTGCTGTTCGAAAAAGTCGGTCAATCGATGGGCCAGCGCCTCGATCTGCGCTACGGTAACCCGACCCTGCCGAATGTTTGCCGCCAGCAGACGGTGATCGGGTAGTTGGCGCATTTGAACCGCGTATTCAACAGCCTCGCCTGAACCGGACAGACGGAATCGGCCGCCGGAGCAGGTGATGGGAACCACGCCGAGGTAAACCCCTTCGGCAAGGCGGCGGTTGAGCGACACCTCCTGTTCGCAGCAGTGATGCCGTTTGGAAACGGTGCTGAAATCAAGAAAACCCAGATTGACGGCTTTTTTTACCTTGTAAACCAGCTCACCGGTTAAAAAGACTTTTGAGATGTGGGTCTCTTTGAGCGTGACGGACTGAACCGGATGGGGATAAAAATCCGGCGACGACATGGCCTCGAACAACGACGGCTGAAGTGAGGCGTCCATGACAGGCACCTATGGCTGCGCTGTTGAGAATTGTCCTGCGGTACAGTTCCGTGAATGGTCCTTCATCGGGCAGATGGGGGTGGTGCGGATCGTCTGCGGCAAATTGGATCGACTCCGAATACGACGTTTATCGAAAATCCACGCCAGCGTTATGCGAATGGTGTGCGCAGCCTCTAAATAGTATAATAACCATAAAATCCGGTTGCGTAAATGGAAAAGAGACAGGGGCCGGCCGGCATTGGACGGCTGCATAACCTTGGCGCCGCACCCGGATAACGATACGATCGACTTTTGGTCCCCCACACCCGAGCGTGTGGGAGATGATGGTACATGGGTTTCGGAACGCGCGCTAGTGTTGCGTCCTACAAATAAGTTCAAAAATAAATGCTCCGGCGTAAGCCGGAGTCCAGTTGAAACCCCTCTGGATTCCGGCCTGCCAGACTGTGTCATAATTTAGAAAACGCACGTTTTTACTCTGTCATGCCGGACTCGATCCGGCAACCAGAAATGTAAGTCATTGGAAAACCTGGATTCCGGCTTTCGCCGGAATGACGTCAACTCCAAATGTCGTCGTTTGGGTCAATTGCGACACAGTCTCCTGCGCCGGAATGACGCAAAGGAAAAAGCCATTCGAATTGAACAACTGGTTTAGCCCGGCTTCCGGGACACACCACTAGGAGGGCTTCAAAATAGTCAGGGACGAAAAAAACCGGTCGATGGATTGTCTCCTTTTTTCTTCAATCTTCGATTTTCCAAGCTGAACAGCCGCAATATGGAATAACCTGCCGTTCGCCAAAACAAAGAACCCCTCAGCCGTACCGCCATCGATGGCGATCATGACACTTGTCGCCGGATGCCCCATCATGTCCACCGACCTCTGTTCCAGGACCTCACCCGCAGCGTTTTTGACCCACTCTTCAACACCGTGCTCCAGTATCAACGAGGCCATGGCATCGATCCGGCTCTTTAAATGATCCGGAAACGAGACCACATCGACGACATAGTTCATGGTAATTCCCCTGACCATATACTTGTGATTGAGCATCTCCCCTACCTTCGAGGGCACAACCTGTTTATAAAACGTTGGTTGGGATGGAAACTGGATGGAAAACCCCATCTGGCTGTCCCGTGTGGTATGCCACAATGCTTCATGTTCTGCCTGGTGCATCATTCGAGGCTCCGCGCTTAAAGGCGCATCGCCCTGCGCCATTACCCTCTCCAGGATACATCCTTCGCCCTGCAGCCGGCGCACCAGCCCTTTATCTCCGACAAGGTGGCCGGCGCCGACGGCGACGAAGCGGGTGCCTTTTTGGGCAATCATGCGTTTAATTTTTGGAAGCATCTTGTCGTTTCTCTCAAAAAAGAGGGCATTGACATAGACGGACAGCTTCGCTTGATCTATTTTCTTTGAAAAAATCAATTCTTCCAATCGCTTATCATCACCATGCTTATAAGCCTGCTGGAGCATGGTGGCATGGTCGCTATTTTCAATCAGGCTGTTCAATGTATCGAGCAACAGGGATTCCTGAGCCTCCGGTGAAAATCCCGCCAAGATCCCTATCTGCTCTTCGGGCGTCTCCAAAAATTCTATGGGGATTTGCTGCGTCTCAGCATGGTTTATCAGATATCGATCGACCCCGTAATGGGTCGAATATCCCTGCAGTTCGTTATTGGCCAGCACCAGAACCAGATTCGCGAGCCATGGCTGCATTGGATCCAGCATTTTTTTGGACAGGCCGAGCGAATGTAACGCGGCTTGCAGACGCTCATAGGTCCCTTTTGAAATATGCCTGGAAAGCGAATCTCCCTCTTTCAGCAGCCCCATCTCTTGCATCAGTGCGACAAGATCCTGCTCTTTGGCCGATGTCACATCAGCCTCGACCACCAATGTATCGGACAGGGAGAAGGCCTCGACAACGGCCTCGTCAATCGAGGAATTATCCTCAGCGCGGATATGGATGGTCCCCAGCAAAAAAACCGTACCGGGTCCGATATTCGGATGGGTCACTTTCCACAGGAAAAGCGGTGTCTGATCGACATCTGCCTCAGGGCGGGCCTGATGCCTGCTGGTACAGCCTGAAAAAACAATCAGCGACCACACGGTCAAAAACAATACGATTCGCCGAAACAGGAAGATTTGCCGCGCCGCACCGGGAGAGTCAGTTCCACGCTTCATGGTCCACCTCATATTATCTTTTCATTTCAATATGTTTTACCTGAAAAGGTCGGTTTGCGCCGATTAAAAACCAACAGGGCCGACTCCGGTATGGAGTCGGCCCTGTTGCCATATCGACGGTCTGGTAAATTTAAGCCGCCTTTTCGATTTTCACGGCACAAACCTTGAACTCTGGGATCCCCGATATCGGGTCCAGAACGGCATTGGTCAATA
Source organism: Desulfobacteraceae bacterium (assembly GCA_050291625.1). Classification (GTDB taxonomy): domain Bacteria; phylum Desulfobacterota; class Desulfobacteria; order Desulfobacterales; family Desulfosarcinaceae; genus JARRKU01. Next base: position 11,002 of record JBNKKC010000110.1, read on the forward strand.
TATTGGCCGCCGCCTGTGCAAAGTGAAAGGGGACGAAGACGGTGCCGTCTACTGCCTTGCGGGAGATCTGAATCTTGGCCTGAATGGTTCCGCGCCGTGACGAGATGGTGGCGGTCTGGCCGTCCTCGACGCTGTACCTGGCGGCATCGGCCCGGGAGATCTCGATGTAGGATTCGGGAGCACGCTCATTGAGACCGTCGGTTTTCATGGTCATGGTTCCGGTATGGTATTGATAGAGCACTCGGCCGGTGGTCAGGTAGAGCGGGTATTCATCGTCGGCCTGCTCGGCCGCCGGGATCCAGTCGATGGCGTGGAACAGGCCTTTGCCTCGGGTGAATTGCTGACCATGCAGAATCGGCGTGCCGGGATGATCCGGCGTGGGGCACGGCCAGTGAAGCCCCACACCATCGATACGGTTGTAATCTAGACCGCCGTACGATGGCGTCACTGTCGCAATTTCCTTAAAGATGGCCTCGCTGTCGGCATACGACATCTCGTATCCCATGCGCGAAGCGATCCGGCACAGGGGCCACCAGTCGTCCCTGGCCTCGCCGGGGGCTTCGACGGCCTTTCGGACGCGCTGGACCCGGCGTTCGGTGTTGGAGAAGGTGCCCTCTTTTTCGGCAAAGCAGGACGACGGCAATACAACGTCTGCCAGTTGGGCCGTTTCGGTCAGAAAGATATCCTGGACCACCAGAAAATCGAGATGTTCCAGACACGCTTTGGCATGGTTCAGATCGGCATCGGAGACCAGGGGATTCTCGCCGATGATATACATGGCCTTGAGTTCACCCGCGTGGGCCTTGGGAAACATCTCGGTGACCTTGAGCCCGATCTGCGTTGACAGACCGTCGACACCCCAGGCGTCGGCCATCTTCTTGGCAACGGCCAGATCGGCCACCGGCTGGTAGCCGGTGTAGACGTTGGGCAGACCGCCCATGTCGCAGGCGCCCTGAACGTTGTTCTGCCCGCGCAGCGGATTGACCCCCCCGCCGGGCATGCCTAAATTGCCGCAAAGCATGGCGAGGTTGGCCAGGGATTTGACATTGTCGGTGCCGGAAATATGCTGCGTAATGCCCATACAGTAGAGAATGCTTCCGGTCTTGGCACCGGCATAGAGCCTGGCGGCCGATATGAGGCTTTCGGCCGGAATGCCGGTGATGCCTTCGACAAATTCAGGCGTGTATTTTTCAACGGCCTTTTGCAGGGCTTCGAATTCTTCCGTGCGACTTTCGATGAATTCCTTGTCTTGCAGGTTCTCTTGAATGATCACGTGCATCATACCGTTGAGCCAGGCAACGTCCGTGCCCAGGTTGGGCCGCAGCCAGTGCTCGGCGAACTCGGTCATCTTGATGCGTCGCGGGTCCACGACGATCACTTTGGTGCCGTTGAATTTAACGGCGCGCTTGACAAACGTCGATAGCACGGGATGGTTTTCGCTGGTGTTCGATCCGGTAATCAGGATCACATCCGCGGTTTCAATATCGGCGATGGTGTTGGTCATTGCCCCTGAACCGAACGCTGCGGCCAGACCGGCCACGGTGGAGCTATGTCAGAGACGGGCGCAATGGTCCACATTGTTGGTTTTGAGCACGGCCCGGGCAAATTTCTGGGCGATGTAGTTCTCTTCATTGGTCACACGGGCGGAGGTCAGCATACCGATAGTGTCTCCACCGTCGGTTTCCAGGATGCCATTGAGTTTGTCGGCCACCAGATCCAGGGCCTCGTCCCAAGAGGCTTCACGGTGTTTGCCGTTTTCCTTGATGAGAGGAGTTGTCAAACGCTGATCGGATGCGATGAAATCGAATCCGAAACGTCCCTTGACGCACAGGCTGCCGTTGTTGGGCAAGGTATCTGCGCCGGTGATTTTAACCACCCGATTGTCCTTGACATGCAGATCCATCTGGCAGCCGACACCGCAGTAGCTGCAGGTGGTGCGCACCGGCCGGGTCTCCCATGGACGCACCTTATAGCGAACGTTTTTTTCGACCAGAGCTCCTACAGGGCAGACCTGAACACACTCACCGCAAAAGACGCAATCGGACTCTTTGAGCGGGCGGTCGCCGGCGGCGATGATCTTGGAGTGCGGACCGCGATAGCCGAAGCTGATGGCGTTATTGACCTGTACGTCATTACAGGCCTGTACGCAGCGCCCGCATTGGATGCAGCGGGAGAAATCCCGCACGATAAACGGGTTGACGGTCTCCATGGGATATTGGGTCGGCGTGGCCGGGAAAGCCTCGCCCGACACCTGGTACCGATAGGCCAGATCCTGAAGCCGGCAGTCGCCCCAAACCGGACAGAGCTCGTCGCTGTTGTCTTCAGCCTGGACCTTGAGTTGAAAATTGGTCCATTCCTGGTCGTCAGAACCGCGAACGGCGCAGTTATGGTTGCCCGAACTGAGCATCAGAGTAATGATCTGCCTGCGCGCCTGAATCACCTTGGGCGACTCGGTCTGGACTTTCATGCCGGGGGCCGCAGGCGTAGCGCAGGAAGCCAGCAGGGTTCGAGCATTTTCCACCTCCACCACACAAATGCGGCAGGCGCCGGTAGGCGTCGTACCCTTCAGGTGGCACAATGTGGGAATCTCGATATGATGGCGCCGCGCCACTGCCAGCACGCTATCGCCAGGCTCGAAAGGCACTTCATTATCGTTGATAAACAGGCTTTGAGGTGCGCTCATTCCGGGGATCGCTCCTTTTTTTAGATAGACTTTAAGAGGGTTCGCAAAGATATTATCTTTATAGAAAGCAAGTGCTTTTGTCAATGTTGCAAACGCTGCAACGGCAATTCCCGGTGATCATGATGTCTTGTGGGAGCGGCCTCCCGCCGCGACATCAAAACCGTGCGCAAGAGGGACAAGTCGTGGCGAGACGCGGCAACGGACTCAAACGGAGGCGGACAAACCAGCGGACCGCATAGTCACCGGAACAGCCGAAAGCGTGACGACAGGGCCGTGGCGACAGCGCTTCCGGCAAAAGCGCCGATAAAATCGGCCAGAAAATCAGCGGCCGAAGCGTCCCGGTCAGGTACAAACGACTGGTGCCACTCATCACTCAACCCATACAGGGTGGTCAAAACGACGGCCAATACAAGCAACCGCCGCCTGTTGGCTTTCAACGTTCCAATGGTGTTCAGAGCCCTGCAGATCAGCAGCCCCAGAATACCATAGACAAGCAGATGCAGCAGCTTGTCGATGTGGGGCCAGCGGGGGATCTGTTCGGGCGGTGGATAGGCGGACTGGATAAAAATGACTGTGCACAAGGCAACCACCGGAAGCCAGTAGCAGACAAACGTCCAACCCGCGGAGCGTGCCGTGCGGGCTGATTGAATTGAAGGAGTCATTAACTCAAGCGCCTTTCAGCCCACGTAGGTTGGGTTGAGCTCGCGAAACCCAACATTTGGCCATCCTGCTGTTGGGTTTCGTTCCTCAACCCATCCTGCACATTGGCCGTTTTTTCGGTTGGCCAACGACACTAATCAAAAAGGTCCAGATTCAGCCGTCTGTCGGCCACATGGCTCGACACCTGCTCGATGAACCGGGCCAGCGGGATGCCGTGGCGCACCTTCCCGTCCAGGGTCCGCACCGAAACCGTCTGGTCCTCCTGCTCTTTGGCGCCGCAGGTCAATATCAACGGAATCTGATTCAGTTGAGCATCGCGCACTTTGCGCTTGAGGCTTTCGCTGCGATGATCCACCTCGGTCCTCAGCCCCACGGTCTCGAGCTCGGCGGCCTGTTGCCGGGCAAAGGCGGTCAGGTCGTCGTTGATGGGCAGCAGCGCCACCTGCACCGGTGCCAGCCACAGGGGAAACTTGCCGGCAAAATGCTCCACCAGAATACCGAAAAAGCGCTCGATGGAGCCGTAAATGACCCGGTGGATCATGATGGGCCGGTGGCGTTGGTTGTCCTGACCGACATACGAGAGATCAAAGCGCTCGGGCAGCGACATATCCAGCTGAATGGTGCCGCATTGCCAGGTGCGGCCCAGCGCGTCTTTAATGTGCACATCGATTTTGGGGCCGTAAAAAGCGCCGTCGCCCTCGTTGACGATAAAGTCGCGGCCGTACGCTTCCAGGGCCGCTTTCAATCCGTTGGTGGCCATATCCCATTGCTCGTCGGTGCCAATGGATTTTTCCGGGCGTGTGGACAATTCCAGGTGAAAGCCCAGACCGAAGGTGCTGTATACGCGCTCGACCAGCTTGAGCACTCCCAGAATCTCGTCCTGTATCTGATCCGGCGTCATGAAGATATGAGCGTCGTCCTGATGAAACGCGCGCACCCGAAACAGGCCGTTGAGCACGCCGCTCAATTCATGACGATGCACGAGGCCGATTTCGGCAGCGCGGACGGGCAGGTCCCGATAGGAGTGGTGTTTTCGGCCGAACAGCAGCATGCCGCCGGGGCAATTCATGGGTTTGATGGCGTAAGCGGCGTCATCGATAGTGGCGGTGTACATATTCTCGCGATAGTTGTCCCAATGACCGCTGCGCTCCCATAAAAACCGCTGGAGCATGATGGGGGTCTTGGTTTCGACATACCCGTCCATCCGATGCTCGAAACGCCAGTAATCGAGCAGAGCGTTCCACACCGCCATGCCTTTTGGATGAAAAAACGGCATACCCGGTGCTTCTTCATGGAAACTGAACAGATCCAGGGCGGTCCCGATCCGGCGATGATTGCGCTTGCGGGCCTCTTCGAGAAAGTTGAGGTATTTTTTCAACTCCTTTTTGTCGAAAAAAGCCGTTCCGTAAATGCGCTGCAATTGGGCTCTGGATTGATCGGCACGCCAATAGGCACCTGAAACCTTGGTCAATTTGAATGCCCTGACCAGTCCGGTATGCGGCACGTGAGGTCCCCGACACAGGTCGGTAAAATCATCCTGCTCGTAAAACGAGATGGTGCCGTCTTCCAGTTCCTGAATCATTTCCAGCTTGTAAGGTTCATCCTTATAAAAAGCCAGAGCCTCATCCTTGGAAACCTCCCGCCGCACGATCGGAATCCTGGCCTTGACGATCCTGCGCATCTCGGATTCGATCTCGGCGAAGGCCTCTTCCGAAACAGGCTCCATATCGATATCATAGTAGAACCCATCCTCCACCACAGGCCCGATGGTCAGTTTGGCATCAGGATAGAGCCGCATGACGGCCTGGGCCATCACGTGTGCAGCACTATGCCTCATAATTTCAAGGCCTTCCGGATCCTTCGTGGTAACCAGGCGAACGGTGCTGTCGCTGGCAATGGGACGCATCAGGTCTGTCAGCCGCTCGCCAATCTCGACCGCGACACATTCGCGGGCCAGGCCCTCGGAGATGCCCATGGCGACATCCATTCCCGTGGGCGGCTGCTCAAATTGCTTTATGCTGCCATCAGGAAGTGTTATAGTAATCATCTTTCACCTTGTGGTAATGTGGTAACCATCGGTAATTCGTTTAAAACCGATGAGTTTCAATGAAGTAGGAGAAATACCCCCTTGGGTCAAGAAAAAAATAATAACGCAGCACCGGCGCCGGACTATCAATTCATCAATACCAGGGAAGCGCTGGACCAGTTCGCGCAAAAAGCCGCCAAAGCCGAGATCATCGCCGTGGATCTGGAAGCCGATTCCATGTTCCATTTCAGGGAGAAGGTCTGCCTGCTGCAGGCGGCGGCAGACGGAACGACGGTGGTCATCGATCCCCTCTCATTGGACAACCTGTCTCCGCTCCATCCGATTTTCGCCGATCCATCGATTTGCAAGGTGTTTCACGGCGCCGATTATGATGTGCGCTCCCTGTATCGCGATTATGAAATCAACATCCAAAACCTGTTCGACACCCAACTGGCCAGCATGTTCCTGGGGATAAAAGAGACCGGATTGGAAGCCGTCGTAGCCCGGCATTTTGGTGTGGAGCTCAATAAAAAGTATCAGAAAAAAGATTGGTCCCGTCGCCCGCTGTCGGTTGAAATGGTGGAATATGCCGCATCGGACGTCGCCTACCTGGTTCCGCTGGCGCGAACCCTGATGCATGATCTGGAACAAAAAGGCCGGCTGACATGGGTCGTTGAAGAGTGTGACCTGCTGAGCCGGGTCCGGCCGCAAATGGAAAACGACGGCCCCATGTTTTTGAAGTTCAAAGGGGCCGGTCGCCTGGAGCCCCGTCATCTTGCGGCCCTGGAATTGTTGCTGCAAATGCGCACCGCCATTGCCCGACAGAAGGATCGCCCCCTGTTCAAGGTCATCAGCAACAGGGCCCTTAAAAAAATTGCCGTCGCCATGCCGCGCAATGAGAAGCAGCTCAAACAGATTGGCGCCCTGAGCAGCAGACAACTGGAGATGTATTCAACGGCGGTTATGGAGGCCCTGAAAAATGCCCGCAAGATCCCGCGCAGCCAATTGCCGGTCTATCCGCGCCGGTGCTCGCCGCGTCTTTCCCGCCATGTGCCGGAGCGCGTCAAGCGACTGCGGGCCTGGCGGGATGATAAAGCCCGGCAGCTGGAGCTCGATCCCGGCCTGGTACTCAACCGCGCTTCGATCAGCGCCATTGCCGTCGAAAACCCTTCCGATACAGAGGCCTTGAACACCATCGACGGCCTTGCCCGGTGGCAAACCGATGCCTTCGGTAAGGAGATTTTAAAATCCTTGAACAACCGAAAATAAGTGTTGATGAATCAATGGTTAACTGAAACTTTCTGAAGAAATTTACAATACAAATCCCGGCACGCGGCAGGGTATTCGAACAGCGGCATGTGGCCGCAGGCGTGGAAAACATAGGCCCTGCAATCGGGAATCAATTTCAGGAGCGCCTGTGCCGACGACACATGGCAGATGCGATCCTGCGCACCCCAGAAAATCAGTGTGGAAGCTCTAATCTTCGCCGCCTGTTCATCCAGCAGGCTCAGCCCACCGCCGATCAAATCATTGAAAAGCTTCCGGCGCCACGCCAGATGGGTACGTCCCAGTATGGCCCAATAGCGCTTGATGCGCGCGGGCAGGACAAAGGGACGATGGATGAGAAAGCCGGCCAGGGCTTCGACATCCGCCGCACTTGAGTATAAAAAGATATTCCGTCCGGTTTGCTTGAACAGCCGTAAGGCATCGCTGGGCTCGGGTGCCGTATGGCCTGCCGGATCCATCAATGCCAGGCTCAGAATTTTTTGGGGAAACCTTGCCGCGTAAAGCGCCGCCGCATAACCACCCAACGAGATGCCGAAAAGATGAAAGCGCGTCAGGCCGACGGCACGTACGAAGGCATCGAGGCGCTGTACCTGTGAGGTAATGCCGTAATCGAGATCATTACGGGCTTTGTGATCCCCGAAGCCCGGCAAATCCGGAATAACGACACGATAGCGCCGCCGCAAAAACGGCACCAGGGACCCGAAACGGTCCTTGTCGGCGCCATACCCATGCAGCAGCACGACGGCTTCGCCACAGCCGCCGACAAGAAAGGGCCAATCGATGCCGTCGGTCGAAATGCGGCGCAGGCGCATGCCGCCGATCAGACGCAAGGCGGCCATGGCTCTTGACATCGATTGTTCGGGATTATCGGCGAATGCCAAAACAATATCGGCAAAGCGGACCGCCAAACGGACCGCCCACCACTCCAGGCGGTTTGGAGCAGGTCGCACGTAACGAATACTGCCAGGCCTGCCAACCGGGAGCATTTCAAGACTGCTCGGCGGCACGTCCGGCTTCGTGTTGTTTTCACTGTCGAATGGTTGCGGCACTGGCTTCCTTCGTCGCTGTACGGGTAACCGCGCGCACATCATCTTTTTAATCCAATTTACTTCCAGGCAAGAAGAGATCGGACCGATTGTCTCATAGATAAAGGTCCCGCAAAACGAAAAAAGTCAATCATTTGACGTTTTTCAGGATATTTGTCAGATCCCTGTTATTAAAGAACAAGAATTGCCCAACATCGGAAATGATCAAGCCTCAACGCAGATAATGGCATAACACATTGTGATAACATAATAATATTATATCTCACACCCACTTGCCTCCAGCGTACCGGCCCTGTACGGGAAAGGCATGGTTTTTGCTATTAAAAGCAATCGGTTGCCAAATATCTCTTGTTCTTCAGTGGATTAGAAGTTGCAACTATTAGCATAAGTTCTATAATGGATTAGGAGCATGCTGCAGTGTCAGACGAGTCGATGCTTTCAATCCTCAGTCGCAAAGATATAAAAGTTGATCCACTATTGATACTCCAAAGGGTGTAGCGGGCCGAACAGCAGGCGACCAAACGGGTACGGCCATTGTCCGGACCTTGATGCAACGACAACAACACCGAACCTTTTACGAAAACGATACCAAGCGAATGACAGGGGGCACCATGGCAAAAAAAGCGCAGGCCCAATCCAAATCCCAGCTTCATGAACACTGTCTGGCGGTCAAAGAGCAGCAGCGATGCTTTGAAAACGCCTTTCAAAGCGTGGCGCGCATGATCCTGGAAAGCAATATTGACAAGGTGGTCGTCAATGCCAAAACGACTTATGACTTCAGCATTTTCAGAAACGGCGCAAAGCACGTCATCGGCATGTACGACGAGATCAACAGTTTTGTCTCCTATGTCAAAGATGCGGCCGAAAACGGCTCATCCAAGGAGATGGCGTTTGTTCTCGTGGGGGAGCCGGGAAACGGCAAGACGTTCTTTGTCGATTATTTGTGCAACCACTACCGTTCGTTTCTGTCCAAAAGCGAAAACCGCAAATATACGTTCCGCTTCAACAACATGGCCGCGTTGGGCAATTACGGCCGCATCAACATGATCGAGTCTCAAACCTACGAGGACCCCATGATTCTGGCCATGAATCTTTTCGATTCGCAGGAAGAGACGAAAGCCTTCCTGGCCAGGGAGTTCGGCTTTAAAGACAAACAAATCGACGTGTTTTACGAGAACTACCGACCGCTGGGCGCCTGCAGCGGATACATCTGGAACAACATCCGTGAACATACCGACGGTGATATAAATAAGATGCTGGAATTAATTGATATTATTCCTGTGCCGCTGACCGAGAGCCTTGGAACGGTAACCGGTAAATATCCGGCCAAAGACAAGATCACCTCTTCCGCCGTCGATCTGTTGGGCGAAGAGTCCATTCAACGGCTCATGCATATCACCGACACCAACAATCCTTACCGTTTCGACCTGCGCCGCGGGGCGCTGGCCCGCGTCGCCGGAGGCGGCATCCACTTTGCCGATGAAATATATAAAAACAAGAAGGACCTGGTTCAAGTCTATTTAGGGGTGATTCAGAACCGCAACATCGAAATCGACGGCTATAAGTGGCCGATCGATACCCTGATCATTGCAACCAGCAACAACAGTGAGTTCAACCGCTTTCTGGCGGAAAAAGAAGAAGCGCCCATCGTCGACCGCTGTCGCATCTGCTATGTATCCCACAACACCAACTACAAGCTCCAGAACGACCTGACCGGTTATGCCATCGGCAACGAAGCGCGCACCACCCTTATGCGTGAGGCGCTGCACCAGGATCCCAACCTGAACTACGCCGCCTCGGTGGCATCCGTGCTGACGCGCCTGCCGCGCTCGGAAAAGCTGACCCCCATCGAAACCATGAAACTGGCCGCCGGAGAAGTGGCCGGCGAAAAGAGCATAAAGACCCTGGCCGAAGTTATCGACAACTTGAATCAGGAGCCGGACATTACCAAGCGTTTCGGCCAGAAAGGGTTGGGACAGCGGAATGTAGGCCGCGCCATTCAACTGTTGACCGAAAGCTCCGAAACTAACGAAGGCCGATGCATGTTTGCCTACGATATCTACAATGCTCTGGAACGCATTATCCTGGACTATGTGACCGAGGCCAACGACCGCGCCAAATACCTTGAAGATGTTAAAATTGGAAAAGGCATGTACCGCGAGCGCATCATGACGGAAATGTTCAACGCCTATATGGACGAGCCGCTGGCCATTCGCAGGGATGTCATGAATTATGTCAACATGATCATCGGGATCGACGCGGAAAATCTGGGTCCGGACAAGATGTGGAAATACAAGGATCCCCAAACGGGAGAACTCAAGGCCCTGAAGATCGATGAGCGCTACGTAAAAAGCGTCGAGGAGCGGCTTGGCCTGAAAACCGAAGAGCAGCGGGAGACGTTCCGCACCTCCATCCGAAAGATTTACGGCCAGAAGATCTCCGTCGACCCCAACTACGATTTCATGGACAATCTGGAACTGGTCAAAGCCGTCACCGACGTCCGCCTCAAATCGGATATCGCCGGGGCTGGAAGCCTCATCGGCGCGCTGGCCAACCGCACCAATGAGGAAAACCAGAAACTGTACGATCGCATGGTGGACACCATGCTCAACAAACTGGGTTATTGCCGGACATGCGCCCAGAAAACGATCGAATATTTCTGTACGCAGGAGGATGAGAACTGATCCCCGGCGGAAACAAGCAATACAGCGATCGTCACCACAGGAGCCACCGATATGAATAACAAACTGTGGGAAACCTATCAGGCACTCAAATCGCAGGGCCTTTCACCGGAGCAGGAAAAAAAAATCCTGTCGGAATTGGAAGCCTGCGACAACCAGGAAAATCCGGGCCGGCCGGCCGTCGACACTCCGAAGCTGCCGGGCATCTATGACTACCATGACCTGATCGCCCTGCAGAAAACAGGAACGGCCCGAAGCTCCTATACCAGTCATATCCGTTCCATCGATGAACTGCTGGCCAAAGACAAACAGCGTCAGGAAGATGGTTTTCCTCGAAAGATCCGGGTCGGCCGCATGGTCAAACCAGGCAGAGGCGGCAAGGACAAAGTCGTTGTGGTCCCCACCACGGTGGAGGAAAAGTTCATACACGATCCATCCTTTACCCCCCAAGATGAAGATCAGACCGCCGGAGGTTCGGGAGAAGGCGAAGAGGGCGAGGTGATCGGCGAACAGCCGGTCCACGAAACCCAGCAAGGCAGCGGGTCCGGCCCCGGCCAGGGCGAAGGCGACCAGCATGAAATCGAATCGTCCGCTTATGATCTTGGCAAAATCCTGACCGAACAATTTGAACTGCCCAATCTGAAAGACAAGGGGAAAAAACGCTCATTGACCCGTTATACCTACGACATGACGGATCGGAACCGAGGATTCGGGCAAATCCTGGACAAAAAGGCCACGCTCCGGCAAATCATCGAAACCAATATCCATCTGGGCAATCTGCCGGACATCAATGATATCGATTCGACGCGTTTCATCATTTCGCCCACCGATATGATCTACCGCATCCTGAGCAAGGAAAAAGATTACGAGTCCCAGGCCATGGTCTTTTTTGTGCGGGACTATTCCGGCTCCATGGCGGGCAAGACCACCGAATTGATCGTCTCCCAGCACGTATTGATCTACAGCTGGCTGCTATACCAGTATGCCAATCAAGTGGAATCCCGATTTATTCTGCATGACACAACAGCCAAAGAGGTTCCCGATTTCTATACCTATTACAATTCCAAGGTGGCCGGGGGAACCCAGGTCTCTTCCGCCTATAAACTGGTCAACGAAATCGTCAAGGAAGAGAGCCTGGCCACCGACTACAACATCTACATCTTTCACGGCACGGACGGCGACGATTGGGATACCGAGGGACGCGAAGCTATTCCACAGCTTAAAATCATGTTGCGGTATGCCAACCGGGTGGGCATCACCATTGCCCAGCACAGCCCGGGCGCATCGACGGAAGTGGAAAAGTATATCAAAAAATCGGGTCTGCTCGAGCAGGCTTCGGATCTGCTGCGCATGGACATCATTGGTGATGAAACCGATGAGACACGGCTGATCGAAGGCATAAGGCAACTGATTGCCGAGTAAAGGAACGTTATGGAGCTCATCAACCAACACACCAAAAATATCATGGAGGGATGCAAGCAGCGTGCCCTGGCCGAAGGTCTGAAGTTCGAGGATGAGACTCTGGAATATATCGTTACCAATAGAGACCTGCTGGAGCTGTCGCCCAAGATCATGATTCCCACGTTGTACGACTATTGGGTACACGATCTGGAAGTTCTCAAGGGAAAAGGCAGATATGAGCTCTATCCCAGCAACCCCTATGAAACGGTCATCAACACCCGTCCGGCCATCTCGTTTTACAACGACAACAATCCGGACTGGCTCAACGTCATGATCTTCTATCATGTCCTGGCGCACATCGACTTTTTCCAGAACAATTTATACTACCGTCACACCTGGGACTACGACTTCAACGGAGAGGCGCTGTCCGACAAGCGCGTCATTGCAAAATTGCGCGCCGAGCACGGCCGCTGGGTTGATTATGTGATCGAATTCAGCCGCGGTATCGACAACCTGGTTGGATATTTCGCCGAACTTGAGCGCCTGTTTCCCAGCGATTCTGCGCGACACAGCCTGCGGGTCGATTACTACTTCGATGTTTTCCTGCAATCTGTAAAAAAAACCACCACCGGCGAGTACATTAAAGAAATCGAACGGTACAACCAGTGCAGAAACGACCACAAGGAAATGTGTGAGGACAGTTTCTTTTCAGAAGTCGACCGACGCCATCCCGAATTCAAAGCCCTGTACACGAAGTACAAGGAGAAAAAAAGTGCGCCGCCGGTGGATTTAATCCAGTACCTCCTGGTAAATTCCGAGTTTCTCAATAAGGAAGAAAACAAGTGGATGCATACCATCATCGAAGTGGCACGTAAAACATCACTCTTTTTCCAACCGCAAATCCGCACCAAAATCATGAACGAAGGCTGGGCCAGCTATTGGCATGAAACCTTGTTTTTAAAGGATGACCGCATCAACGGCCATGAAGTTGATTTTGCACGCGTCAATGCCGGTGTGACGGCTATGCCCCGAGTGGGTCTCAACCCCTATGCCATGGGCATGCGGCTGTTTTATTATATCGAAGAGATGGTCGACAAGGGACAGCTCACATGGGAGTTTCAGCGTCTCACCAATGTGGAGGAAAGAAAATATTTCGATACCAAGACAGGCGAAGGACGCGATTTTATCTTTCATGTTCGACAGAACTATTCGGACTTCACCTTCATCAATCAATTTGTCAACCAGGATTTCATTACCCGCAACAAGCTATTCGTTGCCGGTAAACGGTTGAACGAGGCAAGGATGGTATGGGAGTATTTTGTCAAAAGTCGAAATGCAGACGACTATCGACACATGTTGATGTCCCAGCTCTATCATCCTCCGCACATCGCCATCGATCATGAAAAGGGCAAAAGAGCCAACACCCTCTATCTGGTGCACCGCTTCGAGGAAAAACCGCTGATCAGGGAATTTATAGATAACACCATGTTAGGCATCGAGTTTCTCTGGGGAGGACCGGTGGAACTGGAAACCAACGAAGTCAAGGCGGTCAAAGGCCGCAGCGATCACCCTGGAACGAGCAAGACACAGGCACCACAGGAAATAAAATGGCAGCGCGTGGTCTATACGATGAGGGACCGCAAGCTGAGTCGCAGACTTCTGGCATAAACCCTGACGTTGCATAAAAAAGAAGGAATTAATGCGGAAAGAAAGCAACATCGACAAGGCAATGCAACACCTTGAGCTGCCCGGATCAAGCGTTGATCGCAAGGCACCGATTCCCTTTACCAGATTCCTGGAACTGGCCTCCAAACAACCGACAGTATTGATTCGCAATATTTTCCAGTTCTTTCACGATATGGTGATGGCCTATACCGGTGAAGGGGTCGATGAATATCCCGACGACCCGGAGTCGATCCAATATGTCAACTACGACACGCATGAATTGTTCGTCAAGGATTCAGATCATCCGTTTTTTGCCGACCGGCTGTTCGCAAACCGGCTGATCAAACAGGTCGAGAGCATGCGTCAGGGGGCCCAGCAAAATAAGATCTATATCTTCGACGGTCCACATGGCTGCGGTAAAAGCACGTTTTTGAACAACCTGTTGAGGAAATTCGAAGAATATGCCGACACCGATGCCGGATGCCGTTACGAGGTCATCTGGCGCATCAATGTATCGAAGCTCGGCCGCCCACCGGTAAGCAACGAAACCGTTTCCATCCTTGAAAAACTGCTCCAATTCCAGAAAGAGTCCCAGCAGGAACAGTATGACCAGATAAAAACCAGAGTCCTCGATCAGACAGACGATGCCCACCTGGAAATCTCGTGCCCCAGCCATGACAATCCACTGTTGATCATCCCCAAGCATCAGCGCCGCGATTTTTTCGACGAGCTGTTCAACAATGATGCATTCAAATATTCGCTGTTTACCGACAAGGCCTACGACTGGATTTTTCGCGACACGGCCTGCACCATATGCAGTTCCCTATACGATGCACTGCTCAATCGGCTTCACGATCCGGTGAAGGTTTTCGAATCCGTATGGGCCCGACGCTATATTTTCAAACGTCGGCTGGGAACGGGAATCAGCGTCTTCAATCCCGGAGATCGACTGTCCAAGCAAGTCGTTTTGACCAATGACATGCTCCAAAGGCGCATCAATCGCTTGTTGGGCGACAGCAACCAGGTCCAGTACCTTTTTTCAAGATACGCCAAGACCAATAACGGGCTATACGCCATGATGGATATCAAATCCCACAATATCGAGAGACTGATTGAACTTCACAATATCGTCAGTGAAGGCGTTCACAAAGTTCAAGACATCGAGGAAAACGTCAACTCCCTGTTTATGGCCCTGATGAATCCGGAAGACAAAAAGAATATTCAAAATATCCAGTCGTTCTCAGACCGGATCGCCTACATCAATATATCATACGTTCTCGATTTGAACACGGAGGTCGAGATTTATCGCGATATCTTCGGGAAGCACATCGATGAAGCCTTTCTGCCGAGGGTTTTGCATAATTTCGCACGGGTGATTATTTCATCCCGCCTGAGCCTGCGTTCCGAGGCGCTGCTCGAATGGATCGGCGAACCGGAAAAATACAGCCGGTATTGCGATAAAAATCTGCAACTGCTCAAAATGGAAATTTATACGGGCTATATTCCCAAATGGCTCTCCGAAGAAGATCGCAAGCGGCTGACCGCCAAACGCCGCAAGCGAATTATCGGCGAATCCGAAAACGAGGGCAAGCACGGCATATCCGGTCGAGACGCCATTCAAATCTTTGGAGAATTCTATAACGCGTATGCCAAAGGCGAATCACTGATCGATATGTCGACCCTGTGCAAGTTTTTCAAATCGCGCAAAGATCTGCGCGCTTCGATTCCCGAGGGATTCCTGGCCTCCCTGCAGCATATGTATGACTATTCCGTGCTGCAAGAGGTTAAAGAAGCGTTGTACTATTACAACGAAGAGCAGATCGCCAGAGAGATTCATAATTATATTTTTGGCGTCAATTTTGAGATCGGCTCCACAGAAAAGTGTCCATACACCGGGGATAAAATAAATATTACGGAAGAGTTTTTCAAAGGATTCGAAGAACGAATTCTTGGGGGCAAGGCCGACGCCTCCGAACGCCGAACCCTGCGCGTCGATACCCAGAAAGAGTATGCCACCCAAACCCTGCCTCAGCAGGTATCCCGTGGCGAAAAAAACCTGGGCCATACCACACTGTTCAAAAATCTGAACGAACGCTACATATACAACATCAAAGAAAAAGTTCTAGACCCCTTTCTGGACAACGAAAACTTCAGACGTGGTATTAAAGATTATGACAATGAAGACTTTAAAACATACGACCGCAGAATCCAGCATGACGTGACCTATCTCATGACCAACCTCAGCAAGAAGTTTCAGTACAACCCCCCGGGAGCAAAAGCGGTCTGCATCTACGTCATCGACAACGATCTGGCCAAAAAATTTACGGTTTCTTAATAATTTCGAGGGTGAAACGGTTTTTCCCGCGCTCCTGTCCCGCTGGTCTTTGGCGGGAGAGCTTGGGTTCGTGGGGAGGTTTTGAAGCCACTTCTACTGTTGTGTCCTATAAATAAGTTCAAAAATTGATGTCACTCCGGCGCAAGCCGGAGTCCAGCTGAAAACCCTCTGGATTCCGGCTTGCGCCGGAATGACTTAAAGGAAAAAGGCTTTCGAATTGAATAATTATGTTTAACCCAGCTTCCGGGGCGCAACACTAGGCTATCTCCGGCGGCTCAGGGGCCCCCGAGTCCGGCAGGCAGTCGCTCGACGCACGATCATCCTTGAGAAAATCGAACAAGCGGCCCGGATAGGCGCATTGAATCATATCCCGGATTTTTTGCATTAAAAACTCGCGCGTGGCGCTTTCACCGTCGATACGCAATCGAAATGCCAGCAATCTCTGAAGTTCGATATCGTGCTTATCCCGATCGGGGACCATCCGGAGTACACGCTGCAGCAGCATTTGATAAGGTCCGTGCTCCGACTCAATGGATATCACCTTTTCCACTTTTTTTACCTCTCTTTTATTCGGCGGATATCTCAAACGCTTGCAACATTCTGATATGTATGGCGAACGCTTCGGTTCAATCTGTATGTGCCGTTCGCTCGATTCAAGGTACAATTCATACGCTGTCTGCCGGCGGAAATGTATGCTCATTTACATGATAATGATCACGGTTCGATTGGCAACCGCCGCCCAGAACTTTTTTCGGGACTCGCCAGCCATGCATTTCAGATCAACACCTCGCTCATCCGGGATACGGTATGCCCCGGTAATTTTGCATATGTATATCTTGATTTATTTCAATTTGTTAGACAATGACCGCCTTTTTATACTTAATTTTATACCGTAAATTTACGGTAAAAATTCGGCATTGCGTTTTGGGGGGGATATGGCATTGTCTGCAAAAACTTTTTAAGCACTCCAATTTCGACACATCGAAACACGTATTCAATGACCGGCAAACCTGCTTCAATACTATGGGAACTGATCGGTCGTCTGGCCAATACCCGCCTGACGATTCGAATCAGTGGAGAACGCGGAATGGGCAAGGAGGCCATTGCGCGCCTGATCCATCGTCACTGTCCATACCCGGACGCAGGGTTCCTGAAATACGATTTCCAACAGCCGGATTTTGGATCGAACGGCGCAGTACAGGGATGCCAATCCATGGCAACGGATACATTTCACTCTTTGCTGGCGTCACCCCAACCAAACGTATTTTACTTCGCACATATCGAAGCCATGCCGCCGCATGCACAGGATCACCTGCAACGCATGCTGAAGCAGCGATTTCAAACGACTCCGCCATGGATATTGACCTCGAACGACCAGCCCCTGCAGCCTCATCTGGCCAGCGGCCGCTTGAGCGAGAGACTTATCGACCGGCTGGATACCATACGCATCCACATACCGCCGCTCAGGGAAAGACCTGAACGAATCCCCCAAATCCTGACCTGGTACCTCAACCACGCCGTCGGCGATGCCCCCCATTGCATCCCGCCGATGCCGGATCAATCGACCATGAAGCGCCTGAGGGACTATCATTGGCCGGGAAATCTTCACCAGCTTCGTCAGGTCGCCCACCGGGCCATCAGGCAGCAGCGTTGGGATACGATCATCGACACCCTGGAAACCCTAAGCGAACAAAGCGCGGATATGATCGACGAGATGGCGGCGATTTTTATTTTGTCTCATTCAGAATTGACTGTTTGCACGGAAATGATATTGGAAAGCCTGATTGCATCATCCGATAAAAACGATGTCGGTTTGCTGGATTTGGCCATCTTCAACGAAGTCGCCTGCCAATTTGCTGATATGATATCGATGCCGAACGGGAAGGATCGCCGGAAGGAAAGGTGAGCCTTATTTTAAACTCTTGACCCGCTCCGCCCTGCTGACGACTTCGACAATTCTTATTCCATATTTCTCCTTATCGACGAGTACTTCACCTTTGGCGATCAGGGTGTCGTTGACCAGGAGATCCACCGGTTCACCCTCTACCTGAGCAAGGCTTACGACAGAGCCGCTGTTTAACTTCAGCAGATCATTCACCCGTTTACTGGTGGTACCGAGTTCCACGGTAAGCTCCAGAGGGATGTCCAATATCAGGTCCAGATTGCGATAGGGATCTTTGTCCGCCTGTTCGGCTTCATCCCCCTGCGCCTCTTCAGTGCTCTCCTCCTCCGAGGCATCACCGGTCGTATCCAGATCTTCCTTCTTGATGCCTGCATCCACGATGATGCAATGTTCGCCGAGGCTGAACAAGAATCGTTGCGTCTTGATAATGTTCAACGACTCGACACGAAAATCCCGACCGTTGGTAATCGAAGGGGTCGAAAGTGCACATGACAATCCGACATCAACAAATGCCGATTTAAGATTGCCGCCGATAATATTGCTCAGTTCGCGCAGGACATCAAATACCTCGTCCTCGTTTTCGATCTCCTCGACCTCCATGCCCAACATGGCGGCCGTCATGATTTCGGCAAAATCCTGGTTGACCTGGATATTGAACAAGCCATCCACATCGCCGGCAAAACTGACGGTGCCCACGATACGCTTGAGCTCCTGAAAATCGGGCGGCACTTCCGGAATGTTTTCGATCGACATGGAGAGCATGGTGTAAAAGACATCGATGACCGAATTGATTACGGTGGTGGGGATATCCACCGAATTGATCTTTTTGATGATCTCGTCGCCTTCCAAGGCTTCCATGCCCGGAATCTGAACCTTTGAGCCGATATCCTCCTTCAATGAGAGCTCGATCAGCAGTTCATGTTCATTGTGGCGATAGATCCACTCAAAATCCTGGCCGATCTTGCTTTGCTTGATTTTGAAATCGGAACCGCGGGTAATCGATGGCGTGGAAATCACGCAGGCCAGGTCAGCGTCCAGGAAATCGCTCTTCAAGTTACCGCTGATGATATTGGCAAGCTCGCCCAGCACATCTTTGATCTCCTCCTCGCTGTCGAGCTCCTCCTCGGAGAGTCCAAGCATCTCCATCGTAATCAAACGGGCAAAATCCCGGCTTACATGCAAACTCATGGTGCCGACGACTTCACCGGCGTAGTGCACCGCCCCCACCAAGCGTGTCTCGTTCAGACCGCTGTCGGTTCTCTTGCCGACCCTGGCCAAATCCAAGGAGAGCATGGTTTGAAAGGTCTCAAGCACACTCTTGTTGACCGTCGCGTCTACTGCCGATGCCCGAATCTTTTGCATAATGCCTTCCCGATCAAGCCGCCAATGGGCCGCCGTGAACCGTTTAATCGTCGATTATTTGACATGCATATCCCGACGGCTTGCCGCCGCTGCTGCCGCAAATCCGTGCCATGATCTCGATCCTACCGATAATTTAACGTTTTTGGCATGCGGAAGCAGTTTGCGCATCAATTACCAGCAACTCATGCAAAATATTGGCCAAAACGACCCTGCAGACAAAAAAACGCCCGGGCCGAAACCCGGGCGTTTATCGATCGTATTAGGTCGAACGCATTGCTTAGAACAGGCCGGTCACCTTTCCGGTCTCCGGTTCCACATCGATGCGACGGAATGCCGGGTTTGAGCTGGTACCCGGCATCAGGCTGATGGTACCGGCACAGGGGCAGAGGAACTTGGCCCCGGAGTAAATGAGCACGTCGCGAATGGGCAGCCGCCATCCCTTGGGCACGCCCTTTTTGACCGGATCGTGGCTCAGGGAGAGATGGGTCTTGACCATCATGGTGGCAAAGTCGGCATACTTGGGATCGTTTTCCAGCATTTGGGCTTTGGCATTGGCATCGGGCTGCCAATCCACGCCGTCGGCGCCGTAAACTTCCTTGGCAATGATCTCCACGCGGTCGCGCAGTTTCATTTCCAGCGGATAGAGGAATTTGAAGTCGTTTTCGTCGTTGCAGGCGTCGATGACCGCATCGGCAAACTCCAGTGCGCCTTCGCCGCCAAGTTCCCAGTGCTTGGACTCTGCACAGCGTGCGCCGGCGGCTTCGGCGGCCTTGCGCACAAGCGCACATTCCTCATCGGTGTCGGTATAAAAGCGGTTGATGCAGACCACCGGATTGATGCCGGATTTGCGAATCACACCGATCATGTGAACCATGTTTTCGACGCCTTTTTCGACCAACCCGACATTTTCCTTGGTATACTCCTCCGGCAGGTCTTTTCCGGCCACGACCTTGGGTCCGCCGCCATGCATTTTGAGCGCACGGATGGTGGAGGTGAGGACGGATACGTGGGGTTTCAGACCGGAGAAGCGGCATTTCACATTCCAGAATTTTTCGAACCCGATGTCGGCAGCGAATCCCGATTCGGTGACATGGTAGTCGAACAGCTTCAATCCGACGCGATCGGCGATGATGGAGCTCTGTCCAACGGCGATGTTGGCGAACGGGCCGGCATGTACCATGCAAGGATTGTATTCCGCGGTGCACATCATGGTGGGGTTGATGGTGTTGCGCATAAACGCCGTCATGGCATTGCCCACTTCCAGGTCGCGGCAGGTCACGGGTTTCCCGCTCTTGTCGAAAGCCACGGTGATGTTGTTGATGCGTTCCTTCAGATCGGCCAGATCAGTGGCCACGGCCAGGATCGCCATCAGCTCGGAACCCACGGCGATACCGAACTTGGATTGCATGGTGAAGCCGTCGAAGCGGCCGCCGATGCCGATGATGATATTTCGCAGAGCCTGAGCACAGAAATCGATGATCCAGCCCATCTCGACGCGGGTCGGGTCGATGTCCAGCCGGCGCATCTTGGTCAGGCGTTCCAGCTGCTCGTCGTTGTAGTTGCGCTCATGCTGCATACGGGCGGTCAGGGCCACCATCGCCAGGTTGTGCGCATTCATGATGTCGTTGATGTCACCGGTCAGACCCAGCGAAAACTCGGTCATGGGAATCAGCAACGAGTTTCCACCGCCGGCCGCCGTACCCTTGACATTCATGGTCGGGCCGCCGGAAGGCTGGCGCAGGGCACCGCCGACATTGACGCCACGCTTGCCCAACCCTTCCATCAATCCGCAGGAGGTCGTGCTTTTGCCTTCCCCTAAAGGCGTCGGTGTGATGGCTGTCACTTCAATGTACTTTCCATCCGGCTTGTCCTTCAAGCGGTTGATGATTTTGAGAAAGTCGATTTTGGCCAAACGCCCCATGGGGAGCATTTCGTCTTTTTGCAGACCGAGTTTATCCCGCCACTGCTCGGGAGTCGGCATATTTGCCTCAGCCGCCTCGGAAATTTGCCAGTCCGCCATGTTTACTGCATCGTAAGGCATAGTGTGAACCTCCTTTTCTTGGTTTCTAAAGTGTCTATTGGAAGCCTAGTACGCTTTTTTACTATGATTTGTTAGGGTTCAAGGGGGAGGCGTCAATTAAAAGCAGAGAATAAATCGCCGCTATTACAGCCAATTGCACAAGGGAGCATTAATAACACGGAAGTATGTGTTTGGCAAGGCCAAACACAGCCTCGAAACGGTGAGAATGCGCATGCCCGTGACGCAGTTCGCTTTGAGAATTTCGAAACATGGAAGAATTGGCGTAAAATCCCATACCAGGCCGGTTTTCAGCGCCGATAAGATTTTTCAAACGGTTCGCCCTTTTTTATATGCGACGACAGGAGTATCCTGCGACTGCCGGTTCAGCCTCCAGTAAAATCCTTGTGCCGCCATCAATGATTCGTGAGTGCCGCTCTCTCTGATGCGTCCATGCTGCATGGTGATGATCCGGTTGGCGGCACGGGCGGTGGACAAGCGGTGGGCCACGATGATGCTGGTGCGGCCGGCCATCAGATTCTGCAACGCCTGGTGGATGGCGGCCTCTGTCTGGGAATCGATATAGGAGGTGGCTTCATCCAGCAGGATCAATTCCGGCTCTCGCGCCAGCGCCCGCGCAATGGCCACCAGTTGACGTTCGCCGCTGGACAGCCCGGCGCCGCCCTTGACAAGCGGTGTATCGATCCCCTGCGGCAGCCGCTCGACCAGCCGGCTGCAATTGGACGAGTCGATGATCCGGGCGACGGTTGCCTCATCAACCCGGTCCGGCTCCGGAAAAATGTTGTCGCGCAAGGTCCCCGAAAACAGCACCGGCTCCTGGGGCACCAGCGCCATCATGGATCTCAGATGGCCGGAGTCCCATTGGTTCAGCGGCCGGCCGTTGAGTCGGACCACTCCCTTGACGGGATCATAGAATCTCAGGATCAGGTTCAGCACGCTGGTTTTCCCCGCCCCTGTGGAACCGACCAGCGCCACTGTCTGGCCCTGGCACACCTCGAAGCTGATCGCTCTGAGCACCCACTCGCCCGGATTATAGGCGAAATCGACGCCATCGAACTCGAGCTGTTTGGGGATATCGGGCCGGGAGCGGCCTCCGGTCGCCGGAGCGGCGGCCAGCGGAAGGCGCTGGTCCGTATCGAGCAAGGCAAAAATTCGCTCGGCGGAAGCCATGGCATTTTGCAGCACATTGTAGTTTTCCGCCAGATCGCGCAGCGGACGAAAGAACATCCGCATATAGGTCAGTGCGGCGACAAGGGCCCCCAGAGTGATCCTGTCTGCCAGCACATGGGTGCCGCCGTAAAGGATCAAAATAGCGACCGCCACTATCCCCAGCACTTCAATCACCGGCATGAAGATGGCAAAAATGTGGATCTGCTGCATCCCCAGTCGATAGTTTTCTGCATTCAGGGCCGCAAATCGCTCATAGTTCGCGGCCTCCCTTCCAAAGGTCTGAATGGTCCGAATGCCTTCGATGGATTCGGCCATACGCGTATTGATTTCCGCAACTTTGACGCGCAAGGCGCGAAAGATATCCCTGGCCTGGGTGGAAAACCGCCAGGCCGCCCATACGACCGCCGGCATCACCGCAAAGCCGGCCAGGGCCAACCGCCAGTTCAGCAGAATCAGCACCACGGCAATCCCGACCAGCAGAAAAACATCTTTAAACACCATGGCCACGAAGGTTGTGAACAATTCATGCATGTTCTGCACATCGTTGGTAACCCGTGTGACCAGCCGGGCCGTTGGTTGACTGGAAAAAAAAGCCATGGATTGCTGTTGAATATGGTCGTAGAGCCGCATTCGCAGATCATGCATCACCTTGTGCCCGGCGTACTCCATTATCATCTTCTGAACGAATGTGAATCCGAAATCGGCCGCCACAACAGCCATAAACAGTACGACCACCAGACTCAAGCCATGCAGATCGGACCGGCGCAGGATCCTGCGATGCTCGGGAGACAGCTGCGGCAGGTCGCTGAGCGCAATACGGGTTTTATCCTCCTGTTGATCAAATAAGCCGGGATATGTGCGGATCAATTGTTCGATGCCTGGATCTGACGGATCGACGCTTATATATCGCTCCCTCCGACCCCCATCGGAAGAGGGATCGATGGGTGTGCTTTGCTCAGAGGGGGGGACGATGTGACGGTCAATGGCCCACTTGGTGAAATAAGGCAGCGCCAGATCGAACAGCGTGATCATAACGACCAGCATCATGGAACCCACCAGCAGGAGCCGGTAGGGGCGCAAAAAAGGCCACAACCGCATCAGCAGAGCCATATCATACGGCTTGCCCAGATGATTTTCTTCTGAATAGCCGTAATCAAACCGCATCTTCAAGCTCCTGCAGGGCAAATACGCGAGCGTAGTATCCGCCGTCATTTACCAGTTGATCATGGGTGCCGCACTCGACCAGATCGCCGTTTTCCAGGGTGATGATGTGATCGGCAAACCGCAGAGCCGCCAGACGGTGCGAGGCGACAAGAATCGTCTTTCGCCCGGCCATGCGGCGAATCGAGTCGATGATAATGCGCCCGGTCGCCGTATCCACCTGGCTGACGGGATCGTCCAGCAGCAAAATGGGAGCATCGATGAGCAGGGCTCTGGCCAAAGCCACGCGCTGCTTCTGTCCGCCTGAGAGCAGGATTCCCTTTTCTCCGACAACCGTATCCAGGCCGGCGGGCATCGATGCAACGGTCTCATTCAGGCCGGCGTCGGTCAAAGCGCGGTCCAACTGCGCGCTATCGGTCTGTGGGCAGCCGAAGAGAATGTTTTCCCGCAATGTGCCGGCAAACAGAAACGGCTCCTGGGGGACGAAAGCGATCTGGCGGCGAAGATCCGACAACCGAATATCGCGCAGATCAATGCCATCGATGAGAATGCGACCGCGTTGAGCGTCGTACAAACGCGGCACGAGGCTCAAAAGGGTGCTTTTGCCGCTTCCGGGCGGTCCCACAATCCCAAGAACGTCTCCGGCCCTGAGCCGCTGGTCAACGTCCTTTAACACCCATTGTCCATTATAGGCAAACCAGAGCCCTTCAAAGGCGATGTGCCCGGTGGCACGCTTCAGTGATTGCGCATGTGCCTCGTCCCGGATGCCGGGCTGCCGCTCAAGAATCGTTTTCAATCGCTCCAACGACGCTCCGCCGCGCTGGATCAGGTTGGTCACCCAGCCCAAGGCCATCATGGGCCAGGCCAGTAAATTCAGGTAGCCGATAAAGGCCACAAAATCGCCTGTCGTAATTTCCGCCAAAATGGCACGCCGCCCCCCGAGCCACAGGACCAACCCCAGGCTTACATTGGTCAACAGCAACATCAAGGGGAAAAACAATCCCGTTACCACCACTAGCTTGATGTTCTCATCGATATAGTTTTGCGACACCTTGCGCACCGCCTCACCGGCTGCGGTTTCCCCATTGTGGGCTTTGATCATGCGGATACCGGCGCAGCGCTCCCTTACGGCTTCGGTCAAATCAGCGAAACTGGCCTGAACCTTCTGATACCGCCGATGCATGCGTCGTCCCAGCAGCCGCGTCGTCAGCACAATCAGAGGCATTGGTATTAATACATACAGGGTTAATCGCACATCGATGTACAGCATAAATCCCACCGCCGCGGCACCGAGCACAATGGCGTCGTTAAAGGCCACAAGCCCCATTCCGGCCGCCATGCGCACCTGCTGGATATCGTTGGTGGCGTGGGCCATCAGATCTCCGGTTTTCACTTGATCGAAATAGTCCGAAGATAACGTTTGAACGTGGTACAGAAGCCTGTTGCGCAATGTCTCTTCAAGACGACGGGCGGTGCCCAGCAGGCACCTGCGCCAGATGTAGCGAAAACAGCCAATAAGCAAAGCCATTGCACTCACGGCTGCGGCATAGGTCAACAGCAGCTGAACGTCGGCCGTAAAGGCTGTCAGATCGTCCACCGCCCATTTGATAATACGCGGAATCAGCAATTGAGCAAAATCCACCACGATCAAAGACATCAGCCCAAACCCAATAATTCGCCAGTGAGATTTAAAATGAGGAATAATTAAATCGCGAACTCGCATGAACGCCTCTCTGCGTTAATGACCCGTAATAATGGACGCGGTTTTGCATAAGCTGTCGTATCATATAAAATCAGTTTTAAGTGTAAAGTTTTAAGTGTAAAGTTATTGCCCCCTAAAACCGGTCCCGATCCTTAACTTTAAACTTTGCACTTTACACTTGTTCAGTCGCTTCGCGCACCGGCTGAACGCTTTGAGACCTAATCCTCCGGCGAGGATATATAACAATGTCTTACATATGTTCATCAACGTCTTGATATGGTTAAAATATTTATTGTATCGGCCTGAATTGACTTTCCATCGGCAGGTTGCTAAAAGAAACGGATGAATGCGGGCAACGTAGTAGAATTTATCGACAGTCAGAAAATCGTCTGCGCTGTCGTTATGGATATAAAAAAAGTGCGGCTCCGGCTCCTGACAGAGCATAACCGGGAGATACGGATCTCTGTCGGCCGGCTGTCCCACATATCCAGTACTCACCTGGATCTGGCCGCCGGCCGGAACAAGACGGTGGCTGCCTTGAAACAGATCGCAGCCCGTCGACGGGATCTGAGCAGCCATATCGACATTGTGACCCTGTGGGAGGTTCTCAACAGCGAACAGGAGCAGATCAACCTGTCCACCATGACCGACTTGTGCTTTCCGGATGAACCGGACGGCGATCATCAATCGGCAGTCATTCGCGCTTTCTTTCAGGATCGCCTCTATTTCAAATTCAGCTCCGAAGGTTTTCTACCGCGAACAAAGGACGAGGTCGAAAAAATTCTTGCAAGGCGTGAAGCGGACGCCCTCAAGGTACGTCTGATCGACAGCGGTGCGAACTGGATGCGAAACATTTTGGCACATAAAAAGACGCCTGCTCCGACCGATGCGGATGCGATCGCCAAGATCTTATCCTCCTACTATCTGCATGATAAAGAGAGTCCCTACTCAGACCAGGCGAAGGCTATCCTTAAAAAGACCGGCGGTTCGATCGGCACCGTATTCTCCTTTCTCGTCCGTATCGGTCACTGGGACATCGATGAAAATATCGAACTGTTGCGGTACGGCATCCCTTCGGACACACCGCCGGAAATCGAAACCCATGCCGAAGCGCTGTCCCGATCGGCAACGGTCATCATCGATGACCGGCGCGACCTGAGGCACCTGCCGCAGATAACCATAGACGGTCCGTCGACCCTGGACTACGATGATGCGCTGAGCATTGAAAAAAAAGATTCGCATTTCGAGCTGGGCATTCATATCACCGACGTCGGTCATTATGTTCCCAAAGACGACCCCATTGATCAGCACAGTCGGAGCCGCGCAAGTTCCATCTATTTGCCGGAAGGCAAAATACCCATGATGCCGCCACTGCTTTCGGAACAATTATGCAGCCTCAGGGCTGGGGAGGACAAGCCGGCCATCAGCACACTCGTGCGCATCACCGGGCAGGCGGAAATCCTCGACTACGAAATCGTGCCCAGCATCATTCGCGTTGACCGTCAATTGACGTTTCAGGATGCAGATCTGCTTGCTGAAGAAGATGACACCATCAAAATCATGCTCGCCATCGCTCAGGCCTATCGCCAGCGGCGATTAACGAACGGCGCCATGATTATCGACCTGCCTGAAACAAATATCTGGCTCAATGCCGCAGGAACCCCGATGGTCGCAACATCGAACCGGGAGGCACCCGGACGAATGCTTGTCTCGGAATTGATGATTTTAGCCAATGAGCTGGCGGCCCGGCGACTTGTTGAAGCCCGGCTGCCCGCGATCTTTCGCTCCCAGCCGGAACCTCGCGAGCGCCTGCTCAATTCAGATGGGGGGACTCTTTTCCAGAACTGGATGCAGCGCAAACAGATTCATCGATTTGTCCTGACCAACGCACCTGAACCGCATTCGGGGCTCGGTCTGTCAAGTTATGTGACATCCACCTCTCCCATACGCAAATATTTCGATCTGGTGACCCAGCGTCAATTGCGAGCGGCTTCCGGTCTGGAATCCCCGTACACCC
Source organism: Desulfobacteraceae bacterium (assembly GCA_050291625.1). GTDB lineage: Bacteria > Desulfobacterota > Desulfobacteria > Desulfobacterales > Desulfosarcinaceae > JARRKU01. Next base: position 38,139 of record JBNKKC010000110.1, read on the forward strand.
AGAAACAGATTGATAATATTATCGACGACCTGTCGGATCCCATTTCCCAAGTCGGAATAGTCCAACGCCAACGTCACCGCTACTGGCTGCTGAAATACCTTGAAGGCTGCATCGGTCAAAAAGAAGAGGCCATTGTCCTGTCCAAACGCCGCAACACCTATTCCATTTTAATGACGGCTTACATGTTGGAGTGCGCCCTGTCCGGCGCCGAATCGATTAAATTAAAACCGGAAGATCTGATCCAGGTAACGATTCAACATGTCAACGCACGCAACGACGTTCTCTCGGTGTATCTGGGATAGAATCCTCGGCCGCTCGCCGGCCACCTTCGCCCAATCGGCTCTTTCCAACCCATCCGCCAGCTCCCCGCGATAGCCGCATTCCATCAATAACCATCTAATTAAATTATAAATATGTCCTATAGAAACACAACGCCCGTTACCGATATCGGAACTAAAGCCTTTGGCAAAATAAGCCGATGTACCATATGGCCGATGAGGGACGAAGGATCCGGACAGCAATCGACCGAACATGGATGGGGACGACGTCGCCTATCATCAGATTCAGGCGCGAAGCTGCGGCTTTGACGTTAAAGCGCATTAAAAGCGGAATGGGAAAATATGGCAAATATCCAAAAAATTATTCAAAAAATCAAAAAACTCTCACCGATTCCCGTCGTCATCCATAAAGTTCTCAATTTTGCCAGTAAATCGGACGGCTCCCTGGATGATCTGGTGCGCCTGGTGGGCAATGATCCGGCACTGACAGCCAATTTACTTAAAATCTGCAACTCCGCCCATATGGGATTGCCGGTCAAAGTCAATTCCGTACAGCAGGCGGTTACCATGCTGGGAATCCAAAAGGTTGTTGAAATCGTTCTGACCCAAACCCTCTCCGTAAACCTCCAAAAGGCACAGCAAGGCTATGGGCTGGCAAAGGGAGAATTGTGGAAACAAAGTGTGGCGACGGCCATGGTCGCGCGGAACCTGGCCGAACGGCGCCAGCTGCCGCTGCTTCCCACCGTCTACACCGCTGCACTGCTGAAGGACATCGGAAAGGTTGTCCTGCATGAATTTGTGGAGCGCGAACTGAAAAAAATCGAATACCAGGTGCACACCAAAGGGCTGAGCTTCATTGAGGCCGAACAAATATGCATCGGTATGGACCATGCCATGTTGGGAGGCATTATCGCCGAAGAATGGAACTTCAGCGACCAGATGGTGTTCATGATCAAACACCACCATCTTATCGATCCGGAGGCGCGCAAAGATCCTGCAGCGGCAACGCTTTATCTGGCCGATATGGTCTCGATGATGGTCGGCTCCTGCACCGGTATCGATCGTTTGGCTTACAAAGTCTATGAGGACGTATTCAACGATTTTTTCCTGGCCAGAGACGAGCTTAAAGCGCTGATGTACACCTATGACGGATATCTCACCGGTGCCCAGCGCTTTCTGGAAATGACCTGATCGAATCATCAAGCCGATTGACAAAATGTTGATAAATTGTCAGAAGGTGGGACTGGTTTTTTGCAATGTCGAGGATATTCAAAGGAGCGAATGCTTGGCACCGAATGCCCCAGCCACACCGAGCGGCCCGCTGGGAAAGCTCAAGCTGCTACTGGCCTTGTCACGCACGCCCCATGGCGTCATTGATATGGCCATGCCCGCAGTGGCGGCCATGTTGTGTCTGGGTCATTTCCCACCGCTGCCGGTGACGCTTGTCGGGCTGATCACGGTGTTTGCCGGCTACACAGCGGTCTATGCGCTGAATGATGTGGTAGACTTTCGCACTGACAAGCAAAAGGTCGGTATCGGCGGGTATACCGATGAAGACAATTTTATCGATGGCGTTCTGATTCGACATCCCATGGCGAAAGGCGCCTTGAGCCTGCGGGCCGGGTTGGTCTGGACCCTTTTTTGGGCGGCCGTCGCGATGGGTGGAGCCTATTGGCTGAATCCGGTCTGTTTGTGGATTTTTCTCGGCGGCTGCATACTGGAGGGACTCTACTGCCTGCTGTGGCGCATTACACCGATGCGGGCTATTATCAACGGCTCGGTAAAAACGCTTGGAGCCATAGCTGCTGCCTTTGCGGTAAACCCTTCCCCGTCTATCGTTTTCCTGATGTTGCTTTTCCTGTGGATCTTTGCCTGGGAAATCGGCGGTCAGAATATTCCGAACGACTGGACCGATATCGAAGAAGACCGGCACTTTAAGGCAAAAACAATCCCGATTCACCTGGGAACACAGCGCGCCGCGATAATCGCTGTATTATGTCTCGTGGGGACCCTGCTGCTCAATGTGGCGCTGTTCTGGGCGTCACCGCTGACGTTCAGTGGATGGCTTCTCGGCGCCACCGTGGTCGTCAATGTCGCCATGCTGTTATGGCCCGCCGGACAACTGGCAAAAAGCCAAACGCGCAACGACGCCATGGCCCTGTTCAATCGGGCCAGCTACTACCCCCTGGCCATGCTGTGCATCGTTCTGATATCCCTTATTTAAATTCTTTGACCCCCACATGCGCCACCGCGATCGAATTGGTCATGCGGCGATAGTGTACGGGATCAAAACCTATCTCCGCGAGAATCGCCGACAGCTCATCCGGCAGTGGAAACATCCGGATGGTTTCTGACAAACAGGCATACGACTGAGCCGACCCCACGATCAGCTGCCCAAATAAAGGCATGATATTAAAAGAATAAAAATCATACAACATCCGGAACAACGGATTGGTCGGGCGGGAAAACTCAAGGCAGAGCAGCCGCCCGCCGGGTTTCAGCACCCGACACATCTCACCAAAACCTTGTTTGAGGTGGGTCAGATTCCGAATGCCGAAACCGACCATGGCCACATCGAATGAGCGGTCCGGAAAAGCGATTTGTTCGGCGTCTCCCTGAACATACTGAATATGGCTCAACTCAGGGCACGGATCGATTTTGTTTCGGCCGGCCGTCATCATGGCTCGATTGATATCGTAAATGACGACCTGCCCCTGCGCGCCGGTGCGTCGCGCCGCAAGAATGGCCAGATCGCCGGTGCCCCCGCACACATCCAGTATCCGTTCACCTCGACCGATATGGAGCATCCTGATCGCTGCCCGCTTCCACACATGCTGAATCCCCATGCTGAGAAAGGAGTTCATAAAATCGTATTTCGGGGCCACACGATTGAAATGGCGCATGACCGCTTTGTATTTTTCCCTCTCATGAAACGTGCGAATACCAAACTGCGCTTGCCGGGTCACCCGAACATGCTCGTCCAGCTGCGCTTGTCGATGTCGCGCATCAAACCATCGTGGATTTTGCCGAAAGGCCATAAGATTCCTCAAAAAGGGTTGCCGGTTCCTGGTTTCTGGTGATGATCAACGGAAACAGATTAAACCCCTCGGTCTTGCCTATGATGCCCCCGGTTTGTGAAAGTGCATCATATAGTTCATTGCTGTGCTGCGGCACAAGGAGGCGTAACCGATCCAGGGCAGATAGCGCAGACCGGACAAGTCGTCCTGCTCTAATCCCGCCTGGCGGGCCCAGCGTGCCAGTTCGTGCGGTCGGACAAATTTATGGTATTCATGGGTCCCTTTGCGCACGATGCCCAAAACATATTCCGATAACCCGATGATCAGCAGACGCGACAGCCAGGTGCGGTTCACCGTACTGAAAAACAGCGCCCCCCCCGGACGGACCAGGGTGCTGCAGGCACGAATCAATTCAGCGGGTCTTGGGACATGTTCGACCAGCTCCATGCAGGTGACAATATCATATCGAGCTCCATGATTCCGGCACCAATGCTCCGCCGTGCTCAACTGATAATCGATTGCATGCCCGTTTTTAAGACTGCGTTCCCGGGCCATGTTCAATACGGCTTTGACCATATCGATTCCGGTCACCTGGGCGCCTTGGGCCGCCATGGATTCGGCCAATAAGCCGCCGCCGCAGCCGACATCCAGAACCCGTTTACCGAGTAGACCGCACCGGTCCCGGATATAAGCCAGCCGGACAGGGTTGATGTCATGCAGGGCTTTGAATTCGCCCTTTGGATCCCACCACTTATCCACTTGCGCTTCGAACTTGGCAATTTCGACAGGATCGATATTGTCGTTGCGTCGGTTCATCTATCTCTTTCACCGGACTTTTAAACTCCTGTTTCTCAGGAATTTCGACCATAGCGCCACAAGCGGCACGCGGTCAAGACGCCAATTGCACGGAAAGCTAATGCATACTTCATAAATGCCGATATCAAAGCTCAGCAGGTAGGGTTAAACATGGTACAAACGATAAAAAAACAGCTTAGAATTTATCTTCCGGCACTGCTGGCCATCGTCTTTCTTGGAGCAGCCGCATGGCTGTTCGAGCCCTGGAACTGGATACCAGGCAACGCAATTCATCTAAACGATGTCCAGAATGAGATCGACATACTGCGCCACCGCCTTATTCTGGCGAGATTGGTTGCTTTTTCGGCAGTCCTTCTGGCTTCCGGCTATACCGTGACTCAGGGAATCATGTTTGAGAAAGAACGTGCGCAAATGGAGCGCAAACTCAAAAATCTGTCAAGGACCGACTCGTTGACCGGAGCGCTCAACCGCCGGCACTTCTGGCATACGGCCGACAAGGAGCTGCAGCGCCATCATCGCTATTTCAGAGAACTGGCCATGCTGGTGATGGACATCGACCACTTCAAACGAATCAATGAAACGTTCGGACATTCGGCCGGTGACAAGGTCCTTCGTGAGATGGTCAAAAGCAGTGTCGACAATCTGAGAAAAAGCGATATCTTCGGACGAATTGGCGGGGAAAAATTTGCCGTCCTGCTGGTAGAGACACGGTCGGAGGCCGCCATCGAAGTTGCCGATCGATTGAGGCAGCAACTGGCCGCCAAACAGACCCTGGTCGATGGAGGGGTCCCCATCACTTTCACCGTCAGTATCGGTGTCACACATGCCAGACGTGAAGACGAGTGCGTTGACGATTTGATCTCGCGCGCCGATGCTGCTTTGGTTGATGCCAAGAAGAAGGGCCGCAACCGCGTCGAAACATCTGATAGACTTTAAGATAATGTTTTTGGCGGCGTTATCGGTCGTCGCGGTATCGATATACAGCTTCCTCCCTCTAGCCTTGCCAAAAACATTATCTTAAAGTCTATCTTGGGGTAATCTTTCGGCGGCGTTATCGGTCGTCGAGGTATCGATATACAGCTTCCTCCCTCTAGCCTTGCCAAAAACATTATCTTAAAGTCTATCTTGGGGTAATCTTTCGGCGGCGTTATCGGTCGTCGCGGTATCGATATACAGCTTCCTCCCTCCAGCCTTGCCAAAAACATTATCTTAAAGTCTATCTTGGGGTAATCTTTCGGCGGCGTTATCGGTCGTCGCGGTATTTTCGTCATACAGCTTCCGATTCGTCAGTTTCGCGTCTCATCAGCAGCAATGTATTGCCGATAACGGTCAGGCTGGAGAACAGCATGGCCGATACCGCCACCAGCGGGTTGAGCAAACCGCTCATGGCGATGGGAATGCCGACCAGATTGTAAATCCAGGCGCACCACAGATTTTGAACCACTTTTCGGTTCACGCGGTGTGCAAGATCGATAAAAGAGAGGAACTGTATCGGTTCGCTTTGCATCAGGGTCACGGATGCCGCCTGTTGGGCCAAAGCTGAATCGTGATGCAGGGCGACCGAAAGATCGGCTTGCGCCAGAGCCGGTGCGTCATTGATTCCGTCACCCAAAACAGCGACACAATGCCCTTTGTTCTGCAGCCGTTCAACAAATCCGGACTTCTCCTGAGGCAACAGACCGCCAAGGGCCTGCTCGATTCCCAGATCGTCGGCCAGGGCTCGCGTCGTACCGGCGGCATCGCCGGAAACTAAAAACACGGCAAGGCCCATCTTATTTAGCCGATGAATGGATTGTTTCGCGCTGCGACGCAGTTTGTCGCTGAATCCAAGGGTCGCGCAGATCCGATGATCCAGGCTTAAATAGACATGCGACAACTGATGATTTCCCTGTGGATTCCGCCGAATATCTCGTCGGCCGCCGGTGGTGAACTCTATAGACCCGATCTTTACCAGCCGGCCATGATGGCTTCCGCGTAAGCCCTTGGCTTCGGATTGGACATCGTCAATGGGGGCCGGCTCAATGCCCTGCTGCCGTGCGTAGTCCAGAATGGATCTGGCGATCGCATGATCCGAAGATCGTTCCAGACCCGCCGCCAGGGCCACGGCCCGACGCGCATCCACGTCGTTGTGAACGATTACCTGCGTTAAACGCCAGCGGCCCACGGTCAGCGTTCCCGTCTTGTCGATCACGACGCAATCGAGGGGTTTTGCCTGATCAAATGCCCTTACGTCACGTATCAGAATCCCCCTTCGTCCCGCTTGTGACAAACCGGCGATACGGGCCAGTGGGATGGCGATGCCTAGCGCACAGGGGCATGCGATCACCAAAACGGTCAACCCGCGCACAAAGGCCTGCTCCAGCGTAAGCCCTAGCCAGGATGCTATGACGGCCGTCATCACGGCCGCCAAAATCATCAGCGGTATAAAAAGAGCAAGGATTCGATCCATCCGGTTCTGTCCGGGTGTCTGCCTTGACAGTCCGCGTTCGATGATGGCGATCATCTCACCCAGCAGTGCATCGGCCCCGACCTTCTGAGCCACAACCGTAACATCCCCTTCCAACAGACGCGTCCCGCTGATGATGTTGCCGCCTCTGGAGATGGTTTGAGGGCGCGATTCTCCGGTGACCGCTGAAGCATCCACCAACGCTCTGCCCGAAACCACACGACCGTCGGCTGGAACAATTTCATCGTTCTTCACCCGAAATCGGTCGCCGGGCCGAAGCTGGTCGATTCCCGCAAATCGCCCGGCCGGGTATCGGTCTGAACAGATCCGCACCTTGCCGGGCTGCAGCGCCAGGAAGCTTTCCAAATCCCGGCGGACGTTGCGTTTGGCCCTGGACTCCAGCAACTTGCCCAAAAGCACCAGGGTGATCAGCATTGAAGCCGTATCAAAATAGAGATGCCAGCTGCCCATCCAGAAGTTGACCAGGCTGTACCCATAGGCACTTGCGGCTCCCAGACAGATCAGGGCTTCCATTCCGGGCGCCCCTGTTCGGATTCCCCACCAGGCTTTGCGAAATAGTGCTCCGCCCCCGTACAACATGACGATCGTGGCCATCACCAGGATAGGAAGGGAGATAAAGTAGACATCATCTGCTTCAAGAGAGGTAAAGAAGCCGGAGTAGAGCGACCACGAAAGCATCATGATATTGGCCGAAAGCAGGGCCGTGATAATCAAACGCACAAACGCAGCCTGCTCTCGTCTGCTGCTCGAGGCACCGTCAAGACCTGCGGCCTCATAGCCCAGATCCCTGATGGCCAGCGCAATAGTTTCCGGATCGATCCGGGTTGGATCGTAGCGGCATTGCATTCGATCGGTGGCGAAATCGCATCTGGCATCGATCACTCCATCCAGTCGTTCAAGGGCTGTATGGATAACCCATGAACATGCCGGACACCACATGCCTCCGATCGTAAAACGGGCGTCAAGCGCATGTTCTACCGGCGAATTCGATCCGGAAGGCGACGCCGCGGCGGCGCCCTGATTCATCCCGGCCAAATCCATCTCATCCGACGGCACGACGCCGGCGGCAACACACCGACGGAAAAGCTCCGTCTCCCTGAACCGTTCGGGATCCGGTGTGTCGGCAGCCTCCATCAGCATGCCATAAACCATCCGGCATCCTCTGCAGCAAAAATGGAGGGTCTGGTTCTGAATCCGGGCCGTCTGGTTTCCGTAACGCAGCGGCAGTCCACATAGATCGCATTTTTCTGATTTCATACCGAACCACTATCACCAATTTTTGTTCAGATTGCAAAGGCCAAAACATCACCGGTTCGCATTTGGCAAAACCGGAATCGGGAAATGGATGATCTCAAGAATATTTCCTGGACAGCGAAAAAAACATCAATACTGTTTGACAGCGCAGATAGATAGGCTCCATAAATAATTCTAGAAGCTACTTTCCAAGCGCTCGGATATGGACCTGGCCCGACGGTTGGCTTTGCAGGGGAGATCGTCGGGGCACAAACCTTATCGACGAACAGCATTGGACGACGATAATGGATTTAGATGTTATCGTTTTTGGAGACATTACCTTGCGCAAGTGCCTGTATGGCGCCGGTGGTGTTCTGGTCATTCTGATCGTTTTGAATATATTGAAAAAACTGATCTTCCCGCAAAAAGCGAATCTTCAGCACAGCATTGACCATACATGTCCGGACTGCGGTTGGACCGGCCACATCGGCAAATACGCCCGCTCATGCCCTAAATGCGGCCGGCCGATCCATTGACCGGTGGCCATCCATAACTGCGGGATGGATTGACCGCATCTGAACGGCATCGCAAAACGGATACCCTCTTTCAGTATTGGTAACCCGGCGACAGGCAACCTGGACCCGTCGGTTTCAGGAAAACACAGGCATGGAGAAGGGGGGAAGCATTTTCATGGATCAACTGCCTAATCTGACATCAAAAATTGACATTCAACTTTCTGCCGGGATCAATGCGGTTCCCCTCAAATAGGTGTTGACAAACCCATTTTCGATCGTCATATTCGCACTTGCAAAGCTCAAGCTCCAATCCTCGCATATCGTGTTGCTCTGCCCGGTTTCGATAGAACGTTATCTCACTTCCGACGGCCTTATTACAATCTGTATTTCGGAGCTATTGCTGTGCATTGAATGGCCGCCTTGCTGAACGTAACCATCGTGCCTCGAGTAGGTTACTATCAGCTGGATGCTTCGGAGTCGCCGGTAGCGCAGGTTGGGGCTAAATGTTGTGACCGGTTCCTAATCGGAAACGTTGTGTGATTCAATGATTTACTAGTGTGACATCTACTCACAAAGGAAGCAATATATGGTTATGAAGGAACTGATCGAGTATATCGCCAGAGCCATTGTCGACGAACCGGACGCTGTCTCTGTACATGAAATCGAAGGCGGTCAGACCACGGTTTTGGAGCTGAAAGTGGCCAAAAGCGACTTGGGCAAAGTCATCGGAAAGCAGGGGCGAAACGCACAGGCCATCCGAACGATCCTCAGTGCGGTATCCGCTAAAATCAAGAAGCGGGTGGTTCTCGAGATAATTGAATAGCGCATTATCGGGTCCCCCGAAACGATAGTGGGCACGACATTTGGGTCACGGTAAACCGGATTCCCGCCGAAGGACGCCAGACATTCAAACGCCTGCAAGACCTTTTCTGTTTAAAATGAGGCAAACATGGAACGCTGGAATCTCGTGGCCACGACGGCCGAAGGCAAATACACACAAGCGCTTAAATTCCTGGCGCCCTTCGGCATAGTCAAAACCACTTCCTATCATAATGTGGTCATGATGCTTGTCCACGACATCCTGGAATTGATGACACTCCTGGCCAAAGAGTGGCAAACTCAAGACGGACGGCTGTTGCTGTTACAGCGCGTGGTGCCGGTTACCCATACCTTCAACTACAGCGACCGTGCATGGTTCGTACGTCGGGCTCAGGAAGTGATCTTGGACTGGATACACCGGTTGACCGGACTCACCTTTCACGTGCTCATTCATCGGAGGGGATTCAAGGATATGTTAAGTTCGGTTGAAGAAGAGCAAATTCTGAATGCGGCCATTATAGAGGCAACAGAAAAAACCGGCCAGCGTGCCATCGTCAGCCAAGATGATCCGGATGCGTTCATTGCCGTGGAGACTATCGGAAACAATGCCGGCATGTCGCTGTGGCTCCGCGAGGATCTGCAGCGCTATCCTTTTTTGCACGTTGATTAACTCATCGCGACTATTCTGATAGCTCTACGGCGGTGCCCGAAACAACGATCCCCCCTTTTTCAGGAATCTCGACCTCGATTCGGCTCGGTCTACCCATCGCTTCGCCTTGACGAATGGTTATTTGGGCCGGAACCCGCACCAGTTTTTTTTCGCGCAGATACCCACCCAAGGCAGCTGCAGCGGCTCCCGTCGCAGGATCCTCTATGACGCCACCGACCGGAAAGGGATTGCGCGAATGAAACACATGATCTGTCTCCCTCCACACCAGCTGTATAGTGGTGAACGTTTCACGTTCCATCAGTGATTTGAGTGTTCCGAAATCGTACGCCAATCGGTTCAGCCGTTCGAGTCGATCCACCGCCAATACCAGGTGCCATGCTCCAGCATAAGCACGAATCGGCTCAATGTCCGGGCTGAGATCCGACGACGTCCACTCCAGAGCTCTCAGCACTTCTTTTACTAGGTCCTCCGTTGCCTCTGCCGTTTCCGGCTCAACTGACGTAAGCGCCGCTCTGATCTGTCCGCTCTGCTCAGTGACCGAAACCGGAATGTCACCGACCAGGGTAGAGAATATATATGTTCCGGACCCCTCGATGTTTCCGAGCGCCACGCCTGAAGCGATGGTGGCATGTCCACAAAACGTGACTTCAATCTCGGGGCTGTAATATCTGACCGTTCGGTTTAAACCTTCCGTCGGTGCGATGAACGCTGTTTCGGAATACCCCACCTGTTTGGCGAGGGACTGCATCTCTTCCGCAGACGGCAGCTCGCTTCCAATCCAGACACCAGCCGGGTTGCCCCCTGCCGGGTCAGCAGAAAACGCCGAATATCGTATCAATTTGCCTTCCGTCATGTTGTCTCTCCTTTGTTTCGACAACTCATAGCCAGAGCACTTGTGGTTGATTTCTTTCAGGAATTCGCCGATATGCATATTTGGGATAACCGACGGCCATTGTTCCATACAGCCTATGGTCCTCGGGAATCCCCAGCGCGTATCTGATGGGTGGATATTCCGCCGCAGCGACCAAAAACATCCCGACCCAACAAGTGCCCAAGCCCAAACTTGCCGCGACAAGATCAAAATAGGTCATGGCGATGACGCAACTTTCCAAGGGTAAAGAACCAAGCTCAGGTGAATGGGCCATCAGTACCAACGGAGCACCACGAAAAAGTCGATCCTCGCCTTTTTCCCAACCGTCGACAAATGACGCCATTGGCAGTTTGGCAGCCAAAGCATGATTCGACGCAACGGCTTCCTTCATCCAGTCAATTGTCAGTTGGGCCAATTCTTTTATTTTGTCTTTATCCGTGGCAATGATCCAATGGACTTGTTGGGCGTTGCTCCCAGTCGGTGAATATCGACATGTATCCAGAATTTCCTGAATGATTTTTCTTTCGACAGGCTGTTGCTTGTATACGCGAATGGATCGCCTGGACTTCAATAAATGATCGAGTTGCCCAAAGGTCGCACTTTGTTTTTTATCGATTTCCGGACAATCATCCGGCTTTGAGCCATAGACTGAAATGGCTCCTTTCGGACAGACCGCCAGACAATGTCCGCAACGGATACAGTGATTGGCAATTCCCTCAATCGGAACCGGCACACCTTCCATCATTACAATCAATTTTCTTGGGCAAACGTCCGTGCAGATCCCGTCATTGTTGCAAATTTCATAATCGATCACTACTGGCTTCATTGAAATTTCCTCTGTTAAAATCAATTTTACCCAAGATATCGCATAAGTTTTTCATCAGGCCCAACGCCGGACCTCTCAGACCCCGAGTTTGCTAGCGGTCCTTGGCAGGAGCCTTTTATGGCTTTATGATTTGTCTTCCCAGGAGTTATCTTTTATTTTTCTTGTGCTTCATTACAGTTTTGCACAGCTTTCCAAACTGCTTGTCTTTTCGCCTCTTCTCCAAGTATGACATTTCATTGAAAATTGATTCTTTTTTCATTTTCAAATAATTTTCATATCTCTTTACCGGGACCCGCCCATTTTCCACTGCCTGGATAACAGCACAACCTTTTTCATTAACGTGGGTGCAGTCATTAAATTGGCATTGTCCCGCCAGTTCTGAAATTTCCGAAAATGTCTCGTCAATACCTTTTTCGACGGAAATATTACCAAGCTCTCTCATTCCTGGCGTGTCTATCAGCATTGATTCGCAATCCAGCCTTATCAATTGCCGAGAGGTTGTGGCATGCCTGCCTTTCCTGTCTTTTTCTCTTACTGTTTTTGTTGTAAATATCGATTCACCGATGAGATTGTTTAATAGAGTGGTTTTGCCGACACCGGAAGATCCTAATAGACAATAGGTTTTCCGAGGAACTAGAAGCCCCTCGATATTCTTCAGACCGGATTCATCTTTATTGCTAAACGGCTGCACACGCAACGACGGCATTATCTCATGGATTTCCGCCACCCTGTTTACGATGTTTTCCGTATTCAAAAGATCACTTTTGCTCAGCAATACGATCGGTTCGATATGGCTTTCCTGAACCATCGCCAAATACCGTTCTAGTCTTCTGACATTAAAGTTCGCATCAAGAGACTGAACAATAAACGCCACATCGATATTGGCTGCAATCAATTGAAAATCAACTTTCCTGCCCGGAGTTTTTCTTTTGAGCAATGATTTTCTCGGCAAAACATGATGAATGATCGAAAATGTGTTTTCGTCATAGAAATTTGCCAGGACCCAATCCCCGACGGCAGGATAATCCATCGGCGAAGCGGCGCTGTAAACCAATTTTCCGATCAGCTCGGCAAAAACATCTTTTTCACCGTCATTTATGATGTAGCTGTCCTTATGAACGGCCGTCACTCTTGCAATATCAAATCTTTCCAAATCCGCCGGATCCAGATGTTCCTGGAACCATTTTCCAAAACCAAGTTTTTCCAAGCTTAATGAAATCATATTCCTATTTCGTCGTTCAACCCTGTCGCTCAGGTCTCAACGCCTGCCGGCACCTCGCTATGCGCTCAAGACCGATGTTGGGCCGACTATTCCGTGAATTTGTCCATCGCCTGCTGATTCGTGAACAGAGCCATCGCGGTCTTCATTTTGCCAAACCCCAGTTTTTTATAAAAGCCTTCCTTGCCGGGATTAGCGTAAAGTATCATATTGCAGTTTGCAAGTCGCTCCAAAATTGTTTGAATAATGATTCTGCCGACTCCCTTTCCCTGGGCTTCCGGCAAAACAGCAACATCATAAATGGCGCCCTGATATTCGCCATCGGATATCGCTCTGCCGAAACCGATCAAGCGGGACTCATCATATATAAAAACCGTCGTATGACTGGCTGCGAAGGCTCTCTGGTGGACTTCCGGTGCATGATGGGCCATGCCCACCTTTTCGAGCGTTTCCGCTATTGTTTGCCAATCAACCCCGGAGCAATCTGTTATAATTTTTAGTGCCATATTTTTTTATTTTCCGGCGTCATGAATCAGTTACGTTAGACATGCCTCTCTGGAGGAACATAGTCTATTTTTTACTTAAAACGATTGCCGCAAGTTCTTTTAGTTTTTTTTCAACATGCTTAGGTTCTCTAATATTCATAAAACCAAGATCTTTTTTATGTGTATCCCCATCGGAATCTTTCCAAGGATCAAACGATATAATGATATCGCCTATTCCATTTTTTCGTTCTCGTCGATAAATGTTTTGAAGCTTATCAGGAGGATAACTACGGATAGTATAGGACCTTCCACCGTCTATTGTTATTGCCCGCCTGTCGGTTATTAAATATACAGTTCTAAAAGTCTGATAGTATACCCATAGAGGGCTTGACAGCATACCTATGCCAATCAAAACAAAAGGAACTCCAAAGAGAGAGAATCCATTGGACGGTGACTGACTCGCCCCATACATCCAAAAAATTGAAAAGGCGGTCCATGGTATTGCGAATAGAAATGCACCGGTTGAAGCAGGAGAAAAAAATCGTGGCTTAGGTTGCTCTATCCACCGGATCCGCTCGCCTGGCTCAAGTTCATTGTCAACTTTCTCTTTCAATGGTCTATTAACGATGACAGTCGAATTCATTATTTTCGCACTTTTACGATTTTCTTTCTGAAATATTCGATTTTGAATGTAAGATGAAGCCCACGCAGAAAGCCTTCCTGAGAACTCATATATTACAAACACAATGACCCATGACACAAATAAAATAAGAAAGTAAGCCACAAACGATGGAGGCTGGTCAGTCAATTTTTCTTTATATTGTTCATAATTTTCAATATATTCATTAAGTGTTAAATTTGAGTTCTGATTGTATTCATCCATACTATTGGAATATAAATAATAACCTATCCAACAAGATAGAATGACAATGAAGATCACTTTGCCAATGTTACTATGTGCGTTTCTGCTCATTTAGATATTTATTATACTAAAAACGACAAGATCCATCAAACGCCAAGGGCTGCACGGCCTTTAATGTTCGTTGGGGCGCCAAGTTGGGTAAACTTTTTCAAAAATTGGTTCACCTTTGTCCATAATTGTGGCCCGCCCTCTGTTAAGCCTAAAATAGTTTTAACATCGGAAGTAAACAGGAACTACTTGAAGCCCCCGAATAATGCAAAAATTCCATATTTAAAATAGCAGTCAACGTCTTTAAAACCAATTTCTTTCATGGCTCTTAATTGAGAATCCAATGTGTCGGGTACGTTATCTTTATTGTTTTTATATTGTTCCGGAATATTAATCAGCTCTTTACGTTTTTCTATGGCAGGATGCCCTTTTATCCATTGCCTCCAAATTGACAGGTAGCAGCTTTCTATCTTTTCTGAGGGTGGAACAACAACGTCATAGTGAACAAAGCAACCACCTGCGGATAGATGATTATTGATGTATGCATAAAGATTTCTCTTTTCCTCAAATGGAAGATGATGGATAGCCAGAGAAGAATAAATAAAATCAAAATTCTCATCAATTGGATCTTCTGAGAGTAATTCTTGAAAGCTTGCTTGAGAAAAATGTAACTTTTCCTTTTCCCCCAAACGTTTTTTTGCTGCATCCAACATATCATTTGATCCATCTACAAGTCGAACCTTTGCCGGATTAAATGATTTTAATAATTCCTGGATAAACAGCCCATCTCCGCAACCAAGGTCAAGGACTTTGGCTTGAGTGTTTTGAGAAATAAAATGTTCGAAAAAGGATTTTGTAATTTCAATAAACTGACTGCGAAATGGCAAAAATATATTAGCTGCATCCCTGTAGTTTTGGGAAAAATCACTTTCAGCCCACCGCGATGTTTCAAACTGTGTCATTCAGGTATATTTCCTTTCAGGATTGGAAGGATAACGCCAACGTGTAGTCATCAACTTTATCTTTATCGTAATCCATAGCTTTACCTATTGGCTATTATGCAAGCAACCAAACATTTTAATGATCGTCATTCCGACGAAGGCCGGTATCCAGTCGGTTGCTGGATGCCGGATCAAAGCCTGTCCCGGGCCTGATCCGGGATCCGGCATGACACCGATTACCTCATTTTGTTCCAGGTTTAACGTTTTGTCATTGCAGCTAATTTCAAACTCACAGGCGCCGGCTTTTTGCCGTCCCGTGCAGTGTTTGGGTTCGCCACAGCCGTTTTTCGAATTCTGTCAAGAATGAAGACCTGACCCCTTTGTCTTTCCTGCCCCCACAACATGATCATTTATTTTCGATACCATAAACCTGTTTTGGAGCAAGATACTCTGGAAATCTATCAATAAGTGCTCGTCGTATCAAATAGCAGAAGTGGCATTCATCAACATACTTTTCATCTAATTCGACATTGTATTGTTTTGCCAAAAGAGCCGGTCCACCTTTGGCCAAAAAACCGGATATAGGGTGAGTATCAGCCTCGTATTCAAGTATCACTCTTGAAAGTGGACGTTCCCACATATTGCCTATGCTTAAGCCTTGGCACAGATGCACATGGCCATAACAGTCTACATGTACCCGTGAAGGGGATTGCAAATCTTCATATGGGCATTCAGTGAGTTCGTGGCAAGATCTACGCGGCAATCCCTCGGTCAGCTTTTCGACAGCTCTCCCCCTGAACATCGCACCGCCCCCGATAACAGGCTTTCCCTTTTCCTGGCCTTGTCCGGGCATGGAATCAACAAAGGGTTTCTGAATGCAAATAGGTGCCGTTGGAATACCGAGCTTACGTGCTGCCGTTAGCGCTATTTTTGCTGGGCTGTTTTCCTCCCCATAGTGGAAGAAATCGTTGCTGATGCTGAGGTATGCTACTCCAAGATCCACAAGAGGCTGAAGCCAAATCTCTGCATCCTCATCGGAAATTGCACCGTAAGCATTGGTTACTATCCCGACTTCAAATCCCATATCTCGTGCGAGTCTGATTCCTTCAAGCAATGATGGATAAAAAAGGAAGGGTTCGCCACCTTCGAAATATATCCATTCAACGCTTGTGATTTTTCGTGATTCAGCGAGAACAGAACGTATCTGCTGTAGTGTCATGGTGCCTTTCGCATTGGGACTTGAGTATAAAAAACAGTGATCGCACTCAAGGCTGCACTTGTACGTTGTAAGGATATGGATACCGGTCAACATGGTTATTCTTTCCTCCGCTAATGGTTCTGCTTACAGGTGACGGCGGCAAAGTGGCCCGATTCCAGTGAAGCCAGAGGTAATGTTGGCCCTTAAAGCTTCAATGATTAATGCTCTGGACATCTTTTGCATATTAGCAGCGTATTTCCGAACATCAGAGGATTGAAATCTTGTAAACCAAGACATTATAAGCCCACTGTATAAACTAGAAAGCGATTGGGCAAGGATCGGTAAGGGTATAATACTATCCCTATCATCAAAAGAGTTACGAAGCCTTTTCTCAATAATCGAAGTAAGCTGAGTATTGATATTGCTTATCAGATAATCAAGATCGCTGCCCAATTTATAGCTCAGCAAAAATGGGTTTTTTCCTAGGCGCCGATATCTTTCAAAAAACAAAATCAACTCGGGAGGAGGTTCCGGAGAAAACCAAGATTCAGAAGTTGACAGACCACTGAACAGATGCTCGAACATATCTTTATGAATGTCCACCAAAACATCGGCCTTCGATTGGTAGTGTTTATATAGTGTGCTCCTGCCGATATTTCCTCTTTCCGTGATTTCACCTACCGTTATGCCAGGATAGTTTTTTTCCCGAATCAGTTCGAGCAAGGCATTCTTTATAGATGATTTTGTTCTACTTTTAATACGTTCCCCACGAATCATTACAACTCCTGCCGGGATTGAATATACATAATATAAATTATGTCCTGATATAGACAATAATACATTATTGTCTCTTTTACAATCATTCTTTTCGGAATATAGTCAGTATGGAAAAACGAGACATTAAAATTAATTTTTACACGGAGAATCCAATAAATGGAACAGGAATCGTCAAAATTTAAAGCCCTAACAGCGCACAATTCAAGATCTTTTCGTTATAAAGCAGGTATGATCATGAAAATAATATTGTCTGCCCGAAACATACTTTTTTTAATGATTTACAGGCACACCCGCCTTAACCCGAAACATGATTCAGTTGAAGATATTGCCAACTATATGAAAATAAAAGACTGCCTGTCGTCTTCAGGCCAGCCGACAGATATCCAGTTTCCAATTATTCAAAAAGCAGGATTCTCAGCAGTTATTAATCTTTCAACAACAGATTTTATCGAAAGTAATCCAAAGAATGAAGCCGATCTTGTCACTCAGCTTGGAATGAAATATTATCATATTCCTGTAGATTTTTCTAATCCTGAATGGGAATGTTTTGACCAGTTTGTCAACACCATGAAAAGCTTATCCGGTGAAAAAGTGTGGGTTCATTGTTTGGTAAATGCTCGCGCATCGTCATTTATTTACAAATACCGAGTTACAGTGCTTGGTGAAGACAAGCAGGATGCGTTGTGGGACCTTCGGGAAATATGGGAGCCTTTTGGCCCCTGGAAACATTTCGTATATGGCGACGAACTACCCGCATAGAAAAATAAATTGATCTATTTCATTCTACAAATGCCAAACCAGGCTGACGCAAAACAACCAGTCTCAGAGGGCGCATGCCCCTTGCGATTCGCTGCATATAGATGTTATAAGCCAACCCGCGCACCCAAATTAATGTTAAATTGCTCTAATACTTTTACCTTAACTTGAGCTGTGTAGCTATTAATGAAACTCTCCACTTGATCCCTTTTAAAAGGCTCATTGCTCTTACACCCTTGCCAAGATGACTTGAATGAATACATACCATTAGGCATAAGATCTATATCGAAAGTATCAGGATCGTCATCATCCATTGATTCATACTTAAAGCTGCTATCACACGATGTTTTAAGCCAATCATTTAAAGCAACCGCGAACTCAACAATGCAAATTGACTCACTGAAATACAATTTGTCGTTTAGGAATACTGTTAGCTCACCTTCAATATTGAGATAAATCTCGTGTAACGCCTTCACCTCCACAGCTTCAGGATCTTAGCGAATAACAGCAATCTGGATCGTAATCATTTTTGCTTACGAAAAGCTGACCTGCCGGGGCGAAGTGGCAGCGAAGCCCCGGTTAGTGTCCAGCGCCATGTTGGGCGTTTGAATCATCCGTGCTAAGATGGTGTAATGGCAGTGGCTTAATTTTTCTTAGAGCATCTGATTCAGACCTCTTCGCGAAATATAAATCCCATCGCAATTGAATGTTCATCCAAAAATCTGCAGAAACACCAAAAACTTTAGAGAGTCTCAAAGCTGTGCTTGGTGTTATCCCGCGCCTGCCATTAATTATTTCATTGATCCGTTGGTAGGGAACATTGATTGAATTGGCGAGATCTCGTTGGGTCATGCCCATTGGTCTCAGAAACTCCTCCAATAGCATTTCGCCAGGGTGGGTCGGCGCTCTATGTGTTGGGATGCGAATCATTATAACCTCTTATAATGCTATGTGTTAATGATAATCTATAATTTCAACATTTGCTGGGCCATTGTCACCCCAAATGAAACATATCCTATACTGGTTGTTTATGCGTATACTGTGTTGCCCTCTTCTATCTGAAGATAGCGCCTCGAGTCTATTGCCCGGAGGGACTCTAAGCTCATCAAGCGATAAAACCGAATCCAATTGATCCAATTTTCTATATGCAATGCTCCAGAGGTTTTGGAGGCAAATTTTCCTGGCAGCCTTGCTTGATTTGCCGTTAAAAATATCCTCTGTAGCTTTGTTTCTAAAGGATTGTATCATATATATACGGTAACACGGCTATCATGCTATTTCAAGTCTTTGTTCGCATTTTTTAAGAAGCCGTCGCGGTAGGGATGCCGGTTACCCGGCACCCCCCGCTCAGATCCCGGCGTGCAGTTT
>JBNKKC010000111.1:0-117415 GCA_050291625.1 Desulfobacteraceae bacterium
GAAGCTGAATTAACAATACCGCGACGACCGATAAAGCAGGCCAAACACATGAACTGACTCGATAGACGTTCAGATCATGTTTTTGGCAAGGCCAGAGGGAGGAAGCTGAATTAACAATACCGCGACGACCGATAAAGCAGGCCAAACACATGAACTGACTCGATAGACGTTCAGATCATGTTTTTGGCAAGGCCAGAGGGAGGAAGCTGTATTAACAATACCGCGACGACCGATAACGCAGTCCAAAAACATTATCTGAACGTCTATCAAAGGAGGCCGATGTGGCTGTCACTATATACATCCCATTAATCCACCGCCACCTGAGCGACGACGTCGACACCGTAGAAGTGGATGGAAAAACAGTGGGCGAGTGTATCCATCAGCTGGTTAAGCGCTTTCCCAATCTGCAGAACGCCATCTTCGATGACAAAGGAGAATTGCAAAACCTGCTGGAAGTCTTCCTCAATTCGAAAAGCGCCTATCCGGACGAACTGGCCCGACCTACCAAAGACGGTGATGAAATTCATATCACCACGATTCTGTCGGGCGGATAGAAGCGGCTTCAAAACCTCCCCTCGGGCCCAATTCCGGCGTTGGAGCGCGGCGTTTAATCCTCAAAATACACTATGTATTCCTGCGGTTAAACGCCACACTCCGCCTTGGCCTTGAACCCGAGGGAAGGTTTTGAAACCACTTCACATCGACAAAATCTAGATTTGACGAAATCCAAGGTCAGACTGCAGGCGCCATGATCATCGATTTTCACACCCACATCTTTCCACGCCAAAAAGCACCGGACATTTTGACGAAGCTGTTGACTCGATTTGATATCCCTAATTTTGCCGACGGCACCTTGCACGGATTGACCCATTCGATGCAAACGGCGGGCATCCGATTGGCGGTGATCAGCAGAATCACCATTCACCCCGAACAGGTGAAAGCCGTAAACCGGTGGCTGCTTGGCTGCAGGAGCAAACGTATTCTGCCCATGGCCACCCTCCATCCGGATCAACCCGAGGGAGACGCATACGTAGAAGAGATAAGGAAGGCGGGATTCAAGGGCATCAAGCTGCACCCGGACTATCAGGGCTTTTACGCCGATGACAGGCGCATGTATCCCTTTTACGAAGCCGCGCAGGCGCTGCAGATCCCGGTGCTGTTTCATGCCGGGCTCGATCGCGGATTGAGCCCTCCCTACAAAGCCATGCCCGAACATCTGCTCGAAGTCCATCGCGACTTTCCCCGGCTCAAAATAATCGCCGCCCACATGGGGGGAGAGGACAATTACGATGAGACAGAGGCAACGCTCCTGGGAACCGATATCTACCTGGATACCGCTTTCGTGCTAAGACGAATGGACCCGAACATTCTCAAGCGCTTTTTTCAAAAGCATCCCATCGAACGGTTTCTGTTCGGAACCGACAGCCCCTTTGCCGACCAGAAGACCGAGCTGCAGTTTTTATACCACTTGCCTTATTTGACGCCTTCCCAAAAGGATATGATCGCGGGTAAAAATGCGACCGGGCTGTTGGACATTTGAACGCTTCCGTGCAGCCTAAGCAGTTGTAACACGTTAAACCCATGACCTGGGTGACACTATATATGGCGAGCACATCATTGCCGGAGACAAATTACCCCAAGTGTTGTCCATCTCCTCGGTCTAATCTGTTACCTATGTTACCGGTTTGTACGGTACCGTTCCTCTCCCCCTCGTAGGGGGAGAGGAACGGTGAGGGGGCGTGTCTAGATAAACCACCCACACCCCGACCCTCTCCCTGAAGGAGAGGGAGATGACCTCTGCCCTGTAAGAGAGAGAAGAAGGGTATGTCACCTGGATGCCATCAGGACGTGAGCAACATATCCTCTGAGGCCAGCATGTCACGCTGAAAGCGATTCATTTGACATGCAGGTTCAGTATTATCTAATCAATAAACATTGATTGACATTGTCCTGAAAAAGTGTTTAATATACAGAACAGTTGTATAATATTGAGAACATGAAAAGGATCTCCATGGCCAACTCAGGAAGAGTCCCGGCACTTTACCGATGTTTTGCCATTCTGGAGCTTTTGTCGCAGGCCGATGGTTTTCCAGGTAACAACGAAATCGCCAGAAGGCTTGGGTTGAATAAAAGCACGGTCAGCAACACCATGCACACCCTCGCGGACCTGGGGGTGCTCGAGATTCGTTCGGACGGCAAGTTCATTTTCGGTCCCCGTTTTTATCTGTTGGGCAACATGGCCGCAAAACGCTCCGAGCTTCAACGGACCGCACAGCCTTACCTGGGCAAAATCACCCGGGAGACGAAGCTCTCCACGTTCCTGGGGATCCGGTCGGGCAACTGTTCGATGCTGATCGACAAGGCCGATTCACACGTCGACATCAAAGTCTCTTCGGAAATCGGCATGAAAATGCCGCCTCTGGCCGGAGCCGGGATCAAGGCCATGCTCTCGCAGCTTTCCGACCGGGAAATTGACCGGATTCTATCGGAAAGCGACCTTCAACGCTTCACGCCCCATTCCATTACGGAAAAATCGCACTACAAAAGGGAGATCGTCGGCGTTCGGTCGAAAGGGATCGCCCTGGATATGGAAGAGTATATCGAGGGGCTGGTAGCCGTGGGCATACCCGTGAGGACCTATTCGGAAAATGTGCAAGCGGCCATATGGGCCGTGGGACTGAAACGGCAGTTGGCCGGCGAAAAACTGTTGAATGTTCAACATTACCTAATCACGATTGAGAAGGAGATCAATCAGCGCTTTAATTAACATAGAGGATAAGACGACATGTCAACCACCGACAAAACAATATTTACCGACTGCACGCTGTGCTATCACAGCTGCGGCACCGAGGTTACGGTCAAGGACGGCAAGGCCGTCAACATCAGAGGTCTTGCGTCACACCCCGTCAACAAGGGGCGGCTCTGTCCCAAAGGGGCCAATGCCCTGGATCTGATCTACAGCCCCGATCGGCTGAAGCAGCCCCTGAAGCGCACCGCCGACGGATTCGTTGAGATTTCGTGGGACCAGGCGTTGGACGAGATCGCCGAAAAGCTGCTCCGGTTGAAAGATCGATACGGCGCGCAGGTGTTCGGCACCTTTTGCGGTTCCATCGGCGTGGAGAACCTGGAGATGTCCTCCCTGGTCCACCTGCTGCGATCCGGATTCGGCTCTCCTAATTTCTTTTCCGTGGAAAGCATCTGCTACCGCATGCGCATCATCACGCGGCAGATGACCTTCGGCCGCTATCCCACCGAGGAGCCCGATTCGAACCTCTATCTCTTGTGGGGGCACAACCCGGATCAGTCCGATTTTCCGCTGAAGTTCTTTCTGAAAAAGAACATGCGGCAAGGCGCAAAAGTGGTCGTCATCGATCCGAAGCGGATTCCCATCGCGGACAAGGCCGATATGTATCTGAGGATCCGGCCCGGCACGGACGGCGCCCTGGCGCTGGCCATGATGAACGTCATCGTCGCCGAAGAGTTATATGACCATGATTTTGTCGAGAAACATACCTTCGGCTTCGACAAACTGGTGCCCCACATCCGGAAGTATACCCCCGAGTGGGCCGCAGGGATCACCTGGGTGCCCGCCGAGCAGATCCGGGAAGTGGCCCGGCTATTTGCCGGCACCAAGGGCGCCAGCATCTTCCAGGGGACCTGCACCCAGGACCAGACGGCCAACGGCACCCAGAACAGCCGCTGTTTTGCCGTGCTGCAGGCCATCACCGGCAATGTCAACATTCCGGGGGGGTGGGTCACCAGCCCGCCGCCAAGATTCGGCCATCCGGGATACAGCGCCGAAGGGGGGCAGCTGGGCAGTGCCGAATATCCCTTGTTCGTGGAGCTCTGGGGGCGCAAAGCCCCCTACGGGGTGGTGACCATGGTGCCGGAGAGCATTCCCGACCGGCTCAAGGCCTTTCTGGTCATCGGCGGAAATCCCCTGGTCTCCATGCCGGACAGCAAAGCCTTCAAGGCGTCCTTTGAACAACTCGATCTGGTGGTGGTGCACGACCTGTTCATGACGGAAACGGCCCGCTCCGCCCATTATGTGCTGCCGGCCTGCTCGCACCTGGAAAAATGGGGGGTCGGCTATACCTACAACGTCTGCCACTGCATCCCCTATCTGATGCTCCGAAAGAAATGCATCGAACCTCTGGGCCAAGGCTATTCCGAGTGGCGGTTAATCACGGAACTGGCCAAACACCTGGGACTGGCGGACCGGTTCCCGTGGCGGTCGGAAAGGGAATTTGTCTCCTTCATGGTCGATCCCAGCGGTCTGTCTTTCGACTATCTGTTGAATGAAAAACCGGAAGGCGACTATTACGCAGAAAAGCGGTACGGCATTCCGGAAAATCTGTTCCGAACGCCCTCCGGGAAGATCGAAATCTACAGCGAAACATTGCAGAAAGAGGGATTTGACCCGCTGCCCTCTTTTTTAGAGCCGGAAAGGGGACCGGTTCGGGGGGAGAAAAACTTCCTGGAGAAGTACCCCTTGATTCTCTCTGTGGGCAACCGCAACCTCTACTATACCCACAGCCAGCAGCGTCACGTGGCGGCATTGAAAAAGATATGTCCCGAGCCGCTGACCGAGATCGGCCCTGAAACGGCGCGGCGGTTCGGCATCCAAAACGGCGATGTTGTCATCGTCGAAACCAACACGGGACGCGTGAAGATGAAGGCGCTGGTGGATGAGAGGGTGGCCGAAGGCGTGGTCCTGGTCCCCCACGGCTGGGGCGGAGATGCCAACGGCAACCTGCTCACCGATGTGACTTGCAGGGAACCGGTCATGGGCTATCCGGATCAGAAGTCGCTGCAGTGCAGCATCCGGAAAGCACCGTAATCCCGGTAGTTGCATGAAAGGATCTTCTTAAGGTTTTTTAGAGACAAAGGCCGTATCATGCGCACCAGCCGCTGGATGAGGGCTTTGTCTGTGCACATTGAGCCGGAGGGATTCGTTATCTCAGTACCTTATCAATGGGGGAGACCGTGTCGCCGCCTAGCACGGCTAGTGATAAAAGGAAGCTTTATGTACAGCTCTGCAAGTATATCTCGTTCAGCTTTTCACACCGGCGAACACCGGAGGGGGCAAGCATCCCCCGTTGATAAGGTACTGAGATAACCAGCCCGGAGGCGACGTGCACAGACAAAGCCCTCAGCCAGCGGCGTTCTAACGTAAATGTTGTGGCCTGCGTTATGAAAAAAATGGCAAAACGGTTCAAAAACCTTATGCCTGCAAACTGATATGAGGCGCAAAGATGAGATACGCCGAAACAGGCTATAATCTGGAAATCGATCTAGCCAGGGGAAATATCGAAAAAGTGGCAACCGATCCGGAATTGACCGAGCGGTATCTGGGCGGTCAGGGCACGGCCGCCAAAATTCTATGGGATCGGGTTCCCCCCGAGACAGACCCTTTTTCCCCCGACAATCTACTGATCTTCAGCACCGGTATCCTGCATGGCACGCCCGTTCCCGGCGCCAACCGTACGGCCGTCGACACCTTTTCGCCGCAGACCGGCCGCTATTCCCACTCGCTGTTCGGCGGATTTTTCGGGCCGGAGCTCAAGCATGCCGGGTATGATAAGATCATCATCCGCGGCAAGGCGCCCGAACTGGTCTATTTAAATATTCACAACGATAAGGTTGAGATCCGCGATGCCGCCCATCTAGAGGGTTTGGGCGCTTTGGAAACGGCCGCGCGTATCAAAGCGGAGTTGAAGGAGCCTGACGCCCAGGTGGCGGCCATCGGTCTGGCCGGTGAAAACAGGGTCTTTATGGCCACCATCGAACACGCCAACTCCAGTGCGTCACGGGGCGTCGGCGTGATCATGGGAGACAAGCGGCTCAAGGCCATTGCCGTTCGCGGCACCAAAGAGATCCGGGTCGCCCGCCCGGCCGAGCTTTTTGAGATGTGCCGCCCCATGTACAGGCAGATCTACGACAACCCTAATTGCGGCGATCCCATGGCCCATGAGGATGATGAAACCTTTCATGTCGATAATTTCGCCTGGGGCAATGCGCGGGAGCGCAGAAAAGGGTACTGGAACAAAGTACGCGAAGAGCAATGGGCCGAGATGTCCGATTCGGTGAGGCTGCGATGGAAAAGCTGCTATAACTGCCCCAAGGATTGTCATCAGGCGGTTTCCTACAAGGGGCGGCCCGTCTATTTTCAAAAATGCTTCAACAAGCTGACCTATGCCATGGCGGCCTACGAAGAGATTGAATTCAATTACGATATCCTGGGCGTCACCCAGGAGTACGGGCTTGACGGATTCTCCACCCCGCAGGTGCTGGCCTTCGCCGTTGAACTGTACGACACCGGCATTTTGACAGACGAGGATCTTCCGGGGTTTCCGTCGGCCGGCGCGGCACGATTTTTCTACCTGGTAGAAAAGATCGTCCGGCGGGAAGGAATCGGAGACACCCTGGCCAACGGGGTCTATCATGCCGCCCGGCAGATCGGGAAGGGGGCGGAAGAATACGACCACAATACCATGAAAAAATTCGAGCAGGTGCCCCTTAAGCTCGGCATGCTCAATTACCCCTATTTTCTGATGTATGCCACCGGCGAAAAGATGAATATCACCCAGATTGAAGGGTCCTACCCCCAGGTGCCCATCGCCGACCAGCAGGAGCGCGAAGCGTTTGTAAAGAGCTGGGACGCGGCGCCCGAGCGGTTCAAGAAATTCTTCATGGAATGGGAGCCGCGCCAGCATCCGTCCATCGAGGCCGCCGTCAATATATGCGACTGGAACGAGATCATGCACTACATCGACGATGCCATCGGCACGTGCGCCTTTCTCTCCTCCTTCAGGGGCCAGTTCGGCGGACGGACGCCCTATCACCTTTACAATTTGCCGGACTTTATCTCGCTTGCCACCGGTTTGGACATGGATCCGGACCGCCTGTGGGAAATCGCCGCCCGCAATCGAAACCTGGTCCGGGCTTTAAATGTCAGAAGAGGCCTGAGACGAGGTGATGAAAAGCCGCCCGCCGACCATTGGAAGAAGCGGGATCCTGAAACGGAGAAAAAACTGCTCGATGCCTATTATCAGTTCAAGGGGTGGAATGAGGAGGGGATTCCCACCAAAGAGACGCTGGACAGACTGGGATTGGGATATGTGGGGGATTACTTTATTCAGAATGGAATTCTCGAAGTATGCAAGATGGATTAAAAAAAAGAACGGTCAAAGATATTCAAGTCAACGTGGACAAGTGCACCGGCTGCCGGGCCTGTGAGCTGGCCTGCTCCGCCTTTCACGCAATGCCCACTTACAGCAGCACCAATCCGGCCATGGCGCGGATACACGTCCTTATCGATGAGTTCGAGGATGTCTACGTCCCCATCCGCGCCGGCTACTATTCACCCGTCGAATGCACCGGCCGGTATGCCTATACCATCAATGGTAAAACCTATACCGAGTGCGGCTTTTGCAGGGTTGCCTGTCCGTCCAGAAAATATTTTAGCGAGCCCGACTCCTGTCTCCCCTTGAGATGCGATATGTGCGAGGCCGATCCGCCGATGGAAGAGCCGATGTGCGTTCAGGTGTGTCCGGCAGATGCCTTGACTTACATCGAAAGAGAGGAGGTGGGAGATGAAGCGGAGGCACAGCAGGATTTGGATGTCGGACTGCAACGCTTGGCGGAAAAGCACGGATTGCAGAAGGTGGTACGCATGCTGGATCGAATGTCGAAGAAAGGTTGACCTTTAATCGATCGTATGGCGACGATGCCTTGGACGGTGAAGAGGGTCAATCGACATCTTCCACAGCATAGAGCGTACCGGTTTCAAAGAATATCTCGCGTGGGGCGTCCGGACCGGCCTCCCGCAATCGCTTTATTTTTTCCAGATTCAGATCTTTTTCTCCGCCAGCCCTGTATGCTGTTTAACATCTTTCAGCCGCTGCCAGTCGATGGGATGGTCTACGATTTGAGAGAGAATCTCGACGACGTGCGTGCCGGTCCGGCGCGACTCGAGGCAGGCTCGTTTCACCAGTTTGCGGGCCTCCGGCCTGGGCATATGGGCCGACAGGGCGAACACGGCCGCTTCGGCCAGCGCTTGTCCGTTGGATTGATCCAGGTTCGCTCGCATCCGCCGCACATCGACATCGATGGTTGAAAAGAGACGGTCTGCATGTGTCAGGGCGCCGGCGGCCGCCATGACCATCTGGGGCAGGGTCATCCACTCGAGCATCCAGCCGGAACCCCCTCTCTCGTGTTCCTGAATCTGGGCCTGATGGACGATGCCCAGAAGGCCTGCGTTCAAGCGGGCGAACGTGACCATCGCTTCGGCACCGATGGGGTTGGATTTATGAGGCATGGTCGATGATCCGCCACCGGAGGAGAAGCGGACCTCGGCCACTTCCGATTGGGCCATGAGCAGCAGATCCTGGCCGATTTTGCCCAGGCTGCCGGTGAGCATGGAAAGCCAGCCGGCAAATTCAGCCATCCCGTCCCGCTGGCTGTGCCATGGCGTTGCGGGCAGCTCGAGGTCCAATTCCGCGGCCAATTGCCTGGCCACTTCAGGTCCTTTATCACCCATGGCCGCCAGGGTGCCGGCGGCGCCGCCCAGTGAGAGAACGAGCAGCCGCGGCTTGATCTGGGCCAGGCGCACCAGATGGCGGCGCAGCGGTTCGGCCCAAAGATTGATCTTGTAGCCGAAGGTAGTGGGGGTGGCCTGCTGCCATCTGGATCTGGCCGCCATGAGGGTTTCGGCGTGTGCACCGGCCAGCGCTTCCATGGTGTCCAGGAGTGTGCCGATGCGTTTTTCCAAAAGGCGAACGGCTTCTTTCAGTCGCAGGACCAGGGCGGTATCCACGATATCCTGGCTGGTGGGTCCCCAGTGCAGGTAGTGACGGCCCTCTTTTTCGATGACCGCCCGAGCGGCCTCGAGCAGAGCGGGCACGGGCACCCCGAATTCCGCCGTTGCCCGGGACAATCCTGCCGGGTCAGGGGCGAATCCGGCAAGGCCGTCGGCGATCTGCCGGTAGGCTGCTTGCGGGATGACACCGCTGCGGGCCTGGACCTTGGCCAGGGCCGCTTCCACCTTCAGCATGGCTGCGATGGCGGCTTTGTCGGCGAACAACGCGGACAGGTCGGGATCGCTGAAAAATGCGGCAAACAGTTTTGAATCAAAAGGGCTGATGGACATAAGGACCTCTTATCGGTGTCCGTCCGGAAACGGCACCTCTCACCCGAATTTCTGCGTTGGGCAGCGAATTCAAATCCTCAACATATAACCAATATGCCTCCGGTATGAATTCGCTGCTCGCCTTGAACTCGGGCGAGATTCACCATTTCCGGACGGACACGGTTATTTTACAGGCGGCAGCGACAGAATCTGCCGCGCCTCTGACGGCGTGGCCGGACGGCGATCGTATTGTCTGCAAATCCCGGCAAGACGCTCTACCAGATCGGCATTGCCGGCGGCCAGCCGGTTTTTGTCGAACCGGATGTTGTCTTCAAGGCCGGTGCGGCAGTGACCGCCCATCTCCAGCGCCCAATGGTTGATCTGCAGCTGACTGCGGCCAATGCCGGCGGCCGTCCAGGTGGCATCTGGGAGTCGCTTTTGAAGTTGTCCGACTTCGAATGCCAGGATCTCCTTTTCGGGCGGCAGCGTGTTTTTGAGTCCGAATACAAATTGGACGTGCAGGGGACGGGCCAGCTGGCCCGCCTCGGCCATGCGCACCGCGGCATAGAGCATGGCCAGGTCGAACACTTCGATTTCCGGTTTGATTCCGTAGGCCATCATGTCGCCGGCCAATTGATCGATCAGCTCCGGGGGATTCTCGTAGATCATGTTGGGGAAGTTGACCGAACCGGTGGTCAGCGATGCCATATCCGGCTTGTGATGCAGCATGGACCCGCGCTCATGGGCGGCCCGGCCCCGGCCGCCGGTGGAGAACTGCACGATCATGCCCGGACACGTCTCGCGCACCCCCTCGAGCACGGCCTTGAATTTGGCCGGATCCGAAGAGGGCGATTGATCCTTTTCACGGACGTGGACATGAACCATCGACGCACCGGCCTCAAACGCCTCACGGGTGGAGGCGATCTGCTCCTCCACGGTAATGGGCACGGCCGGGTTGTGCTCCTTTCTGGGGAGGGAGCCGGTTATGGCCACTGTGATGATGCAAGGTGTGGGCATGGAAGCCATCCTTATCCGTTCTGCCGGACCGGGCCGGTCAGGCATCCGTTTACCGTGATCGGGTCATACGTCGAAGAAAACGGTTTCCGAGGCACCCTGCATGTGGATGTCGAAGCGGTAAACCGTTCCGTCGGGCGTCTCTTCCCGCCTGGCAATCAATGTTTGACGACGCGTCTCTTCGACGCTGCCCAGCACGGGATCGGCGGCGTTCAATGCGTCTTCGTCGGAAAAGTAGATGCGCGTGTAAAGGTGGCTCAACAGTCCCCTCATGAACACCATGACATTCAGGTGCGGGGCCTGGCCGTCCGGCGTGGCGCCGGGTTTAATGGTGTCGAACCAGAACCGGTTGTGGCGGTCGGTGCCGGTGCCCACCCGTCCGAACCCGGTGAATCCGTCTTGCCGCGACGCTTCCGGGTAGCCTCCTGTGCTATCGGCCTGCCAGATCTCGATCATGGCGTCGGAAACGGGGAGGCCTTCACCGTCCAGGACCCGGCCGGTGACCCGGATACGCTCTCCCTGGATCTGTTCGTCCACCATCTGCGGACCGGCGATGCCGGTAAAGTTATAGCCATATTGCCTGGGTGTCAGGCAGTAAGCAAAGTAAGGGCCGACGGTTTGCGAGGGCGTCTGCTCACTATTCATAACGAATGCCTCCTGTTTGTCACGATTCAACCAACCTTATCGATCCCGATGCTGCAGGTTGCCTTCTTTTTTATGCAGCCTCGAGGTTAATGCTGCTCCGGGGTGGCGGCTCTGCCGCGCAGGACAATATCGAAAACATACCCCAGGGCGAAATCGGGTTCGGTCACCTCGATGTCAAAACGGCTGACCAACCGATGCCGGACGGCTGCGGGCGCCCCCTGGAAAATCGGATCCAGATCCAATAGCGGATCTCCGGGGAAATACATCTGCGTCACCAGCCGGGTCGCCATGGCCGGCCCCAAGAGCGAGAAGTGAATATGATTGGGGCGCCAGGCATTGTGATGGTTCTTCCAGGG
This sequence comes from Desulfobacteraceae bacterium, assembly GCA_050291625.1. Taxonomy (GTDB): domain Bacteria; phylum Desulfobacterota; class Desulfobacteria; order Desulfobacterales; family Desulfosarcinaceae; genus JARRKU01. Next base: position 11,146 of record JBNKKC010000111.1, read on the forward strand.
GTAGGCGCCGGGTTTGACCGTATAAAAGCGGTAATGGCCGTTTTCGTCGGTGACGCAGCGGCCGGCTCCCATGAAGTTGGGGTCCAGCGGTGCGCCGTGGTCGTCGACCAAGTGAATATAGCGGCCGGCCGCATTGGCCTGCCACACCTCGATGAGGGTACTGGAAATCGGACGGCCGCTTTCATCCCGTACCTGGCCGGTGACCACGATGCGTTCGCCCAGGGGTTCGCCGTTGACCCGGGCGTTTTTGGTCAGGTCGTGATCCAGGGGCCCCAGGCGCCGACGATCGAACGCCGGTCCGGTGGTTTCACACCGGCTTTGCCGGATCGGCACCAGCGCTTGGGTGGGGCCCCGCAGATTGGTGGATTTGTAATCGGAGTAGATCAAAGGGGGATGACTATCCCAGTCTCTGGGGAGAAATGTCATGGTTCACATCCTTTCCGGTGGTGTGCCGGCGGTTTGGCCGGTGTCTATCCTGAGAGCGGACAGGCACTAACCATGATCCGCGTAATGTTGCTTGGCCACCCGAAACGCCGCATTGGCAGCCGGAATTCCTGCATACGCGGCGACTTGCATTAATACTTCCCTGACATCGGCCATGCTGGTCCCGGTGTTGGCCGTTGCTTTGAGATGAAGGGCCAGCTCTTCCAGATGGCCCAGGCAGGCCAGCATGGCAATGGTCAGCATGCTGCGTTCCCGGCGCGTCAGATGATCCCGCGCCCAGATGGATCCCCAGGCTGTTTGGGTGATGAACCGCTGAAAGTCGGCATCCAGCGCTGTTGTCTCTTTTTCCGCCCGGTCCACATGGGCATCACCCAGTACGGCCCGGCGAATGGTCCGGCCTCTCTCATGAAGCGTTTTCGTCACGATTTGTCTCCTCGATGAATTTGTGGATGGCCGAGGCCAGCTGCTCCGATGCCTCGATGCATGGCAGATGCCCGGCGCCATCCACCAGTTGAAAGCTGGAATCCGCGATCAAGGCGCTCATGGATTGTACCAGCGCGGGCGGAGTGGCGCCGTCTTCCGAACCGCACAGGCAACTCACGGGCACGTTCAGGTTTCCGGCAGCCTCCGTCAGGTCGGCGTCGCGCAGCGCCGTACAGGTTCCGATGTAGCCTTCAACGGGGGTTCGCACCAGCATGTTTCGCCAGCCGGCGACGGCCTCGGGAGCCGCCAGACGAAACGATTCGGAAAACCATCGTTCAATGATGGCGTCGGCCATACTCTCGATGCCATATTGGCGGATCTGGTCGATGCGCTGGTTCCATAGCTCATCCGAACCGATCTTGTGAGCGGTGTCGCACAGGATCAGCCCTCGAACCAGGCCGGGGCGGCAAGCCGCCAGCCCCAGGGCGATCATGCCGCCCACCGAAATCCCGCAGACGATCGCCTGCCGCACGTGCAAATGATCCATTAAACCGGCCAGATCGCCGATATGGTCGTCCATAATATAGGGTGCCGGCGGCGCATCGGAGAGACCGTGGCCCCTCTTGTCGTAGCAAATGCTTTGAACGCTGTCACCCAAGTGGTCCAGCACGCCGTTCCATAGTCGTAAGTCCGTGCCCAGGGAGTTGGCGAAGACCACCAGCGGCGCATCGGTTGGCCCTCTGCGCCGGTAATGGATATGGCGTCCGTCGATCACATCAACCTGCATCGGTATCCTTTCCGGGCAACATCCCCGTCATTCAAAGGGCAGGCCCACATAGTTCTCCGCCATGGCCGTCCTGGCGGCGATGGAACCGGATAGATAGTCCAACTCGGCAATCTGAAGGCGGTATCCCAACGGGTCGTCATCGAATTGATGCATCAGCGCGGTAAACCACCAGGAGAAACGAATGGCTTTCCATATACGGCTCAAGCAGACAGCGGAGTATTGGTTCAGCAGATCGTTCCGATTTTCGCGGTAATGGGCGATCAGTGCCCGTGACAGGTAGTAGATGTCCGAAGCCGCCAGATTGAGGCCTTTGGCGCCGGTGGGTGGAACGATGTGGGCGGCGTCGCCGGCGAGAAACAGGTTTCCCCAGCGCATCGGTTCGGCCACAAAACTGCGCAAGGGAGCAATGCTCATCTCCAGCCGGGGGCCGGTTGTCACGTTGTCGGCAACCTCTACGGGCAGCCGGCGACGAAGTTCATCCCAAAAGCGCCGGTCGGTCCAGTTGTCCACCGAGTCGTTTAGACTGCATTGAACATAATAGCGACTGCGAGCGGTCGAACGCATGCTGCAAAGCGCGAATCCGCGTTCATGGTTGGCGTAGATCAGCTCGTCGTCCACCGGGGGCACATCCGAAAGGATGCCGAGCCAGCCAAAGGGATAGACTCTTTCAAAATGGCGCAGCTGGTCCTTGGGAATACTCTTTCGGGATACGCCGTGATAGCCGTCGCAGCCCGCAACAAAATCGCAGGCCAGCCGATGGGTGCGACCCTCTTTTTCATAGATGATCTGAGGCATGGAACGTTCCGCGTCCTCGACGGACAGGACCGGCGTTTCGTATTCGATGACCGCACCGGCGGCCAGGCGGGCGTCGATGAGGTCCTTGGTCACTTCGGTCTGACCGTAGATCATGATGCCATGGCCCCCGGTCAGCCGGTGCATATCGATGCGCGTCTGTCGTCCGTCAAACGCCAGGGAAAATCCTCGGTGCACGATGCCTTCACGCTCCATGCGCTCGTTGACCCGGGCCTTTTTCAGCAGGTCCACGGTCCCCTGCTCCAAAACACCGGCGCGGATTCGTCCCTCAACATGCTCACGGCTCTGTCTCTCCAGGATGATCGAGTCGATGCCGTGCAGGGACAACAACTGGGAAAGCAGCAAACCCGATGGTCCGGATCCGATAATGCCGACTTGAGTTCGATCTTCCATATCCGACCTCTGTATTCAATACATCAAACCGCTGGATTTGCGCCACCCGGCAATAGCCATTGGTGGAAGCGGGCCGGTCACCTGCTCATCGGGATGAATAAAGTGATCGAAACGCCCATCCATTGGACGTGGTTGAATGGATTTTCCAGAGAACCGCGTGTTTATTGGTTAAAAAATAGGCGTCGCAGGGGGGTTTGTCAAAAACGGAACGGCGGTTTCATCTCAAGAAATGACGTTTTGTTCCGATATACCATTCAACAGGTGAACCGGAATGACCGTGCGGCGCTGAGTGTTCGGCAATACGCTTTGATGCAGACCTTGCATGAAAAAAGTCATTTGGATCATTGGCCGGGACCGGAAGCTCCCGGCCGTTTGAGTTGTGCTCAAAGCGAACAGTGCGGAGCGTATTGATACGACAATGGAATCATCGAGTCGATTGCGAAAAGCCCTATTCCTCTATCTGGCGGGTGCGCTTCTGGTGCTGGTGCTCTCTCTGGTACTGACCATTTCCCTGACGCTGTTCAGTCAGTTGAAAAAGGCGGAAGATCGAAACATTCTCCATGCCGCCCAGACACATGCGATGACCATCGCCGAGTGGTGCCGACGGGCGAAGGACCTGGCGTGGCAAATCACCAGCCGATCCCGGATTCGGCAGGAGCTTGAGAAATTCAACCGGGGAGAGATCTCACTTGAAGAGGTAAAGGCCTTTACCGAACCGAAACTTCAGGATGCAATGGATCTGTCTGAAGACGTTGTCGGCATTTTGAGATTGGACGCCGACCATCGCATCGTCGCAGCCTGTGGGCACGGTTCGGATTTGCCGATAGCGGATCGGGCTGTCAACGATTACATTTCAGTCGATATCGATTTGCTGGATCCGCTTGCGGTTGACGGACGATGGTTCATCGTGGTGAGCGCGCCCATCCGCAACCGCGATGGTGCGCGTCAGGGCACCGATCTTGTCGTTTTGAACACGGACAGGTTGAAAACCATTGTGTCCAATTCAAGACCGAAGAAAAGGACAGGCACCATTCTCATCGGCTACCGGTCCAGGGACACCATTGCTTACCTGTTTCCCATGACACGGGCGCCGATCGGGCCCCCGACCTTGTTGAATCCGGCAAATGCGATTCAAACCAATGTGGGCAAAGCCATCGCGGGACAAACCGGAATTGAGCATATCTCCAATACCCTGGTGGCGTATACACCGGTAATGGAAAGCCGCTGGGCGGTGGTCCTTACTCAAGACGAAGGCGAATTGTACGGACCGCTATATCGGAAAATGGCCTTCATCGGAGTCCTTTTTCTGCTGATTTATCTGTTGATTGTCTTTGGGTTCGGATGCGTCATGAAGCCGCTGGCGGGAAGAATTTTACTTCATGCCGACGACCTTGAGAGAAAAATAGAGCAAAAGACAGCCATACTCGAAAAAGAAATCGACCGGCGCAGACAAGTCGAAAATCGTTTGCGTGACAAGGAACGCTTCCTGGCTTCGGTATTGGATGCCATTCAGGACGGCATCTGCGTGCTGACGCCTGATTTGAAAATTGTCCGTACGAACAAGGCCATGCAGATTTGGTATGCCGAACACGTTCCGATGGAAGGCAAATCGTGTATTGAAGTATTTCATACCGACCACCAGTCCTGCACGGAGTGCCCGGTCCTTCTATCCATCAAGAACCGTCAACTGGAAATGAAGGAAATATCTTTGGTTCAAGGGGGCGGCGATGCAGGTGTTTTCGAGGTGTATGCATTTCCGATGCTCGACGACCATGGAATGGTGACCGGAATTGTGCAATACATCCGGAATATCACCGAACGCAAGCGGTCCGAGCAGGCGTTGGCCGATTCGGAACAGCGCCTGGCCAATATCATCGATTTTCTGCCCGATCCCACGTGGGCTATTGATAATAACGGCCGTGTCATTGAATGGAATCAAGCGCTTGAAAGGCTGACCGGCATAAACAAGAGTGATATCATCGGCAAGAGCGACTACGCGTATGCCGTCCCTTTTTGGGGAGCACCCAGACCCGTTCTCATCGATCGTGTATTAAATGGCGACAGACAATTGGAGAATCAATATCTGACGTTAAGAGAGTATGATGGCCTAGCCATTGAGAGTGAATCCTTTCATGATCATATGGGACGTGAGGGACGATACCTGTCCGGTATCGCCGGCAGACTCTATAACTCGGAAGGCGATGTCGTGGGCGCCATTGAGAGCGTCAGGGATATCACGGCCGCGAAACGCTTGCAAAAGGAACATGAACAACTCATCATCGAGCTGAAAGAGGCGGTCGCGCAGGTGCGGACCTTGAGCGGACTGTTGCCGATGTGCGCCAAATGCAAAAAGATCAGGGATGACAGCGGATACTGGAATCAGCTTGAAACCTATATCCTGCAACATACGGATGTGGACATCAGTCACGGCCTGTGTCCGGAATGCATGGATGAAATGTATGGCGGCCAGGCCTGGTACAAAAAAGACAGGCGGAAAAACTAATTATTAGAACGCTGTCCCTCAACCCTCCAGAAATACGCTCTTCTCTTCAACGGCTTTACGCGGAACCGGTTTCAGCGCTCCGGCCGGCTTGCCGATGCAGACGATGGCCACCGGTGTTTTGTCGTCCGCTATGTCGAGGATCCGACGCAGCTGCGCCTTGTCGAACAGTGTGAAAAAGAGGCCGCCCAGGTCGAGGGCGTGGGCGGCCAGGAGCATATTCTGAATGGCGGCCGCGCAGGCCAGCAGATACCCTACGGGCCCCTCCTCCTGGAAGATGTCCATGCCCGATTTCTTGGGGTCGCCCACCACGACAATCAAAACGGGAGCCTGCAGCAGAAAATCCTGTTTGTAGCTGCCCAGCCATTTCCAGCCGCTGCGCTCGATGGCCCATTTGCGGCAGCGCTCGGCCTCATCGAAGAGAGCCTGCTTTTCAGCCTGTCCGGTGATGACCATAAACCGCCACGGCTGGGCGTTCAGCGGTGACGGCGCGCGCGCCCCGGCAGCCAGGATCCGCTGGATGGTCTGCCTGTCGATGGGATCGCCGAGAAACTCCCGACAGCTGGTGCGCGTTTCGATGGCTGAGAAAAGGTCCATGTCGATCTCTCCTTTCGTAATGTTATGATTCCACGTAAAGTGAACCAAAAGCGACGGTGAACTGCGGGGCGTCCACCACCTTGATGTCGCACAGGAGCCGGTCGGACAGACAATCCACCAAACCGCGATTTTGGGCCGGCCCGCCGTCCACATAGACATCGTCTTCAAGAAAGCCATTGCCGGCGAGGCTGGCCACTCTTCTGGCGACAGCCTGGTTAATCCCCTTGACGATGCCGTGTTTGTCCACTCCCCTGGCCAAAAGGGAGACGATTTCGCTTTCGGCAAATACCGCGCAGGTGGCATTGATGTTGACGGCCTTTTCTGCCATCGTATCCGATTGATGAAATTTTTCCAAGGGTGTGTCCAGAATAGTGGCCGCCATTTCAAAAAACCGGCCCGTACCGGCCGCACACTTGTCGTTCATTCTGAAATCGAGTACCCGGCCTGTTTCCGACACGTTGATGATTTTGATATCCTGGCCACCGATATTGATCAGGGTTCCGGCTTTGCCGCCGGTCAGTCTCTGGATACCGGCGGCGTTGGCCCAGATCTCATCGACGACATGGTTGTCCCCACAGATCAGGTTTCTGCCGTATCCGGTGACACTGGTCTGCTCAATGTCTGTTTTCAAGACGGAGCAGGCTGTCATCCCCTGTTCGATGAGATCGTCAACCACATCGGACTGTCCGGGTTTGGTGGGCACCGCCTTTTTCCAGATGATACGGTCCGAGTCCACAAAGACGATTTTAATGCCGGTACTGCCGACGTCTATCCCTATTTTCATTTCTCACTCCTGTTTCTTCACAGCAGGGTCCGCCTGAAGGCTTCAAGCCGGGTCACGATATTCTGTTCATCTTCTCTGACATAATCGGTTTCAATCTTCAGGAATCGGTAACCCGATTGCTTGAGCCGTGTTTCCAGCAGACCGGCTTCCATATCAAAAGGATGACACCCTTTGAGGACATGAAAAATAATCCCTTTTATCTTATGCTTTCCAAGGATATTCAACATGGCGCTGACCCGCCTGTGGTTATCGGCAAATGTCGGACAGATGCAGGCCTTGTGATTTCGCTGAGCCAGGGCGTTCAGCAGAGCATATTCGGATGGGTCTTCATAGGCGGCTGCGCCGGGAAAAGCCCTTTCCAGTGAGCAGATATCATCCGCCACTACGGCCATGCCGGCACTTTCGATCAGGTTCAGGAGTTTATAGTTTGGAAACACGATGGGACTTCCGGTCAGAAATACCGGCGTATCCGTTCTATGAGCCGGCTCAATGCCGCGGATATAGGCACGGACATCGACGATCCATCGATCGATGTCCTGGCAGGGCAGGGCATTGGCCATCACGGCGAAGTGGAGGGCCGGCACCTTTTGCGCCCGTTTCATCTCGATGAGCCGGTTCAACTGCGCCCAGGCTTCTGCATAACGCCCAATGGATTGAACCAGCGTTCTGGTGCGAATGGGTTTGTGTGTGATCTTTTCCAGCCATTGTTTGAGCTGTTGAATCTCTGCGAGGAACCTTCGGGATGCGCCCTCGTCTTCCCTTAAATGGGGCAGCTCCAAGAAATGGATATCGGATTTATTGCAGATCCCGATCAATTCGCTGAACTTGACCACCCAGTCGCAGGTGGTGGGGACCACCAATGCAAGCCGTCTGAGATCCAGTTCGCTGTCGGATTGAAGCACACCGGCAATGGATTTGATCATGGGGCAGGTCAGTGCGGGCAGATGAAACGGCGCAAGATTCCGGGCGGCATGGGAGCCGCAGGCCAGTTTAAAAACCTGCACTCCGGCCGCGTGGAACAGCTCCATGGGCGCCTGGATGCACAGGCTCATGACCAAAGGCTTGTCCTGTTTTTTGAAAAAGCGCGCCGGAAAGAGACTCTGCTTTAAAACCTCAAAAAACGGCGCCAGGGAGGGCGTATAATCGCTGCGCTGCCTGATGGCGGCCCATAGATCGTCACATTCGGACACCGTCTGTTCATTGATTTGCTGCTGCAGGCGCAGCCGGCGCCGGCTGGATTCTTTTGGTGTCATTTGCCGCTCCATTTTCGGGCAAGATATCGTCTTGAAGAGGAAAAGAGTTTGAAGCCGAACCATTTAAAGACCAGTACGTCGTCGCCGGGACACGACTCGACGCAGGTCATGCATCCCGTGCAAGACTGGGTCAGAACATCTTTTTTCTCTTTTTCCAGATAAACATCGGGAATATCCATGGGGCACATCCGCTGGCAATTGCCGCAACCGGTGCAGATATCCACCTCTTTTTCAAAGCGCACTGGACTGATATATTTAAACAGATGCATCAGCGCCAGCATGGGACAGAAGATGCAGAAAAAGCGCTCCTTGAAAAACATGCCCGCCAAAAGGCCGCCGGTAAGGATCATGGAAAGCAGGGTGAAACAGATGGTGACCCCATTGGTCCCGTCAATATGAAAATAGCTGACGTTTCCTTCGAACAGGGGCAGAATCGGCTTTGCCGGGCAAATTTGGCAGAACGGCAGGGCCCAGTCCGGATGAAGCCCCGCATTGGCGATAAAAAGGGGAATGGCGATGAGCCACGCCAGCAGCACATATTTGATGGCATCGAGCTTTTTTCGAGTCGCCCCAGAAATAATCATCTCACGGATACCGGTTTTCTTCCTGAGCATGGTGATCCAGTCCTGGAAGAGACAGAACGGACAGAGCCATCCGCACCAGAGCTTCGACAGGGGCAGAAGCAATAAGAGAAACAGCACAAAAGGGTAGAATATATTGACGGCGGCACCGGAAAAAAGGGTTTCAATGGCGGTCTGGAAACCCACGGAATGTCTTTGCAGCACCATCAGGTAGCAGTGCCCTGCACAACCGCCGACATAGGGGCAGGCAAAACAGGGCAGTGAATGGCCCAAGGCGATACCCAGGCGGCCGCCGTAGATCAGCAGCAGAAATGAAAGATGCTGGGTGATCAATCGCACCTTTTCCACCATGGTGTCCTCCTTTTCATTAAGACCAGGCCGGCAAAAAAGAGAACGCTGAAAGCGAAAACGGCTGTGCCTGCGGCGTGGTTGTCGAATGCAGACCGGCTGCGGTGCAGCAACAGTGAATAGGTCAAATTGAATTCGGAGGCGCCGTCGGCAAGACGGACAAACAGAATATCGTTGCGACAGGCATGCGGGCCGGCTTCTCTCAGGTCGCGGTCGTGGGCGGGTACATAGGCAAATACCGACTCCCGGTTCGATAGGAGGCGACGTCTCCGCCCATTTTCAAGCACGGACAGATGACGTCGCGTCACTTCAAATGGTGTGACGATGCGAAACTGGAAGTTCTGGCCTGTCTGATTCCAGTAGAGGTTCCCGGGCGATATCACCTCGATGTAGGGGTGGATGGATAGCATATCCGTTACCATCCGATCTGCCGGCGATCTTTCCGGAGGCGATTTTGATCGACCGAAAAGCGCCGTGTCGGTTTGGGCCAGAAAGAACCTGAGCGGTGTGTGGGCCATGGCAAACACCCGGATGCGGCTTGGCCGGTCAGCACAGATGGTAAAACAGGCCTCACTGACACCGGCCTGATAAAGGACCGGGGATCTGACCTCCTGGTAATATACAGCCGCGGCGTCAACCATGTTGTCTGCGCCGATCAGCTTGAATGCCTGGCAAACCTGTCCGTTTTTCGCCTGATGCTTGCCCAGATACTGGATGGACAGAAAGTCGGACGCAGGCACGTCGGCCCACAGCAGAACAGGCATCAGGCAGATACACGACAAAACGGATATCACTCGGAAAGCCATCATCATATCGTTGGCAAGGCCACCGGCTTTAGACGGCATGGGCAGGTGGCACCCCAATCCGGGTGCCGCCATCGACCCGTCATTGTATCGCATCGATCGAAACCCTGAGCTCCTAAAAAGAGGCCTTTATCCCGCCATAGTATGATGTGCCTGAACCGGCATAGCCGGGAATCTGCTCGTAGGATTCGTCAAACAAATTCTCTATCCTGCCAAAGAGTTGAAAATGATCCGTCAAATCATAATAAGCGGAAAGATCGACCGTGGTATATGCGTCCAGTCGTTCGGTATTGTCGGCGTCTTCCCAACGCTCTCCGACATATCTCGCCGACAGGTTCGCATGTGCTTTTTCGAAAAAGGCCCAGTTGATGGATATGGCCGCCTGGTGTTCGGGCCTCCGTCTCAATTCATACCCGGTATCCTTATCTTCCGTCATGGTATAGGTATAATTCACTCCGAGGGTGAACGCTTCAGTGGGGTTGAATGAACTTTCCGCTTCCCAGCCTTCCATTTGAGCGTTGTCGACATTTTGATACCGATAGGTGTCGGTATCCCATTCAACCATATTCTCAAAGTCGTTGTTAAAATAGGTTAAGCCGAAAGTGAGCTTTTTATCGAACAGATATTGTTCGAATCCGATGTCAGCGGTTCTGCCTTCATCGGGCTTCAAATCCGGATCTCCGTACGACGAATAAAACTGGTACAAGGAGGGCGCCTTGAAGCCGGTTCCCCAATTGGCCTTGAAACGGGTCCCAGTTTTGTCAACGAGATAGCTGACCGAGATCTTATAGGTGGTCTGGCTGCCGAATCGCTCGTTGTCATCGACTCGTACGCCGGGAGTGACGAACAGGGATTCAAAAAAATTGAACTGGCTCTGGAGATACCCGGCCTTGTTGTCCATCGTCTCTTCGTTAAACACATACCAGGATTGATTGCCGTCACCGGATCCTTTTTCTTCCTCGTATTCCAGGCCCGCCGTCAGTTGAGTCCACTCGACGGGACAGACATTGTGCTGCCATTCGACTTTCATTGTTTCGCTGTCAAACCAGTTATGGGAATCTTCCGTCGTATCAACGGCATCGGCTTCATCTTTGTATTCTCTTTCCGTTTTTGTATAAGCGACGGTAATGGTATGGTCCCAAAAGGAGTTGACAGCGTGGTCGAAAGCCATTTTTCCCGCAAGTTTTTCCCACCATCCCTGCTTGTTGGGATCATCCTGATCGGCCCCGTCGTCATAGTCGTATGCGGCATCGACATAGCGAAATACGGCATCGAGGCTGGTATCGTTCACCGGCTCATATCCCAATCGTAATGATAATGTCGTATTTTCATAGCCGTCATCTTCGGGCTCGTCGGCGGCCTTGGATATGCCGTCCGTATCGATCCGTGATGCCGATACGGCGTAATTCACTTTTCCCGCCGATCCGCGAATTCCTGCTGTTTCGGTGAATGTATTGTGGGATCCTGCCTCAAACGATGCCGACAGCGATGCGTTTCCTTCGCCTTTTCTGGTGATGATATTGATGACACCCCCCATGGCATCCGAGCCGTAAAGGGTTGATTGAGCGCCGCGCACAATTTCGATGCGCTCGATATTGTCGACGAGCAGATGAGCAAGGCTGACGGATCGGTCCGTTTTCATCGTATCGTTCAATTCAATGCCGTCCAGCATGACCAGCGTATGACCTGGCTTCGTACCTCTTAGGTAGATGGAAGCGGCGCCGCCGTAGGGACCGTTTTGCATGATCGACAGCCCCGGCACATCCTGCAGGACCTCCAGCAATATCTTCTTGCCTTTCTTCTTCAGCTCATCCGCCGTAATCACCGTGACCGAACTTCCGGTTTCGGACGGATCGCCTTCCACCTTGGTGGCTGTCACCACAACCGTCCCCATCTTGTACCGGTCCGTATCCGCATCCTGGTCTTCGCCCCAGGCCGGCAGTGTCCACAGCATGCATCCAACAACCACCCATCGAACCATCCAATGTTTCATCTCCAGAAGACCTCCTTCAAGTATTCAAAAGCCTGTCCGGAGAAACAAAAATCCCCGGACCGATAACCATTCGATCCGGGGATGTCCCTTTTTATCCTCTGAATCTGCTGAGAGCGGGCTTCCGTCCACGAAGCACTTGCTCATCCGGTCAGGCAGGTCTTCTGACTTTCGGATCCGTCTACTCACTGCGCCTTCCCGTTTCATATAAAAAACAGTGGCTGTCTGCAGCTTTCGTCCCCGATTACAGCAGCGGGCCTGTCCCCGATTTTCACGGGGTTCCCTATTATGCTCCAAGGAGCACCTGACGGTACGGGCAACTAATAGAAGATTTTTATTGGCGGGTCAAGGGAAATTGACATCGATCAGAACCTGCTGATCCCATCGCCAACCCGGCATTGCCCTCAAATCCTTGCCCGCGATTTGAGATTCATCCACACTCGGCCTGGTATTCGTTTCGGGCGAGCAGTGCGGCGCCGATGGCGGTGGTGGTTTGCGGGTGTTCCGGCACCACGATCGGCCGCTGCAGTTCATCTTCGAGGGCGGCGACCAGTCCTTTGTTCAGCGCCGGACCGCCGTCGAAGTAAACGTGTTCTTCGATGCCGACGCGCTTGGCCAGACGCACCGTGCGTTTGGCGATGGAGTGGTGAATGCCCGCCACGATCTCGCCTTTGCCGTGACCGTTGGCCAGCAGGCCGATGATCTCCGACTCGGCGAAAACGGTACACGTGCTGTTGATGGAAAGCGGTGCGCCGGCGGCGCGAAAGTGATAATCACCCAGCTGCTCCAGATCGATTTCCAGGTTGCGCGCCGCCACGTCGAGAAAGCGCCCGGTACCGGCGGCGCACTTGTCGTTCATCACGAAGTTGGCCACATGACCGTCCTTGTCGAGCTGGATCGCCTTGGAGTCCTGGCCGCCGATGTTGATGATGGTGCGTCCGCCGCCGTTCTGCCGGCCCGTTTCGTGGACGCCGATGGCGTTGGCGGTGATTTCGCTGATCGAATCGTCCGCCTCCTTGAACAGTTTGCGGCCGTAACCGGTTGCGATGATGTAGTGCACGCTGTCGCGCGTCAACCCCTTTTCCGCCAGCAGGCGTGCCAGCGCCTCCCTGGCATTTTTATGGAACAGGCTCCCCGAGGCGGCAATGTGGGCTCCGGTCAACCCTCCCTGCTCATCCACCAGTGCCACCTTGATGGCGGTGGAGCCGATGTCGATTCCGGCAAAATATGTCATGCGGCCTTTCTCTTTCTGGTTTTAATGGACTCGAGAAACGCCTCGATGCGCGTGCAAAGCTGGCCCATGTCGTCGGGGCTGTAGTCGGTCTCCACATAGAGCATGGGAATGTTGTTGGCGTTGAGTGCTGCGGCGGTGCTGCGCTGCTCCATTTCGTAGACCTGGCATCCGGCGAAGGCCTGGTAGACTACGCCGTCAACCTCGAAGCTTGCGGCCAGTTCCAGCAGACGGCGGTGGCGATCGAGGTTGTTGGTGAATATAGGGCAGGTGCAGGGCTTGAGGTACTTGTCGGCCAGACTGTCCACCATGTCGCCCACCAGCCACTCGTCCACAGCCGTCATGTCGTAGAGCATGCGGTTGGCGCTGCAGGTCTCATCGGCCACCACCACGCCGCCCGCCTCTTCGATCAGGAGCGGTAGTTTGAGATTGGGGAAGATCGGCGGCGAACCGGTGAAGAGAATCCTCGGTGCTTTGCGCTGCGCTGCCCGGGCACCATCCTCGCGGCGCTGCTGCAGCTCGGCGTTCAGTTTTTCCACCGCCTCGGTCCAGCTCGCGATATCGTCGAAGAAATAGGCGTTGGTGACGAGAAAGGCATCCTTTCCCAGAAACAACGCCGGGCTGCTCTTGCGCAGATGATGCAGGGCGCGGAAGGCCGCCTGTGCGCGGGCGGTTCGCGCCATGGCCGCACGAAGGTTTCTCCGTTTCAAGCGTTTGCCCGTCAGTTGGCGCAGGTGCTGGGAAAAATCGCGTACCGAACGCTGCCAGTAGCGTCGGGCCGCTTCGCTCTCCTTTGACGGCGGCAGCTCGAGATCGTAGACCGGATAGCCCATACCGGCGATCATGGCGCCGGCCTTCTTTTTCTGATCGCAGGTAGTGAGATTGACCACCAGATCGAGGTTGCCGACCCTCGGCACCGGATCCTGCGAGTCAAGCATGCCCAGGAGCGCCTTGACCAGTGAACAGGACTTGGCGGGCATGAAGTCGCCGCCCACCTGATCGTAGTGATAGGCGCCGTTGCACAACCGCACCGGCGCGGCGCCCATGGCATAGATCAGCTCTTCCGGCACGTGGATGCAGGTGGTGCCGACCAGGGCACCTCTCTTCGGCAGCGCCTCCCCCTGGCAGTAAACACGGCGGAACAGGTCGTAGAAATAGGCCATTCCCTGCGGGTTGTCGTCGAAGCGGTCGGTGATTTGCTGGAGGACGGCTTCCGCTTCCCGCGCTTGGCGGCTGTGGTTGAATGGCTGCTGTTCAGTTTTTTTCATATGTCGTTTCCTGATGGCGGTTCATGCGTTTGATGAAGCCCTGTTCGGTCGATTCGTAGATCGGCAGACCCGCAAAGGTGGCCTTCAGCGCCCCATCCTCCGGACATGCGGCGATGCACTTGAGACACATCATGCAGTCGTCCTGCATGATGCGCGACTGCTCCACCTCGTCGGCAATCTCCTTGATCTCCAGGTCGCACACCCGGTAGCAATCCCCGCAGCGGGTGCACTTGTCGCCGTCCTTTTTCAGATTCAGCAGCGCCGGTTTCGAGACCAGGTATTGCAGCGCACTCATGGGACAGAACAAACAGAAGAAGCGTTTTTTGATGAAGGCACCGGCCAGGAACAGGCCGGTGATCACCATTCCCAGGGCGGTCATGATCATCGCGGTTTTGCTGGAAAAATCGATAGTGAGCTGAGAGGCGTCCGCGTTAAACAGCGGGATGATCATCCGCGCGGGGCAGATGTCGCAAAACGGCGTGCCCAGCGTATGGGGCAGCAACCCGCCGCCGATGCCCAGCGGAAGCGCGACGGTCAGTCCCAGCAGCACGTATTTGATCATGGTCAGCTTCTTGAACTGCCCCTGGCTGTAGCGCGAATAGCGGATGCCGAGGCGGACGCGCAGGGTCGTGATCCAGTCCTGGAGGGTGCCCAGCGGGCAGGCGAAACCGCACCACGCCTTGTTCAGCACGATGAACCAGAGCGTGAAATATAAAAATGCGGTCAGCACGCTGATGCCCGCATAGCTGAACAGCGCCGACCATCTCATGGCCAGCAGGTGCTGCATGGGCAGCAGGAAACAGACGCCGCCGCGCCCCTCCTGATTGAAACCGCAGGCGAAGGTCGGCAAATCGTTGCCCAGATTGACGGCAAAATAGCCGCCGTAGACAAGCAGGACGAAAAACGCGATTTGCAGCCAGAAGCGAAAGCGGCGAATATCGACGTTGTTTACCGCGGTGCGCAATTTACTCATCGAAGCATACCTCGCGATAGGGGCGGATGCGCCGCCGTCGGTAGAGATAGACGGCCAGTCCGCTGAAGCCCAGCGCAAACAGACCGATCATTAAACCGTAAGCATAGGATTCGTAGTCGCGCGGCGAGGGGAAATAGTTCCCGGTAAAACTGGCGCAATAGATCGTTCGATCATAGTCCCGGCCGTCCAATTCACCCGATTCCTGCCGGCGATATTCCGCGTTCACCAGATAAGACTGGGCGTGGCGCTTGTTGAACATCCGCCAGGGCGGAAAGTAATCGCGAATCATCGTATAACTGACGCGCCCCTGGCCGTCGCTGACGGCACGCTTGCTCCAGCCCCTCGCGGTGGTGAGAACGACCTCGACATCGGGTTGGGGCTTGCCGTTGCGCAGGACGATGAACGAGACCGTATCGCCGAAGCCGAGACGTGTATGAAAATTCTCCTTGGCCCGGCGCTCGCGCACGATCTCCAGGGCAATCGCGGCATGGTGCCTGGGCGGCATCTTCTCCCGTATATTGTCGTGGCCTTCGCGGCAGCTGTGTTTCAGAACCTCGGCCTTGGCGATCTGGAATCGGCGCTCTCCATCGGTCACCTGTTGGCGGCTGACATAGACATTGTAGAAGCCCTCTTCCGGCATGGGAAAATTGAGATCCAGATAATCGTGCTGGTTGTCGCGACCGAGTTTCTGTTCGCGAACCCGACCATTTGTATCGACGATGACCACAGGCGACAGGCGGCCGCCCCGGGTGACATAATCGTCCTCCTGGGCGCTGTTTCCAAGGCGCAGGTACAAATGCTTGTGGTAAATGCCCCGGCGGATCTCAACCGGTCCGCCATGGGAATGGGCTCCTTTGTGGGGGCCGCAGGGAGGGGCATCGGAGAGCCACAACGTCTCTCCAGCGGCAACCGTAGCGCCCAGCAGGATAATGAGAGCGCTGAACATCAGACGGCACAGTGTGGTTCGCATCATTAGATCCTCAAACGGCTCTGGATGGACACTAATGTTGTGTCCTGCAAATAAGTTCAAAAACGAATGTCACTCCGGCGCAAGCCGGAGTCCAGCCGAAAACCCTCTGGATTCCGGCTTGCGCCGGAATGACTTAAAGGAAAAAGGTTTTCGAATTGAACAAATATGTTTAACCCAACTTGCGGGACACAACACTAGAAGGTGTACGACAATCCCGCATAAACATTCAGCGGCTCGCCGGACGTATATTCCCGTCCAACCGACGAACTGTAGGAAACCCGCTCTGCATACTTTTCATCCAGCAGATTCAGCACATGGGCCCATAGCCGCCAAGGTCCCGTTTCGTAAGAGAGACGCAGGTTGAACAGATCCGGTCGCTGCGCTTCGCCCAGTGGATCGTCGTTGCCGCTGCTGGTGTAATAGCTGCTGATGCTGTTCCACTCCAGTTCGGCGGACAAACCTTGTATCGGCATCCAGGTCACCCGTGCGTTATAATGATTTTTGGGCGAGGCGCTCAAGGTGTTGCCGCTGTAATCGACCCCGCCGCTGATAAAATCGATATATTTGTTATCCGCGTAAGTATACGCGATATCAAAGCGCCACTGCTCGCTGACGGCCCAGCCAATGGTGGTCTCGAAGCCCTGAACCCTGACCTCGCCGGCATTGACATAGAGGCCGATCTCATCATCGTCGACCAGCATGTCCGTGATGTCGGTGCGGTAAGCCGTGATGTCATAATTGAGCCGGGAACCCATCAGCTGGCCGCGCAACCCGATCTCGTAGTTGTCCGCCTTTTCCGGATCGAGATCCGGGTTGGGGTCGATGCCGCGGCTGCCGGTAAACAGATAGGTCCGGCTGGGCACGACGAATCCCTGTCCGTAGCTCAGCCACAGACTCTGTTCGGCGCCTATGTCGATGGTAACTCCCGCCTTGGGACTGATATTGGTATAATCCTTGGATTCGTCGTAGTCTGTTCTGACCCCCCTGGAGATCTTGTACCCGGTGGCGGAATAGGTGATGCTGTCGTACCGCGCCCCGACCGATATCCGCATTCGCTCGATGGGGGAGACCTCGTATTGCATGAACGGCGATGTGACCACGGCTTCGATATCCCACTCCTGATCAATATCGCTGTCCACCGAACGGTCGCTATAGGTGGTCGAATCGGATGCGCTGTGCTGCAGATCGATGCCGACGATCAGCTTGGAACGATAAACATCGAAGCCCTGGTTGTAGATCCCCACCAAATTCTGATTGGTCGCATCGCTGCTGCCGAAGCCGCCGGTGGCGCTGTAGGAGGGCGGCCCTTCGCTCTCGCTTTGGCGAATCCCATAGGATAGCTCGAGGCCGGATCGATTGCTCAGGTCCCGCTCGTACCTGGCACTGAGCGAAATAGCCTGTTTATCATTATAGGCATCCTGAACTTCCGCCTCTTTCCAATCGATCTCGTCGAAGGTCACGGCATCCGGATCCGACAGATCGCCGGGATTTTCCTCATACTTGTCGAGATACTCCCCTCTGACGGTGATGGTGGAAGCCGGATCGAGAGTGAACAGCAATTTCCCGCTGGCCTGTTTTCGTTCTTTGACGGTACGGTCCTGCCACCCCTCGTAGTCGAGGATATTGGCATCCAGAAAATAGCCCAGCCGCCCGGTGCTGCCCGCCGCGGAGACGCCTCCACGCCCGCGATCGTACATGCCGCCTTCGCCCCACAGGCGATACTCCGGCTGCTCCGGCGGCTTGCGGGTGATTATGTTGATCACGCCGCCCAGGGCATGGCTCCCGTACAGGGCGGAGGCCGGCCCTTTCACCACCTCGATGCGCTCGATGTCGAAGGTGTTGGTGTCTTCCGCCGAACCGATGGTACCGCTGCCGAAGGCCGAACTGATGGCCAGCCCGTCCACCAGGTTGACCGTATAGTTTTTGCCGCCCATTGGAATGCGCAGGTTGCGGATCATGCTGTAGCCGGGCATGCGTTTGAGCAGTTCCCTGCGGGAATCGACAAACCTGACCGTCTCCACATCCTGAGTGCCGAGCACGCTGACACTGGCCGGCAGCTCTTTCAGCTTGCTTTCGGTCCGCGTCGCCGTCACCACAATGGAGTCCAGGTAGACCGCGGAGGCGGCTTTCTCCTGTTTTTTCGATTTGATATCGTTTTCCGTCGTCTCTTCAGCAGGAGCGGGCACGGCTGGGGCGGCATCTTCCTTATCCGTGACGCTTTGATCATCGTGCGTCGTCTCTTCAGCGGGAAGGGTGGGCGTTGCGGCCGTAGCTTCCTGTTCCGCGCCCTGGTGATCGTCCTGCGCCATACCGGCGGCGGGAAGGATCAGCATCAATCCAAACATCACGTACAACGTCATCCGAAAAAGCCGTCTCACTCTATTTCCCATCATTCCTGGAACCTCCAACCGATTCAGATTCAGCCCATCTGCATTATCAATTAAAAACGATTTTCCCCTCTGCCCGCTGCCGGGTAACCATCTCATCCCCGAGGCGGTTCATCGTCAATGGTACAGCGAGGTCGAAAGGATGACTGCAAGCCATTCGACTCACATTGTGGCGCACAATTGTGGCAGGAAACGCGCAAATGTAAAGGCTGTTAAATCGAATATGGAATGCTTATAAAAACTAGATATTATTGAGAGGGGGAGGGAGAAGAATCAACAAGACCACATGGCGCTATTCGACAAACAAGCTCACCGTCTTGCCGTCTTTGAGGTTCACCAGACCCTCTTCGCATATGCGAAGATAGGGAATGGCCGCGCCCGTGAGGGTGTTCAGCGTCAGCATCGGATCTGCCAACGTCACCCCCAGCGCCTGCAGGACCCGCTTGAGTTTTTCGAGCTGTTCGACGATGATGTCGACCGGCTCAGGCGATATGAGACCGAATATCGGCATGGGGATTTGGGCCTGCAGCGCGCCCTCGTTGACGACTACGGCACCGCCCTGAAGTTCATGGACTCTGTTGACGGCTGTCGCCATGTCCGCCTCCGAGGCGCCGATGACGATGATATCGGAGCTGTCCCAGGAGGCGCTGCTGGCAAAGGCGCCGGCATTCAGGCCGAAGCCCTTGATCAATCCGACGGCGGTCTTTCCCGGCGTATGGTGTCGGTCCACGGCGGCCACCTTCAGTATATCGTTCGCCGGGTCGCACCTGATTTCTCCATCGACAGCCGCCACCTGCTGCTGCCGTTCGGCGGTCACCAGGTCGGTGATCAGCTCGATGATGCGCACCGTCGGTGACGGTTGGTTTTGGGGCGGCCGGATAGTGAAGTCGGCTGCGCTGAACGGCCCGGGCAGATGCACCGTGGTCAGGCTGGATGGCCGATAGGTGTGGCGGCGCGGCGGTGTCATCAGTCGGCCGTCTTCGGCCACCACCTTCCCGTTGCTGATGACCTTTTCAGCCTCTATCGTACGGGCATCGGGCAGAATCAGCATATCGGCGCAGCGTCCCGGTGCGATGCCTCCCACGATGTGGTCCAGGGCGAAATGCTCGGCAACGTTCAGGGTCGCCATCTGCACCGCGGACACCGGATCGAAGCCGCAGTCGATCGCCTTTTGCACCACGTATGCCATGGTACGGCGCTTGAGCAGATCACCCGGTTCGACCCCGTCGGTGACCAGCACCAGGCGGCGCAGGTCGACGTTGCTCTCCCTGATGACCGATATCGCCTCCAGGTCCCGGCGGATGCTGCCTTCGCGCACCATGACGTAAATGCCCAGGCGCAATCGCTCCAGCACCTCTTCCGGCAGGATCGGTTCGTGACAGGAGGATATGCCGGCAGCCAGGTAGGCCGCAAGCTTTTTGCCCCTGGCCCCGGCGCTGTGCCCCTCCAGGGTCTTGCCCCTGCGAAAGGCTTCATCGAGCATGGGCAGGGATGTGCCAGGCGTCTGCAATACGCTTTGCCAGTAGGATTCTCCCACCCCTAGAATGTCGCCGCGATCGAGCAGCTGCTTGAGGATGTCGACCGGAACGCCGCGGGTCGCGCGGCTGATGGAGGCCATAAACGGAGCGGTGGCGAAAATTTTCGCTGGTTGATTCTTCAACGAATCGAGGAAATCGACAACGCCGTCCAGCCCGGCAACCGGAAAGGGTTCCATGGTCTCGGTGATGATGGTGGTGGTGCCGCCCGGCAGCATGTGTGTTAGAAATTGGTCCACGCCGCACAACCAGGAGAGGTGAGTGTGGCCGTCGATCAGTCCGGGGATGAGGACCTTGCCGGCGGCATCGATCACGTCGCTGTTCGGACCGATGGTATGGCTGCCGTCGGCTCCGACGTGGGCGATCCATGATCCTTTCACGCTCACGGAGGTGTTTTCCTGCAGCTCGCCGGTGTACACGTTGAGCAACCGGCCGCCGGTCACCACCAGGTCGGCTTTCAGGTTGCCGAGGGCCACCTGCATCAATTGCGCCGAATCTTTCTGCAGCATGGTGTCATAAATGGAAAGACTCACCTTTGACTCCTTTCACATCCGCCGGTCCTTGGTTTTGCCGGACGCCTGCCGGCCGACTCACCTTCTTTTTGGAACAGAAGGGCTGCAAAAGCAACCCTCTCTTACCGGCAATTCTCGGCTATCGGTATGTTTTTTATTGCAACTGTTGAAAAACCTTATAGACAACAGATAAAGTGAAGACCCGAGATAATGAATGGACACTTGTCTTTAAAACTCAATACATGGCACCCATCACCGGCGATCCAACACCTCTTGTCGCCCATTAGCTTTATGGATAGCTGCAAAGGATTTTCAATGTGAATGAAACCGACCCCAGGCTGAACAGGCCGACATTGTCCAGAATCTTTCTTCCCTTTGCATTCGGGTACTACCTTTCCTACCTGTACCGTGTGGTCAATGCCGTGATTGCGCCCAACCTGGTTGCCGATATAGGGGTGGATCCATCCGAGCTGGGGCTTCTGACCGCCGCGTACTTTTTAACATTCGCGGCTTTCCAGCTTCCGCTGGGAGTACTGCTCGATCGATTCGGGCCCCGGCGGATCGAATCGTTCCTGCTGCTGTTCGCCGCGCTGGGCGCTTTTCTCTTCGCCCGGGCCGGGTCGCTTTCCGGGCTGGTCGCCGGGCGGGCATTCATCGGCTTCGGGGTATCCGCCTGCCTGATGGCGTCGTTCAAGGCCTATGTGATATGGTTTCCCCGGAGGCGGCTGCCATTGATCAACGGCTTGCAGATGGCCGCCGGAGGACTGGGAGCGCTGTCCGCCACCGCCCCGGTGGAGGCCATGCTGGGGATCACCGACTGGCGGGGCATCTTTATGCTGTTGGCCCTTCTGACACTGGTGATTGCCGCAACGGTATTCTGGGTGGTTCCGGAAAAAGATCCCGGCAGCGAGCATTTGACCTTCGGCCAGCAGCTCAACGGAATCGTCCAGGTCTTCACCAGTATGACGTTCTGGCGGATCGCACCGGTGGCGACCCTGAGCCAGGCGGGTTTTTTGTCCATTCACGGGCTGTGGCTGGGGCCCTGGTTGCGGGATGCGGCCGGTTTTGAGCGCAATCAGGTGGCCGGCGCTCTGCTGCTGGTGGCATCAGCGATGATCGTCGGATTCGTGCTTTTGGGCGGTGCTGCCGAACGCCTCGGCAAGGCGGGCTTCCGGCCGGTTGCAGTGGCCGTGGGAGGCATGAGCGCATTTATGTGCATGCAACTGCTGGTCGTCATCGGTTTTACCCGGTGGGCGCTGCCCGTGTGGATGCTGTTTGGTTTTTTTGGGACGTCGGGCATCATCTGCTACGCCGTGCTTTCCCAGAATTTCCCGGTGCACCTGTCAGGCCGGGCCAATACGGCCTTGAACCTGATGGTTTTCGTCGTGGCCTTCATCGCCCAATGGGGCATGGGCGCGGTGATCGAACTCTGGCCGGTAACGGCGCAGGGAGGATATGACCCCGCCGGCTACCGGACGGCTTTCGGAATGATGCTGGCCCTGCAGATCCTGGCGCTCATCTGGTTCTTCCTGGTCGGCAGGAAGGTGACTTACGCTTAATTTCCTCCCTAGTTCGTGTCAGGTTTGAAATCGTCAATGGCGACTTGAGTAAATGTCAGCACCTTCCCCCCCTCTTTGCCGGTAAAATCCCCGGCGGCCTTCTTTTTATCAAAAACGATGGCCTCCGGGCCCATGGGACCGTGTTGCCGGGAACCGGTTACATAATAGGCGGTTTTCCCGCTGATCCAGGCGCCGGTTGGAAAGTCGATCACCCAGATGCGGAAGGGTACGAAGTCTTTTTTTGCATATTCGCGGGGATGCTTGAGAAATTCAAATAGGCATTGAGTGGAGCAGAAGTGATGGGTCTCTTTCTCCTGTGTGGTAATCTGACATTTATGACGGGGATATCGTGCCGGATACATGTTGCAAACCAGGCAGTGGTCCTTGTCGTCCACCGGTTCGACGATGACCCCCTTTTTAAGGCGCTTTTGAACCAGCATCGGATTCTCTTTGGCAATCCCCGCCTTGGCCATTGCCAGGGCTTTCCGGAACTCCGCCACATCTCCACCGCAGGAGCCGGCAAATTTGTCGGCCTCGGCTTTGGAAGCGAAGGCAATCTTGCTTTTCATGGTCATGGTGCCTTTGGCCTTGGAGCCGACCACAAAATACGCCTGCTGCGCCGGGACCATTTTTTCGGGATTCAGGTAGAGCGCGACACGGACATTTTTGGGATCTTCATCCGATTTGAGGGCGACATCGGCAAGGCAATGAAACGAGCAGGCCCGGGATTCGCCCTCGCTATTCTCAAACGTAAACCAGGTCCTGGCCCACATGGGCCGAACCATTCCGCAGTTGGGGCATTGGCCGGAAAATTCCTTTCGCGGCGGCATCAGCGGATGGTCGACCATGCATGGAACCGCGGCCAGGGCGCTGATTGGCGAAAGCGCCGTGTAGACCGTTCCTGCAACCGCTGCAACAAGAATTTCACGTCGAGTGCAATTGGACATATGACCCTCCTCTAGGTTTTGCCTCTTTGAAATCGTAGGAATATGGGTACCAATGAATATTGGAAATTTCAATATTGATCTTAAGGTGGCGCAACGCAGCATCCGTTGTCCGATATTCTTGAGATTATACAGGGCCCCAAAGGAGAGTTCCGTATTGATCGAGGATGTAGAAGACCGCAGATAATAGGAAACCAAAAAGAAGGGCCAAAATCGATCTCCAAATCGAAGAAATAAAACAAAAGCCTGCTTCGATGGAAGCAGGCTTTTGAGTTTCATTGTCGCTTGGTTTTAGCCGCTGATCACTGCATGTTCGTATGGCGGTAAAAATCCTTTGTCTCTATTTAACGCGCCCTTCTCGCCATGCCTTGATGAGCTCATCGTAATCAACGGTCTGACCTTTGGGTTTTTCATTGACCTTGGCTTTGGGCGAACCGGGTTTGTTCAACCAGAAGGACTCGGCCTTCTTGGGATTCAGCTTGGGTCCGCATTCGCCTTGCACATCGGCACGCTCCATGCGTTGAAGCACACGATCCATTTCGTTTGCCAGGTTGTCCATGGCCCTGTCCACGGTTACCTCTCCGGAGACTGCTTCACCGACGTTCTGCCACCAGAGTTGCGCCAGTTTGGGATAGTCCGGCACATTGACGCCGGTGGGTGTCCAGGCGACCCGGGCGGGGCTGCGGTAGAACTCCACCAGTCCACCAAGCTTGGGGGCGCGCTCGGTAAAGGACTCGTGACGGATGTCACTGTCCCGGATAGGCGTCAGACCCACATGGGCCTTTTTCAGGGACGTGCTCTTGCAAACACAGAACTGGGCAAAGAGCCAGGCGGCTTTCCGCCGCTCGAGGGGTGTGCTATTCATGAAGGTCCAGGAACCGCAATCCTGGTACCCCAGTTTCATCCCTTCTTCCCAGTATGGGCCGTGGGGAGAGGGCGCCATGCGCCACTTGGGGGTGCCGTCAGCATTGACCGTGGGACCCGGTTTGACCATATCCGGCACAAATGCGGTGTACCAGAAGATCTGCTGGGCCACGTTGCCCTTGGCCAGAAACGGCAGGTAGGTATAGAAATCCATTCCTAAAGTTCCGGGGGGGGCATATTTGCGGAGCCACTCCATGTATTTTCGAAGGGAGTACTTGGCGGCCGGGCCGTTGGCGGCACCGCCCCTTGCCACGCTCGCGCCCACCGGGCGGCAACCTTCCATGCGGATGCCCCACTCATCCACGGGGATACCGTTGGGAATGCCTTTGTCACCGGCACCGGCCATGGAGAGCCAGGCGTCCGTGAACCGCCAACCCAGATCCGGGGCCTTTTTGCCATAGTCGTTGTGGCCATAAACCGCCTTGCCGTCGACCTCTTTAATATGTTCGCTGAAGAACTCGGCAATATCCTCGTACGCCGACCAGTTGACCGGAACACCCAGCTCGTACCCGTAGATCGCCTTGAACTTCTTTTTGAAATCCGGACGTTTGAACCAGTCATACCGGAACCAGTAAAGGTTGGCGAACTGCTGGTCAGGAAGCTGGTACAGCTTGCCGTCCGGTCCGGTAGTAAATGATTTGCCCATGAAATCGTCCACATCCAGAGTGGGCAGGGTCACGTCCTTGCCCTCTCCCGTCATGAAATCGGACAGGGGAACCACATATCCGTACCGGGCATGGGTTCCGATCAGGTCTGAATCGTTGATCCAGCCATCATAAAGATTCTTGCCCGAGGCCCACTGGGATTGCAGCTTTTCAATCACATCCCCTTCCTGGATCAGGTCAAAGGAGATTTTAACGCCGGTAATCTCTTCAAAGGCCACGGCCAGCGTTTTTGCCTCATACTCGTGGGTTGAGATGGTCTCGGACACGATCCGAATGGGCGCATCCTGAGACATTTTCACAAACGGTTTGGCCGCTTTGATGAAAAACTCCATCTCCTTGAGTTGTTGGGCTTTCGACAATGTGGACGGCTGGAATTCCTTGTCGACCCATTTCTTGGCTGCCGCCATGTCCGCGCTTGCCGGACTCGCAATGAGCGCCAGCAAGGCAGCGACGACCCCTGCCAAGAGGAACATCCCGGGCCTGCTGTTCTTCATCATACCTAACATATGGCTTTCCTCCTCCGGGCCTTCCATGTTGATCCCTCTGTTTACCCGGTTTATGTCGCCGGCGTGAAGGCCGTTAGCACCGGGCAACATAAACTCAATCGATGCATCTCGCTTTGCTGTTTATCCCCAACGCATGACAATAAACATCCAACCGGCGGAAATAGGAACCGCAATCCACAGCGTCAGGTCGGTGAATGCGATCCATGCAAGATGGATGTAGGCGCTGCCCAATAAACCCAGAAAGAACCGTGTCCCGCGGGTGGTCGGAATTCTCAGGAAACCTGCGCGTTCAATGGTGGGCGATACCAGCTCCCAGACAAGCATACCCATGATCATAGAGAAAATGGCGATAAAGAAAATGGCCGTCGGCAAGGTCCAATACATCCAATCGAGACCCATTGTCACTCCCCTTTATACACGGCCCAGGGCAAAGCCCTTGGCGAGATGATTCCGCACAAACCAGATCACCATGGCACCCGGGACGATGGTGAGTACGCCTGCCGCCGCTAGCAGACCCCAGTCAAGTCCGGTGGCGCTTATGGTGCGCGTCATGTGGGCGGTAATCGGTTTCGTCTCGGTAATCGTCAGCGTCCTGGCAAAAAGCAGTTCGACCCAGCTGAACATGAAACAGAAGAAGGCGGTTACGCCGACCCCGGCCCTGATCAGCGGAATGAAGATGGTGATGAAAAAGCGCGGAAAACTATAGCCGTCAATGAAGGCGGTCTCATCGATCTCCTTGGGAATACCGGACATGAACCCTTCCAGGATCCAGATGGCCAGGGGCACATTGAACAAGCAGTGGGCCAGGGCTACCGCGATATGCGTATCAATCAGTTTCATGGCGCCATAGAGCTGGAGATAGGGCAGGAGAAAGACCGCAGGAGGCGCCATGCGGTTGGTCAGGAACCAGAAAAACATCTGCCCGTCGCCCAGAAACCTGTATCGTGAAAAGGCATAGGCCGCGGGCAGTGCGAAGGCCAGGGACATCGCGGTATTCATGCAAACATAGATGATGGCATGGATATAGGCCATGTACCAGGTATGATCCGTGAAGATATGAAGGTAATTGTGAAAGGAGATATCAACCGGAAAGAGCCTGAAACTATCGAGGATATCCGCGTTGGTCCTCAATGACATGTTGAGCATCCAGTAGATGGGAAGGATAAGGAATATAAAGTATAAAAGGAGTGCCAGGGTCCTTTTCCGAATTTTCATAACTTCTCTCCTTTTCCTACATTTAGCAGGACCTGGTAGAAAATAAAGCTGAAGAGCAGGACAATCACAAAGTAGATCAGTGAAAAGGCCGCGGCCGGTCCGAGGTCGAATTGCATGGTGGCAAGCTTGACGAGGTAAATGGACAGGAAGGTGGTTGTATTGCCGGGACCGCCTCCGGTAAGGGCAAAAGGTTCCGCGTAAATCAGAAAGCTGTCCATCCATCGCAGCAAAACGGCAATGGTGAGCACGCCGCGCATCTTGGGCAGCTGGATATAGAAAAAGGTCGCCCATCCTGAGGCGCCGTCAATCCTGGCTGCCTGGTAGTAGGCCTCGGGGATGGCCCGCAGACCGGCATAGCATAAAAGGGCCACCAGGGGGGTCCAGTGCCAGACATCCATCACCACCACGGTGATCCACGCATACAGAGGCCTTGCCGTGTGGTCGAAGGTATCGGAAAGAATATGCAGGCTGTTGATTCCCACGCCGAAAAGACCGATATCCGGCCGGGTAAAGATAATCCAGATGGTTCCGATCACGTTCCAGGGGATAACGAGCGGCATCGCGAGCGTCACGAGACAGGCGGAGACGCCCCAACCGCGTTTGGGCATGGCCAGGGCGATCATGATCCCCAGGGGAATCTCAATCAGCAGGGTAATGCCGGAAAAGAAGAATTGACGCCACAGGGCGTCGTGCAGGCGATAGTTGCCCAACATCTCTTCGAACCATTCCATGCCCACGTATACGGACTGACCCGGTCCGAAGATGTCCTGGATGGAATAGTTGACCACGGTCATGAGCGGTATAATGGCGCTGAAGGCGACGATGACGAAGGCGGGTAAAACGAGAAACCAGGCTTTGTTGTTTTGCCATTTTTCCATAATTGCCGCTCCTCCTATCGAATCAGCCGCCCATCGGCAAAGAGCCGGGTCCACTGGGGCGGGAAGACAAGCCAGGCACGGCCTTCGGGAACCTGCCTGCCTTCCGGCAGCTTGGCCCGCAGGGTCTCACCGTTCAAGGCAACCGTCACGATCTTGTAACTGCCCTGGTCTTCAACGACCTTCACCTTGGCCGGAAAGCCGCCTTCAACGGCTTCGGCATGCACCTCCAGGTACATGGGCCGTATACCCAACTCCAGTTTCCCCTTTGCTTTGTTCCCCTTTGCCGCCATCTCCTCGTCAAGGGTGATGCCGGCCCCGTTGAACCTCGCCACGTTCCCTTCAAGGGTACACTCCAGGAAGTTCATGCCCGGACTCCCGATGAAATAACCCACAAAGGTATGTTCCGGGTTTTCAAAAAGATCTTCAGGAGAGCCGACCTGTACGATTTCGCCTTCGTACATGACCACCACCTGATCCGCAAAGGTCAGCGCTTCCACCTGATCATGGGTCACATAGATAAACGTGAGTTTCAGTTGCTCGTGGATCTCTTTGAGTTTGCGCCGCAGGTTCCATTTCAGATGGGGATCGATCACCGTCAAAGGCTCGTCAAAGAGAATGGCCGCCACATCACTTCGGACCAATCCCCGCCCCAATGAAATCTTTTGCTTGGCATCGGCGGCCAACCCGGCGGCTCTCTTTTTGAGATAAGGGGTCAAATCGAGAATTTCGGCCACTTCGCGGACCCGTTGATCCACATCGCTGCCCCTCTGGCCCCGATTACGTAATGGAAAGGCCAGATTGTCAAACACCGTCATGGTGTCATACAACACCGGAAACTGGAAAACCTGGGCAATGTTGCGCCGTTCCGGAGGCAACAAGGTGACATCTTTGCCATTGTAAAGCACCCGCCCCCTGGTGGGGGAAAGCAGGCCCGAGATGACGTTCAGCAGGGTGGTCTTGCCACAGCCCGAAGGTCCCAGCAGGGCGTAGGCACCGCCGTCCTCCCAGGTGGTATGGATGCGCTTGAGGGCATAATCAGCCGGCCCCTTGGGATGGACGCGATAGCTGTGTGCCACTTCCTGCAGTTCGATGCGGGACATCGCCTTCTCTCCTTCCGAGTCAACGACCATCCGCGTAGCGGGTGGCTTGGATTTTCCCGCGAGGCGGGAAAAGACAAAAGCACGTCAGTGCTTTAATCGTTTTTGTCTCCATGTCAGCCATCGGCCTTCTCCGGCATTGCAGCGCTTTCCGCCTGCGGATGCCCGGAGGGCGATGCCACCAGCACGCCGTCCCGGTCGTAAACAAAAAATCGGGCCGGGTTGACATACACCTTGATGGTGCTTCCGATTTTTATTTGGTGGACGCCCTGGTCCTGAATCACCAGCGGGGTATCGGCGTGCTTGATATGGATGAAGGTCTCCGAGCCGTTGATTTCGCTCAATTCGACCCTTCCCAGGATTTCCGTATCCTGGGGACCGCTTGGTTTTAAAAAAAGATGGTTGGAACGCACGCCAAAGCGGAAGGACCCTGCGGCCAGGCCGCTCATATGGCCGTTCAGGTCGAAGCTGATATCGCCTCCCAGCACGGCACGGCCTTGCTCCACGCTGCCTTTCAGATAGTTGATCGGCGGATCGCTGAACACCTCGGCCACACGGGTGGTGGACGGGTTGTGATACACATCGGGCGTCGGTCCTGTCTGCAGGATCCGGCCTTTGTCCAGCACCACGATATTGCCGCCCAGCATCAGCGCCTCGGTGGGCTCGGTCGTCGTGTAAACCACGATGGCTTCCCGGCGCCGGAAGATCTCCTGCAACTCGATGCGCAGCTCTTCACGCAGTTTGTAATCCAGGTTTACCAAAGGCTCATCGAGCAACAGCAGCTGGGTTTCCTTGACCAGGGCGCGCGCAATGGCCGTGCGCTGCTGCTGCCCTCCGGAAAGCTCGGCCGGCAGACGGTCGAGCAGGTCTTCCAGGTGCAGCATTTCAGCGGTGCGGCGGACCCGCTGATCGATCTCTTTTCTGCTTATACCGGCCAATTTGAGTGGCGAGGCGATATTGTCGTAAACCTTGAGGGATGGGTAGTTGATGAATTGCTGGTACACCATGGCAACGCTGCGTTTTCGCACGCTGACGCCGGTGATGTCCTTGCCGTCGATCAGAAGGCGTCCGCGGGTGGGGCGGTCGAGTCCGGCCATAATGCGCAGCAGGGAGGTTTTGCCGGCCAGGGTCCGGCCCAGCACCACATTGCGGGAGCCCGGCGCCAGCTCCAGGTCGATCCCTTGCAAGTACATTTCCTGACCGACATAGCGATCAACGCCTTGAAGCGACAAACCCATGCTACGCTCCCGTTCAGAATGGTTAGAGATTTAGACGGTGTGGAAAAGACCCGGTACGGACTCTGGTCGTAATTTTTTTAACCATATCACTGGAAAAATATTTTCGCAAGTGAAAATATCAGCCTTTAAATACGAAAAAAAGCACAACTTTGGGTGATTAGCTTTCATTTATGAAAGCATACCCTGCACCTCGGTCTGGTCAGGCGACGAACAGGCGTACATCGCCTTCGCCCATGACCTCTTTAAGGGCAGCGGGCGGCTGCCGGTCGGAGAACAGGGCATCGACCTCCTCGATGCTGCCCAGCCGGACCATGGCGTTGCGTCCGAACTTTGTGTGATCGGCCGCCAGGAAAACCTTGCGCGAATTGTCGATGATGGCCCGGGCGGCCCGCACCTCCCGGTAATCAAAATCGAGCAGCGTACCGTCGAGATCGATGCCGCTGATGCCGATGATGCCGTAATCCACCCGAAACTGATGGATAAAGTCGATGGTGGCCTCTCCGATGATGCCGCAATCGCGTGGGCGCACCAGCCCGCCGGCCACGATGACCTCGAAGTTGGCATTGGCCGACATGATGCCGGCCACATTCAGGTTGTTTGTGATAATGCGCAGCCGCTTGTGGTTGCATAGGGCCTGGGCAATGGCTTCAGTGGTGGTGCCGATATTGATGAAGAGGGAAGCGCGGTCCGGAATCTCTGCCGCCACCATGCGGGCGATCTTTTGTTTCTCTTTGAAACACATGACCTTGCGCTCATTATAGGCCACATTCTCGATACTGGAGTTGGCGCCGGCACCACCGTGATAGCGGTTGATCATGCCGCGATCGCTCAACGTGTTGATGTCGCGTCGAATGGTTTGGGGGGTCACGCCGAATTCACGCGCCAGCGACTCGATGGTGACAAATCCTTTGGCCTTCACAAGCTGCTGAATTCTGGCCTGGCGCTCTTTGAGCGGGGCTGCTTTTGCATGGGGCTGCATCTCAAGTGTATCTCCGATCGGGTTTTCAGGGTTCTGGTTCATCGCGCATCTCCAAATCAGATAGGGGGAGTATGTTCCAACTTGAACGGATATTGGGTTAGAATTTTCGCAAACGAAAAATTAGCCGTGACATTCCGACGATATTGTGATAACTTTCGAAAATAATCACTGGTTTTCACGGTAAATTATATGCAAAAATCATAGCACTGGGTATAATTTTTCTCAAGTGAAAACCATCAAGTGTCGATGATCCTCACAGCACCTTCCGCTGTACCGGCAGAGGATGGTGGCAAGGAGGGTAGAATGCATACCCAGGTACTCATCATCGGCGGCGGTGCCACAGGCACAGGCTTGGCCAGAGATCTGGCCCTCCGCGGCGTCGACTGTATCCTTGTGGAAAAGAAGGACATCAATGCCGGCGCATCCGGAGGCAACCACGGATTGCTGCACAGCGGTGCTCGTTACGTCGCTTCGGATCCGGCCTCCGCCTGCGAATGCAAACTGGAAGGGCGCCTGCTTAAGAAAATGGCTCCCCATTGCATTGAATCCACCGGGGGGCTCTTCGTGGCAGTGGCCGGTGATGACGAGACATATATCGCCGATTTTCCCGGAATGTGCGCCAAAGCGCACATCGATGTCCAGCCGCTGGACCTGCAGACTGCCCGGGAGATGGAACCCACCCTGTCGGAAACGCTTATCGCCGCATATGCCGTCGAAGACGCCACCATCGATCCGTTCAAACTTTCTTTGGACAACATCGCGCATGCCCAGATGATGGGGGTGCGGCTGCTGCGCCATACCCGGGTCACCGGATTTCATGTCAGCAACAATACCATTGAAAAGGTGCGGCTCCGCAACCAGGTCGATGGAAAGGAGCTGTTCATCGAAACTCAGGTGGTGGTCAACGCCTCGGGCGCCTGGGCCGCCGACGTCGCCGCTCTGGCCGGCGCCGACATACAGATGGTCTATTCCAAAGGTAGTCTGCTCGTCACCCAGGAGCGCATCTCCAGGCAGGTGATCAATCGCCTGCGTCCGGCCACCAACGGCGATATTTTGGTCCCCGGCGGCACGGTTTCCATTTTGGGCACCACGTCGGAACGGGTAGCGTCTCCGGACGCCATCTATCCCGAAATTCATGAAGTGAATCATATCATTGAACAGGGTGCAGCCATGATGCCCGTTCTGGCCAGAACCCGTTACATTCGCGCTTACTGCGGCGTCCGGCCGTTGATCAGTCAGGGCGATGAGACGGACGATCGCAGCGTCAGCCGCGGATTTGCACTGATCGACCACAGTGACGACGCGCATCCCATCCGCAACCTGATCACCATCAGCGGGGGAAAGCTGACCACTTTCCGGTTGATGGCCGAAAAAACAGCCGACCGCGTATGCCGCCACCTGGGTATCGAGGCACCTTGCAGAACCCGCAGCGAACCATTGCCCAATACCGTGGAGGCCCGCTGGACCGAGCCGGGACTGGCCCCCAACATGTGGATTCGCAAAAACGATCCGCAGGACAAACTCCTGTGTGAATGCGAGATGGTGCCCCAGAGCGTTGTGGAGGCCATCGTATCCTCCCTGCGCAAACGCGGCTGCCGGCCCAACATGAATGCCATCGGCCTCCGCAGCCGCATCGGAAAAGGACCCTGCCAGGGGACCTTCTGCAGTCAGCGGGTGGTCGCTTATTTATACGACCGTGGCGTATTTGAGGGCGACCGGGGCGTACATGAGCTTCGCGGCTTTCTGAGGGAACGCTGGCGCGGGCAGCGGCCATTGCTCTGGGATATGCCCCTGGCCCAGGCCGAATTGATGGAGGCCATGCACTGCGGCCTGTTTGGGCTCGAGCTTGAAGCGGGTTGACATGAAACAGACCAATACAGAATTGGTTGTGATCGGTTCCGGCATGGCGGGCATGGCCGCAGCGCTTTTTGCCGCCCGGCGCGGTATCGACGTGGTCCAGGTGGGCGTTACCGGAGAGATCAATTTCGCCAGCGGCCTGCTGGACGTTCTCGGAGTTCATCCGGTGGACAAAGGCGTGCGTTGGCAGGACCCCTGGGCCGCCATCGCGCAATTGGTCCGCGATGAGCCTGATCACCCATACGGACGACTGCCCGTCGAACAGATTCGCGCCGCCATGGCCCAGTGTATGGACTTTTTGGAAGCCGCCGGATTGCCGTACCAGACCAACGGGCAACAAAATACCTCTATCGTCACTCCGGCCGGCACGGTCAAGACCACATATGGCGTTCCCCGAAGCATGTTTGCCGGTGCGACGGCGTTGGCAAAGCAGACCCCGACGCTGCTGGTGGATTTTAAGGGGCTGAAAGGATTCAGCGCCCGTCAGATTGCCCAGACCCTGGGGCATGTGTGGCCCACATTGAAGGTGGCACGTATCGACTTTCCGGGTGCCGGGGGAGAATTGTTCGCCGAACATGCGGCCCGCACACTGGATGTGCAGATCCATCGCAGCTTGCTGGCCGATGCCGTCTCGCCCCACATCGGGGATTGCCGCGCCGTGGGGCTGCCAGCCGTTCTCGGTGTCTATCGCACGACCGACATAGTGGCCGATCTGGAAAGCCGCCTGGGCGTACCGGTGTTTGAAGTGCCCACCATGGTGCCGACGGTAACCGGCCTGCGGCTGCGGGAAGCATTCGAGCAACAGTTGCCCCGTCTGGGCGTGCGGGCGTTTTACCAGCAAAAGGTACTGGAGGCGGAAGCACTTTCGGATGGAGGTTTTCGGTTCCTGGTGGGATATCAGGAAGCGCAGATGCGCGTCCGGGCACATAGGGCCATCCTGGCCTCCGGCCGTTTCTTCGGAAAGGGCCTGAGGGCCGATCGCCTGGGCGTACATGAAACCATCTTCAATCTGCCCGTCCATCAGCCGGCTGAACGAACCGTGTGGCACGACAAAGACATGCTGCACCCCGGCGGCCACTGCATCAACCGGGCGGGGTTGACCATCGATGCGCATTTTCGGCCCACGGATGACTGCGGCGATGTCATCCATGAAAACCTGTATGCTGCCGGATCGATCCTGTCCCATCAGGATTGGATGCGCCAAAAGTGCGGCAGCGGGCTTGCTGTGGCCACGGCCTACGGCGCAGTATCGCAAATGAAGTAAATTAGCCATGCTTTTGACCTATTGTGCATATGTTGCTCTGGTGGTCTGCATCGCCGGCACCCTGTGGCGAGCGGGGCGCTGGTTCCTTCTGACCATCGGGCCCGAGGACAATCCGGCGCCCCCCGGGCTACGGCTGGCAGCCGTGCTCACAGCATTGCCGAAAATGGTGTTCAGCCGGAACAGTGGGGTGGTCTTAAAGGCCCTGGTCATGGATGTGCTGCTGCAGCGCCGCATTTTCCGCCAGAGCGTCACCCGCTGGGTGATGCATATGGGGATTTGCTACGGGGTGCTGCTGCTGGTTCTGGTGCATGCTCTGGACGACCTGATTTTGCCGAAGCTGGTGAGCGATTATGCCGCTACGCGAAATCCCTACCTGTTTTTACGCAATTTGCTGGGACTGGCGGCTTTAATGGGGCTGATCATTGCGGTGGTGCGACGCTGTCGCCTTGCCTTTTTAAAGCGCTTTAATACCGTTTCGGACCGCACTGTGCTGGTGTTGATTGCCGCAATTATCTTTTCCGGCGTTGGATTGGAAGCCGTCCAAATCATTTCGGCCACGCTGTTCGAAGAGATGGCGGCGGACTATTGGGGCGGCGATGATCCCCGGGAAATCGCCGATCTGAAAGCCTATTGGGCGGATCAATACCATGTGGTGTTTCCGGCTCCGCCGTCTGCGGACCCATCGCGCCTGGAAGCCGGCCGTCAGCTGCACGAAGAATTTTGCGCAGCCTGCCATTCGGATGTCAGCTCGGCATTTGTCTCGCTTTCGCTGGCCAAAGCCATTGCGCCCATGGCCGGCATCCTCGACCGTATGCACATCGATATGTGGCTGTGGCGCTTCCACTATCTGGCCAGTTGTCTGGCATTGGCGTTGCTGCCCTTCGGCAAGCTTTTTCACCTTCTCACGGTACCACTGAGTCTGGCACTGCACAGCCTCGGACAAGCCGCCGATCAAGGGCCTGAAGCCCGCCTGCTGCGCAGGGCCATCGGGCTGGATGCCTGCACGCATTGCGGTATTTGCAGCCGTCACTGCAGCGTGGCTCCTATTGCCGCGGTGATTCCCAATGCGGCTATTCTGCCTTCGGAGAAGATCGGCGACGTCGGCCGCCTCGCCAGCAAACGGCTGACGGTTCAGCAGCAGTGGCGCCTGTCCCAGGGCAGTCATATCTGCACGGCATGCGGACGCTGCACCGATCTGTGTCCGTCAGGCATCGACCTGCAGGATCTGTGGTCGGCGTCCACGGCGGAGTTGGACCGTAACGGTTATACCGGGCCCCACGGTTGGATTCGCAGTCGATCCGCCCAACAATGGGCCGATGACGCCGCGGCAAGAGACCTGAAGTCGACATCCGTGGATCCACAAACGGAAGCGTTGCGCTTCACAGGCAACCCGGATGTTTTTTGGGCCTGCGTCCAATGCACCACCTGCACCAGCGTCTGTCCGGTGGTTGCGGCCAGCGACGATCCCGGGCGCGATTTGGATATGACTCCCCAACAAGTCATGAACCTGATGCGGCTTGAACTCAAAGAGATGGCCCTGGGCTGCCGCATGGTATGGGACTGCGTCACCTGTTATAAATGCCAGGAGAATTGCCCTCAAGGGGTACCGGTGGCGGATGTGCTTTATGAACTGCGCAACGAAGCCTGTCGCCGGCTGGACCCGTCGATAGCAACGAGAGCCGGCACAATGGCGTCATGCTGAAGGGAGAAGCAATGGCTCTGCTGAAATATATCTATTTCCCCGGCTGCAAGATAGATCGATACCTGCCCCAGTATGGCCGATCGACCCGGGCGGTAATGGCTCAATTGGGGATAACCTTGGAAGAGACCGAATTGAATTGCTGCGGCTATCCCGTGCGTCATGAAAGCTTCACGGCGGCTGTGACCGCGGCGGCCCGCAACCTGGCCATCGCCGCGGCAAAAGATTTGCCGCTGATGACGCCCTGCAAATGCTGCTACGGCAACTTGAAGCACGCCGATTACTGGCTGCGACGGGACAGCGACCTGCGCCGGAAGGTCAACACCGTATTGGACGCCGAAGGTCTGGTCTGGAGAGAAGATATCTCCATCAATCATCTGCTGACCGTGTTGGACAACGACATCGGCGATCAGCAATTGCGGTCGCACATTACCCGTCCCCTTTCCGGCCTGCAGGTGGCGGCCCATTACGGGTGCCATGCCCTGAGGCCGGGAAAGATCACCCAGTTTGACAATCCGCTCTCGCCAACGCTTTTCGAGCGTCTGGTAAACGCTACCGGCGCCGATGCCGTAACATGGCCGTTGCGCCTGGAGTGCTGCGGCCACCCGTTGTGGAAGAAAAACAATCGTTTTTCGACGGCCCTGTTGACGAATAAGATCGCGGATGCCCGCCAGTCCGGCGCTCAAGTCTTGACAACGGCGTGTACCTATTGCCAGTTGCAGTTCGATACGGTTCAGACGGAGCAGACGCCTGCCTCCGACGCCCGACTTCCGGCAGTGCTTTACACGCAGCTGCTGGGGGTCGCCATGGGATTGCCGCTCGAAGGCTTGGGATTGTGCGACAATAAAATTCAATGGCGGCCTGAAGCGCAATAGGCCGCCGACAGGTGGAAGGCTCGGCGTGAACCTTTTTTACTATTCCGCGCAAGGTATGGTATGACCAGATAGCTTCCTGCAAACCCGCCATAAAAAGGAGGAACCAATGTCTCGATACATCGGCGCCTTGGACTTGGGAACCACCAGCAATCGGTTTATCATTTTCGACCATCGCGGCCAGATCGTGGGCATGGATCAGAAAGAGCACGAACAGATTTTTCCTCGCCCCGGATGGGTTGAGCACGACCCCATGGAGATTTGGCGCAACGCCGTCGCCGTGATGCGCAACGCCCTGAAAAAGAGCGGTGTCGCGGGCGCCGATATTCAGGCGATAGGTATCACCAATCAGCGTGAAACCGCCGTCGTATGGGACCGCAAGACCGGTCAACCACTGTACAACGCCATTGTCTGGCAGTGTACCCGCACCGACGAGATCTGCAAGGAGTTGATGCAGGACGGCGGTCAGGACCGGTTTCGGGCTGTTACGGGCCTGCCCATCGCCACCTATTTTTCCGGCCCCAAAATTAAGTGGATCTTGGATAATGTTCCGGAGGCCCGCAAGGCCGCCGACAATGGCAGCGCATACTTCGGCACCGTGGAGAGCTGGCTGGTGTGGTGGCTTACCGGCGGACCGGAGGGGGGTGCCCATATCACCGATGTCACCAATGCCAGCCGTACGCTGCTGATGAATCTCAAGACCTTGGACTGGGATGCCGACATCCTGAAGGTCATGGGGATCCCCAGACGGATGTTGCCAAGAATCGTGCCATCGGTGGATCCTCAGCTGTGGGGATATTTGTCACCTTCGGGGCCGCTGGACGCGCGCGTGCCGGTGTGCGGCGCACTGGGAGATCAGCAGGCTGCATTGGTGGGCCAGGCCTGCTTTGACATCGGCGAGGCTAAAAATACTTACGGCACGGGTTGCTTTCTGCTGCTCAACACCGGTGCCGATGCGGTGCCCTCCAGACACGGCCTGATTACCTCCGTGGCCTACCAAATCGGAAACCAGGCACCGGTTTACTGCCTGGAGGGGTCCATTGCCATCGCAGGTGCCCTGGTGCAGTGGTTTCGCGACAATCTGGGGATCATTGGCAGCGCGCCCGAGATCGAGACCCTGGCCCGCAGTGTGGACGACAACGGCGGCGCCTATATTGTTCCGGCCTTTTCCGGATTGTTCGCGCCCTATTGGCGCTCGGACGCCAGGGGTGCCGTGGTCGGCCTGACACGCTTCGTCAACAAAGGCCACCTCGCGCGGGCCGTGCTGGAGGCCAATGCTTATCAGTCTCTGGATATCGTGGAGGCCATGAACAAAGATTCGGGCGTCACCCTCAAACGGCTCAAAGTTGACGGAGGTATGGTGGCCAACGAATTGCTGATGCAGTTTCAGGCCGATGTCCTCAATGTGCCGGTGATTCGGCCCAAGGTGACCGAGACCACGGCGTTAGGTGCGGCTTATGCCGCCGGGCTGGCTGTGGGGTTCTGGTCCGGATTGGAAGAATTGCGCAGCAACTGGGCTCAGGATAAAGTCTGGCAACCGGACATGGACGATGCCGCGCGTGCAGCGGGTGTCAAAGGCTGGCGCAAGGCTGTTCAGCGCACCCTCGATTGGGTGGATTGAGCACGTCACATGGAACATGTGCTTATCATCGGCGGCGGCTGCTCCGGCGGCGCCCTGGCCCACGACCTGACCCTGCGCGGTTTTCGCGTCACGCTGGTGGAGAAAGGCAGTCTGCTGAGCGGCACCAGCGGCCGCCATCACGGGCTGCTGCACAGCGGGGCACGCTATGCCCTGCACGACGTTGCAACCGCCCGGGAATGCTATCGCGAAAATCAAATTCTGCGGCACCTGGCTCCCCAGGCCATCGAACCCAACGATGGACTATTTGTGGCTCTCGATGACGACGATATGGGGTATCTGAAACGCTTTATTCAATCGTGCCGAT
Source organism: Desulfobacteraceae bacterium (assembly GCA_050291625.1). Taxonomy (GTDB): domain Bacteria; phylum Desulfobacterota; class Desulfobacteria; order Desulfobacterales; family Desulfosarcinaceae; genus JARRKU01. The sequence goes on from JBNKKC010000111.1 coordinate 49,381, forward strand.
CGGCCGGCATTCCGGTGCGCGAGATCGGCATCGCAGAGGCTCTCGCACTGGAACCGGCCCTTGATCCGCACATCAAGGCAGCCGTGCAGGTGCCCGACGCAACCATGGATGCCTGGCGTCTGCCCCTGCACTTTTTTGCCACGGCCCGAGCCAATGGCGCATCGATTCTTCCTTTTAACCAGGTCATCGGCTTGGTGCGCTCCCATGACATGGTGAGTGGTGTCACAATTAATGATATGCGCACAGGAGAAATCCGTACCCTTTCCGCCGATATGGTGGTCAATGCCGCCGGTCCCTGGGCCGGCAAGGTGGCGGCGTTAAGCGGGGTGGAAGTGCCTGTTCGTCCAGGCCCGGGCGTCATGGTTGCCGTCTCGGGACGGTATGCCAATATGGTTATCAACCGGCTTCATCCGGCGGGAGAGGGTGATATCCTGGTCGCCCAGCGCAACCAGACGATCATCGGCACCACCATCTGGTTAACGGATGACCCCGATGGCGTGCGGGTGCCGACGGATCAGGCGGAACGCCTGGTTGCCATGGGCGCCCGTTTGATACCCTCCCTGGCCGGGGCGCCGGTGCGTGCCGTCTGGTCGGCCAGCCGTCCCCTGCTGCACAACAGTGATATGAATGACCCCATGCGCACCAGTCGGGGGTTTGTCTGCATTGATCACGAACAGCAAGACGGTGTGGCGGGACTGGTCTCACTGGTGGGGGGCAAAGCCACCACCTTGCGGGCAATGGCCCAGGAGGCCGCCGATCTGATCTGCCGCAAGACCGGTCGAGCTGTCGACTGCACGACGGCCGAAGTGCCGCTGCTGCCCTATCGGAGCCTCATGCAAGACGCCCATGGATGGATCTGAGCATGACATTGCAACAATTGACATTTCGTATTTTACGATTCAAACCGGGCCGTATTGACCCACCGGCATATCGGGACTTTACGGTATCGTTCACACCGGACATGACGGTGCTGGACGGTCTGGAGCAGATTCGGCTGCAGCAGGACCCAAGCCTGATGTACCGTCGCTGCTGCCACCATGCTTCCTGCGGGACCTGCGCCTGCACCATCAACGGCACCGCCGCCCTGGCCTGCGCCACCCGCATCGCCGCCCTGAACAGGGATCTCGTTATCCTGTCACCCTTGGAAAATCACGTCTGCCTCGGGGATCTGGCCGTGGACATGCGATCCTTTTTCCGGGACATGGACGCCCAATGGTCCAATCTCAGGCCATGTGAGGATGCGACCCCCGATCGCACACCTGCAGGTGTGCATCAATTGATGCGATTGGAAAATTGTATTGAATGCGGTTGCTGTGTGGCCGCCTGTCCGGTGGTGTCTTCAGAGACAGGGTTCGTGGGGCCGTCGGTATTGGCGGCCGTGAGCAACCAGATGCGCAACCGGCCGACCGACCGTGCAACGCTTCTCCAGATCGCCTCCCGGCCTAACGGTGTGGCCATGTGCCGGCGCCACCTGGCGTGCAGCCGGGTTTGCCCCGCCAAAGTCTATCCGGCACGCCACATTGCAGACCTCAAGCGTATCGGATAGGCCTCACGCTACAGCAGGGCAACCGCTCAAAAGCAAAAACCCTTTATGTAACGACGCCGAAGCTCCTCCGGATCGCCGGCGAACATACCGGTTTTTTCTTCCATCGCTTTTACGTCACCGCTTGCGCAGAAAGTCTTCCCTTCATCGGCAAACCAAATTTCAGTTCAGCTTGTACGGCATTTATAGCCGAAAAATAAACTGATTGTTCCACTTGCAGATGAAGAATGGAAGCTGCTTCAATCGTGATACGGCGCATTGTTCTTGACAAAATCAGGGATGATTTGTTTTTTATAGCCATCTTAAGTATGATAATAATTTTGACATCCAAGGCTTGAAGGAATCCAGCATGTCCAAATATACAAATGCCGGGATGGTCGGGTTTTTGACCTTTTCGGCAATCCTTTTGATTCATCTCTGTGCATCTGCGGCCCGTGCAGAAGATGTGGAGTGCCGCTACTGCGGCATGAAACGGTCGCAATACCCCCATTCCTGGGTCATCCTCATCCATACAGACGGCAGCAAGGAGATGGTGTGTTCGGTTCATTGCGCGGCCATCGATATGGCGCTGCATACCGAAAAGCAGGTTTCGCGGATCACCGTGGCAGACTATAAGACTCATCGCCAGATTCCAGCCGAAACGGCCTTCTGGGTTATCGGAGGAGACAGGACAGGCGTCATGACCGCAAGAGCCAAATGGGCCTTTAAAGCCAAAGAAGATGCTGAGCAGTTTATAAAAGACCATGGCGGCAAGCTTGCCGATTTCGATACGGTCATGAAGGCGGCTTTCGAGGACATGTACCGGGACACCCTCATGATCCGCAAGAAGCAACAGATGCTGAATCTACGTAAAAATGTCACAAAAGAGTGAAAACAGATCGCCGTCTCCCGGCAACGTTCCTCCTGCGCGGGTCTATCTGACCATCAGCGGCATCGGCGCGTTGATTCTGTCCATTATTTTAGGCGGCTTCCTGCTCGGAGACCGTTTGATTTCCCTGGACGCACCCATGGTGAACGCCGTTACCCGAATTAAAATGGAGGCGGCCATCACCGGTCTGATGGTAGAAGAGGTGTTGTCGGACGGGATCATTAGAGGGCTTGAAGAGAGCTACAAACCCTTGGATGACGCCGTGTCCGCTCTCCGGCGCATGACCGAAGAGCAGACGGGTTGGAAGTCGGCCTTGCTTCCCGATCAAAGATTCGCTTTTCGTAAAAGCATCGATGAAGTGGAAAAAAAGAAAGTCGTATGGAGCACCTGCGCAAAGCGTCGGGCAAGGGAAGGGGATCATCCGTTGGTGCTGACCGAAGCCAAAAAGCAGTACCAGTCGGCTTTTTCCGAATTTATGGCGGTCGTCGACCGGCTCGATCAACTGCTTCGGAACAATCTGGATGGAAGCACAAAGCGTTTTCATCAAATCCAGTGGGCCCTCGTTTTTTTTTGTCTGGTGCTCACGTTTCTTGGCGGCGCTGTTTTCTATCGCTTCGAATCGCAACGCAGTCGATATTTGCAGGAACTTGTTCTTACCGGTGAACGACTTGCCGCAGAAGCGGAAGACCACATGCGCACAGCCCGGAAATTGGCCAGGAGGACCGAAGAGATGGAGCGCAGTAACAAAGACCTCCAGCAGTTCGCCTATGTCGCCTCCCATGATCTTCAGGAGCCGTTGAGGATGGTATCGAGCTATGTTCAACTGCTGCAGCGGCGTTACCAGGGAAGACTCGATGCCGATGCGGACGACTTTATCGGTTTTGCCGTGGATGGCGCCACGCGAATGCAGCACTTGATACAGGATTTGCTGTCCTACTCCCGGGTCAATACCCATGGTAATCCACCCTCGTCCACCGATATCGGAGAGGTGATCCGTCGGGTGCTCACCAACCTTCACCTGGTCATTGACGAAAGTGGTGCCCGGATCACCCATGAATCCCTGCCGGTGGTGGATGCCGATGCAACCCAGCTGGTTCAACTGTTTCAGAATCTGATCGCCAACGCCATCAAGTTCCGCAGCGAACGTCCACCGCACGTTCGGATATCCGCTGAAAAGAAGGACGCCTTTTGGCTGTTTGCCGTCCGGGACAATGGGATTGGACTCGATCCCGAATTTGCCGATCGAATTTTTACTATTTTTCAACGGCTCCATTCCAGGAAGGACTATCCCGGGACCGGCATCGGGTTGGCCATCTGTAAGAGGATCGTGGAGCGTCATGGGGGATCTATCTGGGTGACATCCGCGCCCGGTGAAGGTTCGACCTTCTACTTTACGTTGCAGGCATGTGAAGACGACCTAAGTGACACGAAAACAGATCAACATACTGCTGATTGAAGACAACCCCGGAGATATCCGGTTGGTTCGAGAGGCGCTGAGTGAATGCGGGATGAACCACCGACTGGAAGTTGCCGTGGACGGAGTGGCGGCCCTTGAATACCTTCGGCGGGAACGATCATCTTTGCGTGGATCCCTTCCCGATTTGATCCTCCTGGACCTGAACCTGCCCAAAAAAGACGGACGGGAAGTCTTGATGGAGATTAAAGAGGATATGCAGATGCGATGCGTTCCGGTGGTCATTTTCAGCAGCTCGAGGGCCGAGGCGGATATCGTCAGTTCGTACCATCATCATGCCAATTGCTATATCTGCAAACCACTGGATCTGGATGATTTTATAGAAGTGGTCGGGCAGATCGGCCGGTTCTGGATCGACACCGTTATTTTACCGACAAAGGTTCACTCATGATCGAAAATACTCATATCCTTCTCATTGAGGACAACCCCGGGGACGTGCGGCTGATTCAGGAAATGTTGTCCGAAGCCAGCCCCGGCGCCTGCCACATCACCGTTTTTGATCGACTGGACGGAGCACGAACTGCCCTGGAAGAAGGCGGTTACGACGTGGTGCTGTTGGATCTGACCCTCCCGGACAGCACGGGACTGAAGACGCTGTCGCGCCTCGAACCGACTGTGGCCGCCGCGGCGGTGATTGTTCTGACAGGACTCAATGACGAAGCCGCGGCAGTCCAGGCCCTCAGGGAGGGCGCCCAGGATTACCTGGTCAAGGACCGCATGAGCCCGGAAGTGCTGTGGCGCTCGATCCGCTACGCCATCGAGCGCAAACAGGTGGAACTGAAACTGCTGGCCCGTGAGCGTGAGCTGGAAAAACAGACTCAGGATCTGGAGGAGGTCAATGCGGCCCTCAAGGTGCTGTTGAAACAGCGGGAAGCGGACAAGACGGAACTGGAAGAGCGCATCGTGGGTAATTTTCGGGAACTGGTACGACCGTTGCTGGAGAAGCTGAAAACGAGCGGGCTGAACGAACGCCAGAAGGCCTTTCTCGAGATCGCCGAAAACGAATTGAACAATATCCTGGCGCCTTTCCTGCGTAAAGTGTCCACCGGTCATCTCAAACTGACCCCCACCGAAATTCAGGTGGCCAATTTCGTCAAGCACGGCAAAAGCACCAAGGAGATCGCCAACCTCATGCATCTGTCGGTCAAGACCGTGCAGGTGAATCGCAACAACATTCGCAGAAAACTGGGGATCATCAACAAAAAGATCAACCTCAGGACCTACCTGCTCTCCGTCCGATAGTTACCAGGACCCATTCAGAAATGGATGGATACTATCTAGATTTTATAAGTAATCCATACTCAACTTTATAGTCTTTACATTTCCGCACTTTTCACCGCAAATAGGCCTTGATGGTAAGCACCACCGGGTCGAGTGCATAGTAGCCACCGAAGACCCCCCTGCCCCGCGGGTGGCTTGGATTTCCGGTTTATCGCCGGAAATCCAAAAACCCGCCAGTGCTTTATCCGTTACGGTTTGACAAAAATCGACCCATCACGCTGCTCAGGAGCTTTTATGAAAGACAGTGGCATTTACGCCAAACCAGGGTTTTTGTACGTGTTTATCCTTTTCTGCAGCTTCGGTCTCACGCGGCCGGCCGCTGCAGACGATTTGAAATCGGCTATCGATGCGCAACGAACGGTGCAATCCGAAGGGATCCGTTCGCAGCAAACGGTGGATAAACTGGATGAAGAGACCCGGAGCCTTCTGGATCAGTACCGCAACGCTGTGAGCACCCTTGAGAACCTCAAAGACTACAACGTGCAAATGGAGCGCCAGATCGGGGATCAGAAGCAGGAGATCGCGCGCAGGGAGGCTGAGCTCGGGCAGATCGAACAGACGCGCAGGCACATCGTGCCATTCATGCTGCGCATGCTCAAGGCATACGAAGAGCTTGTCGGATTCGATATACCCTTCCTTCCGGTGGAGCGGAATCGGCGTGTCGAACAGCTCAAAGCGATGATGGACCGATCCGACATCGCCCTTGCGGAGAAGTATCGCCGTCTGCTCGAGGCCTATCGTGTTGAAGCGGAGTATGGACACACCATCGAGTCCTATCAGGGGAAACTGGAAAACGGCGGTGTGGTGCGAACCGTACAATTTCTGCGACTGGGACGTGTGGGGCTCTACTATCTCGCTCTGGACGGCAGCGAGGCGGCGTGCTGGCATCCCCGGGAGAAACGGTGGATCCTGTTGGACGACGGCTATCGTGAACCGATCAAACAGGCCATCCTTATCGCGGAAAGACAGTTGCCGCCGGATCTGGTGAAATTACCGTTGCCGGCGCCGGAGGCGATCCAATGAAATATCTGCTGTTGACCCTGTTGATATTACTGTCGGCGGCGCACCCGGCAGCGGCGCAGCCGCGGCTCGATATCGAAGCGCTTCTCGAACAGGTGCGAACCGAAGGGCGCGATGAACATCGCCATAACCAGGAACGGGAAGCACGCTTCCTGGCTGAACGCGATCGCCAGAAGCAACGCCTGGCCGAGCTGAAGGCTCAGGTAGCCCAGGCCGAAGCCTATGCCGAGAAACTCCGCGGGCGCTTTGAGCAAAACGAAGAAACCTTGATCGGGCTGGATGAACAGCTGCAGAAAGAGGCGGGCGATCTGGGCGATCTGTTCGCGGTGGTCAGACAGAACGCCGCGGAGCTGCGTTCGCTGATGTGGCGCTCCATGGTATCGGCACAATACCCTGAACGCGCCGATTTTCTGGACCGGCTCGGTGCCGGAACAGGGTTCAGCATCTCCATCGATGAACTCAAGCAGGTATGGATCCTGTTGCTGGAGGAGATCAACCAGGCCGGTAAAGTGGTTCGCTTCGAGGCGCCGGTGATTACTACCAAGGGGGAGGAGGTGACGTCGACGGTCACCCGTTCGGGTGTCTTCACCGCAACCAGCCAGGGGCGGTTTCTCAGGTATCTGCCGGAGAGCGGCAAGCTGGTTGAGTTGGCTCGTCAGCCGGCCTTGCGATATCGGGAAATGGCCGCCGATCTTGAACAGGCAGAGGAGGGGTTGCATGCCATGGCAGTGGATCCCACCAAGGGCAGTATCCTGGGGCTCCTGGTGCGTTCGCCCGACCTGGCCGAGCGCATCCGGCAGGGCGGTTACATTGGCTACCTCATCCTGCTGCTTGGCGCCGGGGGCCTGTTGATCGTGGTCTATCGCTATATCTGGCTCGACCGGGTCGGTCGACGCATGAAATACCAGCACAACAGCGACGCGCCCGGCATGGACAACCCTCTGGGACGGTTGATGGCAGCGGCCGCTGAAGCGGCCCAGGCCGGTGCCGAGGTGCTGACCATGCGCTTTGAGGAGACCGTCAATACCGAGGCCCGACGACTGAATGTCGGCCTGACCACGCTGACCGTATTTGCCGCAGTGGCGCCGCTGCTTGGCCTGCTTGGCACGGTGACCGGCATGATCGAAACGTTCCAGTCCATTTCCCTCTTCGGTACCGGCGATCCAAAGTTGATGTCCGGCGGCATTTCCCAGGCCCTGATCACCACCCAGTTGGGTCTGGTGGTCTCCATTCCGCTGCTGTTGGCGCACAGCTTTCTCCACGGCAAAGCCAACGGCATGGTCGCTATACTCGAGGAACAGGGGGCACGGATGTTCGACATGAACGGGCGCGAGGCAGGCAGCCGTGTCTGAATTGGCCGGGGACCTGTTGCTGCTGTTCGAACAGGGCGGCGCGGTGCTGTGGGTGATCCTGGCCATGTCGGTGCTGATGTGGGCCCTGATTCTGGATCGCTACCTCCACTATTTCTTCATCATGCCGAAGCGCCGGATGCGGCTGCTCCGGCTCTGGGGGCAAGACCCTGGCGGCGGCCGTCCATCCGCGTTGCGCGTGCAGGCTATGATGGCCGCCTTCAGCGCACCGATGCATCGGTTCCTGCTGCCGATTCATGCCCTGACGAGCATCCTGCCGCTGCTGGGCCTGCTGGGAACCATCAACGGAATGATAAAGGTCTTCGAGGTGATCACGCTGTTCGGCGTCGGCAATGCCCGCGGCATGGCCGCCGGGATCTCCGAAGCGCTGATCACCACCATGGCCGGCCTGGTTACCGCACTCTCCGGTCTCTATTTCTGTGTCAATCTGCAATCGCTGGCTGAACGCGCGAGTGACCATTTCGCCATGCGTTTGAATCAAAAGGGAGACTCGAAATGAAACGCTGGCAGTCCCTTAAGGAACCCGCCGTCGGCCTGAATATGACGCCGCTGATTGACATGGTGTTCATCCTGCTGGTGTTTTTCGTGGTCAATACCTCATTCGTGAAAGAGACCGGTGTGGAGATCCAGCGGCCGAGCGCCAAGAGTGCCGTCAAGCAGGAACAGGCCACCATCTTGATCGCCGTAAACCGCGAAGGCGAGATTTGGATCGACAAGCAGCGGGCCGATCTGCGCGCCCTGCGCGGACACATCGAACGTATGCACGCCGAATCTCCGGAAGGCTCGGTAGTCGTTCTGGCGGATGCCGAATCCGAAACCGGCGTCGTCATGCAGGTCGTGGACCAGGCCAGACTGGCCGGCATCGCCAAGGTGGCCGTGGCGGCCACGGAGCAATAGCGGATGGATGACATTAATGTTCGGCCCACAGTGCGGATCAGCGGCACATTGCTGCTGGCACTGATCATCAATCTTTTTTTGTTCGCGATGATGCAGCAGATGGTTGCCGGCCGGCGCATCGAGCTGAGCGATATCGGGGGCGCACAGATCATCGACTTTATCCGCGTCCCGGACCGTTTGGAGACCGCACCGCAGAAACGGTTGCGCAGAAGGGCGCCCGAACGGCCCGATCCCCCGAAGCAGTCACCAAAGCAGATCCTTCCGCAAATGGAGGCGCTGAACCAACCGCTGCCCAAACCCCTGCCCCGGATGAAGATTGATGCACCGCATGCCACCATCGATACGGACGGCCCCTATCTGGGCGGGATCTCCACGAAAGCACCGGGATTTATCATGGCGCATGATCTCATCGCTGTTCTGCGCCGATCGCCGCCTTATCCCCGCCTGCTGAAACGCCGGGGCATCGAAGGTTACGTGCTGGTCGAATTCACCGTCACCGAGCAGGGTCTGGTGCAAGATCCGGTGATTGTAGAATCGCGCCCCCATGACGATTTTGGCAAGTCGGTGATCAGAACCGTGCGCTACTGGAAGTTCAAACCGTATCGCCTGGAAGGCAAGCCGGTTGCCGTGCGTGTCAGGCAGGGCATCGACTTTACGATGGAGTAAATCATGCAATACATCAAAACGTTTCGGTCACATCAATACATGTTGCCTCTGCTGTTTGTTCTGTCCATTGGGCTCGCGGTCCCCACCGTGCAGGGCGGCACGCTTTCCCGTGAAACCCGCCTTAAGCTGCAGGAGGCTTCGAGACTCACCGAGGCGGGTAAAGCACGGGAGGCGATTCACGGCCTGCAACTGCTGGAAGGAGCGCTTCAGGAGAAAGACGTTGAACTGGCCATGGTACGGCAATGTCTGGTCTATGCCCATATGGCCGCCGATGAGCCGGACGTCGCCCGGGATATCGCTGTCAAGGTTTTGAAAGGCGGACAACTGCCGGTTGAGGCCGCTCATGCGCTGACCTGGCTGACGGCGCAAATCGCCTATCAGCTCGAAGAGTATGGTCTGTGCGCCCGCTATGCGGAACAATGGATCGCCGCCGAACGTTCGCCCTCGGCCAAAGCCCATTTCCTTGCCGGATTCAGCTATTACCGCTTGAAGCAACTTCCCACAGCTGAAAAACACCTGAACCGGGCCATCGCGAAAGTAAAGAAGATACCGGACGGCTGGCGCCGTGTATTGCTTGCGGTCTATCTTGACGGAAAACAGTACCGCAAGGCGGAAACCGTGCTCCACTCACTGATCGAATGCGAACCGGACAACAGGAGTTGGTGGAACTACCTGGCCGTTGCCTATCTGGAGCAGAACGAAGAAGACAAGGCTCTGGCGGCACTGATTCTTGCGCATTACCGCAATCAGCTGGAAACCGATGACTTGATGCGGATCGTCCGGCTTTACAGTTCCAACGGCATCCCCGAAAAGGCGGCCCGTCTGCTCCGGGACTGGTTGAAAGCGGATCGGCTGGAAGCCACGCACAAAACACTCCGATTACAGTTTGAGCTCTGGCACCTCGCTTGTGAACATGAGCCTGCTCTGCAGGCCTTGGAAAAAGCGGCATCACTGGCCGACAACGGAGAAGATTATTTTCTGCTTGGGCGTCTGCACGTTGAGCGCAGTCAATGGCAGCAGGCCCGGCATGCCCTTCAACGGGCGTTGCACCATGGGGTCAAAGAGAAAACCAAGGCGCAATATCTTCTCGGTGTCGCCGCGTTCAATTGCGGAGACACCCACACGGCCCAGCAGGCGTTCGAGAAAGCAAGAAAGAATCCTGAATTGGTAAAGGTGGTGGCCTATTGGTCCGGCAGGCTGCAGGATCGTTCCACCACACGACGCCAGTAATATAAAAAGCCTGTTGAATCATCGCAATCCTACCAGCTGCCGCTCGCTCCGCCGCCGCCTGAACTGCCGCCGCCCCCCGAGAAACCTCCCGAACTGCCCGAAGAACGCCAACCGCCGCTTGAAGATCCGCCCGAGGTAATGGTAAAACCACCGATACGCGCAGTGCCTCTGGTTTTAAGCTGACGTCTGGCATTCGCATACCACCCCGTACGGCCGAGGATGATCTTGGCCGTGGGAAAGGCCGCCAAGTAGATGCATAACAGTATCATGGCTCCGGTAGTGCCCACAACGATGATGGGAAACATGGCCCAAAATGGGATCAGAAAGAAGTAAAGGAACCAACCCATTCCTGGCGTCAGAACGCCAACCACAGTGAAAAGCCCGATGATGCCGAAGATAAAGGCGCCAAAAAGAAGGCGCTCCACGATGGATAAATCCGGGCCCTCAAAAAAGGGTTTTTTCGATGTGGAAGACGCAACGTCCCGGGGCAGAGAATCCTCTCCGGAGAGCTGAGCGAGAATGGCGTTCACTCCTTCTTCTATGCCGCCGCCGAAGTCTTTAGCCTTGAATCGCGGTGCCATAATCGTTCGGATGATTCGGCCGGCTTCCAAATCCGTCAGGGCGCCCTCCAGCCCATAGCCTACCTCGATGCGCATACGGCGGTCCTGGGGAGCAACGATCAGCAAAATGCCGTTGTCAGCATCTTGCTGGCCCAGCTTCCACGCTTCAAACACGCGTATGGCAAACCCCTCGATACTTTCTCCTTCCAAGCTGGGCACTGTGAGCACGGCCACCTGGTTGCCGGTCTCGGCTTCGTGGGCTTCAAGTTTGGCATTGATACGTTGCCGAACGGAAGTTGACATCAATTCAGCATCATCGGTAATTCTGCCTTGCAAATAGGGCACCTCAAGTGCCCAGGAAAGGGAGCCGAAGCAGAGCACCAGAACCGTAACCAGTACGAGCCATGGATGACGGGCTAGTCGCATCACCGATCTCCTTTGTGCTGGAGCAGTTCATTGTCAATCTGATTGCGAACGTCATCAACCGCCTTAAATCCCGCCCGGACAAGTTCCGCTTCAATGCGGGAGATGCCCTCAGCCAGTGCTTGAAAGTAGTTCCCGCGACGCAAATGGGGAGTTAACTGGGCTATGACCGCCTCCAGTCGCTCCTCTGGAAGCTGATGGGTAACCCCCGTGTCAGGATAGATAACCACCTGATGCTCAAAAATGCCGATGAGCAACAAAATGGCCTTTCGTCGATCGGTCTGGAAAAGTTGATGCTCTAAAAACAAACCCTGGGCATACTGGCGGGTTTCCGCTTCGGCCCGATGACGGTCCAGAAATATCCGGGCAAAGGCTGGCCAAAAGGGTGTCAGCATGGCAGCGACCGCACCTGCGGTCAGTATCCAGGCCATGTGGGCCAATGTGGACCACCCGAAAGGCCACAGAGACGGGGTAAGCATGACCACCGTCGTCACCAGGGCGCTCAAAACCGATCCCATGGCAAAGGCTTTCCAAGGTATCTCCGGGTAGGTGTCGCACTTGCCCACCACAGCCGACACAAATTCAACGCCGGTGCGCGTTTCGAGACCCCGGCTCAGTTGCCGGATCTGTTCGCTCTGTGACTCGGTCAAAAACATGATATTGAAAATTTCCCGATTCTGAAAGAAGATTGGTTCCTAAACGACTACCTTAAATTACATCAATATGCAATCTTGTGCCTTGTAGAATAACCGATGACGTATCCATCCGATTGTCAAAAAAAGGGGTGCTTTTTACACGTTTCAGCTGCTTTGCTCCTTGAGTGCGAATCGACGCACGCCTGCACGGGTTTGCAGGTCGTCCATGATCAGGTAGCCGCAAGGGATCAGGATCAGGGTGATCACGGTGGCGAACAGAACGCCGAAGCCCAGGCTGATGGCCATGGGGATCAGGAAACGGGCCTGGATGCTGCGTTCGAGCAGCATGGGCGTCAATCCGGCAAAAGTGGTCAGTGACGTCAGCACAATGGCCCGGAAGCGCACCGCCCCGGCCTCCTGCACGGCACTCAGCGCATCCATGCCGGCGCTGCGCAGGGCATTGACTTTATGCACCAACACCAGGCTGTCGTTGACCACCACGCCGGTCAGGCCCACAATACCCCAGAGGCTGTACGCCGAAATGTTGAAACCCATGAGAAGATGGCCCCATACGGCTCCCACAATGCCGAAGGGGATGGCGGCCATGACCACCAGAGGCTGGGCAAAGGATCTGAACGGAATGGCCAAAAGGGCGTAGATGCCGAACAGGGCGATGCCGAAACTGTTGAAAACATCCCGCAACGACTCGTTGCGGCTGCGGCCTTCGCCTTCAATGGTGTAGCGCAGATTGGGATATTTGGATTTGAGCCGGGGCAGGGCGTTCTTCACCAGGTTTTGACGGATCTCGTCGGCGTTAGCCACCTTTTCATCCACATCGGCTGACACCGTGACAACCCGCTGCCGCTGCGCGCGTTTGATGGATGCGTATCCCTGGCGCATGGTCACTTGGGCCACGGCGGAAAAGGGCACTTCAATTCCCTCCGGGGTGCGGATGCGCATCTGCTCCACATTGCCCAGGCAGGTGCGCTGGCTTTCCGGGTAGCGCACCATCACTTTGACTTCATCCTGGTCGCGCTGGAAGCGCAGGGCTTCCGCCCCGTAAAGGGCATGCCGCACCTGGCGCGCCAGATCGCTAAGGGTCAAGCCCAGGTTGGCGGCCGCCGGTTTGAGTTTGAGCTGCATTTCGGCCTTGCCGGCCAGGAAGCTGTCTTCAATATCCGATACGCCGGAGTAGTGCCGCAGTTCCTGCTTGAGCATTGCGGACGCCGCCAGAAGCTGGTCGTCATCGTCAATGGACAGGTCCACCTCAATGGCATTGCCGAAGTCGTGCAGGACGCTGCGGTAGCTGATGGACTCGGCATCGGGAATGCGGCCCACGGCCTTGCGCCACAATCGGGTCAGCGCCATGGTGCCGATCTCGCGTTTTTCCCCTTCAATGAGCTGCACCCGGACTTGAGCCAGGTGGCTGCCGACGTTGTTGCCGCCGCCTGAGCCGAAATGGGCGCCCATGGTCGCGGAGATATACTCCATCAGCGGCGGGCCTGCCTCAGGCCGATTGCGCTCTTGCCGTGCGACGACGTCCCGGGCCGCCTGCTCGATGCGATCAACCACCGCCTGCGTGCGCGATATGGGCGTGCCGGCCGGCATGGTCAGCGTCACATTCATATTGTCGCTTTCCACCTTTTGGAGAAAGGTAAACTTGATATAGCCGCCCATCCAAATGCCCAGGGTCACCAGGAGCAGTGCCATGCCAGAGGCGACGGTCAGAAAGCGCCAGCGCAGGGCCAGCGCCAGCCAGCGGCGGTAAGGCCCGTCGGCAAAGCGTTTCAAGCCGCGGGCCACTCCATTGGATTTGGCTTGTGCCGCCGCATCGGCGGTCCGGCCGGTGGCCTTGCTGCGCGCCAGATGAGCCGGCAGAATAAACAACGACTCCGCCAGGGAGGCGGCCAGCACCAGCATGACCACCACCGGAATGCTGTGCATCATCTTGCCCATGGTGCCGCCGGCCTGCAGCAGGGGCCAGAAGGCCACAATGGTGGTCAGGACCGAAAAAACAACGGGGCGCCCTACCTCCAGGGTCCCCTCCACGGCAGCTTTGAGCGGCGGCGCTCCTTGTTCGCTGTGACGGAATACGTTCTCGCCCACAATGATGGCGTCATCCACCACGATGCCCAACACCATGATAAAGGCGAACAGGGACGTCATGTTGAGGGAGACATCGTAGACGGGCAGCAGGATCATTCCGGCGGCAAAAGAGACGGGGATGCCCAGGGTGACCCAGAAGGCCAGGCGCAGGTTAAGGAAAACCCCCAGCAGGAGCACAACCAGGCAGAGGCCCAAGGCCATGTTTTGAACAAGCAGGTTGAGACGGGATTTGAGGATGGTGGAGCGGTCCGCGAACACGGCAACCTGCACGCCCTCAGGCAGGTTGGCCCGGAATTGGGCAGCGAATGCGTTGACCGTGTCGCACACGGTCAACGCATTTTGATCCGCCACCCGATAGACGTTGATGATTCCGGCGGGTTTGCCTTCGAATCGGGCGAACAGGTCGACATCTTGAAAGGTGTCGCGAATGACGGCCATCTGTCCCAGCGTGACCTCGCTGCCGTCCGCAAAAGTGATCACGGGGATATCCCGATAATTCTCCGCCTGGTAGCGCCGCCCCTTGGTGCGCACCAGAACTTCGCCGTTGCGGGTTTTCACGCTGCCGGCGGGCAGATCAAGACTGAAATGCCTAACTTTTTCAGCCACTGCCGCCAGGGTAAGATGATAGCGCTGCAAAGTGGCCTCATCGATTTCGATGCGGATCTCGCTGGTTCGAACCGCCGATATATCGACTTGGGTAACACCGGATAGATTGGCCAGATCGTTTTTGAGTTTCTCGGTCCAGTATTTGATGGTGGCCTCAGGTACATCACCATAGACCGCAAGGGTGATCACCTGCCTGCGCCGGATCGCTTCACTGACCACCGGTTTTTCAGCCTCGTCCGGCAGGGTCGTCATGCGGTCCAACTCGGATTTGATGTCATCCATCAGCTGCCGGGCGTCCCAATCCTTCATCACTTCCACAGATACGGTGCCCCCACCCTCGCGGATCGTGCTGTCGATGCGCTTGATGCCTGAAAGACCGGCGATTTGCTCCTCGATACGCCGAACGACGGCCTCCTCCACCTCCGAGGGCGAGGCGCCGGAATAGGTCGTGGAAATATTGATCCGGTCAAGGGTTGTATCGGGGAAGATCTCCATCTTGATGGACACGGCCGTGGCAATACCCGCCGCCAACATGAAGAGCATCAGCAGGTTGGCGGCGACATGGTTTTCTGCAAACCAGGCGATCGCTTTTTTCATGGTGTTTCCTTAGATGAGCGAATTATTGAATCGCCGCAACCGGCCTCACGCGCATCCCGTTGCTCACGCCCTTTAGGGTCGAAACGACGATCTGTTCGCCATGTTTAAGGCCGTTGTGAATAATGGCGCCGTCAAAACCCAATCGGGCCACCTCCACCGTGCGGAAGGCAAGGCGGCCTTTTGGGTCCACCACCCAGACCTGGTCGTTGTCGCGCAAGGCGGCCCTTGGGATGAGGGCGGCCTGATCCAGCATTCGGCCCCGGATCGTCACCTTGGCAAACAGACCCACGGCCAGGGGAGGCCGCGTGGCATAGGGATTTTCAATCTGCACGACCACGTTGACCATGCGGGTGCGCTGGTCCAGCTTGCCTTCGGAACGTACGACACGGCCCGGCCACTGCCTGGCCTCGCCGGCAATCTGGACTTCCACCACGGCATCGGCTCCCTGGCCGTTGCCGTTGGTGAAACCCGGCACTTGAAACCAGGCCAGATCCTCGGTGGGCAGGGGTACGACGATTTCAGCCGCCTGGGTGGCATACAGGACAGCCAGTTTTTGTCCGGTGGCGACATACTGGCCGATGTCCACCTCTTTATCAGCCACACGGCCGTCAAACGGTGCCCTGATGCGGGTGCGGTCCAACTGCAGCTCGGCTTTGATCAGCTCGGCCCGTGAGGCGTCCAGCTGGGCACTGGCAGCGGCCAGTTGGGGCTCTTTGGCCACCAGTGGCGGCGGTGTGTTGTTGCCGTGCAGCTCGGCCCACTCTTCTCTTGCCGCGGCCGATTCCTCCCGGGCCTGGATAAATTTACTCTCAGCATCCTTGAGACGGGCCTTGGCCAGGGTTGCGGCGATCTCATAATCCTGGGGATCGATCCGCAGCAGCACATCCCCTTTCTCAAAAGCACCGCCATCCACCATGTCCGGCGACATTTCCACCACTTTCCCGGCCACCTGGGGAACCAGCGAGATCTCGCGCAGCGGCAAAACCGTACCATGGCCGCTGACGCTGACCGTGCGGGAGGCGAATGCCACATCCACCACGCGCACCAAAGGCAGGGGCGGCGGAGGCTTTTTGTGCTGCACCTCGGACCTGCTCTCCTTTAAGGCGTACATGCCAATCGAGCCGATGACCAGAACCAATATGGTCAACGCCGCCTGCATCCAATTCCGTTTAGTGGGAGCCATACGTCCTCTTTTATTCAATCGTTGATTGTTTATCCCCACCCCCCGCCAAGGGCACGATGCAGCGCCACGCGGTTTTGATAGATGGCCTTTTCAACCTGGATCAACTCCAGTTCCGCCCTGAGGCGCACCTGCTGGGCATCAAGGACGGTAAGGTAATCCACCAGTCCTCTTTCATAGCGCAGCTGGGCGGTTTTTTGGGTTGCCCGGGCTTCTGAGAGGAAAATGATGACCCGCTCCCGGCGCTGCAACTGTTGCTGCCGCGTCAACAGGGCGTTCTCCACATCGGCAAATGCGCTCAGCACGGTGCGGGCATAATCCACCTGGCCTTGGATGAACCGGGCTTGTGCCGCTCTTTGGGTTGCTTTGCGTTTGCCGAAATCAAACAGGGGTTGCACCAGACCGGCTGCCATGTTCCACCATTCGCTCGTTGAATCGAACAGCTGCGACAGGTCGTCGCTGCGATAGCCCCATTGGCCGGTCAGGGTAATGCGCGGAAAGCGTGACGCGTAGGCGACTCCCACTTGTGCGTGCAAGGCTTTTAACCGGGCTTCGGCGGAGCGGATGTCGGGTCGTCTGTTCAGCAGATTTGACGGGAGCCCGGCCGGCACCTGAGCATATGGTACATAATAATCTTCAGGGTGTGTTTTTTCCTGACGGCTCAACGGATAGCGGCCGGCCAGCAGTTCCAGATGTTGCTGCGCAAGGCCCAATTCCTGCACCAGTTGCGGCAGGCCGGCCTCGGTCTGGGCCAGGATGCGACGGGCCTGGCGTATATCCAATATGGAGGTCAGGCCTTTGCTGTAACGTCGCGTCACCAGATCCAGGCTGTTCCGGTAGGCCTCGACGCTGCGCCGGGTCACATCGATTTCCCGCTCTAATGCAATTTTGTTCAGATAGAGGCTCACGGTTTCCGCTACCACGGTCTGGGCGACAGCCAGGCGGTTCTCCTCGGCGGCCAGCAGCTGGGCGCGCAGGGCGTCTTCGGCCAGCGCCAGCCGGCCCCACAGATCCAGCTCAAAGGTGGCCGGCAGAACGAGAGAATAGCTTTCCGTTGTTGCTGTGGTGGTGACACCGGAAATAGAGCTGGTGGTTTGTCGGGTTTTTGAGGCCCGGGCTTCGATGCTCAGGCTAGGCCAGCGGTCGGCCCGGGTTTCTCGAAACTGCGCGCGCACCTCCAGCACGGCCGCCACAGCTTTGCGGATATCCAGATTGTTGGATATTACCGACTGCACCAGCCGGTTCAGCTCAGGGTCCTGGAAGGTGTGCCACCAATCATCAGGCAGTGCGGGCAGTTGAAGTTCGCCGGGTGAGGCGTGTTGATAGGCCGATGGCACGCCGGCAGGTGGTTCGGGCGGCGCATAGTCCGGTCCGAGGCGCATGCAGGCGCAGATCAAACAACTCAACACAATACCGGGCAGGCCGAGGGAAGGATTGAGATTGATTCGCATGAATCACGTTTGTAGCAAAAACAACGCAAATGGAAAGACTGCAAAATTATATATAGAATGCTTAAAAAAACTAGATATTACAGGCTGACCTGTCGTGTCCGGCAATCTCGATGGATGTGGGGAGGGGTTTTTATCTAGATTTAATACGTATTATATACTTAACTTTATGGTCTTTACAATTGGACTCTTTTCATCGCAAATAAGGTTCGATAGTGACTATATCATCGGGTCGATCCGAAGTTGGAGACCATTTATGAAGACGCGTCATCAAGAAATCCTATATACGCTGATCGGTGCCTCCGGCGGTTTTGCAGGCATGATTCCGTTTACTCGATGCCATGGCAATTGTATCGCATGCTTCGGATGCGCAGGCATCGGTTTGGGCGTCGTGGTGCTGCTGATCGCTCAGAACATCAGGAGTGGAAAGAAAAGATCCGATGGCAAAGCAGCTTCTCGGCGTTAACATTCATCCAACCAGACAAACGGCAGTCTCATGCCGTACCGCAAAACAGGTCACCGGTGCCCATCGGGTAAAGCACCTGTCGCAATGACCCTTTCATTCCTCATTTTTTCCACTTTATCCCTTTCGATTTGAATTTGCCTTTTCGCTTGTTCTAGTGTTGCGGACAACATACTTCCACTCTGAAAGGAGGAAATGATGTATAATCTGCTCATCGATCCAAAGGACCAGATGTTTGTTCTCCACGAAATGCTCAATATCCGGCAGCTTTGTGAGACGGATTGTTTCGGCCATTTGACCGCCGAGACAATGGACGCATCGCTGCAGGCGGCTCTGGAACTGGCGGTGAAGGAATCCTATCCGGTCATGGCCGAGGCAGACCGCGACGGGTGCCGGTTGGAAAACGGTGATGTCCGGGCACCCCGCTGCTACCATCGACTGAAAGAACACTATGACCGGTTGGAACTGGCATCAGCCTATCTTCCCGTGGCCCTGGGAGGGCATGGCTATCCCATGGCACTCTGGACACCCATGTTCGAGGACTTTGTTCACAATTTCGGGTTCACGTGGCCCTGGGCGTCACCCCTGTCCATCGCCGGCAGCATTGCCATGATCGGCACCGAAGAACAGCAAAAAAAGTATCTGCCCAACCTGATCGCCGGCCGGTGGGGCTCGGCCATCGCCTTCACCGAAGAGCAGGCCGGCGTGGACGATATCGCCCGGCAGGCAACCATCGCTATACCCCAGCCCGACGGATCGTACCGGATCCAGGGCCTCAAGCCGACGGTCACCTGCGGAGATTCAGATCTTTTTGAAAACATGGTGCTGTGCGTCCTGGCCCGCATCGAGGGGGCCCCCCGGGACGCCAGCGGTCTTTCGCTGTTCATCGTTCCCAAGTATCTCGTCAATCCCGACGGCTCGTTGGGACCGCGCAACGATTACACCGTTGCCGGCCTGGAGCGGAAACTGGGTCTGATCGGCAGCCCTACCGCAGCACTGGACTTCGGTCGAAACGGCAACTGTTATGCAGAACTCCTGGGACCCAGCGGGCAGGCCATGGCGCTGTTCCTGGGGTCGCTGCTCAAGTGCACCTTTTACGGGGCGGTTTCCACCGGTATCGCTTCGGCGGCCTACCTGCACACGCTGGACTATACCCGAAAGCGCATCCACGGCGTCCCCATTTCCGAGATGCAGAATCCCGAAGCCCGGCCGGTGCCCATTATCGCCCAGCCCTTCGTGCGGCGTCGGTTGCTCTGGATGAAGTCCCACGTGGAGGGGCTGCGCGCCTTGGTTTATTACGGCTGCATGTGCCTGGACAAGGCCAGCGCCGCTGCGGATGACGCCGAAAAGGAAAAATGGTCCGGGATCAATGACATCCTTTTCCCCGCTTTCCGCCACTATGCGGCCGAAAAAGCGTTCCAGGTGGCCGAGACGGCGGTAAAGATGCATGGCCGGAGCGGCTACTTCAACGACTACCCGGTGCACCAGTTCATGCGGGATATCATTCCCATCGGGTGGTGGGAGGGAGACGCCGGCGCCAACAACCTTTTCTACCTCACCCAACTGTTGGGGCGGCGCGACGGACAGGACTTCGCCAACCTCCTGGGGGAGATGAAACGGACCATCGAAGCATATGGGAATACCGATGGATTGGCCGACCTGGCCGGTGACCTCGAAAAACGGGTGGACCTGCTGGGCGCCGTGGGTCTGTTTTTCGCCGACTGTTTCAAGACCGGCAAGGTGCTCGTGCCCCTTTCCAACGGGTTGCCCTTTATCCATTTCATGGGCGATATCTGCCTGGGCTGGATGCACTTCTGGCAGGCCGGCATCGCCACCCGATCCCTGGCCGGGATTTGCCGGAAGCACGGCGTGGACCTCGAGGACGATGACCAACGCGGAGCATTGCTGAGCCGGAACAGGCAGGCCGCCTTCTATGACGGGAAGCGTCACAGCGCCAGATTCTTCATCAAGAATGTACTTCCCCAGATCGACGGCCTGGCCGCCGCTATCAAGAGCGAAGATCTATCTTCGATGATGATCCACGAGGATGGGTTTTAAGCGGAGAATATAGATCTGATGAGTTCTAAAGGGGTCAAGGGTATACTTGATCCCTTTATTGCTTCCCCAAACGCCATTCCTGGCGTGTTTTCATGAACCTTCAACATCGTTCAGTTTTAGATTAAATCCTTTCAAGTCTGCGCATCAGCATTTCCCTGATTCCCATAAATTGCCGTTTGTCGAACGATTTGTCGGCGGTGAGATCAATATTTTGACAAAAAAAGTATTTTTTTATATAAATTACAATGACTCATCTCTTTGCGGGGAGCAAACCGCATACCGTAAGGATATAAAAAAGCCGCTTCTTGGCATACTCGTACTGTTTGATTTTCAAAAACAGCAAGTTGTTTATCAGGCGTTCTCATGCCCAATCCATCGAGGTGACGCTATGAACCGGATATTGTTATTGGGAAAGCGCGTCGGAACCGGCCGAACCTTCGGCGAAGCCGGCGTATTCAGGTCCGGTCTCAGATTGATGGGTGTCGCATTGTTATTTATCGGCCTTTGCGTCTGCCATGGACGGTGCGATGAACCGCTGACCGTTCGGGTGGGCGCCTACGAAAACCGTCCCAAGATATATACCAATCCTCAAGGTGTGGTTGTCGGTATCTTTCCCGATATCCTCGATACCATCGCCTATGAAGAGGGATGGCGGCTGAAATATGTATTCGGGACATGGTCCCAATGCCTCGACAGGCTGGAGAATAACGAAATAGATATCATGGTGGACGTGGCCTATTCCGAGGATAGAAACAAACGATATGATTTTTCCGATGAATCCGTATTTCTCAATTGGGGTACGGTGTACACGAGAAGCGGTTTTGCCATCCAGTCCCTGCTGGATCTTCGCGGCAAGACCGTTGCCGTCATGCGTAAGAGCATCCATACCGAAGGCAGTGACGGCATTAAACATCTGGCATCGAAATTCGATCTTGGCCTGACCTATGTTGAAGTGGACAGCTACGATGAGGTTTTCGATCTGCTTGATTCCGCTGCCGTGGACGCCGGTGTCGTCAACCGTTTGTATGGCGCCTTGAACCAGAAAAATCGTGATATATTGAAATCGACCTTATTATTTAATCCCGTTCAGCTGAAATTCGCAGCTGCAAAAGGAGACCCGTACGGTCGCAAACTCCTTGACCGGGTGGATGTCCGGTTGAAAAATCTGAAAAACGATCCCGGTTCGGTTTATCACGAGATCATCTCGGCTTATTTGAACGGCACTGAATTTTCGAGACGATTCAAGGGTGACATACGCTCAGTGCCGCTGACATCCGAGGAAAGATCCTGGCTCGACACGCATGCGACGATTCGAATCGGCGTCGATCCGGCGTACGCGCCATACAGTTTCAGAGATAAGGACGGTTCCTACCAGGGACTGGCAATGGAGTATGCAACCCTGATAAGCCGGCACCTGGGCCTCCAAATGAAAGTCGTTCCGGGGTTGAACTGGCCCCAGATCCTGCAAGGTGTCCGCAACGGATCGTTGGATGTCGTGGTTACGGTCGTAAAGACCCGTGAACGGGAGGCGTATCTGCGGTTCAGCAAAATCTACATTCCAACGCCGCTGGTGATTATGGCCAGGGAGGACGACCAGACCATCGACGGTCCCGAGGATATGGCCGGCCATAAAGTCGCACTGGTGAAAGGCTATTATTCATCCGAAAGAGCAATTGCCGAGCATCCCGCGATCAAGCCGTATCTGGTCGATACGCCTCTTGAGGGGCTGACCGCCGTTTCCGTCGGCGAGGCGGATCTGTATGTGGGGGTTCTGGGCATCAATGATCATCTTTCAATGAAACACGGTCTTTCCAATCTCAAGGTGGCTTCCCGCTATGACATGCTTTACGGAGGTCAGCGTTTTGGCGTGCGCAAGGACTGGCCGCAGCTGGTTTCCATCCTGGATAAGACCCTGGAAGCCATCCCGGAAAAAAGAAAGATGTCTATATTCAATACCTGGATCTCGGTCAAATCGGGCCTCCGGGGACCGGCTGTGCTGCAGCAGCGTCATTGCCTGACCGAGGCGGAGACCAACTGGATCCGGAACCATCCGGTGATTCGCATTGGGGTTGATCCTGAATTCGCCCCCTTTGAATTTTTTTCCAAAAACGGCTCCTATAGCGGGATCGCCTCCGACTATGTAAATATCTTGAACTACAGACTCGGTCTGAATATGCAGGTGGTTCACAATTTAACCTGGAAGGAAACCGTGGCCGGGGCCAGGCGAAAAGAACTGGATGTTCTGCCTTGTGTGGCCATCACAGAGGATCGCAAACCCGATTTGAATTTTTCAGATCCCTATCTGAATTTCCACCGGGTTATTATCAACCGCACGGATGCCCCTTTTTTTGCCGACTTGAAAGATATCGCCGGACTCAAGGTCGCCGTTCAGGCCAACACATCCCATTCAGGGTATTTGAAAGATCACACGGACATCCAGCCGGTGCTGCATGCAACGCTCCAGGACGCGTTGCGGGCTGTTTCCGATGGAGAAGCGGATGCCTTTGTGGGGAACATCGCTTCGGCCACCTATTGGATTAGACGGCTGCACCTGACCAATCTCAAGGTTGCGGCACCGGTTTCCCATGAACGCCAGAAGCTGCACTTTGCCGTGCGCAAGGACTGGCCGGAGCTGGTGCCCATCATCAACAAGGGGCTGGCATCGATCAGCCTGTACAAAGAGGATAAAATAAGAAAGCACTGGATCGATGTGGAATACGATCCAGGAATTGATCCGGCTCGCTTCTGGACACGTATCCTGCAGGTTGCCGGAGCAGCGCTGTTCATTCTTGCCGCTGTCGCTGTCTGGAATTTCATGCTGAAAAAAGAGATCAGAAAAAGACGGATCATCGAACAGGATCTGACCTATCGCCTGGATTTCGAAACCCTGCTTCTTGAAATGTCTTCCCTGTTCATCAACTTGAAGAGCCGACAGATCAATGAGCAGATCAGCCAGGCCCTGAAAAAAATTGCTGCTTTCGTGAACGCCCAATCCGGTTTTATCTACAGTATTTCCGATCACGGAGATAAATTTATCGGTTCCCATGGATGGTATTCCGATCGGCTGAAAAGCAAAATGGACAATTTCCTGGAGCTGGATGCCGCCACCGTGCCGTGGTGGGTGCGGCGCTTGAACAGGTACGAAGTGATTGCCGTGCCCAGCGTCGAAAAGCTTCCGGACCAGGCCTCTGTCGAAAAAGAATTGCTGCTCTCGGCCGGCATCAACGCCATCGTGAGCATCCCCATGAGCATGGGGGGTGAGATCACCGGTTTTTTAGGGGTGGCCTCGATTCAGAGCGGGCGTCATTGGAGCAGTGATGAAATCATCCTGCTGCAAGCCATGGGGCAGATATTCACCAATGCCCTGCAAAGAAAGCAGGCGGAAGAAGCCCTGCAATGTTCACACGATGAGTTGGAGCAACGGATAGCGGAGCGAACATCGGATCTGGCCGAAGCCAATGTGAGTCTGCAGCAGGAGATCGCGGAACGCAAGCGAACGGAGGCTGAGAAGGAAAGGCTTGCCGGGCAATTGATCCACGCTCAAAAAATGGAAGCAATTGGGACCATGGCCGGCGGCATCGCCCATGACTTCAACAATATTCTCATGCCCATCATGGGGTATGCTGAAATGACCAAGTTGAAACTGGCGCCGGGATCGGAGAGCTGGGAAAATCAGGATCACATCCTGAACGCCGGTATGCGGGCGAAAGAGCTGATCAGGCAAATCCTTACGTTCAGCCGGCAGACCGGTCAGGATTCGGAACCGGTCGACCTGAAACCCCTGGTCGAGGACACCTTGAGATTGATCCGGTCGTCCGTCCCTTCGACAATTGAGATCCGTGATTCCATTGATCCCGATGTCGGCACCATCATGGGAAATCCGACCCGGATCCACCAATTGTTGATGAATCTTTGCACCAACGCGCATCATGCCATGCGTGAAGGCGGCGGCGTGCTTACGGTTTCGGTGGATGAGTTCCGATGCCGAGACGGCACCCTATTGAACGGACACCCATTGGAAGCCGGCAGCTATATCCGGTTGCAGGTCAGCGATACGGGACACGGTATCCATGACAGCATAAGGAACAGAATACTGGAGCCCTATTTTACAACCAAGCCGCCAGACAAAGGAACCGGATTGGGGCTCTCCGTCGTCCATGGTATCGTTAAAAAGCATGGCGGCCATCTGACATTCTCAAGTAAAGTGAATGAGGGGACGACCTTTCAGATTCTTATTCCCAAACGAACCGCTTCCACGGTTGGCGCGACAATCCAAACGGAGACAACCGCTCCGGGTGGTACCGAACAGGTATGGGTTTTGGACGATGATGAAACCATTGCCGAGCTGGTTCGGAAAATGCTTCATAGTCTCGGATATAAGGCCAGGGCGTATGCTCGAAGTGATCAATTGATCCGGGACTTTAACATAAATGGGGATCGCGTTGACCTTGTCATCACCGATATGACCATGCCCGTCATGACGGGAGTGGAGCTGGCCCGGCGGCTGATCGAGATGAGGGCCGATATTCCCGTTATTCTCTGCTCCGGTTTCAATGAAACCATCGATGCGGCCAAAGCAAAAGCCATTGGTATACGCGAATACATGATGAAACCCGTTGTCATGAAGGAATTGGCCAGCGTGGTTCGAAAGGTGTTGGACGAAAAAACAACAACGATTTCACAGAGGCCGTTGCCGTGACAGATTCCATTGCAGCCAATTTGCCAATGGGGATACAAGAAGACATTCTGCGGAGCTTGCGCGTTCCCCTGGCCGTTATCGACAACGAATTTCGCTACTTGTGGCTGAACCACGAGATGGCTCGGCTCTATCAGACCCAACCGGAGCGGGTCAGGGGCCGCATATGCTATCGAATGACCCACCGTCAGGACGGTCCATGCCGTGAGTGCCCGGTGGCGGCCGCTCAAAAAAGCGGCCGGAAGCAAATTTCACAGAAATACAAGGACTTACCTGACGGAAACCGCAAATACGGTGAGGTCAGCGCTTTTCCGATTTGCGGCGCTGAACATAAGGTCGTGGCCACCGTGGTAATGATCATCGATATCACCGACAAAATCGTGGTGGATATCGATAGCGCCTATCGAACGCTTGCCCGGTTGATGCCATCGCTGCAGGGAGCCATGTCGCAGGGGAGGCCCTCCTTGCCCTCGAAAAAAGTGAATGAGAGAAAGAGTCGGCCCCCAGTGACAAACCAGAACCTCACCCACCGGGAAACCCAGGTCTTGCACCTGCTGACCAAAGGGTGTACCAACCCCCAAATCGCTTCCCGACTCGGAGTCAGCCCCCACACGGTCAAAAGCCATGTCATCCATATCTTCAATAAGCTGGGCGTGAATGACCGTATTCAGGCGGCCGTTGCCGCCATCAAGCGACAAATCATCGATTAAAAATAGCCTTCTCCCCCAACTGGGGGATGTGCGCATCGGATCTCCATGCTAAGCAGAGTCCATCTATCAATGGATGGAGCCTTCAGGTATCAGGTATTGGAAAAATAATGATGTGAGGTTATCCATAGAGGAGGTTCATCATGGCAACGGTTGATGATTACACCAGCGGTAGAATTCAGCAGCAGGCGGCCCAGGTGCTCGCGTTTTTAACGTCGGCGGACGATTCGCTCGCCGGTTCGGAAAAGGGGGAACAGATAGCAGCGGGCATCCGCACCTTTCAACCCCAGCTGATCGACATGGTCGAGGCTGCACAACGCATCCGGGCTGCCCGTCGATGCGCTATAGGACCGCGGGTCTGCTACGCGAACGACCCTGAAGTGGAATTCACCGAAGCGGTATTTCTGGATGAGTTGGCCGAAGGCATGGCGGCGGCCGGCAAGGCGGAATTGGTCGGCAAAGAGAAGGCCGTCAGCACCCTTGCAAAATATGAGAAAAATCCACTGGTGCTATCCACGGTATCCGGAAAACCCATGGAATTGTGCCGCAGCTCCCGGCAAACCTGCATTTGCTGGAATATGGAAAAACGCGGTTTGATGTGCCTGAAAAGAAGGGGGCAAAGCTGATCAGTGGATTTTACGCCTTCGCGTGCTTCGCGGTTCAAACGGAGTGATGACGAGCTGGCCCCTGTTGGCTGCTCCGCGAAGCGATAGCCCATCCTCTTTCCGGCTGAATCAATTGATCCTAACAGGCCCGTATGCTCTACCCGGCCGCTTTTTCGACATCAAGGATGTTTGTGGAAAGATAGGGCTTGGTTTGGTAACGGGCAAGATTCATCAGCCTGGTGCTGATGCGTTTAATCCGATCCATCTCTATGAAGATTTTTTCAATTTTTGAAATGGCACCTTTCTCGAGTTGGAATTTTTTCAGTAATTCGACATTGCCCATGATGGCCTGCAACGGTTGATTCATTTCATGACATATGGCCCCTATGGTTTCACTTGCAGCCGCCAGGCGTTCCTTCTTTTTTAATTCGGTTAAATCCTCCACGGAAACAATGCACATCTCCCGCTCTGCTTTCATCCATTCTTCGACACGGATATAGGTCACGGACATTCTGAAGCTGCGAACATCCGCTGAATGCGCGCCGATATTGATTTCAAATGGAGCGATGCATTCTTTGACGGCAAAGGCTTTTTCTATCATCGCTTTAATCCGGCAAAATCGGCAAGCTTGTGAGAACCCGCAGCCAGCATCATTTTCATGGGCGTTCGGACAGCCGATCACATCTCCGAATCGTCCGACTCCGTCCTTCCGTCGGTCGACGCGATGGATGTTTCGGACCATCTGGTTGGACAGTAAAACGCTGCCATCCCTGCCGACCAGAATGATGGCGATAGGAATATTATCGACCAGGGTTTTCAAATCGATAATCGTGTCTACCTGTTGATTGAAACGCCTTTCCGGGAGACAATGCCGCTTCTCATCTATATTCGTTGCCGCCGCCTTAACTCTTGTCATATTCTAAACCGCTCCACCATCAGCTTGAGGCTTTCGGAGAGCTCGGAGAGCTCGTTTGCGCTGCTGCTGACCTGTCCGCTTCCATCCGACATTTCATTGGAAGCCTGGTTCACTTCATCCACATCCTTGGCAATGTCGCCGGAAACCTTCGAGCATTGGGCCACATTTTCGTTGACGTTTTGGATGCCCTGGGCGGCCTGGCCGACGCTGCCGGCGATCTCTCTTGTGGAGGCCGACTGCTCCTCAACGGCGGTGGCGATGGTCGCCACGATCTCGTCGACATCGGCAATCACCTTTTCAATCTGGTTGATTTCGGTCACCGTACCGTCGGTGGATACCTGGATGCCCTCGATTTTGAGACGGATGTCCTGGGTGGCCTCGGCGGTCTGTTTGGCCAGTTCCTTGATCTCGTTGGCCACCACGGCAAAGCCCTTGCCGGCCTCTCCGGCCCGGGCCGCCTCGATGGTGGCGTTCAGGGCCAGCAGGTTGGTCTGCTCCGAGATTTCGTTGATCACTTCGGTGACCTGGCCCACCTCGTTGGCCGCCTTGCCCAGTTCGGCCACGCGGGCCGATACGGTCTTGGCCTGAACCACGGCCTCGCTGGTGATCAGGCGGCCCTTTTCCGTGTTGCCGGCGATTTCGTTGATGGTGGCGTTCATCTGTTCGGAGGCCGCCGCCACCATCTGGACGTTGGTCGAGGCCTGCTCCGAAGCCGCCGCCACGCTGGCCATGTTGGCGCTCATCTGTTCGGCGGCCGCCGCCACCTGGGTGGATTTTCCGGAGGTCTGCTCGGCCCCGGAGGCCATTTGCTGAGAGATGGCCGACAGCTCCGTGGAAGAGGAGGAGAGGGTTTCCACACCCGTGCTCACGTCCCGGAACATCTTTCTCAGGTTGTGCGCCATGTCGTTCAAAGCGCTGGAAAGCACGCCCACCTCGTCCTTCTGGTCGATATCGAGGGTGCGGGTAAGGTCTCCATCGGACATGGCCTTGGCAAAATCGACCCCCTTGCCGATGGGCCGGACGATGCCCCGGGTGATAAACACGGCCGCCACGATACCCAGCAACGCGGCCGCGATCGCCAGAACAACCGTCGCTCTGATTTCGGAATCGATGTCCTCCATCATTTGCTCTTCCGCGCTCTTGGCGTTCTGGCTGTAGTGCTCCCTGATCTGATCCAGAATCGATCGTGTCTCGTTCAGGGCCGGCAAGGTCTCGTTTTGAAAGATATGCTGAGCTTCGACCACTTTATCAACGGAGTCATCGATCCATGCCATGGTTTTTTCATATTGCAAATTGAGCGCTTCCAGGGCGGGAAGTGTCTCGTCCTGATAGATCTGCCGGGCGCCGTCCAGGTCGTGTTGATCGAGCCGGCGTATGATATTGCGGGCGGTGCCGTGCAGCCGGTCGTGGGGCGCTTCCCACCCTTTGAGCAGCTGCGCCAGTTTCGGATCCGACGGCCGATAGGTGTGGTACCATTTGCCGAAAGCGCACGCCTCCGGATCCAGTCCCCCCTTGAACGGGGCACCGGTCAGGACCGACTTGCCGAGGTCCTTGATCCACGACAGATGATCGATCCAGCGCTCGGCGATCAGGGCGTCCAGCTCGCGGTCAAACGCCACATAAGTCTCTTTGATCTTGACTGCGGAATGGTGCAATCGGCGGTGGGGCCCTTTTATGGCGTCGATCAGTTTGCCGATCTTTTTGTCTTCAGCCACCAGTTGTTTGATTTCCTCACCGAAGAGCCACTTGCCGAATCCGCATTTGTGGTCGTCGGTCTGGATATCCAGCGTATGAACATCGGACTTGTATACCAGGTCGCTCAAGCTGGCCACCCAGTTCAGATGATCGATGGTCTTCAACAGCATGAACTGGTTGCTTGTACCGGCCTCCCCGGTTTTATGGGCCAGGTGGTCCACTTCCGTTAAACCAAGGTAGTTGTATCCGCTGATCACGGTAAGAAGGGCCAGGACCGCCCCAAAGCCGACACCCATTTTTTTGCCGATGGACAGATCCTTCCATTTCATAGTTGTCACCTCATATTTCTTATTGTCGAGATTTTCTCCAATACAGCGACAATATCGCTGAAGTCGCTTTTTGCACACGTCATGAAACAAGGGGATATCGACAGCCCCTGTTTCACGGTCGTCGCATTTATTTTGTGCAGGACGATGATGACCCGCGTGCTGACCAGATACTCCTTAAGGGAGAGAGCCATTGCCAGGTCATCCTGATCGTATGCAAAAAAAACGATCACGGCATAATCCAACGCTCTTTGCATCAGAAGCGATTTAAAGCGACCATGTTCAAGAACAAATTTCGGTGAAAAAGCGGGCACCTTTGAAATTTCCTGTAAAAAGCGCTCTTTTGAAACGTCCATGGGATTAGCGAAAACGAGAACTTCCATACCAATGCTTCTTTTCAACAAGTGTTAGCGTTCCTGAAGAGATGTCCAGCAAAAGTGGTGCCAATCTTCATGTTTTTAAAAAAGCGTGTATATTAGATCGGTTACAATTAATGCGATACTCTCGATGGGGAGGCCGGGCTATGATTTCGATCCTGTTTTTATCGCCCGATAAAATCGATTCTTGCCCGGCAAGATAAAGACCTCGTGCAAATGTCGAGTCAATTAAGCCGTTGGCCGACACGTCGGAATTGTCCGGCCATTCAGGGCCACAGCGCGAAATAGCTGTATCGGATGGCACAACCCCTCAAGATTTCAGCCGTCGGACCGATATTCATGATAGGGCTGTGATGTTAAAAAACCGCCGGAATGAGAGCAACAAGACATGGGCTCAAGGTTGCATTGCCAAACCGGTGGGCACCGATGTAATACTGACAAAGAGTTGACACGGAACTACCGATACCCACAGAACGTAACGCAGAAATTGGAGGTCAGATGATTCGGAATTTTTTTTTGGTGTGCTGCTGCCTGTTCATGATCACCCCGTTGACATGGGCTGATAACGCCGCTGAGGCGGCAGAGACGACATCCCCACGGCTCTCGTCACCGCTGACATTATCCCACTGCATCGACATCGCTCTTGAGCGAAACCAGCAGCGCCGCATTTCGGAACTGGCTGTGGAAACGGCCGAATATCAGCATCGCCAGGCACTCTCCTCATTCTGGCCGCAGGTTACCCTCGACGTGGCTTACAATCAGCAAGATGAGGATATGAACTTTATTTTTCCGGAAAACACCTACAACTACAACATCAGCCTGCCGCCTTCGATGGGGGGGGCGACCATCAGCGGGCAAACCAGCGTGCCGGAGCAGGATGTCACGGTGATGGACCGGGAAAGTGTGATATCCAGTTTGAATCTGACCTATCCCCTTTTTACAGGGGGCGTGCGCTCCAACGCCGCTAAAGCGGCCAAATCCAATGTTGAAGCGGCTGTTCATGCGCTGCGTCGCACCGAGCTGGAACTGGTCAGGGATGTCCAGCGCATGTATTTCGGAACCGTGCTGGCGCAGCGCCTGGCCGATATCGGTGACAAAACGCTGATACGATTGGAAACCACTACCGATTTGACCGAAAGGCTCTATAAAGGGGGTTCCGGTTCGGTGACCAGGCTCGATTATCTGAGAAGCCTGGTGGTGCTTGAAAGCGCCCGCAGCATTACCGAACGTTTGAAATCAAATGTGGAGCTGTCCAAGGCCGCACTTGGCAATACCATGGGTCTCCAATGGGACACGCCGCTGACCCTGGCCGAAACCAGTATTCCCTTTAAGGCGTTGGAGGCCGACGTCGATAAGCTGGTCGCCGATACCTATCGGTTCAATCCGGACTGGAAGCGCCTGGCCGCCGGCCTGGATGCGGCCCAGGCGTTGGTGAACAAGGAGCGGTCGGCCCGCTGGCCCAAGCTGGCCCTCAGCGGCAGACTGTGGCGCTGGGACAACGACCTGGACGGCGAAGGCCTCGCCACGGATGAAAACACAGATGGCTGGAGCGTGGGGGTGGGATTTCAGATGCCCTTGTTCACCGGCTTTATGACCACCAATAAAATATTGGAGTCAAAGGCGCGCTTGAAAAAGATGGAATCCATGCGGATTTTGCTCAAAGAGGGGCTGGCGCTGCAGGTCAAACACGGCGTCATTCGAATTGGTCGCTCCCAGAAAATCAGAGAAGCCTCTTTAAAAGCCGCCGGCCACGCAAAGGAGCACCGCGAGCTGGCGGTCCGGGCCTATATGAACGAGCTGATCTCAACAAAAGAGGTGATCGAATCCCAAATCGTTGAAGCCTTGGCCTGCGCCAGGTCGGAAATGGCCCAGTATGAAAACGCGATGGCACGGTTCGATATCGATTTTACCGTGGGCCAAGAGGTCCAGAAGTTGCTCGAAGAGTAGGCTTGCCAAAGCCGCGGAAAACGAATAGAATGTTTGAAGGTGTTGTTTAAAGCGAGATCGCGGCTGGCATCGGATCTTGTGTTTGTTGAAGTGGATTGTGAATAGTGACCATGGTTGACTTGTTCCACAACCTTCCTGGAAGATCTTGTCTGGATAATAGGCATTCCTTAAAAATTTTAGTAGGTTGCGCGATTTTAATGATTGCTGCGACGGCTTTTGGCGCCGGATCGACCGCGCCGGGCGGCGGCACCATTCCTCCTCGCCATTTGCGTTTTGGGATCCTCAATACCCTGCATGGCGTCAATATAGACGATGCGCGGGTTGCGCTCGAGATGAACATCAATCGTCAAAGCACCATGGGCATCGAGAACGTAGAACCACAATTGGAGATTGTTCCGGACGTGGCAACGGCCGCAAGCCGTATTCGTCAAAAACACCTGCACGGTATCAACCTTACCGGAATCGACTTTATTCTGCTGCGGGAGATGGTATCGACCCATCCGCTCTATGTCGCATCGGCACTGCCCGATTCTCCGGTGGAGTCATACATTGTTCTGACCGCAAAAGGGACTGACTGGGAAACGCTCTCCGCCATGTCCCAGCGCCGGCTCATGGTGGAGCACTACGACAAATGGGATATTGGTCGCATCTGGCTGGAGACTGAACTTGATCGGATGAAATTGCCGAAAAGCGAAACGTATTTCACCGCCATTCAGGCCGCCGACAAGCCCACGCGCCTGGTGCTGCCGGTTTTTTTCGGTCAGGCTGAAGCGTGTCTGGTAACGGAAAGCGCGTACCAAACCATGGTGGAACTCAATCCCCAGTTGGGCCGACAGCTGCGGGTGCTGATGCGTTCTCCCGGGGTTATCAAAAGCCTTTTCTGTGTTGCCGATAATCTGGATCCACACTTTATCGCCAAAACGAAGAAGCGATTGCACTCCATGCACCTGACCGAAGACGGCCAACAATTGGTGATGATCTTTCGGCTCAAACGGTTTTTTCCTTTTAAACCGGAAGATCTCGAAGCGACCGAAGGGATATTGAATCGATACCGAGCGGTAAACCCGGAATTTGCCATGCAGTATCTGAAACACCACACAGATGAACAGTCCCTCGAGCGGCGGAACAAAAGTGCGAAATGATGACCAATCCCGCCAAATCCACGGATACAGCCATTGCGCATCGGGACAACCGCCTGACGAGACACCGGCGCAGCATCTTCATTCGCACAGCCTTGATGGCCTGGTTCCTGGTGGTGTTCACCGCCGTCGTGTTCCTGTTGAGCACCGTCCCGTCTCAGCGCAAGCAATTGCTGGAAGAGATGCGCCAACGCGCCAAGGTGGCCTACACCTCCACAGCCCAGGTGGCCGTCGAGTCCATTGTACTGGAAGACTACAGCGGCATCGTGGAGCATTGCATCAACATGGTATCTAACAACCCCAGCCTGAAATATGTGGTGCTCACCAGAGAAGATGGCTTTTCGCTGGTGCACACCCGCACCTTGTGGAAGCAGGATCAGCTGGACGGCCTCTGGCTGCCGCCTGCCAAGGAAGAAACAGAGACAGGAAGCTTCGTGGAGCACCAGATATCAGACGGCACGGCCTATCATTTGAGCTATCCACTGAACTATTCCGGTATTGATTGGGGCTGGATTCATCTGGGACTCTCTCCGGAGAAATTCTATAAGGATTTGAGGGCCCTTTATACGCGCACCTTTGCGGTGGCCATGTTGGCCGTTGTGGGAGGGCTGGCGGCTGCGGCGATATATGCCCGCCGGTTGAGCGTGCCCATTCAGCGTCTGGATCGGTTTGCCCGCTTGATCGCGGAAGGGGATCTGTCTCAGCGCATCCATATCCAGACCGGTGACGAGGTCCAATCGCTGGCCGACTCGTTTAACCACATGGTGGAGGAACTCGATCGTTCCAATCGGAAGCTGGTCGAAACCGCCCGGCAGGCCGGCATGACCGAAATGGCCGTGGACGTGCTCCACAACGTGGGCAATGTGCTCACGAGTGTCGGTGTCACTGCCCAGGATCTGAAACGCAGGGTCAATCAGTCCAAAATGGCCTCCCTTCAACCGTTGATTGAGCTAGTGGAGCATCAAGGAAAAAATCTGCCTGACTTTATTGCCAATGATTCCAGAGGACAAAAATTGCCCTCCTATTTATCTGCCTTGAGTTCCCATCTCAGCGATGACCACCAGGCCCTGACTGCGGGTTTGAATGAACTGGAGCGGCACATTCAACACATTCAGGATATTGTTCACCTGCAGCAGAGTTACAGCCGTACGGTTGGCTTGACGGATCGGATCCATCTCGCCGATGTGATTGACGACGCCATCGCGCTGAATCTGGACGCCATCAGGCGGCACGGCATTCACGTTGAGACACGTCTGGAGCCCATGCCCAAAGTTGTCCTCGACCGCCATAAGCTGCTGCAGATATTGACCAATCTGATCAGCAACGCCAAGCAGGCCTTGCATAACGGGGATGTTGCCCATAAGCGCATAACGATTGAAATGTACTGCCCTGGACCGAAGATGTTCCGCATCGCGATTTCGGACAACGGTATGGGCATTGCTCAAGAAAACCTGACCCGGATATTTCAACACGGCTTTACGACCCGCCATGACGGCCATGGTTATGGTTTGCACAGCAGCGCCATTGCCGCTTCCGAAATGGCCGGGACCTTGCAGGCCGAAAGCCCGGGACCGGGTCGCGGTGCGACTTTTACCATTGAACTTCCCATTCGAACCGTGGAGAATGAACATGAACCGGCATGATATGGAATCCTTGACCCTGCGCAGAATTATCATCATCGATGACAACCCCGACATCCACAACGATTTTGCCACAATTTTGGCGGCAAAGGCCGATCTTTCCCGCCTCGAATCGCTGGAAAGCGAACTGTTTGGCAGCGGCAAGGCGCAGCCGGTGTGGGACGGTCCCCGCTATGATCTTGACTTCGCCTCGCAGGGGTTTCAAGGCGTAGAAAAAATCAAATCGGCAATACGCCAAAAGAGACCTTACCAGTTGGCGTTCGTGGACATGCGTATGCCGCCGGGCTGGGATGGACTTAAAACCATCAAAGAGATCTGGCGGCTCGATCCGGCTATCCAGGTAGTATTGTGCACCGCGTATTCGGACTATTCTTGGGAAGAGATCAACCAGGCGTTGGGCATGACCGCAAATCTGTTGATACTGAAAAAACCGTTTGATTCTTCTGAAGTGGCCCAAATGGCCTCTACCCTGACACAGAAATGGCTGCTGGCCAAAAAGGCGCAGATGAAGCAGGCGGAGTTGGAGCTGATGGTGGATCAGCGCACCCGGGAGCTCGGCGACAGCAATCGGAAACTCATAAAGGAGATGGCTGACCGCAAAGCATTGGAAGATCAGCTGGTGCGTTCTCAAAAAATGGAAGCCATCGGCACCCTGGCGGCCGGAGTGGCCCACGACCTGAACAATATTCTTTCCGGTATAGTGGGCTATCCTGACCTGCTGCTGACTCAGATCCAGGAAGACGACCCCATGTACGGACCGCTTTCCGCCATCCGTCGATCGGGTCGGAAAGCGGCGGCCATCGTTCAAGACATGTTGACCATGGCGCGACATTTTGTGGCCATCAAAGAACCGCTTGATTTGTCCGCCGTGGTAAGCAACGTCCTCGATAGCCCGGAGTGCCGTGCTATCTGCGATGTCAATCAGCATATCCGCATTGAAACCCGATGTGCGTCAGGTCTGTATCCGGTGTTGGGATCGGCGGTTCATCTGGAAAAAATGGTGATCAACTTGATCTCAAATGCCGCCGACTCCATGAAGGAAGGTGGATGCATCCTTGTCGAGCTGACCCGGGCGCAGTTGACTGAAGCACAAGAGGGATTCAGTTCTGTGAATCCGGGCAATTACGTCAAGCTAACCGTCACCGATCAGGGCATGGGGATTTCCAAAGACGATTTGGAGCATATTTTCGAACCGTTTTTCACAAAGAAGAAAATGGGCCGCAGCGGCACCGGTCTTGGCATGACCGTGGTATGGGATACGGTAAATCACCATGACGGATATATCGACATCGACAGCAAACCGCATCAGGGGACAATCATAACGATCTATCTGCCGAAAGCCGACCACGATGTGCCGAAAGCCGAAAGTGTCATCGTCAAAGAGGATTTGACCGGTCAAGGTGAACGTATCCTGGTGGTCGACGACGTGGCCGAACAGCGGGAAATTGCCTCGGCCATCTTTCAAAAGCTCGGGTATATGGTCGACGCTGTTCCGTCCGGAGAGTCCGCCCTGGCATACCTCAACGAACAGCCGGTGGATCTATTGTTGCTGGATATGGTCATGGATCCCGGCCTTGACGGTCTGGAGACCTACAAACGCGTGCTGTCCATCTATCCCGGGCAAAAAGCGGTGATCGCCAGCGGCTATACGAAAAACGACCGGGTGCAATCGGCACTCGAACTGGGGGCAAGCTTCATCCATAAACCCTATTGTCTGGAAGAGATCGCCAGGGCGGTTAAAACCACGCTAAACGGCAATCATCACGACGATACGGCGATGGATGCCATCTCCGGATAAATCACGTTCATCCTGACTCCGCGCACAGGGTCTACCATCGTTCCGAGCCATGACAACCGTTGACAGAGCAGCCTCTGCCGGTGCTGTGGTCGTAGCCCAGTCCGCTGTCCAGCGTTTCCCACGGGTTGCCTTCAAAACCGGTGGTGGCCAGATTGCTGAAGTGATCGGCCGCCAGCAGGGTGGGGTCGTGGCACTCCATACAGCTCAAGCTTTCCTCGGTGACATGTTTTCTGTGTCTTCCGGAGGTGGCGCTGTTGTACTGGCCCGAACTGGTGGAATGGCAGTCCTGGCAGTCGTTGACGACATTGACCGAACCGCCGAACCAGTCGGGTGTTGTTTGACCGCCATGGCAGCGTGTCGTACCGCAGGTCTTGTCCACGGCATCATAGCCGGCCGCACCGCTTTGGGCGTTGTAGGTGGCGGCAAGGGAAACGCTGGCCGGGCCGCCTCCGTTGAAATGGTCCTCCGATTCGGTGCCGGCTCCCTCATGACAAATACTGCAATTTCCGTTCACACCGGCCAGGGCATTGTGAACGGCGTGCGCGCCGTCACGGTTGGGAAACTGGTTGCCGGCCGGGGTCTGTCCGTCAGGCGGCCAGTTGTGGCAGGAGGTGCAGTTGGTCAGGGTCAGGGGCGAACCGGCCGTATGGCACGCCGTGCAGGCAGGGCCGGCGCCGCCCCCGGCAGGCCCGTTCAGGCTGGCGCCATGGCAAAGGGCACAGGCAGTCGACATCCGGCTGGCTGAGGCGTGGCTGCCGGCGGCGGCGCCGGTCCACAAAGGTATCGGATGGGCGGTGTTGGCCGCATGGCAATCTTCACAGCCGTTGGTCAGATCACCGATGGCCACATTGAAGCGCGGGTTGTCACCCGCACCGGCGTTGGCCGGTGTGGCATGACAGGGCACACAGCTGGTCAGGTTGTCCTTGGCATCCGCGCCATGCTGCAGGGAATCGGTATAAGGCAGGGGATGAGGCGCTTCCGGTCCCGAAGCATGGCAACCGGTGGTGGAGCCGTCGCTGTTGGTGAAGCTGGCCGAGAAGCAGCTGGGCGCATTGGCGTTGGCGGGCGTGTTGCCTTCCTCCACATCGTGGCAAATGGCGCAGGTGGTGCTTTGCTTTCCGGCGTTGCGATGGCTTGAGAGATAACCGGCGGTG
Source organism: Desulfobacteraceae bacterium (assembly GCA_050291625.1). Classification (GTDB taxonomy): domain Bacteria; phylum Desulfobacterota; class Desulfobacteria; order Desulfobacterales; family Desulfosarcinaceae; genus JARRKU01. Next base: position 86,806 of record JBNKKC010000111.1, read on the forward strand.
ATGTCGTTGCCGCCTTGCCAGCGCGTGGGGTGGGCCCCGGCATCCGGATGGCAGGCGGTACAGGCCGTGCCGGATGTTCCTCCGTCAAAACCTGTCGTACCCGGCGTTCCGTGGCAGTCCTGGCAGGCCGCCAGGTCTGCCTTGGCGTCCTCGCCGTGCTGATCGGGGCTCTCGTAGGGCAGAACATGAGTCGTACCCGGGCCGCTGGCATGACAGCCGGTTGTGGAGCCGTCGCTGTTGGTGAAGCCGGCCGAAAAGCAGCTGGGGGCACCATCGTGCGGTTGGGGGCCGCCCGCCGTCACCTGATGGCAGATGGCGCAACCGGTATCGATCGTATCCTGGGAGACGACCCTGTGGGTGGACATGTAGTCCGCCGTATTGTCGTTGGAGCCTTGCCAGCGGGTAGGGTGGGCCCCGGCGTCCGGATGGCAGGCGGCACAGGACGTGCCGGATATTCCTCCGTCAAACGTTGTCGTACCCGGTGTCCCGTGGCAGTCCTGGCAAGCTGCCAGGTCCGCCTTGGCCTCTGCGCCATGCAGATCGGGACTGTCGTAGGGCATGTCATGGACCGGCCCCGGACCGTCGGCATGACACCCGGCGGTGGAGCCGTCGCTGTTGGTGAAGCTGGCCGAAAAGCAGCTGGGCGCATTGGCGTTGGCAGGCGTGTTGCCTTCCACCACATCGTGGCAGATGGCGCAGGCGGTGCTCTGCTTTCCGGCGTTGCGATGGCTTGAGAGATAATCCGCAGTGATGTCGTTGTCGCCTTGCCAGCGGGTGGGGTGGGCCCCGGCATCCGGATGGCAGGCGGCGCAGGACGTGCCGGATGTTCCTCCGTCAAAACCGGTCGTACCCGGTGTTCCATGGCAGTCCTGGCAGGCCGCCAGGTCCGCTTTGGCGTCCCCACCGTGCAGATCGGGACTGTCGTAGGGCATATCATGGGCCGGGCCCGGACCGCCGGCATGACACCCGTTGGTGGAGCCGTCACTGTTGGTGAAACCGGGTGAAAAGCAACTGGGGGCGTCCTGGCGCGGTTGGGGGCCGCCCGCCGTTACCTGATGGCAGATGGCGCAACCGGTATCGATCGTATCCCGGGAGACGACCCTGTGGGTGGACAGGTGGCCCGCAGTGATGTCGTTGTCGCCTTGCCAGCGTGTGGGGTGGGCCCCGGCGACGCTGTGGCAGCCGGCCGCCGAACAATTGGCGTTGGGTGCGTTGTACATGCCCGGATCGGACAAAAAACCACCGTCGAAACGGTTGGGCGCACTGCCGTGACAGGCGAAACATTGCCGCAGATTGCCTCGGGCGGCAATACCATGCTCGGATGGATCGCTGTAAGGAGATCCATGAACAGTGATCGGTTCCCCTTCCGGATGGCAGGTCAGGCAGCTGCCGGTATGGCTTAACCCGTCCAGACGGCTGCCATGGCATGATTTGCAGCCTGCCAGGTCATCTCTGGCCTCGGCCGCATGTAAAATAAGATATTTCCGGCCATGCACCTGACCGGCGGCAGGGGCCTGGTCGTTGGAACTGGAACAGGCCCATAGCATCGGGAGTAAAAACAGAACGAGGATCAAAGGGAATTGATGTCGATTCATAGGTTCACATCAGCCATGGCACGATTTGCAGGTTGCGGCCGCCCTGGGGCGTCCGTGGCAGCGGAAACATTTTCCGGGATTGAGTCGGCCTTCGATGCGGTGCCGGGTCAGGTAGTCGCCGCGATGGGGCATCAATCGACGGGTATCGCCATGATGCTTGAACGAAGGCTTTAGACCGGCACCCGCTCCGTGACAATCGGCGCAAAAACTCGCCTGATGACAGATCGCGCAGACCCTCTGGCTGCCAACCGCGGCCAGGCGGTGATTGTCTCCGAACAACGGCGTATGCTCAAAGCGCTGGAAGGGAAATTCATGTGTTTCGGTATCGTGGCACTCCGAGCATCTGCGCAGGTCTCCCTCTTCCGGGGGATGCCGCAGGGGCAGGTTGGCACCCTGGGTCCAGCCGTTGCGGGCCGGTACGGCTCCAGCCAGAAGGACGATACTAAAGATGGTGAGAAGCGCACGTGCAGTGATCTTGGTCATGTTTCGCCTGCTTAGTAGTTGATCTGGAAGCTCAGGATGCCCTCCAGGTTTTCGTCGAAGTACGGGTCTTTGCTGTAGCCGCCTGTCAGTTTGACTTCCATGGCATCACGGAAAAAGCGTATCCCGCCGCTGAGAGAATAATTGATGGCATTGTCCCTGCCGAACACGGGTGCGTCGTAATCCTGAAAAATCGCATCGCCGCTGATAAAGGCTGAACGCCCCAGTTTAAAGGGATCCAACCAGTAGAAAAAAACACGGTAAAGGGTGTAGATATTATCGTCGGTTTCTCCGTCCATGCGTCCGGCCTCGCCGCCCAGCTGACTGCCCTCGGAAAGATCCGCACTGATCAGCACGGCATAGTAGGCGGCCTCTTCCTGACGAAGGTTGTAAGTATAATGATTGTAGCGACCGGTCAGGCGCAACGGTAGCGTCCCCTGATATTGAACGTCAGCACCGGCAATGGTGACCTGCTCATCGCTGTCCTGGAGAAAATGGAAAAGGTTGTTTTCCTCCGTATTAACACCGAAGTAATCCTGGTAGCTGAAGTATTGATAAACGGGCTCCAATGTAATGCCCCTATAACGAAGGGCGATAGCATAGTTGTGTTCGCGCCAGTCTTCACTGTCCAGATTGAAACTTGAAAGTCCCTGAACGGTCAGCCAGTCACTCCAGTTGACGGAAAGATCGACACCGGTTCTCTGATCGGGGTCGCCGTCTAGATCGGTATGTTGGTAAGAGACACCCATCTCATAGGCGGGTTTTGGATGGAAGGCCACACGACCGCCATAGGTGACATCGGTGCTTGTCTCATCCGAAGCGGATGTCACACCGCCGAACACCGTGGTGGTCAGCATCCCGCCGAGGCCGGTGGAAAACTGCAAGCCATCCACTATCTCATTGGTGACTCCTGCAAAAATCTGCTTGCGACCCAGGGTCAGATGCAAGTCGCTGTAAGGCCTGCTGAATGCCAGGTAGCCATAGAGCAGTTCGCCGTCCGTCGCATCTTCATAGTAGGCGCTGTCGGCCAGGTCGGATCTGACCCAGCCATATGCATGCACGGACCAGCCGCCCTGCTCGGGCTCTCCGTAGTCGAGCTGCAAATACTCGTACAGGGGCAGTATCAGCGTATCCTCTTCATCGCTGGTATCGCCTTCAAATGCCCGCATGGTTGTCTGCGATGAAAAGCTGAAGGTGGCCGGCAGGGCCGGTTGGGTCGATTCCACGGATGAAACGTCCCGGACCACGGGCTTGTTTTGTTCATGTTTCTTCTTCTCTATAGCGGGTTGTTTCGGCGCCGCCGGATTCCGGGCCGCGGTTGACGAGACGGGCTTGGCCGAATGCACGAGCCGGCTCTTTTCAGATGTCTCTTTTTTTGTCATCCGTTGTGAAGCTGCAGCAGGAGATTTTGGCGGCCCGGGCTCGGATGGACTCGCCGTTGATGTCTCCGGAACAACGTCGGCCTTTGCCTGCGATGTTGCTTTGGCAGGGGGAGACATGTCCGGCTTAATCCAGAACCAGGAGACGATCCCCCGTGCTTTGAGGCCATCGGCGACGGCGCGCGCTTTACTGCGACTTTTGAACCGGCCCACGTAAACGCGGTACCACATCCCCTTTCCCGGCACGGACTCATGCCTGATGGTGGCATCCAAACCATGAGATGCCAGCCGGGACACCTCCTTTGCAGCTTCAATTCTCCGTTTAAATGAGCTTACCTGGATCGTCACCGCAGCCTGATTTACGGCCGAAACAGTTGACGCCTTACCGGGCTGCAAATGTTTCTGATCGGCTTGTAAGGGGAAAATCAGGGTGAGGACCGCGATCGTGGATAACATGGTAAAAAAGAAAAATCGGGTTGGCACAGTTTCCGTTCAACCTCCTTTACAGGGCAATTTAGACATACAGACCCGTTGCAAATCGTAAATGTTGCATGAATTGTGGGAGAGGAAATGCACGAGATATGCCATTTGTTTCCGAAAAATATCCTACTGAATTAATATGGAAAAAACAATCGGATGATTTCAGATCGCACGGTCGTGCATCATTTTAGTAACGCAGCGGGAAAAAAAGTAACACGATAAGCCCCGCCCCAGGGGCAACGGGTGAGGCCAGCGAGTGAAAAGCCGGTGTCAGGTCGTCAAGACGGTCTTTACATCCGAGCCAACCCCGCCGATGGTATATGGCTTGTAACGGTTTGGTGTCACTCCTTGACGAAGCGCCGGCATGCTATCCGGTCACTTTGCGCCACAGCGCCCGTCCGATGAATCGTGTTTTTTCGCCCAGAGGCAGCCGGCTCAGGACCGCCTTGACCACTCCTTGGGTGAAGCGGGTGCGCTTGGAGTAATCGATCTTGACATCAACAATCACCGGGGCCTGGTCCGCGGCCAGATTCAGCGCCTGCCCAATGGTCGTTTCGATATCGGCGTTGCTTTTCAATTGCAGGTAGCGGGCCCCTACGGCGTCGGCCACCCCTTGCAGGCTGATCTTTCCCAGAACCGTGCAGACTTTCCGGTTATAAGGGATTTTCTGGCCTTGGGCGATCTGGGCCAGTTCGCCATCGTAAAACACGAAATAGACCACTCCCAGGTTCTCGCTGGCGGCGGTCAGGATTTCCATGCAGGTCATCAAGAAGGCGCCGTCGCCCACAATGCCCACTACCTGTTTGCCTGGATTGGCCAGTTGGGCACCGATGACCGCGGGTACGCAATAGCCCATACAGTTGAAATCCGTTGGACAGATAAGATGGCGCGAATGCGTTGGTGTAAACAGTTCCGCGGTGAGATAGGTATGATTGCCGTCGTCCACTACGACCAGGGCATCATCGGCCAGTTGTTTGCGCAAGGCCTGGAAAAACAAGGCCGGATTGACCCGGTCGTTGCGATGGGCCTGCCATTGGGCCAGGTACGCCTGCTTGTCCTTGGCAATTTGAACACGGATCTCTTCCGAGCGGTTCTCGGGTGGGTTGTTCCGGAGCGCTTGGATCAAGGCTTTAAGGGTCGCTCCGGCATCAGTCTGCAACGTGACCTTGGCCGGATAATTTTTATTGAAAACATTCGGGTTGATATCGATATGGATCAGGTTTTCAGGAACGTCGATGCTGTAGCTGCCGGTGGGGATTTCGCCGAACCGGGTACCGGCGGCCAGCAGACAGTCGCATCCGGCAAAGGCATTTTCAGCCGCTGGAACGGCCGCCGCACTGAAACCCATTCCGGTATGCAGAGGATGGTCCCCCGGAAAAACGCTCAGCCCCTGCAAGGTTGTGGCCACCGGCGCCTGGAGCAGTTCGGCCAGAGAAATGCAAAGATCGGTGCAATTACGGCAGCCCCACCCCAGAAAAAGGCCCGGGCGTTTGGCCTGGCGCAGCAGCTCGGCTGCGGCTTCAACCTGTCTGGGCTCCGGCGCCGGCGGCGGATCCGGGACGGGAGGCGTCGTAGGCAGATTGGAAACCGGACCGCGCATCAAGAGGATATCGGCGGGGATTTCGACATACACCGGGCCCGGCTCGCCGCCGACGGCCAGGCAATAGGCCTCGAAAAGAACGGGGACGATCTCCTGGTGGCTTTGGATCAGGTAGGTCTTTTTGGTCAAGGGCGTCAGCAGGCGCAGCATGTCCAGGTCGTGCAACTGATAGGCGCGTCCGGTGTCGCGTCGCACGCCGCCGGAGATGACCAGCATGGGAATGCCGGCCAGATAGGCTTCGCCGATGCCGCTCATGGCATGAGTCGCTCCGGCCGCCGGGACAATGGCCAGCACGCCAATCTTGTTCGAGGTGCGGCTGAGGGCATCGGCCATGAAGGCGGCTCCGCATTCATGGGTGACCAGTACCGGTTCTATTTGCCTCGATTTGGCCAGTTCGTCGTACAGTTCAGTGACATGGACGCCCGGGATCCCGAAGGTGTGGGTCACCGGCAAATGTTCCAGAGCATAGACCGTGAGCCAGGCGCCGGTCTTGCGCCCGGCGTCGCGGGTTTGTATGTCATTTTGTCCGGGTTGGGTTCGGTTGTCCATCGAGTGCTCCTTTTTTCCTATCAGCCGCCTCCGGCGATGCTGCGGCCGGCCATACGGCCGGTCAGAATACAGCTGCCCAGAAAGGTGCCTTCCAGGGAGCCTCGGCCGTGGATGCCGCCGCCGCCGAAGCCGGCGGCTTCGCCGACGGCGAACAGACCGGCGATGGGCTGCTGCCCGCCGTCCAGGACCCGGCTTTGCAGATCGGTCTGGATGCCGCCCAGGCTCTTGCGGCTGAGAATAAACAGCCGGATAGCCATCAACGGCCGGGCCGAGGGGTCGTCGATTTTTCGAAATCGGCACATGCGTATGCGATCTCCCTTGTACCGCCTGAAGTCGGCGATGCGGCGCACCTGCTCGTCGTTGAAATAGCGCGGACCGCGTTTCAGGCAGGCATCGTAGGACCGGATATCGGTTAGCATGCCTTGGGCCTCAAAGTCGACCCCGGAAAGGGTCAGGGCCTCCATTTTGCCGGCCAGCGCTCCCAGGGAGGAGGCGGTGACGACGTCGCCGCATTCATCGATCAGCCGATGAATCAGTTTTTTGTTGCCGAACAGGAGGTGCTTCAGCAGCAAGCCTTTGCGTTTATTACGAAAGGCTTCCATGTAATCGCAGCCGGAGACCGCCAGCTCTCGGATGGCGATTTTCCAGTTTAACACCAGCCAGGAGTATTGGTCTCTGGTTTGGCAGATCCGGGCCACGACATAGCGCGTATCGGTATAGCCCATCAGAGGCATGGGACCGAAGCGCCGGCCCCGGGCATCCAGCCACAGGGCGGAGCGCGGTGGCACCAGACTCAATCCCTCGTTGGGGATTTGGGGGTCAGGATGGCGGACGCCGGCGGCGTAATGCCACTGGCGGTCCAAATATGTGACTCGGGCGCCGGAGCGGGCAGCCGCCTGGTGCAGCAGGCCGTCGGCATATTGATGGGAACCGTTGAGCAGGGTGGGCGGTGGCGAGCCCCATCCGCTAAACCAGTTTGCCTTTACACAACTTAGATCGCCGCCGCAGATGCCGCCCGAAGCAATAACCACGGCCCCGGCCCGGGCTTCGAAGGGTTTCCCGTTCTCGTCGTTCACTCCGCTGCAACCGGTCACCCGGCCGGAAGTGGTTTGCAGGGCCTCGACCCGGTGGCGGTAAAGAATGTGCAAGCGGTTGCCGTGAGGGTGCTGTTCCAGTTGCTCCCGTAAGGCTTCGACAATGGCGTGTCCGGTGCCCCAGGCGATGTGCCAGCGGGGAATCGTATTACCGGGTTCCAGCAGGCCGCGCTCGGCCCATTGCACCATCGGCAGGAATCTGACGCCCCTGGCCGTGAGCCAGTCGTAGATCATCTCGCGGGAATTGTCCACATAGGCCCTGGCCCAGGCCTGCGGCCAGTGATCCGCCTGTTGGAAAAAGGCCCGGCGCCGCCAGTCGGTCATGGCCAGATCCGGGTTGTCGCGGATGCCCAGACGACGCTGCAGAGGCGTATCCACGAAAAGGATGCCGCCAAACGACTTCTTGGCCAACCCGCCCAGGTTGTCCGCAACGTCGCGGTCCAGCACCAGAACGCGCCGGCCGCGGTCCAGCAGCTCTAAAGCGGTAACTATTCCGGCCAGACCGCCGCCGGCCACAATGACATCACTTTGGTATTGCTCAGGCATCATTCAATCTTCCGGATCTGTGCTGCCCGGACCGATGAGGGGTTTCGGCCCGGTCGGCGGCATCTTTCGCCCATGTATCCGTCAGCCGTCCGATGGCGTATCCTCCGGCCGGTTTGCCGCCTTTCTCTGGATCAGGGGGGCCATCATGCTGATCCAGTACGAGCGCAGCTTCTTATAGTAGGCCTGGTCATCCTGGATAATGGACTGCACGGCCATGCCCCTCAGGACATTGATGGTCAGGGTGATGAAGACGGACGCAGGAATCTCGGTGTGCGCCGTGGTCGAGTAATGTTCTTCCCAGGCCTTTTCGATCTCGGCGTGAAATTCTATCAGGACCGGGGTCAAACGTTGACGCAGGGAGGTCTCCGTGCGGCAGGCCACGTTGAACTCCAGCCAGACCGCATGGTGGCGCCCGGTGTAGAAGTTGTTCCAGATAAAATCAAAAAGGCGATCAAGATCCAGCTGTTCCGGGGGAAGATTCTGGGCCAGGGTCCGGGTGATGGTCACGGTTCGTTTCAGGGCGAACTCGGCTGCCGCCGCCACCAGATCGTTTTTGGTGGCAAAGTAATGACGCCAGGCCCCGCGCGACACGCCGGCCGTATCCAGAATACGGGTCAGGCTCGAACCATGATAGCCCCATTTCTCCAGGCAGGTCAGGGTCGCCTCGATGAGCCGGGCGCGCATCTCCGTACGCCGCTGCTGCTGTGTTTTGCGTTTGCGTGGTGGTGTCATTTGGGGGCCTGTTTCCCGGAATATGGTATTTTTAAAACCGACCGATTGGTTTGTTTATGATATATTTTACCTGCTTTTGTCAAGAGATGGTTTCAGTTATCAGGATCTTGGGATGTCGTATTTTTTTAACAGCGCGTAGATGCGCGGTTTGCTCAATCCCGAGAGTTCTCCCACGCGGTTAAGATCATTCTGTGCATGAGACATCAATCGTCTCAGATAGATGCTTTCGAGCTGTTCCATCACCTGGTCCCGCAGCTGTTTGAGTCTTGGCAGCGGGTGCGTGAAGTGCACAGGGATGGAAAATCTTTCATCATGCTCAGCGGGTACACCGGGTGCCGGCCCGGGAGACTCTTTGCGCTTTTCATCCATGCACGACTTGATAAAGTGCAGCCGTACATTGCGCGGCAGATGCATGGGGAAAAGGGTCGGTGCCTCCCGATCCGCCAGTATGGCCTTTTCCAGTGTACTGATCAACTCCCGGACATTACCGGGCCAGCTGTATGATGACAGGGCCTTTACAAATTCGGGCACGAAACCCTTATTTTCCATGCCATGATGCCGGCACAATTGGTCGATGTAGTACAAGACCAATTCCCTGATATCCTGTTTGCACGTCCGCAACGGCGGCAATTCGATGTAGAACGTCCGCAGCCGGAATAAAAGATCTTTTCGAAAAAGGCCCTGGGTCACCATCTTGTTCAGGTCGCGATTCGTGGCGCAAATCAACCTGAAGTGGCTCGTTATCTCATGTGTGCTGCCTACCGGCTTGAAACGTCGTTCCTGCAGGACACGCAGAAACTTTTTTTGGATCGACAACGGCAGCTCGCCGATCTCATCCAGAAACAATGTGCCGCCGTCGGCCTCCTTGACCAGTCCGTCCCGTCTGCAATCCGCACCCGTAAAGGCTCCTTTGACATGCCCGAATAACACGCTTTCCACCAGTTGCTCCGGCAAAGCCGCGCAGTCTACGACAATAAAATCGTTTTCGGGAGTGAGGCTGTTTTCGTGAATAGCCCTGGCGAAGAGTTCTTTTCCGGTTCCGGTCTCGCCCGCAATCAGCACATTGGCATCGCTGCCGGCGCATTGCGCCACCAGATCAAGCCTGGCATTGAGTTCAGGGCTGCTGCCGATGATTTTGGGTCGCTTCAGGGTCATCAGGGCAGGTTTGCGTTCGTAGGTCTTTACGGTCCTGTAATCGAGGGCTCTGGTCAATTGCAGCTCGATTTCCTGTTTCAAAAGAGGCTTCTGGAGGTAATCCCAGGCACCGGAGTTGATGGCCGCCTCGGCACTCCGGGCGCTGCCTTCGCCGGTGATGATAATAACCTCGGGGCCGGACTCCGCCTTGCGGATGGCCGGTAAAAGCTCCAAACCGCTGCCGTCCGGCAGATTGACATCCAGGAAGACGATATCAAAGGGTGCCAGCGGAAGCATCTCATTGCCGTCGGCCAGGGTCTCGGCCACCATAACGGTATGCTTGAGCTGGGTCAGTTGAAGAACCAAAGCATTTCGAATCATGGGATCATCGTCAATAACGAGTATGGTGGCCATCTTCGGCACTCCCTTTAAAATTCCTAGTTGTCACCCTTCGTCGACCGACATCCATCCAGGGTTTTACGAACCACTGTCGCCATATCGCGCCTGAGAATGGGTTTGTAAATGACGTCCTTCAGACCGTGTGAGATAATCTTTTCTTCATTCATGGTGACATCGAACCCCGTGCACAGCACGATGGGGAAGTCCGGTTTTATCTGGAGGATCTTTTCGGCCAGGTCCAGGCCGGTCATTTTAGGCATGGTCATATCGGTGACCACCAGGTCGAAGCTGTCCGGGTTGTTTCGGAACGCTTCCAGAGCCTCGATGGCACTGGTTCTGGCAACCACACTATATCCAAGGGATTCGAGCATTCTTTTGGCAATATCCACTATCATGGTCTCGTCGTCGACAAACAAAATGGACTCGCTGCCTGTGGGAATCGGCATTTCCAGGATGGCGTCAGGTACCGCGAACGATTCCCGGGCCGGAATCAATATTTCGAACGTGCTTCCCTCTCCCAATCGGCTGCGGGCGTATATGAAGCCTCCGTAACTCGTGACAATGCCATGGACCACCGAAAGGCCCATGCCTGTGCCCTCTCCTCTTTTCTTGGTGGTGAAAAAAGGATCGAATATCCTGTGAAGGCATTGCGCATCGATACCGTGTCCCTGATCTGAAACCATCAATTGGATATATTCTCCAGGTTTGGCATCCGGATAGCGCTGACGATGTTCCTCATGATCGATGGTGATATCGGACAAATACACCTCGAGGAGTCCGCCGTTCTCCTGCATGGCCTGCGCAGCATTGGTGCACAGATTCATCACGATCTGATGGATCTGGGTGGGATCGGCCAGTGCGGAGGCCTTGGACAGGATCTTCGAGCGAATTTCGATGGTGGCCGGCACCGATGCCCTGATCAGCTTGAGGGCTTCTTTGACCGGAAAGTCAATCCGGGTCGGTCTGAGTTCCTGAACGGATTCCCGGCTGAACATCAGGATCTGATTGACCAGTTCCTTGGCTCGTCCGCTGGCTTCCAGAACCTGGGCCACATATCCGAAGGCCTCTGATGTCGGTTCAAGAATCGATAGCGACAATTCCGAGTACCCGGTGATGGCCGATAAAATATTGTTGAAATCGTGGGCGATACCGCCGGCCAATTGTCCAATGGCCTCCATCTTCTGGACCTGCCGGAGCTGCTCTTCGAGATTCTTGCGTTCGGTAATGTCCTCCTTGACCGCCAGAAAATGGGTGATGGCATTGCCCGCATCTCTGATGGGAGCGATAGTGGCCTGTTCCCAGAACAACTCGCCGCTCTTTTTGCGATTGTGGAACTCGCCCCGCCAGACCCCGCCGGAGCTGATGGTCTCCCACAACCGGCGATATTCGTCTGCCGGCGTTTCGCCGGATTTAAGGATTCTGGGGTTCTGCCCCAATGCTTCGGCAAGAGAATAGCCGGTGGTCTCGCTGAATCTGGCATTGACGAACTCGATCTTGCCCTCGACATCGGTGATCATGATGGACGCCGGGCTCTGTTCGACGGCCTGGGACAGCTTGCGGATCGACTGCTCCGCCTGCATCTGTTCGGTGATGTCGTTACAGACTGAAGCGACACCGGTGGCTTTGCCGTCCTTGTCCACCAGGGTGGTATTGAACCACTCACAGGTGATGATGCGGCCATCCTTGGTGACATTCTTGTTGATGCTGTGATGCCCGCCGGTCTGACGCATCAGGTCCTGGTAAATCTGATCAACCAGATCGTGGGCCTCCACGGGCAGTATCAAATCCTTGGCATGTTTGCCGATAGCCTCTTTCCTGGTATAGCCGAATATTCTCTCGCATGCGGCGTTCCACTCGACCGCATGAAAATTCTCATCCCATTCCAGAAAACCCAGAGGTGACATTTCTCTGTGCAAACGCAGCCGCTGGTCTGACTGGAGCATCTTCTCCTCGGCCTGTCTGCGTTCGGTGATATCTTCGGAGATGCCCAGCAGGTATTGCGGCGTACCGGCTTCGTCCAGAATCGGTATCTTCTTGGTGTGCAGGATCCGCTCTTCACCGCTTCTGGTGCTGATGGTCTCCTCCGGGATGTCTTCAGGTTCCTTTGACGCGAGCACCTGGCGGTCTTTTTCCGTGAAGAAATCCGCTTCTTCTTTGGGGAAAAAATCGTAATCGCTTTTGCCGAGCAGCTCTTCCCGTTGATATCCCAGAAGCTGTTCGCCGGCCTTGTTGAATCTCACGAAATTGAGGGCCCGGGCATCCTTTACGAAAATCATGTCGGGAAGGTGTTCCACGACCTTATCGAGAAATGCTTCATTCTGGCGCAGATCACGGCGCGTCAGCAGGCTGCTCAAGGCGTCTGTCAAGCGCCTGCCGATGGCTTCGAACATCCTTTGCTCTTCTGCCGTCCAGACACGGGCGTAAGCGCACTGATGCATTCCGAACTGCCACGGATGGCCGGTTTTGGGGCGAAGGGCCATGGCGATAAACGATTGAATGTTGAATTGCTTCGACACATCTTGGGGCGGTTGATGGGGCATGCCCGGACCGAAGGCCACCGGGCCGTCCGCGGCCAGCAGGATGCGAAGCGTCTCGGCGACCTGCGGATCCATCGGCATCTCCCTCCTTAACGCTCGCACGCCGGGATATTCCGGCTTGTGGCGCTCCATCGGAGCGGTCCACGTCGGAGACTCGGGATCGCTGGGGTGCATGAGAAACGCCCGATCGCAATCAAAGATCGACATCACCTCGTCGAGCAGATTTTCTATCATTTCTTCGAGATCGTCGGCGCCCTGAAAGGCCTGATGGACCTTGTCCATGCTTTCAAAAAACTTGAGATTGGCCAGGCGCTCGCGGTCGGCCTGCTTGCGTTCGGTGATGTCCATCAGGGTGCCGACCGTTCCGGCCACACAATCCGTTGCATCGACAAATGTCGCCTTGTGGAATATGACATCGCGCTGGCTGCCGTTTTTATATATGCCGCTGACTTCATAAATCTGCTCACCCGGGTTGCTCAGCAGCGCCAGATCCGCCTCATAATGCTTGTCGGCGCGCTCTTGCGGAACCACTTCGTGCACCGTCTTTCCCACAATATCCTTTTTCGGCAAGTCGAGGAATGCCTCGAAGGCCGCATTGCAGCCGAGATACACTCCTTGGGCGTCCTTGTAATAGACGGGAACCGGGATGGTATCGATCAATTGCTGGAGAAAAAGAAATTGTTCGCGCAGCCGGATCTGCGCCTGTTTGCGTTCCCTTCGGTTCCGGGCATCGCTCAACGCGCGCTGGACGGCCGGTGCGAGGCGCGATAAGTTCTGCTTGAGTACGTAATCGGTGGCCCCCTTGGTCAGCGCTTCGATGGCCGCCTCCTCGCCCATGGCACCGGATACGAAGATGAACGGCAGATCCGGGCGCACTTTCTGCGCCTGTCGCAGCGCCGCCATGCCGTCATACATCGGCAACTGGAAGTCGGCCAGGATGATGTCCATCCCGCCATCGCGCACGGCGGTTTCGAATGCATCCCGTGTTTGGGCGACGGTTATGCGGCAAGCCAAACCGGCTTCAGCAAGATTGGCCTGAACAAGCTCTGCATCGACCGGGTCATCTTCCAGATGCAGAATGGTGATCGATGATTCCATCTTGGATCCTTCTTCGTCATGTTCTGGCATCGTGATTTGCTTCTCCAAAAAGATCCGGCTAATTCCCGATTCGTTGTAGAAACATATAAAAATGGTCAACCGGTTCGTGTGACGTCTATTTCATTGGTGAACCGGTGTCCAGAATCTCCCGCACTTTGAGCGCCAGATGCTGCATTGAAAACGGCTTTTGAATGAAATGGACCTCCTCGTCGAGTATTCCCTGGTGAACAATGATGTCGTTCGTATAGCCGGACATGTACAGGCAGGTCATGTCCGGGTAAAGCGAGGTTATCTCATTCGAAAGCTCCCGTCCATTCTTTTCGGGCATGATCAGATCGGTCAGAAGCAGATGGATCTTACCCTTATGCCGCTTGGCCGCAAGGAGCGCCTCGCCTGGAGATGATGCCGCCAATACCTGATATCCATAGCTCTCAAGCATCAGCTCCACCAATTCCAGATGCAGCACCTCATCTTCTACCACCAGGACGGTTTCATCACCGCTCAGATCCTTAGGCTCAGGGCCCGCCTTCGGCATTTGCCTGGAGGGGTCGGCGTGCCGGGGCAGGTAAATCTTGAAAATCGATCCGCTGCCCGGCTCGCTGTACACGTTGATGAAGCCGTCGTTCTGTTTGACGATGCCGTAAACCGTGGCCAAGCCCAAACCGGTGCCCTTGCCCATCTCCTTGGTGGTGAAAAACGGCTCGAAGATTTTTTCCATCGTGGCTTTGTCCATGCCGCTGCCGTTATCACTCACCGCCAGCATCGCATACTCGCCGGGGGCAAAGCCCCGATGTTCGCTGCAGAAGGCGTCATCGAAACAGACCCTTCGCGTTTCGATGGTGACGTTGCCTACGCCGGAAATGGCGTCCCTGGCATTGACGCACAGGTTGGCCAGAATCTGATCGATCTGGGAAGGATCCATTTTGACCGGCCACAGCTTGGCCCCCGGCAGCCAGACCAGGTCGATATCCTCGCCGATAATTCTCCTCAGCAGTTTAAGCATTCCCTCGACGGTCTCGTTCAGGTCGAGGATCTTGGGGGTAATGGTCTGCTTTCGGGCGAAGGCCAGCAGCTGCCGTGTGATTTCCGATGAGCGAAGACCGGCGGCCAATATTTCCTGAAGATTTTTGCGCAGGGCATGGTCCGAATTCATTTTGGCCAGCGCCAGCTCCGCGTGACCGATGATGACGCCCAGCATATTGTTGAAATCATGAGCCACGCCGCCGGCCAATTGCCCGACCGCCTCCATTTTCTGAGTCTGCCGGAGCTGCTCTTCGAGTATTTTACGTTGGGTGATGTCCTCCTTGACCGCCACATAATGGGTGATGACATTGTCCGCATCTCTGACCGGAGCAATGGTGGCCTGTTCCCAGAACAACTCTCCGTTTTTCTTGCGGTTACGGAGCTGTCCCTGCCAAATGCCTCCCGAACCGATGGTCTGCCAGAGCCGGCTGTACTCCTCGTCCGGTGTTTCCCCCGATTTGAGGATGTTGGGACGCCGGCCGATGACCTCATCATACGTATATCCGGTGACCTGGGTGTATTGGGCGTTGACGAATTCGATTCTTCCCGAAACATCGGTGATCATGATGGACACCGGGCTTTGCTCAATGGCCAGAGACAGTTTTCGGATGGATTGCTCCGCCTGCAAGCGCGCGGTAATGTCCTCCAGGTGGCCCTCATAGTACAGCACCTGTCCATTGCCGTCCCGTACAGCGCGAGCGGTATTTCGTACCCATATCGCCTTTCCGTCTGATCGCTGCAACTGCATTGAGAAACTCCGCACGATCCCGTCGCGGTCGGCGATGGCCCGCCACCGCTTAAGATCGTCCTGGTCCAGATAGAGGTCTGTCGCGTTGACCTCCAGCAGGGCGTCCCGATCGGGGAAGCCCAGCATGCGGACGTTGGCCAGGTTGACGTCCAGGAGCTCTCCTTCCGGCGTCGTACGGTAGAGTGCCACGGGCACTTTTTCGAACAAGCCGCGATAGCGCTGCTCGCTTTCTTGCAATGCCGCCTGGCGTTTTCCAAGAGTGTCGCTCATCTGCTGAAAATCCGCTGCAAGTGTCTTCAATTCGGCAAAGGTGGCAGGTATGGCAGCCAGGGCCTTGCCCCGGCTGAAATCACCATTGGACAGTGCGCCGATGCCGCGGCTGAGTTGCACCAGGGGGATGACAATGTGTCGTTGGAGCTGTCGGCGCAGATTCCAGGTCAGCGCCATCCAGATGACAAGCGATGCCAAAAGGGTCAGCCCCAGGGCCCAGGCATAAGCGCTGAAGGCGACAGACAACGGGATCTGATCGACGACGACCCACCCGGCCCGTTCGACCCGGGCGGCGCTGCCCAGAACCATCCGTCCCGCATATCGGTAAACGAGCGTGGCGTCCCCGCCGCGTCCGCGACGAAATATCTCCAGGTCGCCCTGATTGGCTTGCTGTTTGACCAGGCCGGAAGAGGGATGAGCCAGCAGCATGCCGAACTGGTCCAGCAGGAAGACCATGCTCTGATCATTCGCATCTCTTCCGCGCATGATTTCCTCTTGCAGCGACCCCAGGTTCAATGCGCCCGCCACCCGACCTCCTTGAGCGAGTTGCCTGATCAGATAAACCGTCGGATTGCCTGTGCGAAGCGAGATAAAAGGGCGGGAAACGATGAGATGTTTCTCTCCTGCAGCTTGTTTAAAGTGGGGCAGGTTGGACATATCCAGACCCATATAGCGCGGGTCGGAAGGTGCCAGCAGCCTGATCCTGTTGTTGTCATCCAGATAATAGAGCGTATCGAAGTTCCCGTATGCCTCTAAAATTCCTTGCATAAAATCCAGATGTCCGGATGGCGTGGCCTCGACGACCCGGACCGCGGCATCCAATGTCCGGGCCGCTTGATCCAGATAACCGTCGACCAGTCGGGCCATGGACTGCGCCATTTGATGTTGCCGACTTTCGAGTGTCCGTTCCCCTAAATAGCCCAGCGCGCCGATGGCCGTCACACTCAACGCCACCAGCGGCAGAAACATGCGCAAGAGCGCCAGGCGCTGCAATACACGATCAAGGGCAGGCAGGTTTTTCTGGCGCATCAATTGATCAACCTCATATCAATCTCGAGGTTCCGTTGGGATCAAGGTAGCGATGTCCACATATTTTCCCTCACGTATGGTGCCCACATAGAAAGGCCGATTGGCGTCACCGTATCTATCCAACGCAAACGCATGGGACAGTCCCTTGAATGTCTTGATATTGATCAGTGCCTGGGCCAGCCCGTCAGCCTTGCCGCCGGTCTTTTTCAGAGCGACCGCCAAAAGGCCGGCCGCTTCGTAGCCCAATGCGGCGCCAAAGGAGGGCACCTGCCCGAATCTGGTTTGATAGCGTGTTTTGAAATCAAGATAGGCCGGCGTCTGATTTGTGAAGGTGTTGGCGATTTCGATTTCCAACCCTTCGACGGCCCGGCCGCCGTTGCTGATCAGTGTTTCCGTCTGAGCCCATGCTGTGGCGAACAGGGCGATGGGCCAGCCCATCAAACGGGTTCGCTGGGCGATCAGCGCTGTATCAAAATCTGCTGCAATGATCAACAGTCCCTGCGGGTTGCCTGTTTGCAGTTGCACGATTAACGGGGCAAAATCCAGCTGTACCTTCGACGAGAAGTCGACTCTGGCTGCCAGCCGGCCTCCCAGGGACTGATATTTTTCTGCAAAGGCCTTCAGGAAAGCCATGGAGTAGGCGGTGTTGTCGGTATCGTAGATCACAGACACCATGGTAATATTGCGGTCCTGATATATACGTCGGGCCAGGGCGTGCGCCCTGTCCAGAAGACTGGAACCGACACGGAAAAAGAAGTCATCCCGGCCGTTGAGTTCCGGCGTCGTGGCAGTGGGGCTGAGCATGACGACACGGGCGGGATTTGTAACGGCCAGACCGGCCATCGTTTGCGCGCTGGTTGCGTGGCCGATGATGGCGACCACGTCGGCTTCGATAAGTTCCCGGTCGGCCGTCCGAGCCCCTTCAGCCGTACCCAGATCGTCACGCACGACCAATTCGATAGGACGCCCGTCAATACCTCCCGCGGCATTGATTTTCTCCACAGCCAACTGGACGCCGTTGCGTTCTTGAACGCCCAGTTCGGCCTGGACGTCGGTCAACTGGGCCACAAAACCAACCCGGATGGTCTTTTGGCCGTCACAACCCGTGACATACAAAACAGATATCCCGATCAATAATACCAGCGGAGTGAACGCCTTTCCTCCATCGAGGACGGCTTTCATTTGCAGCCATCGGCCGCGGATGAAAGCGGAGCCAATCCGTCGACCATCGTCAAAATTTGCTGCCGCGCGTTCAGCGAGTGCTTTGGTATATGCGATCATTTCATCCACGACGTGCTCATCATTTATCGATACCGTATGTCGCCCATTTTTCGAAAATAGTGTCCATGAGGGGCGCCTGATAGAGCTGGATCGATGCCGTCGCGGTTCGAGGGGCCGTTGAAAAATGGGTACGGCGTGCTTCTTCTTAATGAGTATCTCAGAAGCGTGTTAGCGTGTCAACTTTCTCGCCGCGGCCGCAGATGGTGTGATCCGGTTCCGGTTTATGACACCATCGACCGGAGCTGTTCGTCCAGTTTGGAAAGCTTTCCGGTGCTGTGATTAGCCTGTTGGCTGCCTTGGGCCATCTCGGCGGCGGCCTGGGTCACCTCGATGATATCTTCGGTGATGGCTTCGGAGACTTGAGAACTTTGGGCCGCATTTTCCTTTTTTATGGGGCCGGTGATGGACCGTGTGATAAAAAGCGCAAACAGGACAATCCCCGCTGCACCGAAAAGAGCGATGACGCCCATCGACATTTCCAGGGAATGGACGGCGGCAAACGCCTCGGCCTCACCGATTTCCGCAATCAGCGCCCACCGCGTATCGCCGATCTCCACCGGCGCATAGGCGGAAAGAACAGGGCGGTTGTTGTAGTTGAAAAGGATTCGTTCGCCTCTTTTGCCCTGGATCGCCTCACGGCTGGCCGTTGTATCGATGCTGCCTCTTTCCGGATTCCGAAAACTGGCGATAACGGAATGATGCTGCGGATCGAGACAGGAATCGGATCGCATGAGATGATCGGAACCCACGAGATAGGTTTCGCCGGTTTGACCCATGCCGGAGCGCTCGTTCATGATGGACGTCACGGTTGCGATTGGAAATTGGAAGATGCCGATGCCGATCTTTTTTCCCTGGTTGACGATGGGCGATGCGATGAATCCCGCCGGCGCTTCATAGGAGGGAAAGTAGGGCTTAAGATCGGTGATCACCACCGTTTGACCAATGCCTGCGGCATCGGCTTTACTGAACGCTTCGCCAATCTGTGTCCGGGCATACGGGCCGCTTTTCAGGGACGTGGCAAAGTCCACCTCTTTGAAAACCGAGTAGACAATGGCGCCGGTTTCAGCGTCCACCAGGAAGATATCGTAATAGCCAAATGTCTTCAGGTAGTTTCTGATAATGGGATGATACATCTGGTGCGATTCGCTATAAAGGGATCTGTCCGGGGCCCTGTCCAGACGATCCTTTTCTCCAAGGGGGTTGGGATTGGTGCTGATGTAATGGTACTGCAGGGCCACTGTGAGCGGGTCCAGGCCTTCAACGAGCGACCGCACATCGGGTTGCAGCCCGTTGTTGCTTTGCTGGTAAGCGGAGCTGAAGTCATCTTGATAATAGATCGCCAGTCGTCTTCGCAAGCTCTCGATATCGGCCGGCAACAGCCCATTGTCGGTGCTGAACTGATGGTACGCTTTTTTGAATTCCTGCATGGCGCTGACGATCATCCGATCTTCGGTGAAGGTGATGGCCTGGTTCTCCAGGGTCTCAAAGTATCGGGCCAGTTGGTTCTTTTTTACTTCGCGCAGGCTGGTCAGTTGATTAAACGCCAGGTTGCGCAAGGCAATGCCGGATCGGTTCAATACCAAAAGCCCCATGGCGCTCAAGGGGATCATTCCAACCAGAAGAAATGCCACCATAAATTTCAGGCTTAGCTTCATATGCTTAATTGCTGCCAACATGACTCAAACTCCTCCATTTTGAAAAAGTCCCAGTACGAGCTCTGCATGAACCCTTCGTGCTCATTATCTCTTCAAGATGTTCCGGCGCCGGGCGCCGCTTGCTAACAGCGTAGTTCGTTTTGGATCTGAGTGCGCAACCGTCTGAGACGGCCGATGGATGCCTTTTCCTTTGGTTTGACGTTCAGGCATCGCTTGCACGGCAACCCTCGCGGGTCGGATGCGTTTGAGGAACAGGATGGAGCTGGGACGTTTGCATCAGTTCATGTCCCAACTCCATTTTCGGCGGGTCTGGTGGAACCTTAACAGGATTAAAATACCACTATATTGTCTATCTAAAATAGACAGAGGCAATTTCAAAACGTCTCCTCGAACTCAATATCCGCGTTGGGCCGAAGCGTCCAATCCTCGAAACATTCAATGTATGTCTGCGGTTGGCCGTTTCGCCCCGTCTTCTTGTCCCGCTGATCTTAGGCGGGGGATCTTGAGTCCGATTGTCGAAGATCCCGCCGATATTGGGCGGGGAACATTTTGAAATTGCCTCGACAGCGTGGTTCGGGAAAAGGAGATTTACGGAAGGGAAAAATAGAAGGCGGCCCCCCGGTCGACATGGCCTTCGGCCCAGGTGCGACCGCCGTGCCGGGCGATGATGCGGCGCACATTGGCCAACCCGATGCCGATGCCCTCGAATTCATCGGCGCGGTGCAGGCGTTGGAACACGCCGAACAGCTTATCCGAATACGTCATGTCGAATCCGGCGCCGTTGTCACGAACAAATATCACGGTTTCGCCGCCCTTGCCGGGCTGCGACCCGATTTCGATTTTGGCCTGCGAACGGGGCCGGGTGAATTTCAAGGCATTGGCAACCAGGTTGACCAGCACCATCCGAAGCATGTTTTTATCGCCTCTGACCACGGGCAACTTTCCGATGTGCCATTCAATGGCCCTTCCCGCGGCATCGGGCTTCAGCTCCCGGATGACGTCATGCACCATGGGCTCCAGCGCCACCTGGCGCAGCGACATGGCGTGGCGCCCCATCCGCGAAAAGGTGAGCAGATCGTCGATCAGCGACCCCATTTTTTGGGCCGCGTTGCAAATGGTGTCCATGTAGTGCCGGCTCTGTTCGTCCAGCGACGCCCTTGCCCTGTTTTGCAGCAGTTCCAGAAAACCGTCGATATGGCGCAGCGGCGCCCTCAGGTCATGGGAAACGGAATAGGCGAAGGACTCCAGTTCCTTGTTCGCCGCCGCCAATTGCGCCGTGCGGTCCAGGACCCGCTGGTCGAGCTCCAGATTGAGGCGACGAAGCGCTTCTTCATTCCGTTTGCGCTCGGTGACGTCGATCATCGTGCCGAACATGCGCAGCGGTTTTCCGGCGGTATCTCTGGTGACCTCCGCCAAACTGTGAATGTCGCGTACATCGCCGTCGGAACGGACCACCCGATAAGTGACATTGTATTGGGGGCCGCCGGCCAATGCAGCGCCGGCTGCCCGGGCCGTCCGATCCCGATCCTCGGGGTGGATCAGTGCCAGCCATTGCCGGTGCCACTCGGACAAATCGGAGAATCGACAGGGCCAGGCAAGCCCGAAGATTCGGCAGGCGCCTTTTGAAAGGGAAATGGTTTCGGCAAGGTAATCACGCTCCCAATACCCGACATTCGCAATTCTGGCGGCTTGTTCCAGTTTGTCCAGGCTGCTCTGCAAGTCGCGTTGTGCCAGCATGGCGCTCAGACCGTCCGCCAGGCGCCGGCCGATTTCCTGAAAAAGCCTTTGCTCCTCCTTTGACCAGGTACGCGCGTCCGTGCATTGATGCAGACCGAATTCCCACGCTTTTCCTATTCTGGGATGAAGCGCTATGGACAATTTGCTCTTATAACCAAACTGTTCCAACATATCTTTTGGCAATGGAAATTCATTGCCCGGCCCGAATGTCACCGGACCATCGGATGCCGACAAGATACGGAATGTTTCCGCTGCTTGCGGGTCGACAGGCCTTTCAAGATCCAAAGCCAGGGCGCCCGGGTATTCGGGTCTGGTTCGTTCCATGGGCGCTTTCCACGTTTGGGCTTGCGGGTCGCATGGATGAATCAGAAACGCCCGCTCGCAATCAAAGATCGAAAGCACCACGTCGAGCACATCGCTCATCATCAGCTCCAGGTCGTTGTTGGCCTGAATCGCCCGGTTGACCCTGTCCATGTTTTCAAGGAACCTGAGATGGGCCAGACGATCCTGCTCCAGGCGTTTCCGTTCCGTCAGGTCGCGGCCGATCCCCACAAGTCCCAGAGGTTTTCCATCCGGATCGTAATAGGGTGTCTTGACGGTATCCATCAACAGGCGACGGCCCTCCCGGTCGGTCACCCACTCCTCGTAATGCACGGGCTCTCCCTTTTCAATCACCCGCCTGTCGGCCTGGCGGATCTCCTCGGCTTTGTCGCGGCCGAAAAAATCATCATCGGTCTTGCCGATCTGCTCGCTTTCCGTCATTCCGATGAATGCCTCGGAGGCCTTATTGCAGGCCCGGTAGACACCCTCCTGGTCTTTGATGAAGATCAGGTCGCTGGCGGAGTCGATCACGCAGCGCAGCAGGGCGCGCTCCCTCTCAAGCTTTTCCTGCATCCGCCTGCTCTCCGTGATGTCTGAAACAGTGCACAAAAGATACGGTCTGCCCTCATAATCGAACCGGGAGATGCAACAGTCGAGTGTGATGAGTTTGTCTGCGTCTGTCTGCCATGTCACCTCATGATGTCTTGGCATATTGTCGTTCAGGTCTGCTTCCGCCAGCCGCCACCTGGATGCGAACGTATGGAAATTCTGTTGGCGCAGCGCTTCGGCACTCGTGCCCAGCATGACCGCAGCCGCCGGGTTGGACAACACGCACGTTCCCGTATCGCTTTCATAGACGAGCAGGCCCATGGGCAGGTCGGCCAGCAGGGTTTCCGCCATGGCAATTGGAAAGGAAGATGTGTTCATCTTATACACCTCTTGTTTATGAGGAGCTGAAATCGTCCGCCGTTTCATGCGTTTCGGATCCAGGCCGTACCTGGCACGTCTATGAGTCCTCGATGATCCTGCTCCTCTGCGGCAGCGAAAAGAAAAAGGTCGCCCCCTGGTCAACTTTTCCTTCAGCCCAGGGGCTGCCGCCGTGCCGGGCGATGATGCGCTGGACGTTGGCCAGCCCGATGCCGGTGCCCTCGAACTCTTCGGCGCGGTGCAGACGCTGGAACACGCAGAACAGCCTGTCTGCATAGGCCATATCGAATCCCACCCCGTTGTCGCGCACAAAAACCACGGCTTCCGATTTTCTGCCGGGCTGCGACCCGATCTCGATGTCTGCCTGCGACCGGTATCGGGTGAATTTCAAGGCGTTGGAGATCAGGTTGGTCAGCACGATCCGCAGCATGGTCGCATCGCCGTTGACCACGGGCAGCTCACCGATATGCCACTGGACATTTCTTCCGGAGATATCGGGCTCAAGGTCCCGGATGACGTCCTGGACCAGGGGGCCCAACGCTACCTTCTGGAATGATAACTCACGGCGTCCTGTCCTGGAAAACGAGAGAAGGTCGTTGATCAACTGCCCCATTTTCCCGGCCGATTCGGAAATGATGCCCATGTAATGCCGGCTTTGCTCGTCAAGTGCTGCTGTTGCGTTCTCTTGCAGCAGCTCAATAAAACCATCGATATGACGCAAAGGCGCACGAAGATCGTGGGAAACCGAATAGGCAAAGGCTTCCAGCTCCCTGTTCGCCGCTTCCAATTCCCTTGTGCGTTCCCGAACCAGTTCTTCGAGATGTTCGCGGTGCTCGTCAAGCTCTTGTTCCACCCGTTTTCGCTTGGTAATATCGCGCAGGGTGGACCGGCTCGAAAGAATCTGACCGTTTTCGCCACGCACGGCCGATACATTTAAACTGACATCCAGTTTCGAACCGTCTTTTCTTCTTAGCTGAAGCTCTCTATTATCGAGTTTTCCTGTTTCGATAAATGATTGGAAGGCTTTTTTTGCATCTTCCAGGCAATCGGGGTGATAGATATTATATACGGGATGCCCGACGATCTCCTCTTTAGCATACCCCAATGTGTTTGCCAAGGTCATGTTGCAGGCGTCTATCCGGGCTGTTTCGGCATTCACCGAAGCATACATGTCCGGAGCATTCTCGTATAGATCCATATACCTGGTTTCTGATTCTTTTAGTTTTCCTTCCATCTGCTTGCGGTGCTCTATTTCCGATTCCAGTTTTTGAACGGTTTTCGAAAGTTCCCGGGTTCGTAGATTTACCGTGGCCTCCAGGTGCTTGATTTCCTCGCCTTCCTTTGGGAGCCAGTAACGAAACAGGATGGTGATAATCAACCCTGCGGCGAAGACATTCATCAATTTGGGGATGATCACCATTTGAGGCTGTACGAGAAAATCGTGGATGCGTATGGGCAGCAACTCGACGCGTGCCGTATACCACGCTCCAAAATAGACACTTTCAAAAAGCGTGCGGAAAGCATCGATGGTAAGGATGACAAATAGTACCAGCATGAGACCGCCCTGATGCCAATCCGACAGAATCCGTTTTAGATAGAAGCACAAAATAAACGTCCACATGGCGATCAACAGCCAGTAGGTAATAGGGGTAAGCAACTCGAAAAATGTCAGTTCCATTGGTCACTTCTCCATGCCACTAATTGCCGGGTTGTCGCTGCTGCGCTCATTACCGCTATTTGGCAGTGTGAAATAAAACGCGGCGCCCTGTTGGGCTTTTCCTTCGGCCCACACGCGGTCGCCGTGCCGGGCGATGATGCGGTGCGCATTGGCCAGCTCGATGCCGGTGCCCTCGAATTCCTCGGCGCACTGCTGCACGATGGCATCTTGGGTCTGGACGCTGTAAGCCTTTAGAATGAGAAGGAGCCCGACAATCAAAAGGGACCCTGGCGCCAGAGCGGGAAAAGCCAATGTCCATCGACTCCGAGTACTGTTTAGCATCTACATTCCCCTGATCAAACCGATATCAATACATAATGGTATCGGCTCGGAAATATCTTACATGAGAGGTGTTTGGTATTCTGCATGCTGGTCATGAGCATCGTCCCAGCCGTTTGGAAAGATGGATCACTTCCCTACACCCGATATAAGATCCGGCGGTGGCTGATTGATCAGCGCCCAGAACACGCCGGTCTGCTTGACGGCATCCACGAATTCGACGAAGCGGACCGGTTTGACCACGTAGGCGTTGACACCGAGCTGGTAACACGCTTCCAGGTCCTGCGATTCACGCGACGAGGTCAAGATGACAATCGGAATCAGGCGAAACTGCTCATCCGCCTTGATCTCCTGCAGGACGCGCACGCCGTCCATGCGGGGCATCTTGAGGTCCAGCAGGATGACCACCGGGTTGCCGGCCGGTCGCTTGGCGAACGATTCGCGTCGGTACAGATAGTCCAGCGCTTCCACCCCGTCCCGGGTGATCGCAACTTCATTGGCCAGCTTGTGCTCGGCCAGGGCCGCAAGGGTCAGCTCGACATCCTTGGGGTCGTCCTCGACCAACAAGATACGCTTTAAAACATCCATCGACACCTCCTTGTCATGCCTGTGGTAGAGCAAAGTAAAACGTTGCGCCCTGGTCCGGGCCGCCTTCGGCCCAGGTGCGGCCGCCGTGCCGGTCGATGATGCGGCGCACATTGGCCAGCCCGATGCCGGTGCCTTCGAACTCTTCTGCACGGTGCAGGCGCTGGAACACGCCGAAGAGCTTGTCTGCATAGGCCATGTCGAACCCCACACCGTTGTCGCGCACAAAAAACACCGTTTCGGCGTTTTGTCCGGGCATTGATCCGATTTCAATGTGAGTCTGCGGCCGGGGCCTGGTGAACTTCAAGGCATTGGAAATTAAGTTCACCAGGACGACCCTCAGCATGGCCTTATCGCCGCTGACCACAGGCAGGCCGCCGATGCGCCAGTCGATCTTCCTTCCGGCGGTATCCGGCTCAAATTCACGCAGGATGTCTCGCACAAGCCTGCCCAGGTCTACCTGTTGTGCCCTCACGACATGACGGCCCATCCGGGAGAAGGAGAGCAGATCGTCGATCAACAGACCCATTTTCTGAGCTGCGCCACAAATGGCTTCCATGTAATGCCGGCCCTGTTTATCGATTACCGCTTCGGTCTTTTTTTGTAGCAACTCTATAAAACCGTCGATATGACGCAGTGGTGCCCTGAGATCATGTGACACCGTGTAGGTAAAGGCATGCATCTCCTTGTTTGCCGCCTCCAATTGCGCCGTGCGTCCCTGGACCAATTCTTCGAGATGTTCACGGTGTTTTTTCAGCTCTTTTTCGGCACGCCGGCGCTCGTCGATTTCCTGCCGGAGCCGTTGATTGGTTCTGGTCAACTCGTCGGTCTGCTCACGGACCTTTTGCTTCATGCGGTCGGTCAGTTCGTGCAGTTGCAGGTGGATTCCAACCCGAGACAACACCTCTTCGGTGTCAAACGGCTTGGTAATGTAGTCAACCCCGCCTGCCGCGAAGCCTTCGACTTTTTTGGCTGTCTCGTCAAGCGCGCTGATGAATATGACCGGGACATGGCGACTGTGCGCATCCGACTTGAGACGGCGACAGACTTCGTAACCGTCCATGACCGGCATTTTGACATCCAGCAGGATCAGGTCCGGCAGTCTGGCCGCCACGGACTTTAAGGCATGGCGGCCGTTGGCGGCCGGCCGTACCCGATACCCTCGTTCCTTGAGCATCCGGCTCAATATTTTTAAGCTGTCCGGGGTGTCATCAACGATGAGAATGTCATATTGATTGGTATTATGAATCCTATGATCCATCATGGCCGTTATCCTGTCCGGGCTGTATGATTTCTTCCAGCAGGTCCAGCAAGTGACTTAGTGCGAGGTCTCTGACGAAGGCATCCAATGCCGCCGCCAGGTGAGCATCAATGGTTTTGATCGTCTCGATCAATGCCAGGATCCGGTCCTCGTCCAATTCCACCACGACTTGATGCAACTGGCCGAGTAAATCATCCGGCAACAAAGCCAACCGTTCCGGGCCGATGTCAGCCACAGGTTCGGCCGGCACAGCTTTTTTCCGCCTGGATTCATACACATATTTCAGGCCGAGGTGCCTTGCCATAGCCTCGAAGATCTCCTGTTCGCAAAAAGGCTTGGATACAAAATCATCGCAGCCCGCCGCCAGGATGCCCTCTTTTTCCTCCTCCAGGGCATGGGCGGTGAGTACCGCAACGGGGGTTGATTTGCCGGCCTCGGTCCGCTTGATGCGTCGGGTGGCTTCCAGGCCGTCCATCTCCGGCATGCGGACGTCCATCCAGATAAAATGCGGCCGCCACTTGTGGAACATTTCCACCGTCTGTTTGCCGTTGACCGCCTCTTGCACATCAAGTCCCGCTGTTTTAAGAACTTCCACCAGCAACGTGCGGTTGGCCTCGTTATCTTCGGCTACCAGGACACGGGGGATATCCTGCCCCGGTTCCAGCCCGATCACACGCTGTTCCGGCATCTTCTCCTTGATATCCGATGCACTGCCCTCACCAATGTCTATAACAAAATAGAAGGTGCTTCCTTTGCCCTCTATGCTGGCAACCGTGATGTCACCTCCCATCATGCGGGCAAAGTCCCGGCTGAGTGCCAGACCCAAGCCGGTACCGCTTTTTTTCGCTCTGCCGCTGGCGGTTTGCTCAAAATAGGCAAATACTTTGTCCATTTCATCCTCTGCAATGCCGACACCCGTGTCTGCCACCTCAACCTTGAGGCGCATCCGGTCGGTTGCCCCGTCTTCAGCGGCCACCCGCAGGGTGACGCCGCCTTTTTCGGTAAATTTAAGCGCATTTCCCAGAAGATTGACCAACACCTGGCGCAGCTTGTTTTCATCGGCTGTCGCATAGCGCGGAACAGCGTCGATTCCAATGACCTCGAACTGCAATCCCTTGGCATCCATGCCGGAGGCAAACATCTTTTCAAGATTGCCAAGCAACGCCTGAAGGTCGAACGTCGTGCGTTCAATAGTGACCTGCCCGGCCTCGATTTTCGATATCTCAAGCACGTCGTTGATCAGTGCCAGAAGGTGCTCGCCGCTGCGGTTGATGGTGTCGAGGTATCCGTGTTGTTCGGGGAGCAATGAGACGTCTCTCCGCATCAATTGGCAGTAACCCAAAATGGCGTTCATGGGCGTGCGCAGCTCGTGGCTCATATTGGCCAGGAAAACACTTTTGGCCCGACTGGCCGCCTCGGCCCGCTCTTTGGCGACGACCAGTTCCGCGGTTCGCTCATCTACAAGTTCTTCCAGATGGACCTGATGCTTCTTGATTGCTTGGGCCATTTGAGCAAGCACATTTCCGAATGACCGGAACTCGAGATAGGGCAACTCAGCAGCTTTTGAGTCGTATTTTCCTTCCGCATAACCGCGCACGATGCTGTCGAGATCGTTCAGCGGGTTCTTTAAAAATCTTCGCACCAAAACACTCGCCGCAACCAAAAGAGACGTCAGGACGAAAACCATGGCGATCGCATGGAGAAGCAACAACTTGCGGCCGGCCTTTTCAATATGATGTTTCGTCAGTGAGAACTCAATTTTCCCCAGATATTTGCCACGATGGTAAATCCTGCCCGTACGACTTATCAGATCTGCATCGTGATCCTTCTCCATGCTGTAAATGGTAGTGCCGGAATGATTCATGATCGTCAGTTTCACGACCACATCATTTTGGGATAATGTTTTGCCGATACCCCTGACAGTATCGCTATCATAATTCCATAACGGTAGTTCCAGGTTGCCGACAAGATTGGCCCGGTACTGCTCGGCCTTCTCGATCAAATCTTTGATTTCACCGCTGACCAAAACGAAATATAGCGACATAATCACTGTCGTCGATACGAGAATGACCGTTATGGCAATGCTTAAAACAAGACGCCGTGTGATTGAATGAATTTTCACTCCGGTATTTTCCCCTCTACCGGTCTGGAGACGCCGTATCTTTCCAGGATGCGGTAATAGCTGCCGTCCTTCTTGATGGTCTCCAGTGCCTTTGCAAACCGTGACACCGTAATTGGCGATGTCTGCCTGCTAAAGCCAATGTATGCATCCTCGGAATAAACCAATAGCGTTTTCTCAAAATCATTTCCATCGTAGCCCAACTCTCTAACGCGATAAGGAAAGGTTATTTCAATCAGCATCATCAGGTCGATTCTTCGGTCTGCAAGTTTCTTAAGGTTAATATTGTCCTCATAGGTGACTTCCAGATTTTTGCCTTCCTCAAAGCCGTTTTCCAAAAGAAATCTATGGGCAAAATAGTCTCTGACGGTCCCCACAAGGTATCTTTTCGCATCTGCGAGATTTCTCACTACAACATCTTTCCTGTTCTTCAATTTAAAAAAGTAATACCTGATAGACAGCACAGGCCCCACGAGCTGAAACAGGCGGGCTCTTTCATTTGTATATGTCAGCTGATAGATGAGAATGTCGTTTTCCTTCTGGGCCATTTCGTAGGCCCGCGCCCAGGGATACATCTCAAATTTCCCTTCAATTCCGGTTTGCTTCAGTAGCAATTTAATGACATCCACCGAGAATCCGACGATCTTTCCGTCTTTGTTGACATATCCAAGCGGCGGATACGAATCGGTGATGATGGTCAGATGCTGAGCGTCTGTTGGGAATGGGAAAACCATAAAGAATGCTACCATGAAAAGCCAGGCCGGAACGACGAATTTCCAAGCATTTGCTGGTTTTTTCAAAAGGCCGATTCCGCCTTGACGGCTTTTTGTACTGAGAAGACGTCTGTAATTTGAGGTATGTTTCATTTTTTTTCTTCCGCCGTTCCGAAGACTCCGTATTTCTCCAAGATGCGATAATAACTGCCGTCCTTTTTGGCTGCCTCCAACGCTTTTGCGAACTGTGACACTACATCAGGTGATGTCTTCCTGCTAAAGGCAATATATGAATCGTTGGATGTGACCACGATCGTTTTTATAAAATCATCTCTATTGTAGCCTAACTTCTTAACGCGATAATTGAAAACCAACTCGTCCAGAATCATCAAGTCGATTCTCCGAGACACAAGCTTTTTGACATTCATATTGTCGTCATGCGTGGCCTCTATATTCTTTCCTTCCTCAAATCCGTTTTTCAGAAGATATCTGTGAGTAAAATAGTCTCTGACGGTTCCAACACGGTATCTTTTCGCATTTTCCAAATTCTTCACTATAACATCTTTTCTGTCCTTCAATTTGAAGAAGTAATCGCTGCCATGTACGACGGGTCCAACGAGCTGAAAAAGGCGCTCCCTCTCCTTTGTATGAGCCAGGGTGTAGATGAGAATATCTTTTTTCTTTTGGGCCATTTCATATGCTCGCGCCCAGGGATACATCTCAAATTTTCCTTCAATTCCGGTTCGCTCCAAAAGCAACTTAATGACATCAACTGTGAATCCGACGATCTCTCCGTCTTTGTTGACATACCCGAACGGCGGGTAAGGATCGGAAACGATAGTCAGGGATTGGCCGACTGCCACGATTGGCACGATCAGACAAAGGATCACCGTGAAAAGCGCCATGCGTCTGAAGTTACGCCAGGAGACTGTGGGATTGCGAAAGGGGTAAATTAGTCGCACCTTTGGTTCGCGAATGAGGATATACATCGTTTCAAACAAACTTTTTTGCTTACCCATATTTACCTCCAGTTGACTTAGATAGGCATGATCCGCTGTTTATCTTATTCGCCCGGCATAAGATCCGGCGGTGGCTGATTGATCAGCGCCCAGAATACTCCGGTCTGCTTGACGGCATCCACGAATTCGACGAAGCGGACCGGTTTGACCACGTAGGCGTTGACACCGAGCTGGTAGCACGCTTCCAGGTCCTGCGATTCACGCGACGAGGTCAAGATGACAATCGGAATCAGGCGAAACTGCTCATCCGCCTTGATCTCCTGCAGGACGCGCACGCCGTCCATGCGGGGCATCTTGAGGTCC
>JBNKKC010000112.1:0-18906 GCA_050291625.1 Desulfobacteraceae bacterium
ATTAAATAATTAGTTGCATACCGCCTGAAGCTTTGCTCCAGCTCAAGCGTTGTGTCGGTTTGTGACCAGACTCTTAATGCCGCTACAGAGCCTCCCCATGCTCGAATTAGATCTGTGTCTGAATAGACCGGGAAATTTAACAGGGCATATTTAGCAAATTGAAATCCACCTTGCATGACTCGTTAGATAATGAATCGCATCATTCCGTGCTTCAGAGTCGTAGTTCAGTCATTTGGAGCCAAACGATCTTGCCCATGCAGGCCGTGGTCCGACCACGGTATCCAATAGAGACCCTGTCCTGTTCTGAAAAGGTTCCAGGGCCATTCCGAAAAGAACATTTGTCGTAGGAGGTGCCAATGGAGAACGAAAAACAATTTTATGAGAGGCTGGAGGCTAAGGGGGTCTCGCGAAGGGACTTTATGAAGTATTGTACCTTCCTGACTGCTGCCATGGGACTTTCAGCTTCATTCGTGCCCAAAGTGGCC
Organism: Desulfobacteraceae bacterium; assembly: GCA_050291625.1. Classification (GTDB taxonomy): domain Bacteria; phylum Desulfobacterota; class Desulfobacteria; order Desulfobacterales; family Desulfosarcinaceae; genus JARRKU01. Next base: position 486 of record JBNKKC010000112.1, read on the forward strand.
GAGGTCTTTGCCGCTCCCAAACAGCGGCCGCCGGTGATCTGGCTGCACTTTGCCGAGTGCACCGGGTGCTCGGAAGCGATGTTTCGAACCATCTATCCCTATGTGGATGAACTCGTTTTGGAGATTCTCTCCGTCGAGTACCATGAAACCATTATGGCCGCTTCAGGACACCAGGCCGAAGACCAGTTGCATGCTGCCATGAAAAAGTATGCCGGAAAGTACATTTGCGTGGTGGAAGGGTCCATCGCCACCAAATACAACGGCGGTTACGGTAAGATCGCCGGTCGTTCCTTTCTGGACATTGCCAAGGAAGTCGTCCCCCAGTCAGCTGCAGCCATCGCCATCGGCAGTTGCGCGAGCTGGGGTGGTATTCCCGCCGCCAAACCCAATCCCGGCGGATACAAGGGGCTCGGCGACGCCCTTGGCATGAAAGTGATCAATATACCGGGCTGTCCACCCAATCCCATCAATCTGGTGGGCACCATCGTCAACTACCTCCTGCTTGGAAAACTGCCGCAATTGGACAAGCAGGGCCGTCCCGCATTTGCATATGGGAAAACCATTCATGACCAATGTCCCCGTCGTGCGCACTTCGAAAACGAAGAGTTCGTCGAGGAGTTCGGTTCCGAAGAGGCCTCGCTGGGTTATTGCCTGTATAAAATGGGCTGCCGCGGACCTGAAACCTACAACAACTGCCCGATAGCCAAGTTCAACGACGGCACCAGCTGGCCGGTTCAAGCAGGCCATCCCTGCATCGGGTGCAGCGAACCGGATTTCTGGGACAAGATGACACCGTTCTACGAAGAGTTCTGATGAATGGGGCGGAAAACGCATTGAAAACAACAACCCTTATGAAAAGGGAGGAATTTTATGGGCAAGCGTATCGTAGTTGATCCAATTACCAGAATAGAAGGCCACCTCAGAATCGAAGTCGAGGTGGAAGGCGGCAAGGTGGTCAATGCCTGGAGTTCGGGACAGATGTTCCGCGGCATTGAAATGATCCTCCAGGGCCGTGACCCTCGGGACGCGCACCATTTTGTGCAGCGTTCCTGCGGGGTCTGAACGTACACACATGCTCTGTCCTCGGTGAGGGCAGTCGATATGGCCTTCGGCGTTGCCATTCCCAAAAATGCCCGTTTGATTCGTAATTTGCTGATGGGTGCTCAATTCCAGCATGATCACCTGGTTCATTTCTATCATCTGCACGCCCTTGACTGGGTGGACATCGTCAACGCACTCAAAGCCGATCCAAAGAAAACCGCCGCCCTGGCGGACAATGTCTCCAACGCCAAAGTCGGCGGTGCGGCCTATTATAAACAGGTTCAGCAGCGTCTCCAGACCTTCGTGGACAGCGGCCAGCTGGGACCGTTCGCCAATGCCTATTGGGGGCACACGGCCTATAAATTGCCGCCCGAAGCGGATTTGATGGCCTGCGCCCACTACATTGAAGCCCTGCGCCTGCAGGCGCGCACGGCACGCATGCATGCCATTTTCGGCGGAAAAAACCCCCATCCCCAGTCCCTGGTGGTCGGCGGTGTTACCTGTGCGGCGGATCTGACAGCCGATCGCATCGCCGAGTTCCTCTATCTGACCCGGGAAACCCAGGATTTTATCGCAAACGTCTATATCCCGGATCTGCTGGCTGTGGCGTCGTTCTATAAGGATTGGGGCGCCATCGGCGGCACCACCAACTTCCTGGCCTGGGGAGAGTTCCCGGAAACCGAAAAAGAGCCGGACAGCCTCTACATGCCGCGTGGCGTGATGATGAAGCGTGATCTGGCCGGCGTCAAGATGGCGGATCAGGACAAAGTCACCGAAGATGTGACCCGTGCCTGGTATGAAAAGGGCTCTCCCAAGCATCCTTATAAAGGCGAGACCAAACCGCTTGCCGAGGATCCCAAATACCGTCCCGGAAAGGGCAAATACTCCTGGTTCAAGGCTCCGCGCTATGACGGCGAACCTTGCGAAGTGGGTCCGCTGGCGCGTGTGCTGGTTGCCTACGGCAAGGGCCACAAAGATATCAAACCCATCGTGGACGGCGTGTTGAAAAAGCTCGGCGTGCCTGCAACGGCATTGTTCTCAACCCTGGGCCGTACGGCAGCCAGAGGCATTGAAACCCTCGCCGTCGGCAAAAAGGTTGAAGATTGGACCCTGGAGCTTATCGAGAATCTGAAAAGCGGCGATACCAAGACCTATGAGCCCCATGAGGTTCCAGACAGCGGAATGGGTGTCGGTTTGAACGACGTCCCTCGGGGGGCTCTCGGACACTGGATCAAGGTTAAAGACAAAAAAATCGACAAATACCAATACGTGGTGCCCTCGACCTGGAACCTGGGCCCGCGCGACGGCAAGGGAAAACTGGGGCCGGTCGAAGAGGCCCTGATCGGTACACCGGTTGCCGATCCCAAACAGCCCCTGGAGATCCTGCGAACCGTTCACTCGTTCGATCCCTGCATTGCCTGTGGCGTGCATGTGATCGATCCCAGCTCAAACCAGGTCTACAAGATCAAGGCGATCTGATTGACCGGCGCATCAACCAGAGGCCCTGGTGCTCCGCCGCCCTTGCGCGGCGGGACCAGGGCCTTTTTGACCGACGGCGATACCGACGGCGCATCATTTTATTAGAAGACATCGAGTTGTATACCTTGCCGGCTGAGTTCCAAAAATAAAGGGTTTCTGCCGTCGGAGTTTTAAGTTTAAAGTGTTAAGTTGATGAATTCTATCGTTTTCTATGATTCAATGTGATGAACGTCGAGCAGATTACTATTTTAGGAATTGGGTGTACCCTGTATGCCGACCAGGGCTTCGGCGTCCATGTGGTCCAGACCATGAAAGACCGATATGAGTTTCCGGAGCATGTCCATCTTGTCGACGGCGGCCTTCTGGGTGTCGGGCTGACCGGGACCATTGCCCGGGCGGATCATCTGATTGCCGTTGATGCCTTCTGCAACGGAGGGGCGCCGGGGGATATCTGCCGGCTGGAAGAAAAACGGATCCTTGAACGGCTGTCAGGCAAAAACCATGTGCAGCATGTTGAGTTCTTGGAGGCCCTGGCCCATTGTCAGGCCCTTGACGATCCCCCCCGGACCGTCCTGCTGGGGATCGAACCCGGCGATACGGAATCGGTGGTGTGCGAACTGTCGCCGGAATTAAATTGTAAGATCGATGAGATGATTGGCCGTATACTTAAGGAACTGGATCGGTTGGGAGCAACCTACAGAGTTAAGTGATTAAGTGTTAAGTTGAGGAATTCTGCCGATCATATAAAGGATAGGAAAGCGCTGAATGGCTATCCTCATCGACATGTCTGTTTGTGCCATAACATCCTGGTTTAAAGCCGGTTCTATCCTTTCCTTAACACTTAACACTCACAACTTCAGTGATATGGAAATAACTGAACCCACTTCCCGCCAATTGGGATAGATATTTCGAGGATTGAATTTTATGTGTCTAGCCATTCCTTCCAAAATAACCAAAATCGAAAACGAGATGGCCACCATCGATGTGGATGGCGTTCAGCGTGAGGCCAGCCTGTTGCTGCTGGCCGATGCCCGGGTGGGCGACTATGTTATCGTGCATGCCGGATTCGCCATCCAAAAACTGGATGAGGCGGCGGCCCTGGATACGCTGAAGCTGCTGCGGTCTGCGGCCGAAGTCTATGAAGCCCAATTCAAGAAACCCTAGCCATGGTTGCCGAAGATCATCCGGAAAAGGGACCGCAGACGCCCCAAATCACTATTTTAGGTGTCGGCAACATTCTGCTCGGCGATGAAGGCGTCGGTGTGCGGGTGATTGAACAATTGGACCGGCGCTATCAATTTCCCGACAACGTTCAGGTTCTCGATGGCGGTGTGCTTGGCGTTCGGCTGATGGGTGTCATCGGCAGCACCGATATCCTGATCGTAGTGGATGCCGTCAAAAATCAACAGCGCCCCGGGACGTTATACCGGTTGGCCGACGAACAGGTGCCCCGCCGGGTGTTGGCCAAGCAATCGATGCACCAGTTGGATCTTCCGGAAGTACTGGCTCTTTGTGCGGCCATTGATAAAAATCCCCGCACCGTGGTGGTGGGCGTCGAACCCGAGGACATCACCAGCATGAATGTCGAGCTGACGCCCACCATCGCCGCCAAGGTGGATGACCTGGTGGAAATGGTTCTATCCGAGCTTGACCGCCTGGGTATTGCCTACACCGCCAAATCCCCCGCCGCCTCCGGCAGATAGAGGATAGCCGTCCCATCCACTCTGGCCGCTTGCACCTTCGCTTGTTTAATGGTAGTCATATTCACACGTTACCCTTGATCAGACCCCAAGGGTCAACATGAGGGTAGAGCCGCCCATGATTGTTTCAAAAACCGGTAACATATCATTGCAATCGTATCTGTCGCTGGTCATCAAGCACCCCGTGTGGCCCCTGCTGGTCGTCGCGCTGGTTACCGCGCTGTTCGGCTGGCAGCTGCCCGGGCTCTCTTTTAAAACCACCGTTTATGACTTGATTATCGAAGATCTGCCCGAAGCAGAACGCTATCGTGATTTCCGGGATCTTTTCGGCTCGGATGAGATCATCCGCATGGTGGTCAAGGCGGAGGATATCTTCGATCCGGCAACCTATGCCAAGGTGACCCAGTTATCAGAGGCGGTCTTGAAGATCGAAGGCGTCCGGCGCGTCATCTCTCTGCCGGAGGCAAAAAAAAACGTCGACCCGCGTTCGGAATGGCCCCTGGAGAAGTTTTCCGCCATGTTGAAACCGGTGGAGCTTTTTCAACGCAACCTGATTTCTCAGGATCAACGGACCACCATCATTACGATGGTTTTGTCATACGAAGCCGATCGCGCCGCAGTCATCGACGCGGCACGCAATCTGATTCAGGGCAGCGGCAAAGACCTGCACCTTTATCAGATCGGCATTCCTCTGGTTTCCGAGGCCCTGGCGCAGTATACGCAGCAGGATTTTCTGCATTTGACCCCCATCACGCTGGGCATCATCGCATTGCTGCTGGTCGTCCTGTTCCGCAACCTTCACTGTCTGGTTTTGCCGCTGGCCTGCGTCACCCTTTCCGCTGTCTGGACATTCGGATTCATGGCCCTTCAAGGCGTCAGCGTCTCCATGCTGACTATCATCGTGCCGGTGCTGTTGATTGCCGTCGGGACGGCTTATTGTCTGCACATCTGTTCCGAATATCTGACCCAGGTGCACCATGCCGAGTCCGCCCGTGCCGCTGTGCTGGAGACGTTTCAGCACATGAGTTTTCCGGTCACTCTGGCCGTGTTGACCACCATTTTCGGCATCGGGTCCCTGGCAACCAACCGGATTACGGCCATCAAGGAGTTCGCAGGCTTTGCCTGTTTCGGTATCGCCGCCCTGCTGGTGATCATTCTGACGTTTTTTCCTGCCGTACTTGCGCTCATTCCTCTGCCCAAGAACCGTTCGAAGGATCGAGCCACCGGTCTGGAACGCTGGATGGTTCGCTTGCTGAACCGCATTGTCGAACTCAATCTGAATCATCAAAAGCCATGCCTGCTGGTTTTAGGAATCATTACCATGACTTGTGCTGTTGGGCTTTTATTCATCCGCGTGGAGACCAACCCGGTTTCGTTTTTTAAGGCCGGCACCAGTGTGAGCCGAAACTTCCACAATATCTATCAGGACATGTCCGGCAGTTTTCCCATGAACGTGGCGATGAGCGGCCCCACCGAAGACTACTTTGAGGATCCATCCAATGTGGCCGAATTGGCCAGACTCCAAACCTTTCTGATGTCTCTCGCCGGTGTGGATAAAACCATTTCGTTTGCCGACTATCTGATGCTGGTCAACTATACCTACAACCGTTTTGATCCCGCCTATTACGTGCTGCCGGAAGATCCTTATGAAATGCGCATGCTGGTCAACAATTTCAAGATCCTTCTGGGAAACGATCTTTTAAAGACGTTTATGAGCTCGGACATGCGGCAGGCCAATATTCTCATGTTGACGCATATCGCTAGTTCACGGCAGTTTCTGAAGACAAAAAAAGCCATCCTGGACCATGTGGCCGTCGATCTGGACAAGGAGGCGACATGGGAAGTCACCGGATTGGGGGTGGTCACGGCCGCCAGCAGCTATTTGCTTACCATGGGGCAAGTCAAAAGCCTGGCCGTCTCCCTGGTGCTCATCCACCTGGTGATGGTGTTGCTTTTTCTCTCCGTCAAGGTCGGGCTGATCGCCGTTATACCCAACCTGTTTCCCATCGTGGTCAACTTCGGCATCATGGGCTTGTTCGGTATTCCATTATCGGTGGCCACCAGCCTGATTGCCTCCATCGCCATCGGGCTGGCCGTGGATGACACCATCCACTACCTGGTGCGTTACAATACAGAGTTTAAAAAAGACCTGGACAAGGACCGCGCCTTGCGCACGACGCTTATGGCGGTTGGGCGACCCATCATTTTTACATCTCTGACCATCGGCATCGGGTTTTCGGTGCTGCTCTTTTCACATTTTCAACCCACAGCCGTTTTCGGCCTGCTGATGATGATCACCATGGTCAGCGCCCTGGTAGGGGATTTGATTCTATTGCCGACCCTGATGATGCATGTTGAGCTTGTAACGGCCTGGGATCTGCTTAAAATGATGCCAACCGTCGGCGGCATATCTCCCGGGATGGTGCATGAGCTGAATCAGCCGCTCAATGCCATAAAGGTGGGCAATGACCTGATAAAATTGCTGATCTCCAGGGGCGGACCTGTTCAGGAGAATCAGGTTGAAGCCGTGGCCAGGGAGATGGGCAAACAGATCGACCGCGCCTCCCTGATGATCGAGCGTTTCAGCAGAGCCGCCGATATGCCCGGTATCGACAAACAGGCGGTGCAGATCAATGATCCCATACTCAGCACCCTGGACATACTGGGGCATCAGCTCAAACTGGACAGTATTGAGGTCAGGCTCGAGCTGGAGGACAACCTGCCCCAGGTGATGGCGCAGCACAACCGGTTGATCCAGGTGATCTACAATATCTTGATCAACGCCAAAGAGGCCATCGATGTCAAAAAGGCTGCCGCCGGTTCTGAGCAGTCCCATTGGATCGCTCTGCGCAGTTTTTATGAGAACGGCAGGGTCTACGTTCATGTCGCCGATACAGGCATCGGTCTTTCCGAGCAATTGCACGATCGTGTCTTTGAACCTTTTTTTACCACCAAGGCCAAAGGCAGCGGCAAGGGATTAGGCCTGACCATCAGCAAACAAATCATACGGGACTGCAAAGGGCGCATCGAGATCCAAGGCCTGCCCCATGGCGGTGCCGCCGTGACCCTGGATTTTCCGGCACTCGCAGATCAACCATCAAGTTCCTGACAATTAAATGACCGATGGCGGAGGCGCATTCATGACACGACCAATATCGGCAGCCGTATCGATTGAAAAGGCCTGCTGGGCCGCACTGATCTTCACCGCCATGTTTGTCTCCTGCGCGCGACAAGATGATGCACAGGTTCTGCGCGACATTATCGGCAAATGCGCCCGGTTGGCGGAAAAGAAGCAGATCGGCGGGCTGCTCGACTTTGCCAGCGAAGACTTTCAGGCTCAGTCCGGCCGTTACGACGCACGTTCGGTCAAAGGGGTTCTTTTCGCGGCATTCCATCAATATGGAAGATTCGGCATTCATTATCCGCGGCCGACAGTGACGATGTCACCCGATGGCAATGAGGCCGAGGCGGTTGTCTTTTTCCTGATCGTCCTGCAGGACCGTTCCATTCCGGGGTTGAAGGAGTTGTATGAAGATCCCCAGGGGTGGCTGGAGGCGGTCGGCGAGAAGGCGGATTTGTATCAGCTGGAGTTGCAGTGGATCAAGGCGGACGGGAAATGGTTGGTGCGGCGGGCGTATCTGGAAGGGTTTCGTGGTTTTTCCGGTTGATTTGCGATAGAACGCTGCTGGGTGAGGGCTTTGGCTGTACCCGTCGCCTCCGGGCTGGAAATTACAGTGCCTTACCAACGGGGGATGCTTGCCCCCTCCGGTGTTCGCCGCCACGCATGACAATGACGGCGCACCTGCAAAGGCATGCTTATAGGACTCTGAAATCATCGGTTGTGCTATGCGGCGACACGGTCTCCCCCCATTGGTAAGGCACTGTAATTACGAAGCCCTACAGCTCAAGGGGTACAGTCAAAGCCCTCACCCAGCGGCTCAGTGCCAGTGAGGCTGTTGATTTTAAAGGAACACTGAGAAGAATTTTACCAGACTTCCATAGCGAATTTGGAGAGGAAGGTGTCATAAATTCCTCTCTCCCTCAGGGGGAGAGGTCGGGTGAGGGGGTGGTCTTGTGCGGCGTTCACCCTCACCCTAACCCTCTCCCTCAAGGGAGAGGGAACGAATGGATTGCATCTCTCCCTCAAGGGAGAGGGAACAATTGAAGAACCTGTTATTAATCGTAATGCCGTGACGGGTAACAACAAACGTATCGTTTTTTATAAATAGAAAAAAGAGATGGAGAGATCTGTGAACAAAAAAGAATTGGTCGATAGGGTGTTGAGGGGGGAACAGGTGGAGCATCCGCCGGTGTCGCTGTGGTATCATTTCGGAGTTCAGCACGGCGGCGGTGAGCAGTTTGCGCGGATCACGCTGGAGTACTTTCACCATTACGATTTTGATTTTCTCAAAGTGATGAACGATTACTTCTATCCGGTTCCGCAAGGCCTGACGGCTGTCAAAAGCCGTGAGGATCTTCAAAAACTGGTGCGGTTCAAGCCTGAGGAGACCGTCTGGGCACAACAGTTCAAAGCCCTGGAGATCATCCAGCGGAACTTGAAAGAGAGAGCCTATTTCATCGATACGGTGTTCGACCCCTGGCAAAGCCTGAACCGCAACCTGGCGGCGGAGAATATGCAGCATCTGATGGACAACGAAAGCGGCGCCCTGCTCGAGGCTCTGGAAGTGGTGACCGACAACCTGATCGATTACAGCCGGAAGGCCATCAAACTCGGCGCGGCCGGTATCTTTCTGTCCATTCCGGCCGGTGAGGAGATCGTTACCCGCGAGCAGTTTTTAACATTCGTCAAGCCCTTTGCCCGGAAGCTGCTGGAAGCCATCGGCGGCCCCTTGACCACCCTGCACGTTCACGGCCGGGATCTCTTTTTCGATGATGTGCTCGATTTGCCGGCCCCGGTACTCAACTGGTGGGACCGCGGGCCTTCGGGACCGTCCCTGCAGTCGGTGCTGGACCGCAGCTCGGCGTGCGTGATGGGCGGCATCGACCAGACCCTGGTGGCCCGGCGCACGCGAGAATTTTTGCGCGGGCACGTGCATGAGGGGCGCAAGCTTGGCGGCGACCGCAGGTTCCTTCTGGCCAACGGCTGCACCATCGACGGCTGGGTCTATCCCGGTGCCCTTGAAACCATCGTCGCGGCGGCCCGTGAACCGTCAGACGCATGAGATTTTCGACGGCCGGCGGTCTTGAACAGCCGAAGGTCGTGGTTACAATATGAACTCGACCGGGCGAGCAACCGCTCGGTTACTTGTCGCTGCGGTTGATGTCGAGGCAGCGATATATATCCAGGTTTCCCAATATTTTTATTGGATTGTTTGGCAACAACGAATCAACCGTAATAGTGATTGCACTTAAGGAGCAATTGATTTACATATTTTGGATCAATCGATTCGAGAGGGTGCTCCACTTAAAGCGCCGGTCTATGCCGCGCCGCCTTGAGCCGGATGCTTCACTGACGGACCGTCCATTCCAACGCATTGACCGAATTCGAATTCTGCCCGACCCGATCTGCCCTGATGCTTCGACCATTGGACCCCGGCGCTATTGAGCCATCGCTATTGTTTGAATCGTTTCGAATCCCATCATGACATGTCATGTCACTCGCGTCATCTCCTGAGCCGGTGAAGCAGGATAGCATCTGCCGGCAGCATTCCAGGTGATGCTTCAATTGAGAATCATTAGGAGGGCCAAGATGATGAAGGTACTTATCAAGAGCAGTTTGTTTATTGCGATCGCTGCAGGCGTCTTGCTGGTGGGGCTGAGTCCGGCTCAGGCACTGGAGGTCAAGCTGTCCGGCCAAATCAACCGCGCACTGATGTGGGCGGACAACGGCAACAACGATGAGTTGTTCCACGTGGACAATGACAACTCCTCCACCCGGTTCCGCCTGGTGGGATCTGAAAAGGTCAGCGATTGGATCGAAGTCGGTGTGGTGTGGGAGTCGCAGTTTGAATCCAACTCCTCATCCAGCGTGGATATCGGCCAGGACAGCGACGGGACGTCCTCCTTTACCGAACGCAAGCTGGAGGCCTGGTTCGGCAGTCGATACGGCAAGCTGTGGATCGGTCAGGGTGACGGGGCGGCCAACGGCACGTCGGAGGTGGATCTGTCCGGGACCAGCGTGATCATGTACTCCGGCGTCAACGACACCGGAGGCGGCATTAATTTCAGGCGCAATGACGATTCCGTGGTCGCGAGGATCAGCGACACCCGTAGCAATTTCGACGGGTTGGGCCGCAATGACCGTCTGCGCTACGATTCTCCGGAATTTTTCGGGGCGACGCTCTCCGCCAGCATCACCAACGGGGATGCGTTGGAACTGGCGGGGCGCTGGGCCGGTGAATTCCAAGGCCTCGGTAAAATTGCCGCGGCAGTGGGTATTGTCGACGCCGGAGACCGAAACGATCCGTCGTTTCAGCAAATCGGCGGTTCGGTCTCCTGGCTGGCGCCGTTTGGTCTGAATGTCACCTTTGCCGGCGGCACGCGGGAATGGAACGAGGACCCCCGCGACGGCGACGATTCGATCAACCTGTACACCAAAGTCGGCTATAAGTGGAGCATCCATGCCGTGGCCGTGGAGTTCGGCCAGACCAACGACCTGGCGGACGAAGGCGACGAATCCAGGAATGTGGGGGCGGCCTATGTGATCACTCCCTGGAGCGGTGTGGATTTTTACGCCACGGTCCGCACCTACGAGTTGGAGCGCGACAACGAGGACAACATCGAGGATATCGGTCAGATCATGGTAGGCACACGCGTCAAATTCTAGGCTCTTCATCGACCCTTTGCCCGGCAGCGTTGTCTGCATGGTGCAAGGGGTCGATTTTTATTTTCTTTGGAGCCTTCGTGGCAAACGCCTGACTTTTTTGACGACCTGATCTATGTTGTCTGCATGATGCCGGCCGTTCAGGTTCGGCATGCGATGCATTTGATTTCAATGCGGGCGTTTTTCGGCAGCGCTTTGACAGCCACCACGGCGCGCGCCGGTCTATGATCGCTGAAAAACTCCTCATAAATGGCATTGAAGGCGGCAAAGTCTTCCATGTCGATCAGATAGACATCCACCGCCGCAACCTGGTAGAGGCCGCAGCCGCCTGCGAGCAGCACCGCTTTCAGGTTGGTCAGGGCCTGGCGGGCCTGTGCGCTCAGATCATCTCCCGCCAAGTCGCCGGTTGTGGGATCGAGTCCCAGTTGGCCGCTGACGAACACCAGATTTCCCGCTTCGATTCCCTGGGCATAGGGCCCGATGGCTGCCGGAGCCGTCTTGGTTTGAATGGGCATCAATGCCATGCTGCACCTCCGTCTTGAATTGTTTGTCAGTGTCCATCAGGGGGTCCTCCGTCAGCAGGTCAGGTGGAAGCATCCTGCCACGGATTTGGCACCGCCGAGGAGATCATTGTATGTTTTGGCGGCCGATTTGGTGGGCTGCGCAATCAGTTCGATACCGCCGTCGGTCAGCCAGGCTTCCAATGCCGGTTCGATCCGCATCCGGCCGTAGATGCCCGTGCCGGCAACGATGATTCCGGGCCGCGCTTCCAGAAGGCTTTGAATATCTTCCAGGACCAGACGGTGGCCGCTGATTCTTCGCCATCTGTCAGCGATTTCGCCGCCGGGCAGGATCATGAGGTCCGAGGAATAGACTCGGCCGTCGATTTTCATTTTGCCGAAACCACATGTCTCGATCATTTTACCCGCCTTTCAATCTATCGTTATCACCTCTAATGATGATTGTCCAATGTGCCGATAGTCTATACACCAATCGGTGTGCAGTTCAAGCCGTGAACCGAACAGGAGATCGAAGGATGCTGCAAAGCGATCAAAGCCATCCGGTCAACATGCAATTGGGCAATGACACCAAAGTGGATCTGACCATGCTGGAAAAGAGCAAGCTCATTGACGCGACGCAATGGGCCAATGAATTCAGCTTCGGACAGGTCAAGCGTCTGGCGGCATGCATGGACGTCCACAGGGTTGCCCCTCAGACAGTACTGTTTTACGAAGGGGACAAGAGTCATTACATGGTTTTGATCGTCAAGGGGCAGGTGCATGTGGTCAAATTCGATTCAAAGCGTACTCCGAAGCGCATTGCCACGCTGGGACCCGGGAAGACCATCGGTGAAATGAGCATTATCGACGGCGAGCCGCGCTCGGCCTCGGCAATTTCGGTTTCGGAGGCCACCTTGCTGGTCATGACCACCGAAAATTTTAACAGGCTCATGGACGAATGGCCTCGCGTGGCGGTGATTCTGATCCAGAAAATTGCCAAGCTCATGAGCCAGTACCTGCGTCAGACCAGTGGACGCCTCATCGATCATTTGTCGAATTAGGACCCGCCCACCGCCGATAGACGTTTTACCCCGAAGCCTATTTTATTGACTCAAAACAGTGGATGGATATACTGATCCGCAGGGCGACAAAAAGAATAACGGCTAATCGATGGATCGAATAGCCGTTAAGGAGGAGAACAGATGAAAAAATTATTGGGTTTGGCAGTTATAGAATAAGCAATTTCGGTGCCATATTTCAGGGGGATCGATCATAAAGTTATTTGTTAATATATTACAACATGTTATGGATATATTGGGTTTCGAGTAATCCCATGCTTATACCGAAGGCTAGCGACATTTTTACCACATTCAAGTTCATAATCATAAACCTTTTCCACCCTGAGTTTTATAAAAATACCATAATAACAGTAAGTTGATAATTATGGATCATGGTTCAAGATTTTGAACCCACATATGTCTCAGGCGATACATTTCGTTTAACATATTGAAATTAAATAAATTTTAAGATTTTGAAATTTGAACTGCGACAAATTTACACATTTTTCCCGATCAATGACACAGATTGCCCCAGCAAAGAGAGTTGCCGATTTAAACCGTAGCACCAATTTTCGATCTGTCAGTTGCCTTTGGTTCGCTCGACCTTATGGTGTAGGGTGAATTTCGGGACGCCGGGGACGGGATCGATGGACCCGGAGCCAACTTTTTACAATCGGGTGCGCCAATGCCTAAACAGCTCGCCATGGTAACCAAAATAGCGTCCAAAGGTCTGACCGAGGTCTTGACCGAACGGCACAGCGCCTGCGGTGGTTGCCAGACCACTCACGGCTGTGCCACATGTTTGTCGGATTCGAAAATCAAAGCCAAAGTCAACAACCCGATCCATGCCCGGCCGGGTGATGTTGTTGAAATTTTTATGGACAACCGGGCGGTATGGCAAGGTGCCGCGATTTTATACGGCTTTCCGCTGATGGGGTTGATCATCGGCGCTGTCATAGGTGCGAGCTTTCCCGGCGAGTGGTTTGCAAACGAATCCACTGCGGCTGTACTGGCCGGTCTTGCCGGACTGCTCGCAGGACTTGTGCTGGCGATCGTCATGGGCAACAGTCGGTTTGCGAAAACCCATTTGGTTCCCACCATTACGAAAGTGGTAACGCCGGCGACTGCCTCTTACAACGTTTCGAGGACTCTTTCGCCGTAGCCGCTTTTATTTATATTAACCCAATCGATTGAAGGACTGCTGATGGCAAAAAAAGAGCGTATCCTGATTGTGGGCGGCGTGGCCGGTGGCGCCTCGTGCGCGGCGCGCGCCCGTCGTCTATCCGAGTCACCGGAGATCATCATGTTTGACCGCGGGCCGTATGTCTCTTTTGCCAACTGCGGCCTGCCTTACTATGTCGGAGATGTCATCAAAAAAGAAGAGAATTTGTTGATCGCGACACCCGAGCTGTTTCACAATCGATTCCGGATCGATGTGCGGCTGCATTCGGAAGTCCTGCGCATTGACCGAAACGCCCGAACGGTTGAGATCAAAGCGATTGATCAGGGCGGAACGTATACCGAGACCTATGACAAGCTGTTGCTCGCCCCGGGTGCCCGCCCCATTCGGCCTGATTTGCCCGGCATCGATCTGCCGGGGATTTTTTCCGTGCGCACGATTCCGGACAGCCGGCAGATCCGGGATTGGATCGACAAATACCAGGTTCGCCATGCCGTCGTGGTGGGCGGCGGCTACATCGGCATGGAGATGACCGAGAACCTGCACAAGCGCGGGTTGAAGGTAACGGTTGTGGAACAGCAGGCCCAGGTCATGCCGCTGCTCGATCCTGAAATGGTGACGGCCGTCCATCACTCGCTGCGTAAGCATCATGTCGATCTGCGCCTTAATGAGAGCGTCGCCGGTTTTACAAATTCCCATGGCCATCGCCTGGACGTCGGTCTGGCCTCCGGTGACCATCTTCAGGCGGATTTGGTGATCTTGTGTATCGGCGTGCGGCCCGAGACATCGCTGGCCGAGCAGGCCGGACTCGAGATCGGTAAAAGCGGCGGTATTCGGGTTGACGCCGGTATGCGGACCAGCGATCCGCATGTCTGGGCCGTGGGAGATGCGGTTGAAATTGTGGACGTCGTCACTGCTGAAAGGAGTGTGATCCCCTTGGCCGGTCCGGCCAACCGGCAGGGCCGAATCGCCGCCGATGTGATGATGGGGCGCTCAGCACGCTTCAGAGGCGTTCAGGGGACCTCGGTGGTGGGTGTTTTGGATCAGGTGGCTGCCTTCGTCGGACCGAGTGAAAAGCTGCTCAAACGACTGGGGATCTGGCCGCAGATGGAAAAAATCTACCTGCATCCCGGCCATCACGCGAATTACTACCCCGGGGCCAAGCCGATCAGCCTGAAACTGATATTTGAGAAAACGAGCGGCCGCATCGTCGCGGCCCAGGCCGTGGGAGAGGCCGGAGTGGAAAAGCGGATCGACGTGATTTCGATGGCGATTCAAAAAGACGCTACCGTATTCGATCTGGAAGAGACCGAGTTGTGCTATGCACCTCAGTTCGGTTCGGCCAAGGATCCGGTCAACATCGCAGGCATGATTGCCGCCAACGTGGTTCGCCGGGATGTGGCATTGGCCCACTGGGAAGCGGTCTCCGGCAGCAGCGCGCTGATTCTGGATGTGCGCGACCCTGATGAATATAAGCGCGGCCACATCGAAGGCGCCGTCAATCTGCCCTTGGACCAGATCCGCGGCCGTGTCGATGAACTGCCCCGTGACAGGGAGATCTGGACCTACTGCTTTGTGGGACAGCGATCTTACTATGCCGCCAGGGCACTGACCCAGTTCGGATTTCAGGTGAAAAATATCAGCGGAGGTTACAATACCTATCAGCTGCACCAAGCCGCCGGCAGCCTCGGGTAGCGTCTCTAAACCGTATAAGACGGCTTTAAGATAAAGTTTTTGGCAAGGCTGGAGGGAGGAAGCTGTATCTACGATACCGCGACGACCGATAACGCAGTCCAAAAGCTTCGCCAAATTCGACGGCTTTAAGATAATGTTTTTGGCAAGGCTAGAGGGAGGAAGCTGTATTTGGAATACCGCGACGACCGATAACGCAGTCCAAAAACATTATCTTAAAGCCGTCAGGTGTACTGCCGGACCCATTGGGCCACCTCATCCAGCGAAACGTCCGCAATAACGGCGTTGCCCAATCCTTCCAGCAGAACGAACTTGATCAGATCGCTCTCACGCTTTTTGTCCTTGCCAATGGCTTCGATGACCGCTGCCGGATCGAAGTCTATCCGTGTGGGCAGTTCCAGACGTGTGAGAAGGGCGTTCAGACGGGCGGCGTCCTCTGAAGAGAGCAGTCCCTTTGTTTTGGACAGGTCGGCCGCCATGACCATACCGATGCTGACGGCGGTGCCGTGGGAGATGCCCAGTGTCTTTTCAAGCGCATGGCCAATGGTATGGCCGAAATTGAGCTTCCGCCGCTGCCCGGACTCCCTTTCATCCTGATTGACCACATTTGATTTAATGACGACCGATCCATGCACCAGTTTTTTCATGACGGTCGGATCGAGTTGGGCAATCGCATCGCAGTGCGTTTCGATATAGCCGAAGTATTGCAGGTCGGCGATACATCCGTGCTTGACGATTTCCGCCAGGCCGCAGGCAATTTCTTTGGGCGGCAAACTGTCGAGCAGACCAATGTCTGCGATGACAAACTGGGGCTGATTGAAAACGCCCACCATGTTCTTGTAGCCCCTGAAGTTGACGCCGTTTTTCCCGCCGACGGTGGCGTCCACCTGCGCCAGAAGCGTGCTGGCAACAAAGCCGAAGTCCAGTCCCCGCATATAGGTGGAGGCCGCAAAACCGGCAATATCGCCGACGATGCCGCCGCCGATCCCGACGATGAAGGTCGTGCGGTCCGCCTCGAGCGCAATCAACTGCGCATAGATTTGCTCCACCGTGGCCAGTGTTTTAATCGTTTCGCCCTGGCCGATGGTGATCATGTCGCATGCGGGGAACTGATCCTTGTAAAGGAGGATCATATTCTCGTCGGTTATGATGATGGCCCGGCCCGGGGGGAGGTGGTTGGCTAGGTTGGCCAGGGATTCGCCGACCATGATATGCGATCGGCCGGTTTGGCCTTCAACGATGATTGACTGCATCGGTCACCTGGTTTTTTTGGGTGTTTCGTTCAACATCATTTTTGAGACGGCTGCGCGGATTGGCCGATCAATTGATGGACCGCCTTCGCATAGCCGCACAGCCTTTCGAATTGTTCCGGATATAGGGATTGTGCGCCGTCGCTCAGGGCTGTTTCGGGTTTGTGATGAACCTCCACGATCAACCCGTGGGCGCCGACGGCCACGGATGCGCGGCTCAGTGGAATCACCTGATCGCGGTAACCGGCGGCATGGCTGGGATCGATGATAATCGGCAGATGGCTTTCTTTCAGGATGACCGGGACCGCCGATAAATCCAGCGTGTTGCGGCTGTGCCTGACAAAAGTGCGGACGCCTCGTTCGCACAGCATTACCTGGGGATTTCCTTCAGACATGATGTACTCGGCGGCCATAAACCATTCATCCAGCGTGGCTGACATGCCGCGTTTGAGCAGTACGGGCCGCTTGGACTGGCCGGCGCGTTTGAGCAGGCTGTAGTTCTGCATGTTGCGGGTGCCGATCTGGAGTATGTCGGCATACGCTTCCACGAGGCTGAAAGTATCGGTATCCATCACCTCGGTCACCACCGGCAGGTCGAATGTCTCGCGGACCTTCGCCAGTATCTTGAGGCCCTCTTCTCCCAAGCCCTGAAACGTATAGGGTGAGGTGCGCGGTTTAAAGGCTCCGCCGCGAAAGATATGGCCCCCGGCCTCTTTAACCTTTTCTGCGATGGCCATGGCCTGGGATTCGCTTTCGACAGCGCAGGGACCCGCCATCAAGGTCAAATGACCGTTGCCGATGGTCACACCGCCCACCTGGATGCAGGTGTCTTCCGCTTTCGTTTCGCGGCTCACCAGCTTATAAGGCCTTGTGACGGGAATGGTCTCCTTGACTCCCGGCAAGCCCATGAACAGAGACGGATCCACCGGACCTTTATTGTTCAGAATACCGATGGAGACCCGATCTCCGCCGGGAATGGGTCTGGCGGTTAACCCCTTGGACTCGATGATTTCCACCACCTTGTCGATTTGTTCGGCTGTAGCTTTTTGATCCATGACGATCAGCATGGCAAATTCTCTCCTTGGATGGGTTTCTAACGACTATGGGTTGTTTTGGCAAATAAAAAACCGCAGGCTCCTGACGATGCCTGCGGTTGATATGGTGCTTAAGGTCAGCGCCCCTGCCTTCAGCCGCCGGGCATCGGTCCGCAAAAATAGCGCCACCAGAGGCTGGTTGCGGGGGTATTGGCTATGGATTTACGATGATTCATCATTCAGAGTGCTTTTCGGTTACGTTGGCCTAAGCGTATGAAAGTTATAGTCGCGTTGTCAACCCCAATATTATAAAAGCCGGAGGAGTCCGGATTCCCGCTGCGCTTTAGCGGGATTTATCCCTCTGGACACTAGCGGCCCTGAGAACTCCGGGTTTTTCCAACATTGGAGTGAAGTTGCTTTTTTGATGCAAAAATATGCTTGACACCATCGGCGAAACGCCTTTATGTTACACGCCAATCAGAGATGAGGTCGTTGAAATGGTGAAACATCTGATAGGAGAAAAAGTCAACTGGTGGTGGCACAGGTGCGTCCGGCGGGCCTAGCCATCTGAGTTCATACAGACAGCGATAAGGACCATGGACGCACGAAACAGTCCACGGTCCTTTTTTATTTCAAGGGTCGTGGCACCGTCTTGCCGCGGCCCTTTTTTTTAATCGGGTTGGTATATAGGCTTTAAGATAAT